>NZ_JAFCGW010000007.1:0-233703 GCF_018604485.1 Sphingobium sp. BHU LFT2
TCACCTCCATGCCTGCCCCGGTTGCTTCCGGCTGGAGCATCGCCGGGCGGGCCTTTCACCCGCTAGAAAGTGCCGCCTTTGCACGGCGCACACCCTTCCCGGTCGCTCAGCATTCGAATTTTCGTCCTCAGGTGCAGACCGGCTATTACAATCTGGATGTCCCGGATGGCCGATAGGAAAATGTCCGGTGCGGCGCCGATGCTTGCGTGATGCCGCCGGCCCTTAGATTGTCGGTCTATGAATGCTACGCTTACTCTCTGTAGA
The DNA here is from genome assembly GCF_018604485.1 of Sphingobium sp. BHU LFT2. Taxonomy (NCBI): domain Bacteria; kingdom Pseudomonadati; phylum Pseudomonadota; class Alphaproteobacteria; order Sphingomonadales; family Sphingobiaceae; genus Sphingobium; species Sphingobium sp. BHU LFT2. The sequence goes on from NZ_JAFCGW010000007.1 coordinate 265, forward strand.
AAATTTCGTCGAGCCTTGCGATTCCACGTCGGATATAGCTGCCATGGGCGTTTTTGTCGGAGCCGGCAGCAGCGTCGAGGCACTCCCCGGCGAGGGCACGAAGAACTGAAGGCGAGATAGCAATTTGGGTGTCGATCCCCTGCAGGCCACGTCCGATCTCTCCGGCCTCTTCGGCAGTAGAGGGATGCACATCTTCGCCAGAGATCACTCGGGCCAGCCAGGCAGCGGGTTTGCCAGCGGCAGTGGCGAATGCGGCGTCAGGATTAGCTATACGGTCGGAGAATTTTTTCCGGATGGCGGGTCGGCCAGCGGAAGCTTTGATAAACGCAATGAGTTGGACATCGTTCATGCCGGCGAGCCGGGCGAAGTGACGAATGGGTAGCCACTCACCCGAAGATATCTCGACGGCGAAACGAAGGTAGTCGATTGGGTCGGCGCGACTATTATCATCGATGAAGTCGGAGAGCATATCGGCGCGGGTGACGATACCTTTCTTGATGGCAGGTGCGTCGCTTCCAACGCGCACGTCGCCGACGAGACGAAGGGCTGGGGTACCAGCCTTTTCGACGAAATGACCCTCTTTAATGAATGTGAGGGTCTCGGCGAGTTCCTTATCAATGCGGATTGAACGACGGCCGTCGGTGAGTTCCGCGTTTTCAAGATCTGCGATCATTGCGCGGCCGGGGCCAAGTTGCACGAGGCGGTTAAGCATAGGCTGAAGCTCAGCCCGGATGCGCGCATCGCGTTCATCCAGCAGCGTGCGCAGATCACTGTACTTAATTCGGAGGCTCTGACCGGGATAGCGGTAGAAGATGTCGCCCTCGGAGATGTCACCTTCCTGCTTGAGGGCCATAACGGGCCGACCGGGGTGTTGATCTACATGAATAACGCCCACAATTTTGGTTCCAAAATTGACTCTGCCTACTTGGAAGGTGGGTGTCGGATCGAAGGTGCTCCGGATACGGCGTGTGAGGACGAGCGGGTCAATGTCGAGAAAGGCTGTATCTTTCATGCCGACGACGATGAGGGGGCCCGCCTCATCGTCCTTGTCGCGGACGCCGAAAAGGATGTAACCGCCTTGATTATTTGCGAGGGCAGCGACAGCGCGAAGCCACTTCCCCTTGAGGTGGAAGGATTCCTTACATTCAACGCGCTCGCTCTCACCACCCGCAATGCGCCAAGTGCCCTTTCCAACCTTTCCAAAGAGGGCCTTCAAGGTGGCCTTGGCCAGCGGGTCAGGCCTAGTTGGCTCGACTTGGATGCGGCCAGCTGCATGGTCGTCGAGGAAGACCTGAAGGGTGGCATCTGCAGCGGGAGCGATCTGAGCCGAACGGCCATAACGGCCCGCACGGATGTCAGCGAAGCGACCAGTGTTTACTGGCCGGTCTTGGCGATTGAAATAGAACTGCATTTCGGCAATCTTCATGCCGCGTAAAATCATCGCTTTGATAAGCGCAATTTCTTCGTCTTGAATCAACTTGCCACCCCTGTTCTGCTTTCGAATCCGGCGCAATGGCCGGCAGTCTGAGCTATTGATGGGATTGTCCGTCCATCATGACAATTCAACTTCTGAAAGACAGCCCAGGTGACCGGGTTGCATTTTCATTTAGGTGCTAAGTGATTTCGATCCATTTTTGCCTCCGTGGGGGTTTTCGGATGCAAGAGAGCGGACCCAGCCCGGTCCATGCTCAGGAGCATCATCATGTCGTTTTTGTCGGTGATCTTGACCAACCCCGTGCTCCCTTTCAATAGAAACTAGATGTAATTCAGTGAGGATCGAAAGTGCAAATTTCCGGACAGAAAATAATCCGGACACACAAGCAGTCAGGTTGGCGCTGCTATAGTGCGACGGCAGATAATCACGAAGCATTCGCAGCACTTCTCCTCGCATTTGCCCGGCGCATCGGCACTGTGGTGGCTGGCCGCAATGGCGCGCTCATTGAACCTATTGCCCCACGCCCGACCGAGGCAGCCGAAGAGCGATCTCTGAGCGCCGCCTATGGGTTGAGTGAATTGCCGATGCACATTGACACGGCCCATTATCTCCGGCCAGCCCGCTACCTTCTGCTTGGCTGCGCCAACCCCGGCCAATCGGGAGCCCAGACCCGGCTGGCACCCATCAGCGCTCTCAAGTTCTCCCCTAGCGAGCTTTCAGTGTTGGCCTCCGCTGCGGTGCTGGTACGCACCGGACGGCGATCGTTCTATTCGACCATCTTGGACAAGGGCCGTCCCTTCCTCCGCTATGATCCTGGATGCATGGAGCCGCTGGACGCACGCGGCGAAGAAGCACTGCAAATTGTCAGTAATGCGATCGGGCGCATCGACGTAATCAAGCACGAATGGCGTCGTGGCGAGATCTTGCTGATAGACAATTGGCACATGCTACATGGCCGAACGGCGACGGCAGCAGACAGTCGCCTTCTCTTTCGGGTGAGTGTTCAATGACCGATGTAAATACCGCCATTTCAGAGGAAGCGCTGCTTGGAAAGTCGCGTGCCTATATCGCCAAGGCATTACGCCGAAAGGGCGAGAAAGACCTTGAGGAATATCAGCTTTGGGCATCTCTGGCGCTTGAGTTGCTCGGGAAAGCGGCACTCGCTCATCGTCACCCCTGCCTCGTGGTCGATCCGACTCATTCCCCCTCGCTTTTTGTCGCCGCAGGCGTATCCGCCACAACGGACGTAAAGACCATCACAGCGAAGACGCTCTTCGAACGGCTCCGCCATCTGATCCCGGCGTTCGATGAGAATGTACGCCAAAATTGCCAGGCCATCTCTGAACGACGCAACGCCGAGCTCCATTCCGGCGATGTGCCGTTCAAGGCCATGAAGGTGGAAGCTTGGGAGGCGCGCTACTGGTATGCCTGCAATATCATCCTTGCCTCGATAGGGCGCAATCTCGACGATTGGATCGGTGAAGGCGAAGCGAAAGAAAAGCAACAGCTTCTGGCAATCGCCGCGGAGAAGCTAAAGGCATTCGTTGCGGTGAAAATCGAAGTATCTAAAGTAAAGATGCAAGGTGTCTCGCAGAAAACGAGAGAGCGCCTCATCGAAGAAGCAGCTGCTCGCAGCGCCGTTCACTATTCCGATCTCTTTAAGTGGGGCAATGACAATACTTGGGAAGCGAAGTGCATTGTCTGCACCGCCAAAGGTTTTCTTGCAGGCGACAGCGTGAGCGAAGAGGTCATCGAAGAGACTTATGATGATGGTCCATGGGAGACTGTCGAGATTACGTACTCAGCGGATGAGTTCGCTTGCCCCGTTTGCGATTTGCATCTCACCGGCCAAGCCGAAGTTCTCGCGGCAGGGTACGAACTGGAACACGCCGAAACCGACGAGCGCCAGATCGAATACGAGCCGGACTACGGAAACTGCTGAAGTGTCCCAAGGGAAGCCTTTGACCTAGTCTAGCGCAGCCGCGCTGCGAACGTCGGCCTACCCTGACCGGCCACTCCAAAGGCGACGGGCCGGAACGTCCCATCCTCAGCCAAAAGCTGACAGGTAATCCGGGTCGCGCCATCCAGATAAAAAATGGCTTCCGACGATCACCGAAAGTCGGAAGCCATCTTGCCCTTGGAAACGCCTTTCCACGGACGGGTCGCGTATAGCTCCGTAGAGGTCGGCAAAGATTTAGTCGATCTGCCAAATTTTACTTTTTTGAGGAAAAAGACCGGCTACAGGTCATTCAGCCAATCTCCGCGAAGAATTGCTCTTCGAAGGCCATTGCTCGAGATATTCAGCCCACCGCGCCATAAGGCTTCGGCGCTTGTCGAAAAAATCTGTGCGACGGTACGCTGCCTCAACCTTGTTCGAAAGCTTGTGGGCCAGCGCCTTGTCCGCCACTTCTTTGGGGAAACCGGTCCGCTCAGCGGTCCAGTCGGTGAAAGCTGATCTGAAACCATGCACGGTCACCCCTTTGATACCATCGTCCCTGAGTAGTTTGGTCATGGTCATATCGCTGATCGGCTTTTCGCCATCGTTGCTGAAGACCAGACCAGTGTCGCTGCTTCGCTGGTTCCACCGATTGCGCAGCAATGCGACTACCGCCGGTGACAACGGCACAACATGGGTGTCGCCCGCTTTCATTCGCTCTCCCGGTATGGTCCAGACAGCCTTCTCAAGATCGAACTCGCTCCAGACCGCGAAGCGCGTCTCATTTGAACGCACGGCATTGTAGATCGTGAAGCGCAGCGCATCGCGCCCGGTCGTCGATGCTGACGTCGCCAGCCGGTGCATAAGCGAGGGGACGTCGGCATATGGCATGGCTTCCAGGTGCCCGGCCTTTTCCGCCTGACGCGGAAGTCCCTTCCGGACCGAACGAAGGGATACCTCTTCTGGAAGCCAGCCTTTGACGTGCGCGAAATCCAGAACGGCTCCAATACGCTGCAGGATGCGGCGGGCAGTGTCCGGTATGTCCAACCAAATCGGAGACAGCACTTCCACAACAGTAGGGCTGTCTACCTCGTTGATGGGCCGGGCGCCGATCAACGGAAAGACGTGGTTCTCGAGGCTTGCGATCCAGCTTGCGTGCCGCTGGTTCTTCCAGCCCTCTTTCATCGCTTCGTAGCAGTCCCGCGCGGCCGTCTCAAAACTAGGCACGCCTTTTCGAGATCTGCGTTTCTCCGCTACAGGATCGACGCCTAAACGCACCTGACGGCGCAGTGCCATCGCGGCATCACGCGCTTCAGCAAGTGACACGTCGAAGGTCGAACCCAAGCCGTAGTCGCGACGACGCCCATCCTTCTGCATCCGCAGAACCCAAGATCGCGCGCCACTTGGTTTGACGACCAAGCATAATCCCCTACCATCGACATGACGGCCCGGCTGGGCGTTCTTCACTTTCAAAGCTGTCAGAGCCATCGGTTCTAATTCCCGCCTGAAATGGTCCCACAATCGATCCCACAAATTGATGGGATTTCAGGCAAATCAGAGCGACCGACCGCGAACACCCTACAAGACAAATCTCTGAAATTACAGAGGACTTAGGAACGCCCTGAACCTGCCTGAGATTTAAGTTATAAGCCCGTAGGGGTCACCACCTTCATGACAAGGTGGTGCATCGCTTTGATAGCGAACCTGTCCCTGTCAGGGACCATCCAGCAGCATATATTGCCGATCGGTTCACGCACCGGCATTTGGTTTCCACGCGCGGCGCCCCCTCTTGTGGTTGATGGCCGAACCGCATGGAGATTGCGAAAAAAAAGGCCCGAAGCCATATGAAGCTCCGGGCCAAGAAAAGGTTGCCCCACCGGGGCCTCCTTCGGGTCGCGCTGATTCCCTAGGGAAATCTCCTCGGCATGGCCGTGATGCAGATCACATATTTTCCGAGAATCATCCTGCCCTCCTGTTCATCCGGAGCGCATAGGCTATGCCGGTAACGGAACGATCGATCGTCACCGAGGAGTGAAGGATTGCAGGTCGAGGAACAGGTCGAGGTGCTGGCAGCGGTTTTCCGATGTGATCGGAAGGCGGCGGAGCTGCTGCGCCGCGTGCTGGTTCCGCAGCAGGTCGGCGCCAAGCAGATATTGGCCCGGCAAGGGGAGGCGTCGCACCATTGCTGGCTGATCGTCGACGGTTGCGTGGCGGTGCAGACCTTTGGAATCGATGGCCAGCGCCAGCAATTGGCGCGTCATGGGCCGGGGGAGTTTTTCGGCGCCTATCCAACGCCCACGACGCACCGGGCCGAGATAGAGGTGCTGGTCGATAGCCGCCTGTTGCGCGCGGAGGCACAATCGCTGGCCGCGCTGGTGGCGGGCGATGCGCAGATCGGCGCGGGCATGGCCTGGCTGCTGGCGCGCCAGCTCGACCGGGCGCTGGATCGAATGGCGACCCGGTCCACCTATAGCGCGGCCGGGCGGGTCTATAGCGAATTGCTCGCGCTGGCCGATGGTCGCGACCATATCGTGCCAGCGCCGCAGGTCACCACCCTGGCGCTGAGCGCGAATACGACCCGCGAGACCGCGTCCCGCGCGATCGCCGTGCTGATCCGGCGCGGCATCGTCAGTCGGGAAGATGGTCAGATGCAGATCCATGCGCCGCGCATGCTGGCGGACATGGTCGTCTGAAGGCGCGCGCCGTCAGCTGGACGGCGGATAATAATGGCCGACCGGGCAATCGCCCTGGCGGGTCATCACTTCGCCGGCAATCTCGAACCGATAGCCGGGGCCTTGCAGTGACATGGCGGCGGCCTGTGGCCAGGGCATGCAGATGCTGCCGGCCAGTGCGGCTGGCGCCAGGAGTAGCGCCAGGCATTCCTCGCCATCGATCGGATCATTCGGCATGACCGTTTGATATTCCAGCGCCAGCCCATGGTCCGGCCAGTCCCTCAGGATCAGGCTGGCCTGGAGCATGGCGGTGGCCATATCGTCGAATGCCTGGAAATGCATGCCATTGGCGCTTTCGCGCATGGTTGGCGCGAGGCGCGTCGTCGATGCCAAAACAGCCTTGTTGGCGGCCATGGGCAGCGCATCGCCAGAGGGAGGCATTGATTGTTCGAGGATGATCTTGCGCACGGGCAATGTGCGTGATTGCCACAGCCAATAGGCAGGGGCAGGCTGATCCGAGGCGCGACCGATATGCAGTGCGATGGCCTGTGTCGCAAAGGCGTCGGCACGGCGCAGCGCCAGTCCCATGGCGATCTCGCACCCCTTGTCGATCGCCGCGTTGGACAGGCTGGTGATGGCGTCGGGCGCGTCCAGGCTGTCGGCCATGTCGATCAGGCGATCGAAGCGGGCGAGCCAATGGTCACCGAACCGGCCGACCGAGCCTTGCCGAAAGACGTCGAGACTTGTCGGCAGGACGATGTGCAACTGGATGCCCCGGAAAAGGGCGCATTCGGCGATCAGGATATCGGCGCCCGCGGCGAGCGCCCCGAAGGCGGCACCCGGCGCAATCTGATCGAGCGCCGCCTCGATCTTGGTGCGGGCTTCCTCCTCATTGTCCGGCAGGCCGATGATGCCGCTGAAATAGAGGCTGGGTGGCGGGCGCAGCGGATCGAGGATCGCGGTAGAGCGCCCCTGCCTGGTCAATATCTCGTGGAATTGCCGCAGCGTCGCGGCATGATCTTCCCAGGCGTCCGGCGCGGCCGCCATGGCCTGTGCCAGGGCGGCCTGGGCTGCGGCCTCGTCACCCAGCAGCAGATGGGCTTCGGCCGCTGTCGCCGCCAGCCAGTAGCGCGTTTCCTGCACATGATCGCCGCTGTCGAGCAGCGCCAGCACCTGGCGGGCGAGGTCGGCCGCGTCGGCGGGGCGATCGTTCAGAAAGGCGAGGGTGGCGGCATTGATGAGCGGATAGGTGGCGCGGCAGTCGCTGGCCGCCTGGAGATAGGCCTGTCGCGCCTCGTCCAGCAGCGCGGCGCGTTCGGCGCCCTCGCTGCGCAGCGCCCGATCCTTGAGCAGTCGGCCCTTGAGGGTCAGCGCATCGCTGTCGCGTGACGGCAGCAAGCCCGCCGCGCCGAACATTGTCCAGGCGCGAACGGTATCGCCGCTGCGTGCAACCCTGCGGATTTGCGCAAGGATCGGAAGGATCATGTCGCCACCACCCCGTCGCTGCGCTCAGTCTTCCTTGGGCGGCGGATTCTTAATGTCGGGGTCGATCGACAGCGGGATCCATTTGGGTTCGGTGGCACTGGGATTTTGCAGCAGGTCGATATTGATGTTGAAGCCGTGCCGCGTGCCATATTTGCCGCCCTGATTGTAGCGTGCCTGGAACCGGACGGTCTTGTAGCGGTCCTGATCGGCGCGATAATCATCATAGATCAAGCCGCCGTAAAAGGAAGAGAGCGGCTCTTCGGTCGTGATGGCGTCGTAATTTTTCGAGAAGAACAGCTGATCGCCGATCAGGTTGATTTCCACGATCGAATTTTCGGTGATGGCGATATAGTCATGATCGGTCACGCCGGGCTGTTCATAGCGCAGCGAAACCCAACCCTCCTCGCCTTTCAGTGCGACATTGAACTGCAGCGGCGCGACGCCATCTTCCAGTTCGACCTCGATCAATGGCGCCAGGCCATATTGGGTATAGTTCAGCGTCGACATTTTATTTGCTCCCCTTCGTCAATGGTTTGGCCAGCTTGCCCTGCCAGACCCGCCAGTCCTTGTTCGCCGGATCGCGCGCCACCAGGTCGCCGACGTCGGCGCGGGCTTCGGCGCGCAGCGCCTTGGCGCGATCGGTTTCACCCAGATCATAGAGCAGGTTCGACATGGAATAACGCGCCAGCATCCAGTCCTGCAGATAGCCGGCATTTTTCGGATCGCGCCGGAGCAGCGACCGCAGGATCGCGTCCTGCTTTTCGCGCTGCACCAGTGCCGCCCGGTCATCCCCCTGCAGGCGCAGCGCGTCCGCCATCCAGGCATGGCGATTGGCGAGGTCCGCAGCGATCGCCGGATCGCCGGGCGCCAGGCGCTGGACCCGCTTCATGGTGTCGAGCGCGCCCTTGCAGCTTTGCAATGTTCTGTCGGGATTCTTCCTGGCGAGGGCGATGGTGCAGATATTGCCCTGCGCATAGCCCAGTTCTCGCCAATAGGCGCCGTTCGCCGGACGCAACTGCACCAGCCTTTCGGCCAGCGCCTGATAGGATTGGAAGCGTGTCAGGGCGGCGTCGTTCCGGTCGCGCAGGAAATCGACATAGCCGAGCCAGAATTCGCTCTGGGCATGGGCAAACAGGCGTTGCGGATCGTTCGGCGCGGCGGCCAGCAGGGTGGCCGTGACGCGATAGGCCTCGCGGAACTGGGCGATGGCCTCTGGCGTGTCGCCGCGCTTGAAATCATCCTCGCCCATCGCCTGCAGGATGCGGGCGCGCCGTTCGAGCGAGTCGCTCGGCAATGTCTCCAGGTCGGGCTGGTCGGCATAATAAGCGAGCGCACGCTTGTTCACCGTCTGCAGCACGTCGAGCCGGCCAACGCCCTCCAGCTTTTCCCGCAGATCGGTCAGCATGAATTCGATCAGTCCCTCTGCCTGCTGGCGCTGGCTTTCTGCCTCGCTCCTTGCCCGCGCGACAAAGACCAGCATCGCCGCCATCAATAGGACAAGAAAAAGCGCAACAAATGTGACGGCTATCACACGGCGCAACTGACGCTGGGCGTCGCGCTGGATGATCTGGTCGAGCGGTACGCCGGTCAGGCCGGCGACGATCTTCAGCCGGGCCAGTTTGGGGCCGTCGCTGTCGGCGCGGAAATCGGCGGCGATCGGTTCACGCTCTATGCCATCGGCATCGCGCGCGATCAGTGCGGCGGGAAAGCTGTCGGCCGGTTCACCCGCGACCAGCGCGGCGATGATTGGCCGGTCGGGATGAAGTTCGCGGAACAGCGCGATTTCCGCATTGACCCAGCGCGACGCCTTCGCCGCTGGCGAGCATAGCACCAGCAGGGCGTCCGACTGGGACAGGGCCAGGCGCACCTGTTCGTCGAGGCTGGAAGCGGCCGGCAATTCGGCGCGATCGCGAAAGATCGGGGTCAGCCGGCGCGGGACCGCCGCCCGGCCGGCCTGTATGCCGACCAGTCGCCTGGGCATCCGGTAGGTTTCCAGCCAATGATGCAGTTTTCCCGCCGCGCGCTCGTCGGCATGGCTGTAGCTCAGAAAAGCACGATATTGGCGCGCGCCGACCGTGGCAGGCGGCTCCTTGACCTTGTTCATGCGCGACACGCACTCACTCTATTGTCCCCCACCTGTCATTGTCGGCGTGAGCCCGGTCGGCGATACATGGTCGCCATCTTGTCGGACCCCGCCGCAATCTCCTTGGGGTGTGCCAGAAAAACATGATTCATCAAGGGGAAGCGTCGCATCGTCGGGATGACGCGGTCTTTGGCGGACGCCTAGACGTCGCTCATCCCCGCCGCCTCGCGATCGTCGGCGCCCAGCGCGACGAACTGCGCGATCAGCCAGGATGCGGCCGGGCCGGGCGGGGTGTCGCGGCGCCAGATGCCCGAGAAGCGATAGGTGCCGCCGGGATGATCGGGCATGGCGAGCCGCACCAATGTGCCCGCGACCAGATCCGCCTCGATCATCGGCAGCGGCATATTGCCCCAGCCAATCCCCTCGCGCAGCAGCGCATGCTTGGCGCCCAGATCGGCAAGACGCCAGGTCTTGGGGCTGGCGACCGAGAAGTCGCGGCCTTCGGTAAAGCGCGACCGGTCGGTCAGCACCAGCTGGGTATAGTCGCGCCCGGCGCCCGGTGCGATCGCCTCCATCCGGCCGAGCGGATGGTCGGGTGCGGCGACGGGGACCATCGGCACCAGCCCGGCGGACATGCTCTCAATCCCCTCGACCCCGGCCGACAGCGGCCCGGAAATACCGATCACCGCGCCCCGATCCAGCACCATCGCCACGATCGCGCCCAGCGCCTCGGCATGGAGGCGCAACTGTACCGTCGGAAATTCCTTCGCGAAGGCGCGCAGCACCTTGCCCAGCCGCTCGGCCGGCAACATCACGTCGACCGCCAGATTGACCTCCGCCTCCAGCCCGTCGAGCAGCCCCTTCACCTTGGCGCGCAGGCCATCCATGCCATGGGCGATGCTGCGGGCCTCCGCCAGTAGGGCGCGGCCGGCGACGGTCAGCTGCGGCTTGCGCGTGCCTTCACGCTCGAACAGCAGCACGCCCAGCTGCGCCTCCAGATTGGCGATGCCATAGCTGATGACCGACACGGCGCGATTGAGCTTGCGCCCGGCGGCGGCGAAACTGCCAGTGTCGACGATGGTGAGAAAGATGCGCAGCTGGTCGAAGGTCGGGGTGCCGGGATTGTTCACTGTTCGATTTCCTGGAACGTTTCGATGCATTTTATCCATCTGAACGGAAATGCGTTCAAGCGCTAATTGGGTCTTCGACAGGGCGGCCCCATCATGGATGCGCCGCCCGCAGGAGACACAAGATGATCGAACTTCGTCCTTTCGACAGCCTGGGCGGCGCCAATCATGGTTGGCTGGATGCCAAGCATCATTTCTCGTTCGCCGGCTATCATGATCCCGCCCGCGTCCATTGGGGCAATCTGCGCGTCTGGAATGACGACACGATCGCGCCGGGCACCGGTTTCCCGCCGCACCCGCACCGCGACATGGAAATCATCACCTATGTCCGCGAAGGCGCGATCACCCATCAGGACAATCTGGGCAACAAGGGCCGGACCGAGGCGGGCGATGTGCAGGTCATGTCGGCCGGCACCGGCATCACCCATTCGGAATATAATCGCGAGGACGTGACGACGCAGATCTTCCAGATCTGGATCATCCCGACCCGCGACGGCGAAGCGCCCAGCTGGGGCTCGCGTCCCTTCCCCAAGGGTGAGCGCAGCGGCCAGTTCGTGACGCTGGCGTCGGGTTATGGGAATGACAATGACGCGCTGCCGATCCGCACCGATGCGCGGGTTGTCGCTGCGACGCTGAAGGCGGGCGAGAGCGCCGAATATCCGATCGGCAAGGATCGCAAGGCCTATCTGGTCCCGGCCACCGGCGCGATCCAGATCGACGATGTGCGGGCCAATGCCCGTGACGGCGTGGCGATCCAGGATCTGGATGTCATCCGCGTGACGGCGATCGAGGATAGCGAGATCGTGCTGGTCGATGCGGCCTGACGATAAAAGGGGAGGGGCGCGGGTAATGCGCCCCTTCTTTTCCAGAATATAGAACAGAGTGACCGATTTTATCCGGCTGATCCTGAAAGCGTCATCGCGCTAGAAGAAAGCCAAGGAAACGGTCCAGACGAACAGGGAGCCTTCTCATGCTGAACATCGCCACCCCGCGCCTCAGCTCCGCCGAATGGCAGGACGTGAAGGCTACCTTGAGCGCCGTTGCCGATTGTGGCTGTGGCGAACCGGCGGCGGCCGGTCCGGTGCGGTCGCGGATCGGCCATGCGCTCGACGCGATCCTGGGACCGAAGAAGGCCCAGCCAGTGACGCTGGCCCCGCATCTGCATGATGTTCGCGAATTTCTCTGCGAATCCGGTCGCACCCGCGCGATCGCCGAACGCCATGTCCCGACCCTGGCCGCGCAGGGCTATAGCCGCGCCCAGATTGAGGCGCTGGCGCTGCTCGGCGCCTGACCCCATTTTCCGAAAAGAGGATAAGTCCCATGTCCATCCGCACTTCAGAGGTCGACGGCGTCGATCTGGTCATCCTGCCCCCGGTCCGCGATCTGGGCGATGGCTTCTCGGTCCGCCGCGCGCTGCCGTCGGCGCATCGCCGCATGGTCGGCCCCTTCATCTTCTTCGACCAGATGGGCGAGGCAACCTTCAACAGCGGCGAGGGGCTGGACGTGCGGCCGCACCCGCATATCGGTCTTGCCACCGTCACCTATCTGCTGGAGGGCGAAATCCTGCACCGCGACAGCGTCGGATCGGTCCAGTCGATCCGCCCCGGCGAGGTCAACTGGATGACTGCGGGCAGCGGCATCGTCCATAGCGAGCGCACCAGCGAGGAAAATCGCGCCAAGGGCGGCAAGCTGTTCGGTCTGCAGACCTGGGTAGCGCTGCCGACGCAGGCGGAGGAAGTCGATCCGGGTTTCGCCCATCACAAGGCCGACGAAATCCCGACGATCGAGGATGCGGGCACGCGCCTGACGCTGATCGCCGGCAGTTCCGACGGTCTGGTGTCGCCGGTGAAGACCTTCTCCGACATGGTCTATGCCGATATCGTGCTGCAGGACGGTGCCCGCTATCAGCTCAAGGCAGAACATGTCGAACGCGCCATCTATGTGGTGCAGGGTGAAGTCGAAGTGGTCGGCCAGACCGGCGGCTTCGCGACCGGCGAACTGGTGGTGTTCAAGCCCGGTGCGGAGATCATCCTGCGCGCCAGGGGCGCGACCCGGCTGATGCTGATGGGCGGCGAGCCGCTGCCCGAGAAGCGCCATATCTTCTGGAATTTCGTCTCGTCCTCGCCCGATCGGATCGAGCAGGCCAAGGCCGACTGGCAGGCCCGGCGCTTCGCCCCGGTGCCCGACGAGCATGAATTCATCCCCCTCCCGGTATAAGGAGCAGCATCATGGCCCAGGGTAGCGCCCATATCGGCAAGGACCGGTATCGCACGGAGATCGTCGTCGGCGGTCATGCCATCACCGCCGACGAGCCGGAGGCGCTGGGCGGCGCCAATCTTGGCCCGGCCCCCTATGATCTGCTGTTGGCGGCGCTGGGTGCCTGCACCGCGATCACGCTGCGCATGTATGCGGAGAAGAAGGGCTGGCCGTTGGAATCGCTCGACGTCGCGCTGCGCCTGTCGGGCAAGGAGGAGAAGCGGATCGACTGGACGCTGACGATCGTCGGGCTGGACACGGAGCAGCGGGCGCGGCTGGCTGATGTTGCCGAGCGGACCCCGGTCACGCTGACCTTGAAACAGGGCCTGCCGATCGCGACGACGCTGGCCTGATCGCGTTGGTGGTCAGGCCTGAAGCCTGGCCACGATTGCCCTGGCGGCGCGGGTGACATCGTCCCAGGTGATGTCGAAGCCGGCATCATTGCCATAATAGGGGTCGGTGACCCCGCTGCCCTCGCGCCCCGGCACCAGGTCCATCAACAGCGATAGGCTGGCGGTGCCGTCGGCAGGGCGGATGCGGCGCAGATTGGCGAGATTGTCGCTGTCGAGCGCGAAGATATGGGTGAAGCGGTGGAAATCCCCCGACTTCGCCTGGCGCCCGCGATAGCCACTGATGTCGATGCCATGGCGCCGCGCCACCCCTGCGCGCGTGGATCGGGCGCATCGCCGACATGCCAGTCGCCGGTGCCGGCCGAATCCACGACAATATCAAGACCCGCCCGTTCGGCCTCCGCCCGCAGCGCGGCTTCGGCCAGCGGGGAGCGACAGATATTGCCAAGGCAGACGAACAGGACCGACGCCTGCGTCATTCGGCGGCGGCCGTGCTGAGGCCGAGCGCGGGGATACCGATCGAGCGGCGGCCACCGAAATCGGTGCGCGCGACGATCACGCCCAGCTTCTCCATATATTCGATCAGCCGGCGGACGCGGCCGGGCGAACTGGTGCCATAGGCGCGGGCCAGCACGGTGTCCTCGGGGCAGGGCTCGCCCTCCATCGCCGCGCGGGCGATCAGCAGGAAGGGCGCCAGCATATCCTCGGGCACCGGATCGGCGGCGCGGATCGGTTCTTCCCAGCGCGGGTCGGCCGAATCGCTCATGCCAGCCAGCGCCATGGCGAAGCGCTTGCGGAAGGCGGGCAGGTCGAGCGGCGGCTTGCGCAGCCCCTTCATCCGACAACGGACGCCGAAATCCTGGAACAGGGCGGCGACGCTGGGGACGGCTTCGCCCAGGTCCGCGACGATCTCGTCCAGAACGGCGATCACGATCGGCTCATTCTCGCCGAAATCCAGTTCCGGCGCGGCGGGCTTGGCCGACGGCACATCGGCGAGCTGGCGCATGATCTCCTCGGCCGGGCGGGCCGGCGGTTCGGCGCGGGGCGGGGGCGGCGGCATCGATTCTTCCTCGACCCGCGCGAACAGCAATTCCTGAAAATCCTCGCCGGTGGTGATCGGCGGTGGCATCAGCTTGTGCGTGCCACCGCGCGTGCCGGTCTTCACCGACCCGATCTTCACGGCGACCGGGCGGCGCGCGATCGCGGGCCCAAGCCCCAGGAAACGGCCACGCTCCAGATCGCGGATCTGCTCCGCCTGGCGCCGCTCCATGCCCAGCAGGTCGGCGGCACGAGCCATGTCGATATCCAGGAAGGTGCGGCCCATCAGGAAGTTGGAGGCTTCGGCGGCGACATTCTTGGCGAGCTTGGCGAGGCGCTGGGTGGCGATGACGCCGGCCAGGCCGCGCTTGCGGCCACGACACATCAGGTTGGTCATGGCCGCGAGCGACAGGCGCCGGGCCTCGTCCGACACGTCGCCGGCGGCGACCGGGGCGAACATCTGCGCCTCGTCGACCACCACCAGCGCGGGATACCAATGGTCGCGCGGCGCATCGAACAGGGTCGACAGGAAGGTTGCGGCGCAGCGCATCTGCGCTTCCAGTTCCAGCGACTCGAGGCTCAGCACCACCGACGCGCGATGTTCGCGGATGCGGGCCGCCATCTTGACGATCTCGCGCTCATTATAGTCGCCGGCATCGATCACGACATGGCCATATTCGTCGGCCAGGGTGACGAAATCGCCCTCCGGGTCGATCACCACCTGCTGCACCATCGGCGCGCTTTCCTCCAGCAGGCGGCGCAGAAGATGCGACTTGCCCGACCCGGAATTGCCCTGGACGAGCAGACGGGTGGCAAGCAGTTCCTCGACATCGACCAGCACGGGATTGCCCGTGCCGTCATTTCCTATGCTGATGTTGGCGGTCACGAACGTCCTTTGGCCCAGCCTGTGGCCTGCGCGCAACCCGTATTGGGCAGTTTGCCAGCGTTGGCCGCGTAATATCTTGACCATCGCATTGTTGCGATGCAGCATCGATCCATCATGGAGAGCATAAACCCCGCCCAATCCGCGCCTGCGATCACGCAGAATCCCGACATCCGTTATCTGGGACGCCTGCTGGGCGATGTCATTCGGGCCTATGGCGGGGAGAAACTGTACAAGCAGACCGAATATATCCGCTCCGCCTCGGTCGACCGCGCGCGCGGGCTGCAGGGTGCCGACCTGACCGACACGGGCCTCGATGCCCTCAATCTCGACGACACGCTCAACTTCACTCGCGGCTTCATGCTGTTCTCGATGCTCGCCAATCTGGCCGAGGATCGACAGGGGGTGGCGGCGGAACCCGGCGCCGATGTCGCATCGGCGGTGGCCAAGCTCGAATCGCATGGCATCGGTAAGGATGCGGTGCTGGAATTGCTGTCGCACAGCCTGATCGTGCCGGTGCTGACCGCCCACCCGACCGAGGTGCGGCGCAAGAGCATGATCGATCACAAGAATCGCATCGCCGACCTGATGCAGCTCAAGGATGCCGGGCGGACCGAGACGGATGACGGCGAGAATCTGGACGAGGCGATCTTTCGCCAGATCGCGCTGCTGTGGCAGACGCGGCCGCTGCGCCGCGAGAAATTGTTCGTGCAGGACGAGATCGACAATGTCCTGACCTATTTCCGCGACATCTTCCTGCCGACGCTGCCGGCGCTTTATGGCCGGTGGGAACGGGTGCTGGGCGCACGGCCGCACAGCTTCCTACGGGTTGGCAACTGGATCGGCGGCGACCGTGACGGCAACCCGTTCGTCCAGGCGCCGCAGTTGCGATCGGCGCTGGGCCGCGGCTGCGAGGCGGCGCTGGCCTATTATATGGAATCGATCCATGCGCTGGGCGCGGAACTGTCGGTCTCGACCGAGCTTGCCCATGTGCCTGAAGCGGTGCTGGCGCTGGCGGAGGCGAGCGGTGACGCATCGCCCAGCCGCCAGGACGAGCCCTATCGCCGGGCCATTTCGGGCATCTATGCGCGGCTGGCGACCACCTATGTCAGCCTGGTCGGCAAGGCGCCGCCGCGCCCGTCGGCACTGAAGGGAGAGCCTTACGCCGCGCCGGGCGATTTCCGCCGCGATCTCGTCACCGTGGCGCAGGGGCTGGCAAGCGAGGGTGATGGCGCGCTGTCGACCGGTGGCGCGCTCGGCCGGCTGATCCGCGCGGTCGAAACATTCGGCTTCCATCTCGCCACGCTCGACATGCGGCAGAATAGCGACGTGCATCAGCGCGTCGTTGCCGAACTGCTGAAGGTCGCCGGGGTCGAGGCGGATTATGCCGGGCTCGACGAATTTGCCCGCATCGCCTTGCTGCGCAAGGAACTGGCGACCAACCGGCCGCTCGGCACGCGCTTTTCGGAATATTCCGAGGAAACGGCGTCGGAACTGGCGATCGTCCATGCCGCCGCCGAGGCGCACCGCACCTATGGGCCGCAGTGCATCACCCATTATATCATTTCCAAGGCCGAAAGCGTGTCCGACATGCTGGAGGTCAATATCCTGCTGAAGGAAGCGGGGCTGTGGCGCGCGCCGGAAAATGGCGACCCGGCCAAGGCGGCGATCATGTCGATCCCGCTGTTCGAGACGATCGGCGACCTTGAGGCCGCGCCCAAGATCATGACCGCCTATTTCGGCCTGCCCGAAATCGCCGGGGTGGTGCAGGCGCGCGGCCATCAGGAAGTGATGATCGGCTATTCCGACAGCAACAAGGATGGCGGCTACATCACCTCGACCTGGAGCCTCTACAAGGCGAGCCAGGCGCTGGAGCCGGTCTTTGCCGAGGCTGGCGCGGCGATGCAGCTGTTCCATGGTCGCGGCGGCGCGGTCGGGCGTGGTGGCGGCTCCGCCTTCAAGGCGATCCAGGCGCAGCCGCGCGGCAGTGTGCAGGGGCGCATCCGCATCACCGAACAGGGCGAGGTGATCGCCGCCAAGTTCGGCACGCGCGACGTGGCGATGACCAATCTGGAGGCGATGACCAGCGCGACCCTGCTCGCCAGCCTGGAACCCGAAGGCGTGTCGGCGAAGGATGCCGCCCGCTTTGCAGCGGCGATGGACGAACTGTCGAAGAACGCCTTCACCGCCTATCGCGACCTGGTCTACGGCACCGAGGGGTTCAAGGAATTCTTCCGCCAGCTGACCCCGATCCAGGAAATCTCCGGCCTCAAGATCGGGTCGCGTCCGGCGAGCCGGACCAAGAGCACCGCGATCGAGGATCTGCGCGCCATTCCCTGGGTGTTCAGCTGGGCGCAGGCGCGCGTGATGCTGCCGGGCTGGTATGGTTTCGGCCATGCGATCGCTGCGTTCGAGGACAAGGCACTGCTGGCCGACATGGCGCAGCACTGGTCCTTCCTCCAGTCGGCGCTGGCCAATCTGGAGATGGTGCTGGCCAAGTCGGACCTGGGCATTGCGGCGCGATATTTGCCGCTGGTCGAGGACCAGGCCAAGGCGGAAACGCTGTTCGGGCGCATTCGCGAAGGCTGGTCGCTGACCCATGACGGGCTGCTGGCGGCCACCGGCCAGTCGCGCCTGCTGGAACGGAGCCCGACGACCGAGACGTCGATCCGGCTGCGGCTTCCCTATATCGAGCCGCTCAATCTGCTGCAGGTCGAACTGCTCAAGCGCTATCGCGCCGGCGAGGATGATGCCCGGATCAAGGAAGGCATCGAACTGTCGATCAACGCGATCGCGACCGCGCTGCGCAACAGCGGCTGAGTTGGAACGCTATGGAGCGGGTGGGGATGACCGACCCGCTCTGTAGGATTTGCCGCGCTTAACTTCGCACATTTCCCGCACATTTCGATCTTATCGATCAATTGTGGGAAATCATGTTGCGAGCGGCCAACCGGTCCATCCCCCCTTATAGCATCGCCCCGCTGCGTAGGACAGGCGCGGTCAGGGGAGGAGGGCGATGCGCCAGGTCTCGCCCTCGATCGGGTCGCCGAAGACGGTGTGGACGTCGCTCGACACGCAGACGAAGCCGTGCCGGGCATAGATGCGGCGGGCGGGTTCCAATATCTTGTGCGTCCAGAGCGTGACGGCGCGATAGTGTTTGTCGCGGGCGAATTGCAGGCAGGTGGCGACCAGCGCGTCGCCGATTCCGCGCCGCCGGGCAAAGGGCTCGACATGGAGCAGGCGCAGCCGGGCGAGGCCGTCGCCCTCGTCGGTCAGGAATATCGCGCCGGCCATCACGCCGTCGATCTCCGCGATCCAGCATTGTTCGCGATCCGGCTTGAAGTCGCGCAGGAAGGCGGCGACGGTTTCGGCCTCCAGCGTTTCGAGCGGCCGGCCCCAGCCATGGCTGGCGGCGTAGAGGATCGACTGGCGGGTGACGACCTGGCTGACCTCGCCGGTGCGGAAGGGGCGGATGGTGAAGGGGCCGCCGCTGGCGGGATCGAGCAACAGCCGCGCGCGGGTGAGCGCCTGGAGCAGATCCTGCTGCTCGACGCTGTCGAGCCGGTCCAGATCCTGGGCGACGACGGCGCGCTGGCGGCTGTCGATCTGGTCGAAGGCGGCGCGGCCGGCGGTGGTGAGGCGGATCGGCCGGGCGCGGGCGTCAGCCGTTTCCTGATCACGGACGATCCAGTCCTTCTTCTCGAAGCGGGCGATCATGCGGCTGAGATAGCCGCGATCCAGATCCAGTTCGGCCTGGAGCGTGCTGGCCAGCACCGGTTCCAGCCGGGCGATTTCGAACAGCAGCCGCGCCTCGGGCAGGTTGGCGTCGCTGTCGAGGAAGCGCGCGTCGATCGCCCCCACATGGCGGGTGAAGAAGCGGTTGAAGGTGCGGATGGTTGCAATGGCCTGTTCCATGCCGACGCTTCAGCATGGAATGTTGACTTAGTCAACTATATTGGCAACTATATTGGGGCAGGTGAATGCGGGACGGCCGCAGTCCAAGGCCGTCCCGCACCCCAGATCCCTTTATGGAAAGGGATGAAGGCTGGGCGGGTGGGCCGATCAATGACCGGCCCGTCCGTTCATGCGATCAATATTTGACGACGACGCCGGCCATCGGGCGGATCGAATGGAAATTGCCGGTCGTGTCGGCCTGGACGCGCAGGCGGACATTGCTGCGCTCGGCCGAGCTGCCAAGATCGGCGGGCGACAGTTCAAGGCCCGCGCCATAGGTCATGCCATGATAGTCGCGGCTATCCTTGCCCAGTGCGTCGAAATTGGTCCACTGATAGCCGACCTTGCCGAAGAACATGCTGTCCTTGCCGGCCTTCACGCCGACGCGGCCGGCCGCGCCATATTCCCAGTCGATGTCGCCGCTGACGCCCTTGGACACGGTGCCTTCGACACCCAGCACAAGCGGGCCGGCGACATTATAGTTCACGCCCGCGACGCCTTCGACCATGCGGCCCTTGTAGCCGACGGGGGGAATACCCTCCTTGCTGGTCTCGCTGTCATAATTATGCACGCCCGCCATCACGCCGACATAGGGTTCGATGCGGCGGGTGGAGCTGCTGTCGTCCTGCGCCATCGCGGCGGCAGGCAACAGGGTGGCGGCAGCAACTGCCGTGAAAAGCAGTGTCTTCATGGGGGTGACCCTTTATCTGTTTCTGAAAATTAGGCCGGGGTGTGGACCCGCCGGCATGTCCCGTGCGCTGCAAGCGTCTGCGAGGACATGGGGCATCAATGGTCGGGGCCGGCGGAAGGTTTCCTGAACGAAATGCGAAATATTGCCCGGACCATGATTATGTGTTGGAAACGACACGGTTTCTGTCAGGGGGATGAACGAAAGTCGCTTTTTCTGAACCGCAGATAAATGCCCGATCTTGAACCGCTTTTCATTCACCACCAATTCAACCGCGCGGCGTTAACCGGGGTCATGAAGCATATGAGGAGACAGGCAATGACGCGGACCGGATCACGATTCCTGGCTGCGCTTGGTCTCGCGAGCGCGATGGCCCTGGGGGGCTGCGCCTATGATGACGGCTATGGTTATGGCGGCGTGAGCGTCGGCACCGGCTATTATGGCGGTGGCGGCTATTATGGCGACGGCTATTATGGCCCTTATGGCTATGCGCCGGGCGGCTATGGCGGCTGGTACAATGACTATTATTATCCGGGACGCGGCTATTATGTCTATGACCGCGCCGGTGCGCGGCATCGCTGGAATGACAGCCAGCGCCGCTACTGGGAAGCGCGTCGCAAGGACCGGCCGGGCAATGGTCGGCCCGGTGACGGCAGGCCCGGTTATGGGCGACCCGGTGACGGACGTCCGGGCGATGGTCGGCCGGGCTGGGATCGTCCGGGTGACGGGCGCCCCGATGGCAATCGGCCGGGCGACGGACGCCCTGGCGGTCGCCCCGGCTGGAATGGCGGTGACGGTCGGCCTAATGACGGCAATTGGAGCCGTCCGCGCCCGCCGCGCGGCAATGACACGCCCGGCCGCGGGCGTCCCGGTGCCAGCGGCGGCGACCAGCGCTATGTGCCGCAGCCCGGCCAGCGCCCGCCCCAGGCGGCGCGCCCGCCGCGTGACATGGGCGGCAGCGCCCGTCCGGCGCCGCGCATGCGGTCGGACGCCGGGACAAGAGGCAGTGGTCGCGATCCGGTTCGGACCCGGCCCCAATAATGCGGGAGACGTTCATGAGGGGAATGACCGGCGCTGCGTTGTTGCTGGGCCTGACGAGTCTGGCTGCCTGTGACGGGCGGGAGGAAAGTGCGATCGACAATCTGGCCAATGGCGCCAATGCCAGCCAGGTCGAGAATAATGTCCGGGCCGAGGCGCAGGCGCTGATGGAGCCGCTGGCGCCGCCGCAGCCCGGCACGCCCGGTGGCCTGCCGATCGAACCGGCGCCGGCCGAGGAAGGGGCGATCGACCCCGACAGCGCCCAGGGCGCGGCGCAGGTGGTGCAGGGCTATTATGGCTTGCTGGAGGAAAAGCGCTTCAGCGACGCGCAGGATCTGTGGAACGACAAGAGCGCGATCGGCGCGCAGGATGATGCGCATTTCGCCGCGCGCTTCCGTGGCTTCAGCGAGATTCATGCCAATATCGGCAGCCCGGCCGAGATCGAGGGCGCGGCCGGATCAAGCTTCGTGACGGTGCCGGTGCAGGTCTATGGCCGGCTGAAGGCGAACGGCAAGCCCTGGTATCGGCTGCGCCAGGTGGTGCTGCGCCGGGTCGATGCGGTGCCGGGCGCGAGCGAGGCGGATCGGCGCTGGCATATCGAATCGATCGGCGCCTATGTCGCGCCGCCGGCGGACGAGGCGGACAATGCGACCCAGACCGCGCAGTTGATTTCCGCGACCGACGGCCTGGCCCGGAAACACTGACACCGGCGCGGCGGGGCCGCACCGGTGTCGGGGCTTGGCCTGCCGCCATGCCGATGAGGGCTGGCGGTGGCCTTGACGGCGTATCGCTTAGGCGACGGTCGCCTTGACGATCTTGCCCGGCGTCTTGGGCGGCTCGCCCTTGGGCAGCGCGTCGACATGTTCCATGCCCGAGGTGACTTCGCCCCAGACGGTATACTGACCGTCGAGGAAGGTGGCGTCGTCGAAGCAGATGAAGAACTGGCTGTTGGCGCTGTTCGGGTTCATCGCTCGGGCCATCGAGCACACGCCGCGGACATGCGGTTCGCGGCTGAATTCGGCCTTGATGTCGGGCAGCTTGGAACCGCCCATGCCGGTGCCGGTCGGATCGCCGCCCTGCGCCATGAAGCCGGGGATGACGCGGTGGAAGACCACGCCGTCATAGAAGCCGTCCTTGGCAAGGGTGGTGATGCGTTCGACATGGCCGGGCGCCAGGTCGGGGCGCAGCTTGATCACGACGTCGCCGCCGCTGTCGAGGGAAAGGGTAAGGGTTTCGTCGGCCATGAAAGATCCTCTCATTGGGGAAGGCGTTGATCGCCTCATATAGAGGCTTGGGATGGGGATGGAAGCGGCTGTTTGGCAAAGCCTGTCCCATCTGTTGCCAAAGCGCGTCCAACCCCATTGCAATTATATTGTGCATCGGCGAAAGCATCGAAATGTTACAGGAACCGGACAGTTGCGCGCGCCATGACCGAACGTGGCGATTTGGCCGAGCCGCGGCCGCACGAGGAACTTGCTGACGAGAGTCTGATCTCGGCCGGTATGGAGCAGGCCGAGTCGAGCCTGGACGAGGATGACCGGCTGAAGCCCGAATTCCTGTCCGCCGTGCTGGATGCGGTGGACGAGGGCGATATCGACCATGCGCGCGAACTGGTTTCGCCGCTGCACCCCGCCGACATCGCCGACCTTCTGGAACTGACGCCCGCCGAGCAGCGTGGCGAAGTGGCTGCCGCGCTGGGCGATCTGGTCGGCGCGGAGGTTCTGTCCGAACTCAATGATTATGTGCGCGACGACCTGATCGGCGCGCTGGCGCCCGAGCAGGTCGCCGAATTCGCCTCCGAACTCGATACCGACGACGCCGTCGCGATTATCGAGGACATGGAGGAGGCCGACCAGCAGGCGGTGCTGGAGGCGATGGAGCCGGAGGATCGCGCCGCGATCGAGTCCGCGCTGTCCTATCCCGAAGAATCCGCCGGCCGCATGATGCAGCGCGACCTGGTCGCGGTGCCCGAACATATGACGGTCGGCCAGGTGATCGACTATCTGCGCGACAATGGCGACCTGACCCGCGATTTCTGGGAAATCTTCGTCGTCGATGAAGGGCATAAGCCGATCGGCACCTGTCAGCTCAGCTGGGTGCTGACCTGTCCGCGCGGCATCGCCATGGCCGACCTGATGAAGCGCGAGCAGACGCTGATCCCGGTCGACATGGACCAGGAAGAAGTGGCGCTGCGCTTCCAGAAATATGCGCTGATTTCCGCCGCGGTGGTCGATGGCAGCGGCCGGCTGGTCGGCATGATCACGGTCGACGACATCGTCCACATCATTTCCGAGGAAGCGGGCGAGGATATTCTCCGCCTGTCGGGTGCGGGCGAAGGCGACATCAACGAGCCGGTGATGGACAGCTATCGCGCGCGCGTGCGCTGGCTGCTGACCAATTTGCTGACCGCGCTGGTGGCGTCCACCATCATCGGCATTTTCGAGAATACGATCGAGAAGATGGTGGCGCTTGCGACGCTGATGCCGATCGTCGCGGGCGTGGGCGGCAATGCCGGCAGCCAGACCATGGCGGTGACGGTGCGCGCGCTCGCCACCAACCAGATTACCGGGTCCAACGCCCGCCGCACCATCTTGCGCGAAATTCGCGTGGCGTTGCTCAACGGCTGCACCGTGGCGCTGGTGCTGGGGCTGGGCGTGGGGCTGGTGTTCCATAATGTCGCGCTGGGCGGCGTGATTGCCGCGGCGATGATGACCAATATCGTGACGGCCGGGCTAGCGGGCGCGGCGGTGCCGCTGGCGTTCGACCGGATGAACCTGGACCCGGCGGTGGCATCGTCCATCTTCGTTACGATGATCACGGATTCGATGGGCTTCTTCGCTTTTCTGGGGCTGGCGACGGCGGCGGGATTGACCGGCTGAGCCGCCGCCCCATTTTGACGCCGATGCCGCTGCACCTGACCAAGATCGCCTTCCAGAGCGAAAGCCCCGCGACCCTCAAGGCCTGGCTGGAAAGCCATGCGGACGAGGCGCGCCTGACCACCCGTTACCTGCCCAAGCGGCTGGAGGAGATGGAGGGTGGATCGCTCTACTGGATTCACGGCCATGCGCTGGTCGGCCGCAGCCCGATCCTGGGATTTCAGGAGACCGGGCAGGGGCGCTACTGGATCCGGCTGGCGCCGCGGCTGATCCCCGTGCGGACGGCGCCAAAGCGCGCGCATCAGGGCTGGCGCTATCTGGAGGACAAGGATGCGCCGCCCGATCTGGGCGGGGGCGAGGCGGACGATCTGGAAGCGATGCCGCCCGCCATGCTGAACGAACTGGCGCGGCTGGGGCTGGTCTGACGCCAGCCCCAGACGAGGTTCAGATCATCGGCTTGCCATCGGCCTTCACCACGGCGCCGCCCTTCATGACGAAGCCGACCTTTTCGAGCTGGCGGACATCGGCCAGCGGATCGCCGTCGACCGCGATCAGGTCGGCATAGCGGCCGGCCTGCAACGTGCCGACATCGGCGCTGCCCAGCAGGTCGGCGGCATTGGCGGTGGCGGCCTTGATCGCCTCCATCGCCGGCATCCCCGCGCGCACCATCAGCGCGAATTCCTGCGCATTTTCGCCATGGTCGGACAGGCCGAACGTGTCGGTGCCAAAGGCGATCTTGACCCCGGCGGCATAGGCATCGCGCAGATTCTTCTGCAGCAGCGGGCCGATCACCAGCGCCTTTTCGGCGGTCGAGGGATTGAGCTGTTCGGGATGTTCCTTGGCGCGCTGATAGACGCGCTCGCCCACCAGCATGGTCGGCACCAGATAGGCGCCATATTGCTTGAAGATCTTGTAGCTGCCGGCGTCGGCATAGGAGCCATGCTCGATCGAATCGACGCCCAGCGCAATCGTATGGTCGATCGCCTCCTTGCCATGGGCATGGGCCGCGACCTTCATGCCCAGGCTATGGGCGGTGTCGATCACCGCCTTGATCTCCTCGTCGGTCATCAGCTGATGCTTGGGATCGTCGCCGATCGACATGACCCCGCCCGAGGGCATGATCTTGATGAGGTCGGCGCCTTCGCGCTTCAGCCGGCGCACGGCGATGCGGGCGGCTTCCGGGCTGTCGATCAAATTGTCGCTGATGTGGGGAATGTCGGCAAATTCGACGCGCAGGCCGTTGACCGCGTCGCCATGGCCGCCGGTCGGGCCGAGCGGCGTGCCCGCCACCCACAGGCGCGGGCCGGGGATGACGGCACCGTCGATCGATTTCTTGAGCGCGACGATGACCTGCGTATCGGCGCCGCAGTCGCGGACCGAGGTGAAGCCGGCGAGCAGCGTGTTGCGCACGAAGCCGGTCGCCTCGATCGCGTCCTCATAGGCGCTGCGCGTCACCGCGTTGCGGATCGGGTCGCCGCTGTGCCAGCCGGCGGTGATATGGTCATGCGTGTCGATCAGGCCCGGCAGCACGGTCTTGGCCGACAGGTCGATCACCTCGGCGCCGGCGGGCGTGACGAAGCCCGACTGGATCGCGGTGATGCGATCGTCATGGATCAGGATCGACACTTTCTCGCGCGCGGCAGCGCCGGTGCCGTCGATCATCCGTCCGGCATGGACCACGACATCCTTGGCCATTACGGCCGGCGCCGACACCGCGACCAGCGCCGTCATGCTGCATGCGGCCAGCGCCGCTGCCTTCCCCCAGATCATGTAACCCCCTGTTTAATTTGATGGCGGCAGCGTCGCGCGCAGCGGGCCGGCCGTCAACGAATTTATATCAGGCGCGGATGGCAAGCCGTTCGCCGACCATCCGCAGATCGGCGACGAAGCGGGCCTGTTCCTGCGCCTGACGATCGGGGTCGGGCAGGCGCAGCAGGTAGCTGGGATGGACGGTGATCCAGGCTTCGGTGCCGTCGTCGAGAGGGATGGGACGGCCGCGCATCTGGCTGATCGTCACCGGCTTGCCCAGCAGGGCACGGGCGGCGGTGGCGCCCAGCGCGACGATGATGCGCGGGCGGATCAGGTCCAGTTCCTGCTCCAGCCACCAGCGGCAGGCCTTGATCTCCGGCACGTCGGGCGTCTGGTGCAGGCGGCGCTTGCCGCGCTGTTCATATTTGAAATGCTTGACGGCGTTGGTGACATAGGCGCAGGTCCGATCCACGCCGGCTTCGGCCAGGGCGGCGTCGAACAAATGGCCGGCGGGACCGACAAAGGGGCGACCGGCCAGATCCTCCTGATCGCCCGGCTGTTCACCGATGAAGAGCAAAGATGCGTCGAGCGGGCCTTCGCCGAACACGGTCTGCGTGGCTGGCCCGTGCAGGGGACAGCGGGTGCAGGCCATCGCTTCGTCGCGCAGCGCCTGCCAGGCGGCGCGGCTATTGCCGGTGCGGGCTGTCGGGCGGGCTGTGGGGCGCGGGGCCGTGGCGATCATCGCCGCCTCGCGCGCCTGGGCGCCGGCGACCAGATCGGGGATGAGGGCGGCTTCGGGCAGGTTGCGCCAATATTTGCGTGGCATTTCCGACAGCATCGCCCCGGTCTTCAGCCGGGCCGGGTTGAAGATGGCGGCATAATAGCCCTTCCACACATCCTCGACGGGATCTTCGGCCGGGGCGTCGCCGCGCTGCGCGCCGGGGCCTTCGGTCAATATGTCGCCATCCCAGTGGATGCTGACCTCCGGCGTCAGGATCGACCAGCGCATCGAGGCGAAGCGGCGGGTGAAGAAGCCGGCATTGGCGCGGACGACATGATGGTCGGGCTCGAACCAGGCGATGAAGCGCGGGCCGTCGCCTTCATCCAGTTCGCGGAAGCGGACGAAGGCGCGCATCTTGTGGATATCGCGCCGTACCGCCTTGGCCAGATCCTCGACCCGGCGCAGCAGCGGATCGGCGCGATCCTCCATCCGGCCGGGCACCGCGCGCACCGCCAGCAACAGGCTGTAGAGCAGGGCGAAGCGGGCGGGGTCGCGATGGAGGATCGCGCTTTGCGCCAGGTCGACAAAGGCGCGCGGCACGGAAAAGGCGGCATCCGCCGGAGCGGGGGGCAAGGGCATCGCATCACTGCCGAACAGGTCTGGCGCGGCGCTGCCCGCAACATCCCAGAAAATGGCGTCGGCGGGAATGGCGGCCAGGGCCAGCGCGCGGGCCGCATCGCGCCAGCCCTCAAAATCGTCCGGCCCCGCCAGCGTCACCCGATGCATGGCCGTCCGGTCAGTCCTCCGCCTCGGCACGGGCCAGTTCGGCGGGCTTGCGGCGCGCGAACAGCTTCGCCAGCTTTTCCTCCTCGGCGGCGCTCAGTTCCTTGGCGGCGTCGGGGAACATCTCTTCCTCTTCCTCCTCGATATGGTGGAGGTAGCGCTTCTTCAGCTGGTCAAAGGTGCGGCGCCAGGCATCACCGTTGAATTTGAGGCCGTCCAGTTCCTCCAGGAAATCGTCGATTTCCTTATGTTCGGACACGCTGTGCTGCGCATCCTCGCGCAGGTCGGGCTGGGCGAGCATGGTGGCGTAGAGCGTCTCCTCCTCGGCGGCGGCATGGGCCGTCACCTCGACCTTGAACTGGTCGAACAGCTTTTCCAGCCGGTCGTCATCCTTTTCGCGCGTCGCCTCCGCCATCTTGTCGAACAGCTGGCGATGGGCGTCATGATCCTGTTTCAGGCGATCGAAAATGCTGGCCTTGGCCATGGGCAATCCTCCTTCATGCGATGAAGGAGGAAACGACAGCCCTGTGAAAAGGGTCCGGCCTGTAAAAAGGGTCCGGCTTCGGCGCTTAGCCGAACAGCGCGTGGAAGATGATCGCGACCGGCACCCAGAGCAGCGCGCCCAGCAGGCTGGTGCCCCAGAGCTGCAGCAGGTCGCGGCGGAAGCGCAGGCGCAGGCCGGCATGGGACAGGCCGCTATGATCCAGCATCTGCCAGCGATGTTCGAGCGCGCGGGCGGCGATGGCGAAACCGCCGATCGCGATGATGACGCCGAGGTGCAGGACCAGCGAGCCGCCCATCTTGGCGACGATGAAGATCTGGAGCAG
Organism: Sphingobium sp. BHU LFT2; assembly: GCF_018604485.1. Lineage (NCBI taxonomy): Bacteria > Pseudomonadati > Pseudomonadota > Alphaproteobacteria > Sphingomonadales > Sphingobiaceae > Sphingobium > Sphingobium sp. BHU LFT2. The sequence goes on from NZ_JAFCGW010000007.1 coordinate 28,166, forward strand.
GCAGAAGACGACAAGGGCGGCCGCAAGATGCGTACTGATGCGCTTGGCAAAGCCTGCGCCCTGCCGCTCCATGGCCTGATTGTCGAAAAGTGTCGCCAAAGTCCCGATCCCCTTGCTGATCGTGTTACAAGAGTTTCATGAACCGTGCTTGCGATCAACCGCAAAATTGCCTCGGCTCCCCTTAAAAAAGTTCGAGCTGGGCGGCGGGACGCCGCAATTGCGCGGACAGATCGACTCGGTCGGCCAGTTGCACCGGGCGCCAGTCGGCGGCGATCAGGAAGGGGCGCAGCTTGACGATGGATGTGGTCAGGCGCGCGACATCCTCCAGCCGCAGCCGGCGATGGCGGCGACTGGCCAAGATACGGTCGACTGCCTTCACCCCCAGCCCCGGCACCCGCAGCAGCATTTCGCGCGGCGCATGGTTGACGTCGACCGGGAAGCTGGCGCGATGCTGCAAGGCCCAGGCGAGCTTGGGATCGATGTCGAGCGGCAGGCAGCCACTGTCCCGGTCGGTGGCGGCAGCGACCTCGGCCGCGGAATAGCCATAGAAGCGCATCATCCAGTCCGACTGATAGAGCCGATGTTCGCGCATCAGCGGCGGGCGCTTGAGCGGCAGCACGCTGCTGGGCGAGGGGATGGGGGAGAAGGCGCTGTAATAGACGCGGCGCAGCCGGTGCCGATCATAGAGGCTGCTCGCCCGCTGGATGATGGCGCGATCATCGGCGGCATCGGCACCGACGATCATCTGGGTCGACTGGCCGGCCGGGGCAAAGCGCGGGGCATGGCGATATTTGCGGCGGGCGTCGCCCATATCGTCCATCTGGCTGCGCATCTGCGCCATCGCGCCCTCGATCCGGCGGCCGTCCTTTTCCGGCGCCAGCCGCTTGAGGCCGGGTTCGGTCGGCAGCTCGACGTTGATCGACAGCCGATCGGCATGGAGGCCGGCCTGACGCAGCAGCTCCGGATCGGCGTCGGGAATCGTCTTCAAATGGATATAGCCGCGAAAATCATGATCCTCGCGCAGGCTGCGGGCGACTTCGACCATCTGCTCCATTGTATAGTCGGACGAGCGGATGATGCCGGAGGAGAGGAACAGCCCCTCGATATAGTTGCGGCGATAGAAGCTGAGCGTGAGGTCGACCACTTCGCGCGCGGTGAAGCGGGCGCGGCGGACATCGCTCGACCGGCGGTTGATGCAATAATGGCAGTCGAAGATGCAGCTGTTGGTCAGCAGGATTTTCAGCAGCGAGATGCAGCGGCCATCGGGTGCATAGGCATGGCAAATGCCCATGCCTTCGGTCGAGCCTATCCCCTTGCCATCGCGCGAATCCCGCTTGGTCGTGCCGGACGAGGCGCAAGACGCATCATATTTGGCGGCATCGGCAAGGATTTCGAGCTTTTCACGGGTGGACAGGGCGGACATGTGTTCATGTTACGTTCCTCAATCCGGCTTGTCCATAATCCAGATTAGGCCGGCTCCTCGTCCAGCACCTGGCGCACCTTGCCGGCGAGTTGGTCCATGGTGAAGGGCTTGGCCAGGAAGGCGACGCCGGGATCGAGCATGCCGTTATGGACGATGGCGTTGCGGGTATAGCCGGTGGTGTAGAGGACGCGCAGCTCCGGCCGGTCGGCACGGGCGCGGTCGGCCAGAATGCGGCCGTTGATGCCGGGCATGACGATGTCGGTGAAGAGCAGGTCGACCCGCGGTTCGATCGCCAGCATCGCCAGCGCCTGTTCGCCATCGGCGGCCTGGACGATGGTGTAGCCCAGTTCACGCAGGGAATCGACCGACATGTGGCGCACCCGGTCCTCATCCTCGACCACCAGGATGATCTCATCCCCCTGGGCGCGGGGCAGGTCGAGGGCGATGGCGGGCGCCACCGGATCGGCGACCGGCACGCCATAGTGGCGCGGCAGGTAGATTTTGATCGTGCTGCCCTGACCGGGTTCGGAATAGATTTTCACATGGCCGTGCGACTGGCGGACAAAGCCGAACACCTGGCTGAGGCCCAGGCCCGTGCCCTTGCCCACGCCCTTGGTGGTGAAGAAGGGGTCGAAGGCGCGCTCGACCACGTCGGGCGTCATGCCGGTGCCGCTGTCGGTGACCGACACCAGCACATATTGGCCGGGGATCACCTCCGCATGGGTCGCGGCATAGGCATCGTCGAGATAGGCATTGCCGGTTTCGACCGTCAGCCGGCCACCATCGGGCATGGCATCGCGGCCATTGACGCACAGGTTCAGGATCGCCGCTTCCAGCTGGCCGGGATCGATGCTGGCTCGCCACAGGCCGCCGGCCAGCACGCTTTCCACCCGCACCCGCTCGCCGATTGTTCGGCGCAGCATGTCCGACATGCCGCCCACCAGCTTGTTCACGTCGGTGGATTGCGGCGCCAGCGGCTGCTGGCGCGAGAAGGCGAGCAGCCGCGCGGTCAGTTGCGCGGCGCGCTGCGCCCCCTCGGTCGCATTGTCGAGGCCATTGCTGATGCGCCGATCGATATCGGCGGGCAGGCGCCGCCGCGCCATGTCGAGCGAGCCGATGACGACCGCGAGCATATTGTTGAAGTCATGGGCGATGCCGCCGGTCAGCTGGCCGATCGATTCCATCTTCTGCAACTGGCGCACCTGCGCCTCCATCGCCGTGCGCTGTTCCGCTTCGCTGACCAGCCGGTCATTGGCGTCGGCGAGTGCGCGCTTGGCGGCGATCGCCTCCACCATGCGGCGGCGGGCGTTGCGCAGCGCCAGCAGGCCCAGGATGATGACCAACGCGCCGCTGACCGCCAGGCTGGCCGTTACCATGGTGGTCAGCCGGTTGGCCTCGACACTGCGCAGGCGCAGCAGCTGCTCCTCGCGCGCCTTCATCCCGGCGATATGGGTGTGAATCGTCGCCATCGCCATCAGGCCGGGGGCGAAGGCGTTGGGATCGACCGGCAGGCCGCGCCGGCGCAGTTCGATGCCGCCCTCCAGCAGGGTCAGTCGCTGGTCGAGCATCCGCCCCAGCGCATCGACGGCTGCAGCCTGGTCCGCATTGTCCTGCACGTCGGCGCGCAATTGCGCGATCTCGCGCGGCCAGTCCGCCTTGAACGTGTCGAACGGCCCCAGAAAGGGATCCTGCCGGGTCAGCATATAGCCGCGCTGGGCGCTTTCGGCGGCCTGCACCCGCGACAGGATCACCGACAGGCGGTTTTCGACACGCAGCGTGTGGTTGACCCAGCCGATCTCGGCTTGCTGGCTGCGATAGAGCCAGATGGTGCCGCCTACCGCAACGATGACGGTGGCAAGCGCGAGCAGCAGAACGACGATGGATCGTTCGGGGCGGAGCGCATTCATCTGGTCTTAATGGGCAATTAACAACGGTGGGGCAACCCGATTGTGTCTGTCATGCGACGGGTCGTTGCGGTTATGTCCGGGCACTTCGTTGAACCGGTCGGCAGATAGGGGGCGGGATGATGGACAGACGCGATTTTCTGGCGCGGGGCCTGGGCGGGCTGGGCGCCCTGTCGCTGGCGGCGGGGGCCGAAGCGGCCAGCCTGTTCGATCCGCTGGCCGGGCTGGAGCCGATCCGCGCCACGCCCGATCGCATCTTCCGCATCACCGTCTGCCTGCGGCCCTTCCGCGCCGCTGGCCCACGCATCGCGGTGGAAGAAGTCGGGCGCAAGCGGGTCGTCCATCATTATGGCCATGGCGGCAGCGGCTGGTCGCTGTCCTGGGGATCGGCCGAAGTCGCGGTCGGCATGGCGCTGGCGGAGGGGGGGACGGATATTGCCGTGATCGGCGCCGGCGCGATCGGCCTCACCACTGCGCTCACGGCGCAGCGTGCCGGGGCGCAGGTGACCATCTATGCCAAGGAGCAATTTCCCGACGTGCGATCGGCGCGGGCGACCGGCACCTGGTCGCCCGATTCACGGATCGCGATGGAGGGCGGCGTCGATGCCGGCTTTGGCGATCGCTGGGAGGCGATGGCGCGGCGCTCCTTCGCTTTCTATCAGGGGCTGCTCGGCCTGCCGGGCGATCCGGTGGAATGGACCGACCGTTATATGTTGTCGGACGGTCCGACCGTGGCGCCCGCCGTCGAGAGGGTGACGCCGGAGCGGCCCGATCGCTTCATCCGGCTGGAGGAGCGGCTGCACGACATCATGCCGCGATCGGTCGAGCTGGCGCCGGGCACCCATCCCTTCCGCACCGAGCGGGCTCGGCGCAGCAGTTCGCTAACCTTCAATGTCGCCGATCTCGCCCATCAGCTGACCACGGATTTCCTGATCGGCGGCGGCCGGATCGTGCCGATGGAATTGCACGAACCCAATGATGTGACGCGGCTGAAGCAGAAGACGGTCATCAACTGCACCGGCTATGGCGCGCGAGCATTGTGGCGGGACGAAAGCATCGTGCCGGTGCGCGGGCAGATCGCCTGGCTGATCCCGCAGACCGGCGCCACCTATGGCGTCTATCATGACAAGCTGGCGATGCTAGCGCGGCGCGACGGCATCGTGGTGCAGGAGGTCGGGGAGGACGACTGGTTCGGCTATGGCGACGCCAACGAGACGCCCGACCGCGAAGCTGCCGAGGCGTCGGTGCGCAAGCTGGCCGGCTTCTGGAAATAGCGCGCCGCCGTCCAGCCCCGTCCCCGCCTGTCAGGCGAAGACCAGCGACTGGTGCGCGCCGACCCCGGCCTTGACGCCCGAAGCAGAGGCAAAGGTCGCATTGTGCATGGGGGAGGTGGCGTCGCCGGCGGCATAGACGCCGGGCACCGAGGTCAGGCCCCAATTGTCGATGCTGATGAAGGGGCCGGTCGGGCCATCCTCCAGCGCGCAGCCGAGCTGGACCGCGACATCGCTGCTGAGCCGCGTTCTGGGGGCGGTGAAGACAGCGGCGATTTCGATCGTCCGGCCGTCGGCCAGTTGCACGGCGCTCAGCGCGGGCGCGTCGCCGATCAGCGCGACGACGGGCACCCGCTCGATCGCGACGCCGCGCGCCTCCAGCCGGACGCGTTCGGCATCGTCCGGCTCATATTGGCCCTGGGTGAAATAGGTGGATGGCCCCCAATCGGGGATCAGCGCGGCCTGATGCGCGGACATCGGGTGGTTGGCGATGATGCCGAGCGGGTGGTCGCGCACTTCATAGCCATGGCAATAGGGGCAGTGCAGCACGGTCTCGCCCCAGCGTTCGGCCATGCCGGGGATCGGCGGCAGCTCGTCGCTCACGCCGGTCGCCAATATCAGTCGCCGGGCCAGCCGGGTTTCGCCACTGGCCAGGGTCAGGGCGAAGCCGTCGCTGGCCTGCGTGGCATGGCGCACTTCGCCGGCCAGCATCCGGGCGGTGGGATAGGCCAGCAACTGGCGCGCGGCATCGCGGATGATGGCGCGGGGTGTGCGGCCATCCTGACCCAGGAAACCATGGGCAGCGTCGGCAAAGCGGTTCCGCGGCAGGCCGGCATCGATCAGCAGCACATCCTGCCGCGCGCGGGCGAGCTGCATCGCCGCCGACTGGCCGGCAAAGCTGCCGCCGATCACGATCACGTCATGCATGGGTCTTCCTTTCAATGGCTGCGCCGAATCACGATACTTGATAAGTTACATAATCGTGCCTCGCACATTTGCAACAATTGATGTTGCGTGATAGGCGAACGGAAAAGGAGACGCCTGCGATGCAGCTGGATGCGCGCCTGTCGAGAATGCTGCATATCCTGATCCATATGGATCGGCTGGACGGTCCGATGACGTCGGAGCTGGCGGCGCAGATGCTGCGCACCAATCCGGTGGTGGTGCGGCGGACCATGGCGGGCCTGCGCGACGCGGGCTATGTGCGATCGGAAAAGGGGCATGGCGGCGGCTGGACCCTGGCTCGGTCGCTCGACGCGATCCGCATCCTCGACATTTATCGCGCGGTGGGTGAGCCGCGCATCTTCTCGATCGGGCCGGCCGATCCCGATCCGCAATGCCTGGTCGAACAGGCGGTCAACGCCTCCATGGCGGCCGCGATGCAGGAAGCGGAGGCGATGCTGATCGCCCGGCTGGGGCAAGTGACGCTGGCGCAGATCGCGGCGGACTTCGACCAGCGCTATGCCGCGCTGCTGGCGACCGGGGCGATCGAGCCGCTGACCGGCCATTGAGCCAAGCGGCTTGCCAACCGCCTGTGGCGCGGCCATCAGGCGGGGCATGCAATGGCAATTCTGGATCGACCGCGGCGGCACTTTTACCGATGTGGTGGCACGCGACCCGCAAGGGGTTCTTCACACCGCCAAGCTGCTGTCGAGCGACCCCGAGCGCTATGCCGACGCGGCAGTCGAGGCGATCCGGCGGCTGACCGGCGCGGGCGACGGGCCGATCCCGCCCTGCACGTTGCGGATCGGCACGACCATCGCCACCAATGCGCTGCTGGAGCGCAAGGGCGAGCCGGTGTTGCTGGCGATCACGAAGGGATTCCGCGACGCGATCCGCATCGGCTATCAGGACCGGCCGGACCTGTTCGCGCGGCGGATCGACCTGCCGCTGCCGCTCCATGCCGATGTCGTGGAGATGGAGGAGCGGGTGATGCAGGATGGCACCATCCTGACGCCGCTGGACGAGGCAGCGGCGCAGGCGGCGTTGCAGCGCGGCTATGATGCCGGGCTGCGCGCGGTCGCGATCGTGCTGATGCACGGCTATCGCTATCCCGCCCATGAGCAGGCGCTGGCGCGGATCGCCCGGCAGATCGGCTTCACCCAGATTTCGGTCAGTCATGAGGTCGCGCCGCTCATAAAGCTGGTCGGGCGGGGCGATACGGTGCTGGCCGATGCCTATCTCTCGCCGGTGCTGCGCGCCTATGTCGACGGGCTGGGCGAGGCACTGGGCGAGGACGCCGACAAGCTGTTCATGCAGTCCAATGGGGGCCTCACGCGGGGCGACCTGTTCCGCGGCAAGGATGCGGTTCTGTCCGGCCCGGCCGGCGGCATCGTCGGCCTGGCCCGCACCGCCGAGCAAGCCGGGTTCGGCGAGGTGATCGGTTTCGATATGGGCGGCACGTCGACCGACGTGTCCCATTATGCCGGCAGCTATGAACGCGACAATGAGGCGCGGGTGGCGGGCGTGCGGCTGCGCGCGCCGATGATGCGCATCCACACCATCGCAGCGGGCGGCGGCTCCATCTGTTCGGTGGTCGACGGGCGTTTTCGCGTCGGCCCGGAATCGGCTGGCGCGGTGCCGGGGCCGGCCTGCTACCGGCGCGGCGGACCGCTGACCATCACCGACTGCAATGTCATGCTGGGCAAGGTGCAGCCCGATTTCTTCCCCAGCCTGTTCGGCCCCAATGGCGACCAGCCGCTCGACCGGGACGCGGTCGAGGCGCGCTTTGCCGACATCTGTGCGCAGGTGGAGGCGCAGACCGGCCGGGTGATGACCGCGCAGGAGGCTGCGCAGGGCTTCATCGCCGTCGCCGTCGCCAGCATGGCCAATGCGATCAAGCGCATCTCGGTTGCGCGCGGTCATGATGTCGCGCGCTATACGCTGGCGAGTTTCGGTGGGGCGGGCGGGCAGCATGCCTGTCTGGTCGCCGATGCCTTAGGCATGGACCGGGTGATGATCCATCCGCTGGGCGGCGTCCTGTCCGCCTATGGCATGGGCCTGGCCGACCGGCGCGCGGTGCGCGAGCGGACGCTGGCGCTGCCGCTGGACGGTGCCGGCGCCGACGCGCTGGCGGCGGCGATCGCCGAACTGGCCGAGCAGGCGCGCGCCGACCTGCCCGAGGCGGAGCGGAGCGAGACGGTGCTGCGGCTGCGCTATGATGGCACCGACAGCCTGTTCGACGTGATGCTGGGCGATCGGACGGCGATGCTGGCCGATTTCGAGGCGCAATATCAGGCCCGCTTCGGCTATGGCGGCACCGGCATCGTGCTGGTCGACATGGTGCGGGTGGAGGCGATCGCACCGACCGCCGAGGATATGGGCAGCGTCGCGACCATCGCGACCGAGGCAGCCGCGCCACTGGCGCAGGTGATGCTGGCGCGCGCGCAGGCACCGGTGTTTGGCCGGGCCGGACTGACGCTGGACAGCATCGTCGATGGCCCGGCGCTGATCAGTGATCCGGTATCGACCACGGTGGTCGAGCCGGGCTGGCGCGCGCGGCTCGACGCGATCGGCAATCTGGTGCTGACCCGTCATGCGCCGCGCCCGGCGCCGGCCGCCGATGACGGCACCGCTGTCGATCCGGTCCGGCTGGAGGTGATGGGCGGCCTGTTCATGGCGATCGCTGAGGAAATGGGCGCGGCGCTCCAGCACAGCGCTTCCTCGGTCAATATTCGCGAGCGTCTGGATTTCTCCTGCGCCCTGTTCGATGCCGCCGGCAATCTGGTCGCCAATGCGCCGCACATGCCGGTTCACCTCGGCAGCATGGGGGAAAGCATCCGCGCGGTCATGCGCCGGCGCGGGATCGGCGCCGATGGCCGGGCGATCGACGGGCGCGGCACGCTGCCGGGCGACGTCTATGCGCTCAACGCGCCCTATGATGGCGGCACGCATCTGCCCGACGTGACGGTGGTGATGCCGGTGTTCGCCGACGGGAAAGCGGGTGCGCCGGCCTTCTATGTCGCGGCGCGCGGCCATCATGCCGATATTGGCGGTATCTCGCCCGGCTCCATGCCGCCCGACAGCCGCAGCATTGAGGAAGAGGGCATCGTCCTCGACAATGTGCTGGTGGTCGATCAGGGCCGCTTCCTGGAGGGCGATCTGCGGACGCTGCTGGGCTCCGGCCGCTGGCCCTCGCGCAATGTCGACCAGAATATCGCTGACCTGTCCGCCCAGATCGCCGCCTGCGCCAAGGGCGCGGCCGAACTGCAGCGGATCAGCGGCGATTATGGCGTCGATGTCGTGGCTGCCTATATGGGCCATGTGCAGGATCAGGCCGAGGCCGCGGTGCGCCGGCTGATCGATCGCCTGGCCGACGGGCACTATCGCTATGCGATGGACAATGGCGCGGAGGTGGTCGTCAGCGTGACGATCGACCGGGCGGCGCGCGGCGCGACGGTGGATTTCACCGGCACGTCGGACCAGTTGCCGGGCAATTTCAACGCGCCCTTGTCGGTCGCGCGCGCGGCCCTGCTCTATGTCGTGCGGACGCTGGTGGACGAGGCCGTGCCGATGAATGACGGCTGCCTCAAGCCCATGACTTTGGTGGTGCCGGAGGGATCGCTGCTGCGGCCGCGCTATCCCGCGGCGGTGGTCGCCGGCAATGTCGAGACCAGCCAGGTCGTCACCGACGCGCTGTTCGGCGCGCTGGGCGTGATGGCGGGCGCGCAGGGAACGATGAACAATTTCACCTTCGGCAATGCGCGCCACCAATATTATGAGACGATCTCGGGCGGATCGGGTGCCGGGCGGGATTTCGACGGCGCCGATGTGGTGCAGACCCACATGACCAACAGCCGCCTCACCGACCCCGAAATATTGGAAAGCCGATTCCCGGTGCTGCTGGAGGAATTTTCGATTCGGCCCGGATCGGGCGGCGCGGGCGCGCATCATGGCGGCAATGGCGGGCTGCGCCGCATTCGATTCCTGGAGGATATGACCGCCGGTATCCTGGCCAACCGGCGCAGCGTGCCGCCCTTTGGCCTCGCCGGCGGCGCGCCCGGCGGGCTGGGGCGCAACTGGGTCGAGCGTGGCGATGGCCGGGTCGAGATGCTGGGCGCGACCGGATCGGCGCAGATGGCACCGGGCGACGTCTTCGTGATCGAGACGCCCGGCGGCGGGGGATTCGGCAGGGGCTGATCCGCCTCCGTTCGCGTCAAGCGAACGGAGGCGGGGAAGGCGGGACGCTTTAGTCCCGCCAACTCTTGTCAGAGCGGTCGATCAGGCGGACCATCGCCTGGAAATCGGGCACGCCGACGCCGACCGGCAATTGCACACCGGCGAGGTCGCGCTGATGCACGGCGATGACATCGGCCGGGATCTCCACCGGCGTGCCGGCGGCGCAGGCGGCGAGCTGAATCTCGCAGGCGCGCTGGAGCATCCATTGCATCAGGAAGGCTTCGGGCAAGGTCTTGGCCATCACCAGCGTGCCATGGTTGCGCAGCATCATGATTCGCCGCTCGCCAAGATTGGCGATCAACCTTTCGCCTTCCTCCGGCCGGATCGTGACGCCTTCAAATTCATGATAGGCAATCCGCCCGGTGAAGGCCGCGGCGTAGAAATTGATCGGCCGCAGCCCTTCCTGCGTGGCGCTGACGGCCATGCCCGCCGTGGTATGGGTGTGGATGATGCAATGGGCGTCGGCCAGATGGCGGTGAAAGACGCTATGCTGGGTGAAGCCCGCGCGATTGACCGGATAGGGGCTGCCGTCGAGCACATGGCCGTCGATATCGATCTTGACCAGGTTGGATGCCCTGACTTCGCTGTAAAGTAGGCCGAACGGGTTGATGAGGAAGGCATTTTCCTCATCGGGCACGCGCAGGGTGATGTGATTGTAGATCAGTTCCGACCAGCCGAAATGGTCGAAGATGCGGTAGCAGGCGGCGAGCTGCTGGCGCGCCTCCCATTCGGCGGGCGACATGTCGGGCTGTCTGGCGGCACTTGCCATGGCCATCCTCCTTTATATTATGGGCGCCACTATCCTCCGCTCGACGCATTCTGTCGAGGGAAAGGGCGTGAAAGCCCTGCAGGGGTTGAATTTGCGCGACTCTGCTGGTAGGGCGCGCCCCACATGCCTCAGGGTGACCTGTGGCGACTCACGGATTTTTATATTCGGTCGGCCCGTCGGGAGGGTTTCATTCCTGGCGATCCGCCCGTTTTCGATTGGAGATTGACGGACTTATGCAGATCATCGTTCGCGACAACAATGTCGACCAGGCCCTCCGCGCGCTCAAGAAGAAGCTGCAGCGTGAAGGCGTGTATCGCGAAATGAAGCTGCGTCGTCACTACGAGAAGCCCTCGGAAAAGCGTGCGCGCGAAAAGGCGGCTGCTGTCCGCCGCGCCCGCAAGCTGGAGCGCAAGCGCGCCGAGCGCGACGGCGTCCGTTAAGGACTGCCGATATCAGGACGGCCGGTTCGCGGTCGTCCTGACTCTTTGCTGATTTCCCGTTCTTCATTGCGAGGCGTTCGCTCATGTCCACGACGGCTGTCCCCCTTCGTCCTATCGCCAAGGGGTCGCTGACGCGACTCTGGATCGGTGTCGCCGCGATCGCGCTGGCGGCCGGTGGTCTGGCTTGGGCAGGGCAGCAGGGCGTGGAAGCATCGCCTGCCGCCTTCCTGACGCAGAACGCCCATGCCAAGGGCGTGGTGACGACCGAGTCGGGCCTGCAGTACCAGGTGCTGGAGGAAGGCAGCGGGCCGAGCCCGACGACCGCCGACGTTGCGCTGGTGGGCTATAAGGGCACGCTGCTCGACGGCACCGTGTTCGACGAGAATCCGCAGACGCCGATGCCGGTCGACGGCGTGGTGCCGGGCTTCTCCGAAGGCCTGCAGAAGATGAAGAAGGGCGGCAAGTATCGCCTGTGGATCCCGCCGCAGCTTGGCTATGGCGAACAGGCCGCCGGCCCGATCCCGGCCAATTCGGTGCTGGTGTTCGATGTCCAGCTGCACGACTTCAAGTCGCGCGCGGAAATCATGCAGATGCAGCAGCGGATGCAGCAGATGCAGGGTGGCATGCCGCAGGGCGCCGTTCCGCAGGGCGTGCCGGGCAACTGATCCGATCGATCCGAGAGTAGAGAAGGGCCCGGTTTCCGGGCCCTTTTTCTTTGGTGGTCAGAGTCTGTCTGGAAAATGCGCGAAAGGGCGCATTTTTGATGCGGCACCGGCCCGCACCCCCACCCGACCACCGGTGCGGCTGCGCCAGAGGCGCAGTCCGGACAAATGCTCAGAGGGCTGCCTGATCGCCGGGGGCCGATGGCGGGAAGGCGAGGCCTTCGGCGCTGCCAATCTTTTCCTCGCCGGTGAACAGGCGGTCGAGTCGCGCCTTCACGTCGCGCCGATATTCGACGCAGGACACCGAACGCGGCGCACCGATGTCGATATCGTCGGCGATGGCCGACTTGATCCGTTCCAGCGCGTCATTGTCGAGGATGCCGGCCCGATGCAGTTCCCGGCAGAGCTGGACCATGCCGGCGGCGGTTGCCTGGGCCCGCATGCCGACATTGGTCAGTTCGAAATGCAGCTTCTTCTGCTGCTCCATTGCCACGGTCATGCCATTCTCTCCTTTCGCTTTAGGATAGAAGCGCAGGAGCAATCGTTACGTTCCGGGACGCATTCGTCAATCGCCGTTTTTATCGTCGCTTTTCAGGATGGTCTGCCCTGCCAGAGCCTTGGACCGTTCCTCCAGATAGACCTTGATCATGGCGACGATCGGATCGGCCAGGAACAGGCCGAGGATGCCGAACAGCGCACCGAGCAATATCTGCGCCGCCAGCACCAGCGCGGGGGCCAGGTCGGTTGCGCGCTTGGCCACCATCGGCACGATCAGATAGCCGTCGATGATCTGCACCGCCATGTAGACGCCAAAGGCATAGAGGCCGGTATGGGTGCCGCCCGAAAAGCCGACGAGGACGATCAGAACGCCCGAGATGATCGCGCCGATATTGGGCAGGAAGGCGAGCAGGCCGGTGAGGATGCCGAGCAGGCCCGCCATCGGCACGCCGCCGGCCCATAGCAGCAGCCATACGCCCACACCCTCCACCGCCATGCCGATCAGCCGGCCGAACATCAGGCGGCGCAGGGTGAAGGCCATCTTGTCGGCGACGGTGTAGAAATGGGCGCGCTTGTCCATCGGCAGCATCCAGGCGACGCCGCGTTCGTACAGCTTGGGTTCGACCGCGATGAAGATGGCCAGCACCAGCATCATGACGCCGCTGGTGATCGCGCCGACAGCGGTGCCGACGGCGGCGGTAACCCGGCCCATGGAACTCATCGCCTGCTGGGCCAGGCCCTTGAGGTCTTCGGGCGTGGTGGTGATGCCCAGCTGCTGCATCCAGCCGCCGACCCGCTCCACCTGCGCCTCGACGATGGTGCGCATCGCCTGCGCCTGGGCGGCGAGACTGGAGCCGGTGAGGTAGAAAGTATAGGCGAGGAAGGCGACGACGGCAAGCAGCACGATCGTTAGGCGCCAGCCCCGGCCGATCGGCAGCACGCGGCCCAAGAGGCGGGTGCCGCCATCCATCATGGTGGTGAAGACCAGCGCGCCCAGGATCAGCATGATCGGCTGGGCCAGCAGCACGACCAGGGCGATGCCGATCGCCATCGCGAACCAGACGCCCGCCCGCTTGATCTCATGCTGGACCAGCGGGCTGCGCAATTCGCTGGGGCCGGGTTGCTCGATATGCTGCTGCGCGTCGCTCAAACCCGGAACCCCCAATTAGCTGTCGTGAACTATTTCGCCTCGGTAACGCTCTGGGGGCGCAGGCTGTTCCCGGCGCGGCCGCCACGGAAGGCATGGAGCCAGCTGAGCGGATTCCAGCTCGAATCGCCGTCCAGGCTGAAGGTGATGAATTCGGCGCGGCCGCCGATCGCTTCCCACGGCACCGGGCCGCCCAGGCCATTTTCCTCCAGCGGGGCGCGGCTGTCGGCGCTGTTGTCGCGATTGTCGCCCATCAGGAAGACATGGTCGGCGGGCACGCGGACCGGGCCATACCAGTCGAGCGCGCTCGGCCCCATGTCGATCGTGACATAGGTCTTGCCGTTGGGCAGTACTTCCTGCCGCACCGGCAGTTCGCACCAGCTCTTGCCCGCCTTGTCGGTCACCAGCGCGCCGGGGAACTGCATCGGCGGGCAGGGGGCATTGCCATCGACCGCTATGCGCAGGGGCTTGAGCACCTTCTGCGGCACCGGCACGCCGTTCAGGATCACCTGACCGCCGCGCACTTCGACAATGTCGCCGGGCAGGCCGATGACGCGCTTGATATAATCCTCGCGCCGGTTCTGGGGCGAGACGATGACGATGTCGCCACGCTCGGGCAGATGGCCCAGGATGCGCCCCTTCAGGAAGGGCAGCGGATGGAAGCTGGGGCTGACATAGGACCAGCCATAGGGGAATTTGCTGACCACCAGCCGGTCGCCCTTCAGCAGCACCGGCATCATCGATTCCGACGGGATGTAGAAGGGCTTGGCGACGAAGCTGTGGAAGGCCAGCACGGCGAGGATGAGCAGCACGATGCTCTTCACCTCATGCCACCAATTCACCCCGCTGCCGCCGGCGCCGCTGTTGTCTGCCTCCTTGTCGTCGGCTGCCGTTTCGGGCGCGGCAGGGGGCAGGGGGTCGGTTTGGGTCATGTCGACTGCCGTCATGGAAGGGCTATGCTCGGATGGGGAGGGCGGCCCGCTCAAAGCGGCAGCGCCTCGATGATGACGAAGGCCTGGGCCCATGGATGATCGTCCGTGAGCGTCAGGTGAATGACCGGCTTGTAGCCCGCCGGCACCATCGATGCCAGCCGCTGTGCCGCGCCGCCGGTCAGCGCCAGCGTGGGCGCGCCGCTGGGCGCGTTGACGACGCCGATATCCTTCATGAAGACCCCGGCCTTGAAGCCGGTGCCGACCGCCTTGGAAAAGGCCTCCTTGGCGGCGAAGCGCTTGGCCAGCGTGCCGGCTTTCGTAAACGGCCGGCGTTCCGCCTTGGCCTGTTCAACATCGGTGAAGACGCGCTGGACGAACCGGTCCCCGAAGCGGTCGAGCGAATTCTGGATCCGCTCGATATTGCAGAGATCGGAGCCGAGGCCGATGATCATGCGGCAGTCACCGCGCCAGGTCCATCTGCCGCCGCATTTCGCGGATGCTGGCTTCCAGCCCGCCGAAGATCGCCTCGCCGATCAGGAAATGGCCGATATTGAGTTCGGCGATCTGGGGGATGGCGGCGATCGGCGCGACATTGTCGAAGGTCAGGCCATGGCCGGCATGCGGCTCGATGCCGTTCTTGGCGGCGAGCGCGGCGGCGTCGGCAATGCGGCGCAGCTCGACCGCGCGGGCCTCGCCGGTCAGATGGGCATAGGCGCCGGTGTGAAATTCGACCACGGGCGCGCCAAGCTGGATCGCGGCGTCGATCTGGGCGGCATCGGCCTCGATGAACAGGCTGACGCGGATGCCGGCATCGGTGAGCGCGGCGACGATCGGGCGCAGCACCGCGATCTGGCCGGCGGCGTCCAGGCCGCCCTCGGTCGTGCGCTCCTCCCGCTTTTCCGGCACGATGCAGGCGGCGTGCGGCTTGTGCTTGAGGGCGATGCCCAGCATTTCCTGCGTCGCCGCCATTTCCAGGTTCAGCGGCACGTCGAGCGCCGCCATCAGCATCGCGATATCCTCGTCGCGGATATGGCGGCGATCCTCGCGCAGATGCGCGGTGATGCCGTTGGCGCCGGCCTTCACCGCCAGCAGCGCGGCCTTGACCGGATCGGGATGTTCGCCGCCCCGCGCGTTGCGGATCGTCGCCACATGGTCGATATTGACCCCCAGGCGCAGCGGAACGGCGGCCATCTTACTGCTTCCGGCTGCCGGGCTTGATCGCCGGCACCGCTTCCAGTTCGGGCGGCAGCTGATCGGCGTCATAGACCGGGAAATTGATGCTCACGAGCGGGTAGAAGGGGACGCCCAGGTCCACTTCGCCGGCCGAACGATCGACCAGCGCCACTTCGGCGACGACGATGCCGCCTTCGTGCTCGACCGCCTCGATCGCCTGGCGCGACGACAGGCCGGTGGTGACGACGTCTTCCACCATCAGCACTTTCTGCCCCGGCGATATGGCAAAGCCGCGGCGCAGTTCGAACACGCCCTCGGGCCGCTCCAGGAACACCGCATCCTTGTCGAGCGCGCGGCCGACTTCATGGCCGATGATCAGGCCGCCCATGGCGGGCGACACGACCAGGTCGATCTCCTGGCGCAGCTCGCGCGGCAGCTGCTGCACGGTGGCGCGGGCCAGCTTGCCGGCGCGTTCGGCATTCATCAGCACGCGGGCGCACTGCAGGTAATTGGCGCTGCGGCGGCCCGACGACAGGATGAAATGTCCTTCGAGCAGCGCACCTGCTGCCCGGAATTCTGCCAATACTTCTTCGTCGGTCATTCCGCCCTGTTCCACTATTCCGTTGCGGGAGGTCGCGCAAAAACGGCGCCCGGCCCGCCCATATCGCACGGGCATGACATGCCCATGATCGCGCACCTGTGCGCGAGGTGCGAGATAGGCGGGAGCGGGAGGCGTTGCAACAGCGAAGAAAATCTGGTCCACACTGACTTGAGGCAGAAAAATTCGTTGCCTATAAGCCGCCACATAGACCGAACGGGCGGGCACGACGCGAAAGTGGACGTTCCCGTTGCAGCGGCAACAAGGGGTTAGGGGTAGATGAGGCTATGAAAAAGGTGAGATCGCTCATTCTGGCCGGCTTGCTGGCAATGGCGCCGGCAACGGTGATGAGCCCGATGGCATTGGCGCAGGAGAATGCCGCCGCTGCCGCCCCCGCTGCTGACAATGCAGCTATATCGACCGAATCACCCGACAATGCGACGGCCCCTGCGGCCGAAGCCGCGCCTGCCGCCAAGGTCGCCGCGCCGCCGCGGATGAAGCCGACCGAAGGCATCGGCATGCCCAAGCCCGGCGAGATCACGCTGCAGGAGCAGTTCACCTCCACCGGCCACACCGCGCGCTGGCTGCACGACAAGATGCTGCTGCCGCTCATCACCACCATCTCGGTCTTCGTGCTGCTGCTGATGCTCTATGTGATGGTGCGCTATCGCCGCTCCGCCAACCCGGTGCCGTCCAAGACCTCCCACAACACCGTCATCGAAGTGGTGTGGACGCTGGTTCCGGTCCTCATCCTGCTGGTGATCGCGATTCCCTCGATCGGCCTGCTGGCCGACCAGTACAAGCCCGCGCCCAAGGATGCGCTGACCGTGAAGGTCACCGGCTATCAATGGTATTGGGGCTATGAATATCCCGACAACGGCATCCCCGAATTCGTGTCGAACATGCTGCCCGAGGACAAGGCGAAGGAAAATGGCGAGCCCTATCTGCTCGCGCCTGACAATCGCCTGGTCCTGCCGGTCGGTCGTCCGGTCAAGCTGATCATCACCGGCGCCGACGTGATCCACAGCTTTGCCGTGCCTTCGCTGTGGGTGAAGATGGACGCCGTGCCCGGACGCCTGAACGAGAAGAGCTTCACCATCGAGAAGCCGGGCGTCTATTATGGCCAATGTTCGGAACTGTGCGGCGCGCGCCACGGCTTCATGCCGATCGCGATCGAGGCGCTGCCCCCGGCTCAGTTCGACCAGTGGGTCCAGTCGCAGGGCGGCACGCTGAAGGGCGCAGCGGCGGAGAAGACGGCTGAAGCCGCTGCCGCTACTGCTGAAAAGAAGATCTGAGGGGTAGGAACGTCATGACCACCATCACCGCCGACCATCATGGCGATCATCATGGCGACCATGCCCATGATCATCATGATGCCGACCACAAGCCGGCCTTCTTCCAGCGCTGGTTCATGTCCACCAACCACAAGGACATCGGCACCCTCTATCTGATCTTCGCGATCATGGCCGGCCTGATCGGCGGCGCCATTTCCGGCCTGATGCGCATGGAATTGCGCGAGCCGGGCATCCAGTTCCTGCATATCTGGGCGCAGTGGAGCGACGGTCCCGCCGCGACGCTGGACCAGGCCTATCACCTCTGGAACGTGTTGATCACCGCCCATGGCCTGATCATGGTCTTCTTCATGGTGATGCCCGCGATCATCGGCGGCTTTGGCAACTGGTTCGTGCCGATCATGATCGGTGCGCCGGACATGGCCTTCCCGCGGATGAACAATATCAGCTTCTGGCTGCTCATCCCCGCCTTCCTGCTGCTGCTCGGCTCCACCTTCGTGCCCGGCGGCACCGGCAATGGCGCGGGCACCGGCTGGACCGTCTATGCGCCGCTGTCGACCAGCGGGTCGGCCGGCCCGGCCGTTGACATGGCGATCCTGTCGCTGCACATCGCCGGCGCTAGCTCGATCCTGGGCGCGATCAACTTCATCACCACCATTCTCAACATGCGTGCGCCGGGCATGACCCTGCACAAGATGCCGCTGTTCGTCTGGTCGGTGCTGGTCACCGCCTTCCTGCTGTTGCTGGCGCTGCCGGTGCTGGCCGCGGCGATCACCATGCTGCTGACCGATCGCAATTTCGGCACCACCTTCTATGATGCGGCCGGTGGCGGCGATCCCGAACTCTACCAGCATCTCTTCTGGTTCTTCGGCCACCCCGAAGTCTATATCATGATCCTGCCGGGCTTCGGCATCGTCAGCCAGATCGTCTCGACCTTCAGCCGCAAGCCGGTGTTCGGCTATCTCGGCATGGCCTATGCCATGGTCGCGATCGGCGTGGTCGGCTTCGTCGTCTGGGCGCACCACATGTTCACCACCGGCATGTCGGTGAATGTGAAGATGTATTTCACCGCCGCCACCATGGTCATCGCGGTGCCGACCGGCATCAAGATCTTCTCGTGGATCGCGACCATCTGGGGCGGATCGATCAGCTTCAAGACGCCGATGGTGTGGGCGCTGGGCTTCATCTTCCTGTTCACCGTGGGCGGTGTGACCGGCGTGGTGCTGGCCAATGGCGGCGTCGATGACGTGCTGCACGACACCTATTATGTGGTCGCGCACTTCCACTATGTGCTGTCGCTGGGCGCGGTCTTCTCGCTGTTCGCGGGCTTCTATTACTGGTTCCCGAAAATGACGGGGCGCATGTATAATGAAGTGCTGGGCCAGCTCCATTTCTGGGTCTTCTTCATCGGCGTGAACCTGCTGTTCTTCCCGATGCACTTCCTGGGCCTGAGCGGCATGCCGCGCCGTTATCCCGACTATCCCGAGGCGTTCGCCTATTGGAACAAGATCGCGACCCACGGCTATGAGATCATGGCGGTCGGCGTGCTGATCTTCCTGGTCAATGTCTTCTGGTCGCTGTTCGCCGGCAGACGCGCAGAGGGCAATCCCTGGGGCGAAGGCGCGACGACGCTGGAATGGACGCTGACCAGCCCGCCGCCCTATCACCAGTTCGAGACCTTGCCGGTCATCGACTGATCGCCATGCGGGTGCCCGGCCTGGACCGGGCACTCCGTTCCCCCTGCGGCGGGGCAGACGGGTAGGACCGTCTGTCCATTTGCCGGAATCGGTCAGGGCCTGTATGGGGCGCCGGCTGATCGAAGAGGAGTTTATGGCCAGTTCGCCGCTTTCGTCCGGGGCTAATGCCCCCGTCCTGCCCGCTCATTGGCGCGATTTCGTCGCGCTGACCAAGCCGCGCGTGATGACGCTTGTGGTGTTCACGGGCCTGTGCGGGCTGCTCGCCGCGCCCGGTCATATCCATCCGGTGCTGGGCTTTACCGCGATATTGTGCATCGCGCTGGGCGCCGGCGCGGCCGCCGCGCTCAACCAGTGGTGGGAAGCCGATATCGACGCCAAGATGAAGCGCACCGCCAGCCGGCCGCTGCCCGCCGGCCGGATGGAGCGGCAGACGGCGCTGCATTTCGGCGTCGGCCTGTCCTTCTTCTCGGTGATCCTGATGGGGATGGCGACCAACTGGCTGGCCGCCGCCGTGCTGACCGTCTCGATCCTCTTCTATGTCTTCATCTACACCATCTGGCTGAAGCCCCGGACGGCGCAGAATATCGTCATCGGCGGCGCGGCCGGCGCCTTCCCGCCGGTGATCGGCTGGGCGGCGGTGACGGGCGACATCACCGCGCTGCCGATCGCGCTGTTCATGCTGATCTTCTTCTGGACGCCGCCTCATTTCTGGGCGCTCGCGCTGTTCGTGAAGACCGATTATGCCGCCGCCGGCATCCCGATGCTGCCGGTCGTTTCGGGCGAGGTCGTCACCCGGCGCCAGATCCTTTTCTACACCTTCATCATGGCGGTTGCCGCGCTGGCCCCGGTCGCGCTGCACCTGACTGGCGCGATCTATGGCACGGCGGCACTGGTGGGCACCGCGATCTTCGCGGCCATGGCCTTCCAGGTCTATCTGCGCCGCGAAACCGATCCCGCGCGCATGGCGCCGGAAAAGCGGCTGTTCAAATATTCGATCCTGTATCTCTTCCTGCTGTTCGGGGCAGTGGTCGTCGACCGCTGGCTGCTGGCATGAGTCCGGAAGATCAGGATCAGGTGCGCGCACGGCAAAAGTCCCGTGCGCTGGTGACCGGGCTGCTGCTCGGCTTCCTCGCCATCCTCTTCTTCGCCATCACTTTGGCGAAGATCGGCGCGAGCCATAATATCTGATGGCCTCGCTCCCGCCCTCGCCCTTTGACCGCGACCGCCGCAACCGGCGGACGCTGGTGGCGATGGCGGGCATCGGCCTGGCGATGCTTGGCCTCGGCTTCGCCTCGGTCCCGCTCTACCGCATCTTCTGTCAGACGACCGGTTTCGGCGGCACGACCCAGCGCGCGGCGGCCGATGTGAAGCTGACCCCGGTGGCCGGGCGGACCATGTCGATCCGCTTCGATTCCAATGTCCAGCCCGGCATGCCCTGGGAGTTCCGCCCCGAACATCGCACCGACACGGTGACCGTGGGCGCCCGCGACATGGCGATTTTCATTGCCAAGAACCTGTCCGACAAGCCGGTGACCGGCACCGCCAGCTTCAACGTCACGCCGACCCAGGCCGGCGCCTATTTCACCAAGATCCAGTGTTTCTGCTTCACCCAGCAGACGCTGCAACCCGGTGAGGAAGTGCGCATGCCGGTGATCTATTATGTCGATCCCAAGATATTGCAGGATCCCGACAACAAGGACACGCAGCAGATAACGCTCAGCTACACCTTCTATCCTGTTGAGCAGGGGAAGCAGCCAAGCTAAGCTGACGAGAATAACCGAAAAACAGGGAAGAGGTAGAAACCGTCATGGCAGGCGCCAAGAACCACGATTATCATATCCTTCCGCCCAGCATCTGGCCGCTGTTCGGCTCGATGTCGGCGCTGGTGATGGCGATGGGCGCGATCATGTGGATGCATCCCGACGCGATGCCCGCCGGCGGTGGCTGGATCTTCCTAATCGGTGTGGCCGGTGTCCTCTTCACCATGTTCAGCTGGTGGAGCAATGTGATTGCCGAGGCGCATGCCGGCGATCATACGCCGGTGGTCCAGCTGCATCTGCGCTATGGCATGATCCTGTTCATCGCGTCGGAAGTGATGTTCTTCGTCGGCTGGTTCTGGGCCTTTTTCGACTTCTCCCTCTTCCCCAGCGAACTGGCGCCGATCGAGGGGATGTTCCCCTCCAAGGGCATCGAGGTGATGAACGCGTTCGAGCTGCCCTTGCTCAACACGCTGATCCTGCTCTGCTCGGGCACCACCGTCACCTGGGCGCATCATGCGCTGATCCACGGCGATCGCGAAGGGCTGAAGAAGGGCCTGTGGTGTACGGTGATCCTGGGTGCGCTGTTCAGCTGCATCCAGGCCTATGAATATATGCACGCGCCGTTCCCGTTCGGCGGTTCGCCCTATAGCTCGGCCTTCTACATGGCGACCGGCTTCCATGGCTTCCATGTGCTGGTCGGCACCATCTTCCTGGTGGTGAACCTGATCCGCGCCTATAAGGGCGACTTCACCCCGCGCCAGCATTTCGGCTTTGAAGCGGCCGCCTGGTACTGGCATTTCGTCGACGTGGTGTGGCTGTTCCTGTTCGCCGCCATCTATGTCTGGGGCGGCTGGGGCGCGCCGATCCACGGCGGCTGATGGTTCAGGGATGACGGCGAAGGCGACAGGCATGGACCTGCTTGCGGCCTCCGCCCGCGGCCTTTGCCCCCGTTGCAGCGCACCGACCCTGTTCGAAGGGCCGGTGCGTTTTGCGTCGGCCTGTCGCCAGTGCGGGCTGGACTATGGCCAATATAATGTCGGCGACGGGCCGGCGGCTTTCCTGACGCTGATCATCGGCGCGGTCATGGTCGCGCTGGCGCTGACCCTGGAACTGACGGTCCATCCGCCGCTATGGCTGCACCTGCTGCTGTGGGCGCCGCTGACCGCCGGCGCCGTGGTCGGCAGCCTGCGCGTCGCCAAGGGCGCGCTGCTGACGGTCGAATATCGCAAGGATGCCCGCGAGGGGCGGGTGGTGGAGAAGAAGGACGCATGAGCGGACGGCGCATCCCGATTGTTCCGACCCTGCTGGTCTGTGTCGCGATCGCTGTCATGATCGCGCTCGGCATCTGGCAGTTGCAGCGCCGGGGCGAGAAGGAAACCATGCTGGCGCTGGCGGCCAGCAATGTATCGCGCCCGGCCGTCGCCTTCCCCAAAATGCCGCCGGTGCCCGATGAACTGCTGTTCCGCCCGTCCTCGGTCCATTGCCTGCGCGTCGTCGGCTGGCAGGTGGAGGCCGGGCGCGCGGCCGACGGATCGACCGGCTATCGCCATATCGCCCAATGCACCACCGGCGCCGAAGGGCCCGGCGCACTGGTCGCGGTCGGCGTCGGCCAGAAGCCGGATGACAAGCCGGCCTGGACCGGCGGACAGGTCGAAGGCTGGATTTCGCAGGAACCCGATCATCGCTCGCTGATCGCGCGGGCAGGGGGCAGGACCATGCCACTGCGGCCGATGCTGGTCGCGCGCGCCGCGCCGCCGGGCCTGAAACCCATGGCGCCGCCCAGCACCGCCGACGTGCCCAACAATCATCTCGCCTATGCGGTGCAATGGTTCATTTTTGCCGCGCTGGCGGCAATAATCTATCTGCTTGTCCTGCGTCGACGCAATGCGGAGCCGCCAAAGCCGTCGTAAAGGCTTGCCCCGGCGCGCGCGCGTCGCTACCGCGCTTTCCCATTATGCAATATGTCAGCACCAGGGGAAGCGCACCGGCGCTCGGTTTTGAAGATGTCACGCTGGCGGGCCTGGCGTCCGACGGCGGGCTTTATGTGCCGGAGAGCTGGCCGCAATTTTCCGCTGCCGACATTCGCGCGCTCGCCGGCCTTTCCTATGTCGAAACTGCCGTGCGCGTCATGGCGCCGTTCGTCGCCGGATCGCTGAGCGAAGAGGAACTGCGCGAGCTTTGCACCGCCGCCTATGGCCGGTTCAGCCATGACGCGGTGACGCCGCTGGTCCAGCTCGACAATCGCCACTGGATGCTGGAGCTGTTCCATGGTCCGACCCTGGCGTTCAAGGATGTCGCGCTCCAGCTGCTGGGCCAGCTGTTCGAGCGCTTCTTGTCGCGCCGCGACGATCATCTGACCATCGTCGGCGCCACATCGGGCGACACCGGTTCGGCCGCGATCGACGCGGTCGCCGGCCGCGAGAAGGTCGACATCTTCATGCTGCATCCCGAGGGCCGGGTGTCCGACGTGCAGCGCCGCCAGATGACCACGGTGCTGGCGCCCAATGTCTACAACATCGCGATCGACGGCAGCTTCGACGATGCGCAGGCGCTGGTGAAGCGCATGTTCAACGACGCGGACTTCAAGGCGCGTTTCAACCTGTCGGCGGTGAACAGCATCAACTGGGCGCGGCTGATGGCGCAGGTCGTCTATTATTTCTACGCCGCCGTGCGGCTGGGCGCGCCCGATCGCCCGATCGCCTTCTCGGTGCCGACCGGCAATTTCGGCGATGTCTTCGCCGGCTATGTCGCGTCGAAAATGGGCCTGCCGGTCGCCAAGCTGGTGGTCGCCACCAACGTCAACGACATATTGCACCGCGCCCTGTCGGAGGGCGACTATAGCCAGGGCCAGGTCGTGCCGACCGCGACGCCCAGCATGGACATTCAGGTCAGCTCCAATTTCGAGCGACTGCTGTTCGATGCCGGTGGCCGTGACGGCCTCGCGCTCGCCCAGCAGATGCAGGGTTTCGAGGCGAGCAAGGCGATGCGCCTCACCAATGCCCAGCGCGAGGGCGCGGCCAACCTGTTCACCTCCGCCCGGATCGATGCCGACGGCATGACCATGGCGATGCGCTGGGCGTTCGACGCCGCCGGCCAGGTGATCGATCCGCACAGCGCCATTGGCCTCGCCGCCGCGCGCGAGGCGGACATCGATCCGTCGATCCCGGTGGTGACGCTGGCGACCGCCCATGCCGCCAAGTTCCGCGACGCGGTGGAGCGGGCGACCGGCACGCGGCCGCCGCTGCCCGCGCGGGTCGGCGACCTGTTCGCGCGCGAGGAAAGCTATGCCAAGCTGCCCGGCACGTTCGAGGCGGTGACCGCCTATGTCGCGGAGCGGGCGACGCCGCGCGGCTGATCGCGGGTTGATCCCCTCTCGACAGGAGCGGCGCAAGAGACGATGAGGCCGGAATGGAACTCAAGACTCTCATCGGCGAACCCTGGTCCGACTATGGCCTGATCGACTCTGGCAACGGCCGCAAGCTCGAACGCTATGGCCGTTTCCGCTTCATCCGCCCCGAACCGCAGGCGATGTGGGCGCCGGCGACCGAAGATTGGCGCGCCGACGGCGAATTCATCCCCGGATCGGACGAGGATGGCGGCGGCCGCTGGTATTATGACAAGCCGGTCCCGGCCGAGGGATGGCCGCTGCACTGGAAGGAAGTGACCTTCCAGTCGAGCTGCACCCCCTTCCGCCATCTCGGCTTCTTCCCCGACATGGCGCCGGTGTGGGACTTCATGCGCGCCAGCACGGCCGACAAGCCCGAGGCGGAGGTGATGAACCTGTTCGGCTATACCGGCGTCGGCACGCTGGGCATGTCGGCGGCCGGCGCGCGCATGGTCCATGTCGATGCGTCGAAGAAATCGGTGGCGCAGGCGCGGGCGAATGCCGACCTGTCGGGCATGGGCGACCGGCCGATCCGCTGGATCGTCGAGGATGCGGCCAAGTTCGTCGCGCGCGAAGTGCGGCGCGGCCGCCGCTATGACGGCATATTGCTCGACCCGCCCAAATATGGCCGCGGCCCCGACGGCGAAGTCTGGCGGCTGGAAGAGGATCTGCCCGGCCTCATCGCCAATTGCCGCCAGTTGCTGGACGCCGACAGCCGCTTCCTGTTCCTCACCGTCTATGCGGTGCGCATGTCGGCGCTGGCGATCGGCGAATTGCTGCGCCAGGCCTTTGCCGACCTGCCCGGCGAGGTCGAGGCCGGCGAACTGACCGTGCGCGAGGAAGCCCGCGGCCTGCTGCTCCCCACCGCCATCTGGGCGCGCTGGAAGCGGTAAACCGCCTATAAGCCCTCTCCCGTTTACGGGAGAGGGTTGGGTGAGGGCTTTTCTACGACTGCCCTCATGATAGACTCTGCCAATGCCCAGCATCGGCCCGACCAGTCCCAACGCTTCACGTCTGCGGCGCAACGCAACTGAATGTGAGCAACGGCTATGGGCCGTCTTGCGCAATCGCCAGCTTGAAGGTTTCAAGTTCCGGCGACAGGCGACGATCGGGCCATTCGTGGTCGATTTTCTCTGCGCCGAATATCGCTTCATCGTAGAGATCGATGGCGGGCAGCATGATGAACGGACGGATGCGTCGCGCACGAGGCAGCTGCAATCGGCGGGCTATGTGATCCACCGGTTCTGGAATCATGATGTGGTCGAGAATTTCGACGGCGTGGTGGAGCGGATCAGGCTGGAGCTGCTTGCCGTTCGAGAGACGTAAGCAAGAAGACCCTCACCCAACCCTCTCCCGCCTGCGGGAGAGGGCTATTACGCGCGACGCCTTACTTCCCGACCTTGATTTCGAATAGCTTCGGCCAGTTCTTGCCGGTGATGAAGACGCGGTCGCTCTTGGCGTCATAGGCGATGCCGTTGGCGACGGCTTCGCTGTCGGTGACGCCGGCCTGCTTGCGTAGCGGGGCGACATCGATCCAGTCGATCACGCCGCCGCTGCGCGGGTCGATCCGGGCGATCCTGGTGTCGTACCAGACATTGGCCCAGATCTCGCCCCTGACCCATTCCAGCTCGTTGAGCCGGTCGACCGCGCGGCCGTTCCAGGTGACGGTGATTCGGCGCTGTTCGCTCAGCGTCTCGGGATCGAGGAAGCGCAGCTGCGCGCTGCCGTCGCTCATGATGATCGACCGGCCATCCTGGGTCAGGCCCCAGCCTTCGCCTTCATAGCGGAAGGTGGAAAGCGGCGAGAAATCGTCCAGTTTCCAGACAAAGCCTTGGCGATGGCGCCAGGTCAGGCTGACCAGCTTGCCGCCCCAGTTGACGATGCCCTCGCCGAAATAGGGCTGCTCGACGACGCGGCGCTGCTCGACCTTGCCGGTCTTGAGCGCGACCTTGCGAATCTCCGACTGGCCTTCAAGGCCGGTGCTCTCATAGAGCGCGCCGTCGAGGTAGAAGAGGCCCTCGGTGAAGGCCGCTGGGTCGTGCGGATAGGCCTTGACCAAAGTCCAGGGCGTTTCCGCCCGAGCCGGCATGGTCAGGGTGAAGGCGCACAGCAACGACAATAATATCCATTCGCTTCGAGCGAAGTCGAGAAGCCTGCGTGCAGCGGTTCTCGACAGGCTCGAACCGAACGGCTGTTGGCGCCAGAACCATTGCCTCATTCGGCGGCCTGCGCGGCGATCGCGGTGGCGAGCCAGGCGGGCAGGGTGGCGGGGTCGATCGCCTCCACCCGTTGCAGTTCGATCGACAGATTGAGGTCTGGCAGGGCGGCGCGCTGGCGCTTCTCGTCGGCCTGCTCCAGCGGCACCGCGACCAGTCGCCGGTTCACCTTGTTGCGATAATGCATGCGGGCGGTGTTTTCCTGGCCGACATAGCAGCCCTTGTCATAATCGACGCCGTGCAGTTCCTCGGCATTGGTTTCGAGCCACAGCGTCTGGTCCTGCCCCAGTTCCGCCGCGCCCTCGAAGACGCCGAGCGACAGCCGATGCGTGCGGAACGCGGCGGAGGCGTCGCCATCGGTGGCCGGCGCCAGCCAGCGCGCGCCCAATTCTGGCAGGCGCGGATCGCGGGGTTTGTCGGCCGCATCGATCGCCCAATGCACCGCCAGCGACTCGTCGCGCGCGATCACCACCTTGCGCCGCAACCGGTAAATCGTCAGCCGCTTCGCCAGCGCATCGGCCTGCGCCGCTTCGCAGTCGATCAATATATCGCCGTCGTCGCCCCACAGGATGAAGTCGAACAGCGCCTTGCCCTGCGGCGTCAGCAGCGCGGTCCAGCGCGCTTCGCCGTCTTTGAGCGTCAGCACGTCGCGGGTCAGCAGCCCCTGCAGGAAGGGACGCGCCTCTTCGCCGGAAATGCGCAGCACCGCGCGGTCGGTAAGGGTGGTATCGGTCATCGGCTTTAGGTAGGACGGCGGCACGACTTCGCCAAGCGGTTCGCGCGAACAGCAGACAGGAATATCGCCATGACCCAGACCTTCGACATGATCCTCAAGAACGGCACCGTCCATACGCCGGGCGGCGCGGAGCAGGTGGATGTGGGCGTGCGCGGCGGCAAGATCGTCGCCATCGGCACCAGCCTGGGCGATGCGGGCGAAGTGATCGACTGCACCGGCCTCGACGTGCTGCCCGGCTGCATCGACAGCCAGGTGCATTTCCGCGAGCCGGGGCTGGAATATAAGGAGGATCTGGAATCGGGCAGCCGCGCCGCGGTGCTGGGCGGCGTCACCGCCGTCTTCGAAATGCCCAACACCAATCCCAATACCGACACCGCCGAGCGGGTGCATGACAAGCTGAAGCGCGCCCATCATCGCATGTGGTGCGACCATGCCTTCTATGTCGGCGCGACGGCGGAAAATGCCGAGCAGCTGAAGGAACTGGAGCGCATTCCCGGCACGTCCGGCGTCAAGATCTTCATGGGCGCATCGACCGGCAGCCTGCTGGTGGACGATGACGCTGCGCTGGCCCGCGTGCTGGCGTCGGGCACCCGCCGCGTCGCCATCCATGCCGAGGACGAGACGCGGATGAACGCGCGCAAGGATTATCGGGTCGAGGGCGATCCCTCGTCCCACCCCGTCTGGCGCGACGATGAAAGCGCGATGATCGCGACGAAGCGGATCATCGCGCTCGCCCGCAAGGCGCGCCGCCGCATCCACATCCTGCACGTCACCACCCCGGCGGAGCTGGAATATATCGGCCAGAACAAGGATGTCGCGACCTGCGAAGTCACGCCGCAGCATCTGACCCTGGCCGGCGAGGATGCCTATCCGCGGCTGGGCACCTATGCCCAGATGAACCCGCCGATCCGCAGCGCGGCGCATCGCGACGGCCTGTGGTTCTGGCTCAACCAGGGCGTGCCCGACGTGCTGGGCAGCGACCATGCGCCGCACACGATCGAGGAAAAGGCGAAGGTCTACCCCGCCTCGCCCAGCGGCATGCCGGGCGTGCAGACGCTGGTGCCGCTACTGCTCAACCATGTGGCCGAAGGGCGGCTGACGCTGCGCCGCTTCATCGAACTGACCTCGTCGGGCCCGCAGCGCGTGTTCGGCCTCACCTGCAAGGGCCGGATCGCGCTCGGCTATGACGCTGACTTCACCGTGGTCGACCTCAAGAAGAAATGGACCGTCGGCAAGGCATGGCTCGCCTCGCGCTGCGACTGGTCGCCGTTCGACGGCATGGACCTCACCGGCAAGGCGATCGGCACCATCATCCGCGGCAACCGCGTGATGTGGGAAGACAGCCTCGCCAATCAGGCGGTCGGCGAGCCGGTCCGGTTCGAGGCGACCGAGTTCAACTGATCAGATTACGCCGTCGCCAGCCGGTTGCGGCGGGCGGCGGCATAGCTGTCGCTGGCGAAGAGGATGAGGCCCAGCCAGATCAGGCCGAAGCTCAGCATCTGGCCCTGGCTCAGCGTCTCGCCCAGCAGCACCACGCCGCACAGAAATTGCAGCGTCGGCGCCAGATATTGCAGCAGCCCCAGTGTCGCCAGCGGCAGGCGCTGGGCGGCGGTGGCGAACAGCACCAGCGGCACGGTGGTGACGCCGCCGGCCAGGATCAGCAGGCCGGTGGTCGGCACGTCCTGGCCAAAGCTGATGCCGCCATGGCCCGACAGCCAGATCAGGTAGCCGATCGCCGGCGCGACCAGCAGCAGCGTTTCGACGCCGAGGCCGGTCATCGGCGCAACCGGGGTGAGCTTGCGGATCAGGCCATAAAGGGCGAAGCTGATCGCCAGCGCCAGGCTGATCCACAGAGTGGTGAGCGCGGCGGCGGCCAGGATGGCGACGCCGATCGCGGCGATGGCGATCGCCAGCATCTGTCCGCGCCGCAGCCTTTCCTTGAGTATCACGACGCCCAGGCCCACGCTGACCAGCGGGTTGAGGAAATAGCCCAGGCTGCAGGCGACGACATGGCCGTCATTGACCGCCCAGACATAGACCAGCCAGTTGATCGCGATCATCACCGCCGATGCCGTCAGCGGCAGGACCAGCCGGGGCGTGCGCAATGCCGTGACGAAGGCGGCCAGTCCCTTGCGCGCGGCCAGCAGCACCAGGATCAGGATGACCGACCAGATCACCCGCTGGGTCACGATCTCGATCGGGTCGACATGATGCAGCAGGCGGAAGAAGAGCGGCAGCATCCCCCAGATGCTGTAGGTGCCGATCGCGGCGATGACGCCCTTGCGCGCTTCGTTTTCCGCCATGGTCACAGGATGCCGCCGCCCAGGAACAGGCGCAGCGCGCCGAAGGCGGCGACGATCAGGCAGAAATTCTGCCCGCCCTTTTTCGACGACATCAGGCCGATGAAGGCGCCGAACAGGGCCATCGGCACCAGCAGCCAGTTGAGCGCGCCGAGCAGCGGAAACACCGCCGGGATCATCAGGACAAGGGTGACAAGACCGATCAGGGCTGACAGAAGGTTGAGCATAGTCCGACTGATGGCGGCTTTGCTGTCCCGGAACAAGACAAGCGACCATGCCACCCGGCAGAAACTGGCCCTGCGATGGGGTAGGGGCGTCTATGCACCCTGAATGCGAACGGAAAGTCCCGCTATCCGTTCTATGTGCCGGGTTATGAAGGAGCGAGGCGGATGGCGATTTCCCGACAAGTTGGTGTGATGACGTTGCTGCTGGCGCTCGCGGCCTGTGGCAAGGGCGGCAAGGACGGCAATCTTGCCGCGCTGGACGACCAGTTGACCAACAATGCCGCGGACCCGGCGGTCAAGGGCGCGCTGGCCGATGATATCGTCGTCGATCCTAATCTGGTCGGCCAGTCGAACCGCAATGCCGTGCGCAGCGCCGATCGTGCCGCCAATGGCGCCCTGCCGGTGCTCGGCGGCGATGCCGGCAAGGCACAGGCGGAAGCGGCCAAGCTGGTCGGTGGCAAGCTGCTGTCCGCTCCGGCACCGGTCAGCGGTCCGATCAAGAACAGCCCGATGACGCTGGGCGGGCTGGCGCGCGAACAGGCGCAACTGGGCGGCGGCGGCAATGCCGGCTGCGCCAAGAAGCTGGTCTATGGCATGCAATGGGCCAGCCGCATGCCCGATCCCTTCACCCTCTATCCCGGCGCGCAACTGACCGAGGCGGCGGGTGCGGAAAAGGATGGCTGCACCCTGCGCGCGGCGAGCTTCGTGACGCCGGTGCCCAAGCAGGGCGTGATCGACTATTATTATACCCAGGCGCGCCGCGCCGGCTTCGATGCGGAACATCGCATCGTCGAGGGCGACAATGTGCTGGGCGGCACGCGCAAGGCCGATGGCAGCGCCTATTTCATCGTCTTCACCAATGCGCCGGGCGGCAGGACGGGCGTCGACATCATCGCCGACCACGGTCGATAAAAGAGGCCGTAGGGGTAAGGGGACATCGCCTCCTTTTGCTGAACTGGGGCGCTTTGTTTCCAAAACGGAAACGATCTGTCGTCCTTTTGCCGGCTACAAGCCCGACCCGTGCATCGCTACATCCCCTGCAACAACAGGTGGGATCAAGGCGATGCAACACTCCGTCTTCAACCGGGCCGATACGGCCAATGACAATGTCGGCGAACCCTTTGACGCGCAGGAGCGCCAAGTGCTCTGGCTGGCCGATAGCGATCCGGCCAGTTCCGTGCCTTCGGTCCGCGCGCCGCTCGGCCGGTTGCGCAGCTTCCTGCGCGGCCCGGAGCCGACCTACACCCTGGCCAATCCGCGGCTGGAAACGCTGCGCCAGAGCGCGATCATCCTGCGCACTGGCCGGTCGCTGACCGGCGAGGAGCTGGAGGCGTTCGATGCGGCGGGTTTCTCGCGCGAGCAGCTCGACCTGCTGCGCGTGCTCTACATGACCGGGGATGCCCGGCGGGCGGTGGTCCGTGCGGCCTGATCCTTCCGGCAGCGCGTTGCGCCAGCCGCCGATGCAGGCGCTGGAGATGCTGCGCGCATTCCATCTGGCGCATCCGCGTGTCCTCACGCGGCTGGCGCTGTTCTTCCTGATCCTGTTCGTGGAAATCGCCTTGTTCAGCGGCATCAACGGCATGGTCGATGATCTGCTGGTGTCCTTCGTGGCGACGGTGGCGGCGTCGCTGCTGTTCCTGCCGATGATGGTCAGCGGCCAGGCGCGGTGATCGCGGATGCCGCGCCCGGCTGGCGCCAGCCGGGCGGAGCGTGTAGCACCGGTCCGACGCGGCAGGAGAGCGGACGGGACGGCGCCATGGATCTGGATGATTTGCGCAGCTTTGCCCAAGTCGTGCGCCATGGCGGCTTCAGCGCGGCGGAGCGTGCCACCGGCGAACGCAAGGCGAAGCTCAGTCGCCGGGTCGCGCGGCTGGAACAGGTGCTGGGCGTTCGCCTGATCGAGCGATCGACCCGCAATCTGCGCGTGACCGATGTCGGCCGCGAAATCTATCGCCAGTGCGAGACGATCGCCGAGGGGATCGACGCCACCCAGGCGATTGCCGCGCGTGCCCGGTCACAGATCAGCGGCAATCTGCGCATCGCCTGCCCGCCGGGGCTGGCCCGCTATCTGCGCACCGATGTCTTTGCCCGGTTCCTGCTGCTCTATCCCGACGTGCATCTGGAAATGCATATCAGCAGCCAGCGGATCGACCTGATCCAGGAACGGTTCGATGCCGCCTTTCGCGTGGATATCGACACCGTGCATGATCAGGCGTTGACGAT
The DNA here is from genome assembly GCF_018604485.1 of Sphingobium sp. BHU LFT2. Lineage (NCBI taxonomy): Bacteria > Pseudomonadati > Pseudomonadota > Alphaproteobacteria > Sphingomonadales > Sphingobiaceae > Sphingobium > Sphingobium sp. BHU LFT2. Next base: position 59,994 of record NZ_JAFCGW010000007.1, read on the forward strand.
GCATCAACTGGGGCGGCTGGACCGCATCCTGGTGGCCGCGCCGGCGGTGGCGGCGCAGGTCGCGGCAACCACCATCGCCAGCCTTGCCGACCTGCCGACGCTGAGCGTGGGCGAGCATGTCGAACATGATGAATGGCTGTTGATGAACGGGCAGGGGCGACAGCATGTCGTCGCCCATCATCCCCGCTTCTGCAGCAATGATTCAGCGACGGTGCGCGATGCGGCGGTGGCCGGACTGGGCGTGGCGCTGCTGTCGTCAGCGGCCTGTTCGGTCGAGCTGCAACAGGGGCGGCTGGTGCATGTCCTGCCCGACTGGCGGACCAGCGAGGGCATCGTCCATGTCCTCTTCACCGCGCGCACCGGTATGTCGCCGACCCTGCGCGCGTTCATCGACTATGTCGCGGAAAGCTTTCCGTCGCTGACGGGTAGCACGCTGGCCTGAATGGCCTTTAGCGCAAGCCGGCTTCCTTGGTCAGGCTGTACAGCCCGCCGACGATCAACCCGAGCGCCAGCATGTGCGCCGAAAATTCGAAAACAATATCAACCATCATCGATCCCCACCGATTGGAAGCGATCCTTCTGCGGCCATGCGCCTAACAAGCCGTTAATGCTGATGGGAAAGAAGGGGCGCGCTTGACGCTGTTCTGCGCCGACCATAGCATTCCGTCCCAGGCAGGCATGGTGTCGGGAGGCAGTTTCCATGGAGGATATCGCCCAGGAACGTGGCCCCGGCTATCGTTACTCGCGCCGTGCTACCCTGCCGCTGATCCGGCAATTGTCGGTCGTGCCCAACTGGCGCAACGCGCTGCTGCTGGCGCTGCAATGGGCGGCGATGATCGCCGCATGCACGATCGCGATCAGGATAGACCGATGGCCGGCCTATCTGATCGCCGGCATCGTCATCGGCACGCGTATCCAGGTCCTTGCTGTAATGATGCATGAGGCCTGTCACGGCATGCTGTTCAGCAACCGGCGCATCAATGACCTGATCGGCGACCTGTTCGTGGCCTATCCGCTGGCGCTGAGCATCGATCTCTACCGCGTCGCCCATATGGTGCATCATCGCCATACCAACACGATGCGCGACTATGATTATCGGGTGCAGCGCAAGGATGCCGACCAGCATTTCCCGAAAAGCGGGCGCGCCATGGTCGTGCTGCTGCTGCGCAGCTTGTCCGGCCTGAACTATTATCGGGCGGCGCGGGCGGCGCGAATCTGGTCGCCCTTGTCCAATTTCCACAATCCGATGCGCTTCGGCTTCGATTTCCGGCTGGCGCTGCGCGTCCGCTACATCGTCTGGGCGGTGCTGGTCTATGGCGCGATCCTGTGGTCGCCCTGGCGCTGGCAGATATTGGGGCTGTTCATGATTCCCCAGTTCATCTGGGCCAATGTGTTCAACCGGTTGCGGGCGATGGCGGAGCATAATGGCGTCACGGACGAGACGGAAATACGCGGCACGCGCACCGTTATCCCGACCCTGATCGACCGCATCCTGATCGGGCCGCTCAATGTCAGCTATCATCTGGAACATCATCTGTTCCCGTCGGTGCCGTGGCATAATCTGCGCCGGTTGCACCGGCATCTGATGGCGTCCGATCCGCTCTATGCGCGCGATGCACACGTTACGCAGGGCTATTGGGGGGTGGTCCGCGAACTGATGCCGCCGCCCGCAGTCAGTGGTCCCGATCGGCAGCAGGTTCCGGTCGAGGCGAATCCGTAATTCGAAGGGGCGCACGGATCAGGGAATGACCAGTTCCATGCCCGCCTTCACCCGGTTGAGCGCCAGATAGCTGTGATAGCTGGCGACCGATTCATTTTCCGCGAACAGGCGGCGGGTGATCGCTTCATAACTGCGCATGTCGGGCGCGACGATCAGCATGATGAAGCTGCGGCCGCCGGTGACATAATAGCATTGCTGCACTTCGGGCGCGTCGCGGAACAATTGCTTGGCCTTGTCGACGCGCGCCGCCTTTTCATCGACCAGATTGACCTCGACGATCGATGTGACGCCCAGGCCGACCTGATCGGGATCGACGATCGCGACATTGCGCACGATCACGCCGCTGCGCTCCATCGCGGCGATGCGGCGCTGCACGGCGGCGGTCGACAGGTTGACCGCCTCGGCAATCGCGCGCTGCGGCATGCGGGTGTCGCGTTGGATCAGGCGCAGAATCGCCCGGTCGAAATGGTCGATCTTGGTGGATTGGCTCATGAAATGAGTATTTGTTGCATTTGACCCGCCAATCAAGAGCGCCTTTCTCATGTCGATGATGATATTTCCCGTCACCTGAATTTTCGACAGGCGGAATGCGAGCATGAACCAGTCACGAGCATCCGGCGCGATCCTGGCCGGCATCTTTTGCGGCATGGGGGCGGGCGCGCTCTGGGGCTTGGTCTTCCTGGCGCCCGAGATCGTGCCGGGCTTCAGCCCGCTCGAACAGGCGATCGGCCGTTATCTGGCCTATGGGCTGATGTCCGTGCTGCTGGTTGCGCCGCGCTGGCGGGCGATCCGGCCGCTGCTGACGCCGCGAATCCTGTGGGCGCTGGCCTGGCTCGCGCTGGCCGGCAACCTCTTTTATTATGTGCTGCTGGTGAGCGCGGTGCAGATGGGGGGTATAGCCATGACCTCGCTGGTGGTCGGCTTCCTGCCGGTCGCGGTGACCATCGTCGGCAGCCGACAGGCGGGCGCGGTGCCGCTGCGGCACCTGGCGCCTTCGCTGCTGCTCTGTGTCGCGGGTGCGCTGTGCATTGGCTGGCAGGCGATCGTCATGCCGGGCGGGGGCGCGGTGGCGACGCGGATCATCGGCTTTGCCTGCGCGGTCGGGGCGCTGATTTCCTGGACCGCCTTTGCGATCGGCAATGCCCATTGGCTGCGGCGGATGGACGGGATTACGTCGCAGGACTGGAATTTCCTGATCGGCCTCGCCACTGGCGCGCAGGCGCTGCTGTTCCTGCCGTTGGTGCCATGGCTGGGCAGCGGCACGCATGACGCGGCCGACTGGACCCGCTTTGCGGCTGTCGTGATCGCTGTCGCCCTGTTCGCTTCGATCGTCGGCAATGCGCTGTGGAATCGCATGACCCGGCTGCTGCCGCTGACCATGGTGGGACAGATGATCCTGTTCGAAACCGGCTTTGCCCTGCTCTATGGTTTCCTGTGGGAAGCGCGGCTGCCGACGCCTTTGGAGGGCACGGCATTCGTGCTGGTGATCCTCTCGGTGCTGAGCTGCATCGCCGCCCATCGCCGTCCCGTCCCGGCAGAGGCCAGCATCGCCGCCTGAATGCGTCCTTTCCCCTTTGGCGGAATCGCGATAGGGCGACAATCATGACCAATATCTTCCTTGTTATGGGCGGCGGCGCGGTTGGCGCGGCGCTGCGCTATCTGCTGGGGCGGTTCGCCGGGCAGATGGCGCCCGGCGCGGCCTGGCCCTGGGGCACTTTTGCCGCCAATCTGATCGGCGGTTTCGCCATGGGCCTGCTCGCCGGATGGCTGGCGCGTGGCAGCACGGCGTCGGGCGAACCGATGCGGCTGCTGCTCGGCGTCGGCGTTCTGGGCGGCTTCACCACCTTTTCCTCCTTCAGCCTGGAGACGATGCTGATGATCGAGCGCGGCCAGATCGGCCTGGCGCTTGGCTATGCGCTGTTTTCATTGGTCGGCGCGGTGGCCGCGCTGGCGCTGGGTCTTACGGTTATGCGGAGTGTTGCGGCATGAAGGGGCGTCCTCCCGGCAAATCCGGCGGTCCGGCACGGGGTGGCAAGCCCGGCGGTGCCTCGAAACCCGGCGGCCGCAGCGGCGCGCCCGGTCGTGCCCGTGGCGGCGCCAAGGCAGCGAGCGCGCGCAAGCAGGATGGCGACCGGCCGTTCAAGCCCGGCACCAAGTCAGGGGGCAAGCCCGCCGCCAAGCCCCGCACCAAGGCCCCCGTCGCCAAGGCGGCGGCACCGGCCCCTGCGGTCGCGGCGAAGCCCAATCCGGCCAAGGGCGTCAGCCTGGACGTGCGGCAATATCGGGTGCAGGCCGATGATGATGGCATCCGCCTCGATCGCTGGTTCCAGCGGCATTTGCCCGATGTTGGCTTCAACATCGTGTCGCGCTGGTCGCGTACCGGCCAGTTGCGTGTCGATGGCGCCCGCGCCGCGCCGGGCGATCGCATCGCCGAAGGTCAGATGATCCGCGTGCCGCCGGCCGAGCCCAAGGTGGCGGCGGCCGACAAGCCCAAGCGCGTCCGCGTCATCGACCTGACCGAGGACGAGATCGCCTATGTCCAGGACATGGTGATCCATCGCGACAAGCAGGCGATCGTCATCAACAAGCCGCCGGGCCTCGCCACCCAAGGCGGGACCAAGACCGACGAGCATGTCGACCGGCTGCTCGACGGGCTGATCTTCGACGCGGAATCCCGGCCCAAGCTGGTCCATCGCCTCGACAAGGACACGTCGGGCGCGCTGCTGCTCGCCCGCTCCAGCCGTTCGGCCGCGCATTTCGCCAAGGCCTTTTCCAGCCGCACCGCGCGGAAAGTCTATTGGGCGATCGTCATCGGCGTGCCCAGCATCGACGATGGCATGATCGAACTGCCGATCACCAAGCAGCCGGGCACCGGCGGCGAGAAGATGCATGTGGACGAGGAAGAGGGCCTGCCCGCTCGCACCCGCTATCGCGTGATCGAGCGCGCCGGCAATCGTGCCGCCTGGGTCGAGTTGCAGCCCTATACCGGCCGCACCCACCAGTTGCGCGTCCATATGGCGGCGATCGGCCATCCGCTGGTCGGCGACGGCAAATATGGCGGCAAGGACAGTTTCCTGTCGGGATCGATCAGCCGCAAGATGCACCTCCATGCCCGCCGCATCCGTGTCGATCATCCCGATGGCGGCCGCATCGACATGAAGGCGGAACTGCCCGAACATTTCCTCAACAGCCTGATCGCGCTCGGCTTCGACCTGTCGCTGGGCGATATGCCGCTGGATGACGAGATCGACCGGACGCCGACCCGCGAGGACGAGAAGAAGGCAGCCCGCGCCCATGCCAAGCAGATCCGCAAGGGCAGGCGCGGCGAGCGGCGCGGTCGCGGCGAGAAATAAGGGGCGGGGCATGAGCAGCCGCCTTGCCGTCTTCGATTGCGACGGCACGCTGGTCGATAGCCAGCACAGCATCTGCACCGCGATGGCCCATGCCTTCGAGGGCGAGAAGCTGGTGCCGCCCGATCGGCTGGCGATCCTGTCGATCGTCGGCCTGTCGCTGCCTCATGCGATGGCGCGGCTGCTGCCCGATGCGGAGCCCGACTATCATCAGTTGCTAACCGATCGCTACAAGGCTGCCTTCCACGCCCTGCGCAGCGCCAATGCCGTGTCCGAACCGCTCTATCCCGGCATGGCTGAGCTGGTGCGGGCGCTGGACGGTGATGGCTGGCTGCTGGGCGTGGCCACCGGCAAGTCCGATCGCGGCCTCAACCTGTGTCTGGCCCATCATGATCTGGCCCATCATTTCGTGACCCTGCAGACCGCCGATCGCCACCCGTCCAAGCCGCACCCGTCGATGCTGCTGCAGGCGATGGCGGAGGCGGGCGCGGTGCCCGAAACCACGGTGATGATCGGCGATACCCATTTCGACATCGACATGGGGCTGGCCGCCGGCACCCGCGCGATCGGCGTCGGCTGGGGCTATCATGCGCCGGCCGAACTGGTGCAGGCCGGCGCCCATGCGGTGGCGATGGACAGCGACGAATTGCGCCGCCATATCGACGCGCCATGAACGACATGCCTCCCATCCCGCCGGTCGACCCGGAGAAGATCGCGCGCCAGCGCCATTTCGCGCTTGGCCTGTTCCGCTTGTCGGGCGCCTTCCTCGTCATGTTCGGTTTCCTGGCGATCATGCAGCGCTTTTCCTGGGTGCAGGGTGACAAGGCCAAGGCGTTCGGCCTGATCATGGTCGTCGCCGGCCTGTTCCAGTTCATCATCGTGCCGCGCCTGATGCTGGCCCTGTTCAAGCGGAGCCGCCCGTGAAGCGTTTCTACAAGGATGTGACGGTCGAGCCGGTCGATGCCGGTTTCGCGATCCGGCTGGATGGCCGCCCGGTGCGCACGCCGGCCCGCGCTGAACTGGCGCTGCCCAATGCGGTGCTGGCCGAGGCTGTGGCGCAGGAATGGCGCGATCAGGGCGAGACGGTCGATCCGGCGACGATGGCCTTCACCGGCCTTGCCAATGCCGCGATCGACCATGTCGCTGGCAACCGCGCGAAATTCGCGGCCGACATTGCCGAATATGGCGGCACCGACATGCTCTGCTACCGGGCCGAGGGGCCGGAGGCGTTCGTCGCGCGTCAGGCCGCCGCCTGGGATCCGTTGCTCGACTGGGCGCGCACCCGCTACGACGTTGCCTTCGTCACCACCCAGGGCATCATCCATGTCGCCCAGCCCGACGCGACGCTGGAACGGCTGGCGGCGGCGGTGGACGGACTGGATCCCTTCACCCTGGCCGGCCTGTCGCGGCTGGTGACCTTGAGCGGCTCGCTGGTCTGCGGCCTGGCGGTGCTGGAAGAGGCGTTCGATGCAGATTCCGTATGGGAAGCGGCCGAGATCGACGAGCGCTGGCAGGCCGAACAATGGGGCGAGGATGCCGAAGCACTGGCCCGTTCAGCGCGCCGTGCGGGCGAGTTTGCCGTGGGTCGAGCCTTTTGCGGGATGGCACGAGCCTAAGGGGCTGGGAACGGGACCGCTCGTTCGTTCATTCTTGTGTTGGCGGATGCCCTGACTGCATCCGCCACATTGGATCAACGACCAGGGAGACCCTGACCTTGCAGTCCCGCCTTTTGGTTCCTGCCTTTCTTGCCCTTTCCACCCTCGCCGCACCGGCCCTGGCACAGGATGCCCCGGCAGCCAGCGCTGCCCCCGCCGCCGGCCAGATGACCCCCGAACAGATCAACGCCTTCAACCAGGCGGTGACCGATTTCACCGCCGGCCAGACCGCGCTGCAGGCGGGCGACAATGCCACCGCCGCAACCAAATATGAGGCGGCGATGCCCGCCATCCGCACCGCGGTGGAGGTCGACCCGACCAAGATCGACAATGTCAATTTCCTCGCCAACGCGCTTTATGCCGATGCCGCTGCCCAGGGCGCGCTCGGCAAGATGGACAAGGTGATCGCGCTTTATGGCGAATCCCTGCCGCACTGGCGCAAGGTGGTGGAGGCCAAGCCCGCCGATGCCACCAGCCGCAACATCCTGGCCGGTATCCTGATCCAGCTGGGCAACCAGAAGCTGGGCGCGCAGGACAAGGCCGGCTCCGCGCCGCTCTATCAGGAAGCGCTCGGCCTGGCCCGCAAGTCGGCGGCGGCCAATGCGGCCGATCCGGTGACGAAGAATATCCTGCTGTCGGCGCTGATCGGCGCCAGCCAGGCGACCGACGATGCCGCGCTCAAGACCGAAGCGGCGACGATGAGCAAGGCGATGCTGGCCGACGGTTCGGTCGATGCGTCGAACAAGCCTGCCGCCCAGGCGCTGAGCGGCGTCAAGGCCGGCTGAGCATGAAGAGGCCTCGCCCGGTGATCCGGGCGGGGCCTTTGCCGGTCAGGCTTCGACCATGCCGTTAATCTTGTTGGCATAGACCATGCGGCCCGGTCCGAGCATGCCCAATACCTGCGGCACCATGTGGCGGGCGAGCGCGAAACAGCCCTCGCTGCGGCCGCACTTGCCCCAGGCGGCGACATGGTCCTCGCTGACATAGTCGGCGCCATGGATGACGATGGCGCGCATTTCGGCATTGTTGTTCTGCGGATCGAGCCCCGCCAGCCGCATCGAACGGCCATGCTGGCCATCATAGACGGTCAGCGTCTTGTAGGCGCCCGACGAACTGGCAAGCGAATTGGGCTCGTTGGAAAAGCTCTGCAGCCAGCCCGAATGGCCCGGATCGGACCCGCGGCCGTGCGACACCAGATAGCTGTTGGCCTGGCCACCGATCAGGTCGACGATATGGAACCGAAATTCCTTCGACGGCGCGTTGAAGTCGGCGATGGCGATGCGGTCGCGCAGGGTGAAGTCGCGCGCATGCTGGTCGAGCGCGGCCTTGGCCTCTTCCAGCAGCAGCGCATAGGGCTTGCGCGAAAAAATCGGTGCGGCCGATGGAGTCGCGGGAACCGGAGGACGGTTCGCGGGTTCAGGCGCTACCGGCAGTGCGGCCTTGCCAACACTATCGGTCAAAAACGAGAAGGCGAGTCCGCTTAAAGCGAACTTCGTGAATTTGCGGCGATCCATGTGCCGTCTATAACAAATCAACGCCCCCGCTCCAAGACGGGGGCGCCCTTCGTCACAGGCTGCTATTGCCCGCTTCGTCCGCTCCCTGGCTCCCCTCGCCGTTTTCGCGCAGGCGCGAGGTCATGCCACTGGCTTCGGCATCATCCAGAATCTGCTGCTGTTCCGACACGGACGGCGGCGGTGCCGGAGTCGGGGTGACGACATTTTCCGGCTCGGGCGGCAGCGCTTCCGGCTCGTTCACGATGACATTCTCAACCGGCGGTTCGACCAGATTATTGGTCGCCGGAGCTTCCTCTTCCTTCTTGCCGCAGGCGGCAAGCAGCAGCGCGCCCGACAGGGCGGCGAAGGTCAGGGGGCGGGCAAAATGGCGCATGGGGATCAGTCCTTGGCTGCGGGGGCGGTCGAATTGACCGCAGTGGGGTCGACGCGGCGGCTGGAGGCCTCGATCTTCTGGGCCAGCAGCTTGTCCCAGTCATAGGGATCGGCGCGGAAGTTCATGGTGCCGTTGCTGCTGGCAAAGGCGGTCCAGTAGAGCAGATAGACCGCGACCTGCGAGGGCAGCGACACGCGCTGGGTCTTGTTGGTGTCGATCAGGCTCTGGATCTGGCCCGACAGGCTGGGATCGCTCGCCACCATGAGTTCGGCCAGCGATACCGGCTTTTCCAGGCGGATGCAGCCATGGCTGGCAAGCCGGTCATAGCTGGAGAATTTCCCGCGCGAAGGCGTGTCGTGCAGATAGACGGCGAAGGGATTGTTGAAATCGAACTTCAGCCGGCCGAGCGCGCTGTTGGGACCGGCGGGCTGGACGATGCGCTCGCCGCCCTCGGGCGTCTTCACGATCTTGTAGCCCTGCTTGGCCAGCGTCGCGCGGCCCTTGGGGAACAATTCCTTCCTGGCGATCGACATCGGCACGTTCCAGGGCGGATTGACCACGATGGAATGGATGTTCGACGACAGCATCGGTGTCTGGTTGGTCGGGCTACCGGTGACGGCGCGCATCGATGTGACGGGTTCGTCGCCCTGGAACACGGTCAGCACGGCGGCGGCGATGTTCACCTGGACGCGGTTGACCGGCAATTCGCGCGGCATCCAGCGCCAGCGTTCCATATTGGCCATGATCGCGGCGATGCGATCATCCACCGACACGTTGAGCGCGGTCAGGGTGCGCGCGTCGAGCAGGCCGGTGGGGTTGAGGCCATAGCGGCGCTGCGCGCGTTGCAGCGCGGCGGTCAGCGGCTCGGTGCCGGTGACGCTCTTGTCCTCCAGCGCCAGGCGGGCGCGCACGACATCGGCCGAGGCGCCGGCCGACAGGCTGGGCCAGCCGCCGGTGTCACGGATCTTCTCATAGGTGGCGAGGCCCTTGCGCAGCCCGTCATAGCCCGAATAGGGCGGGGTCAGGCTGGCGGCCCATTGCGGCAGCCGATCCTCGGCAATCGCCTTGGCGAGCGAGGGGCGCGGATCGAAGGCGGCGGGGCGCAGCGCCCAGACCTCCAGAAAATCGGCGGTATCGACCCGGCCGGTGCTGAGCGCGCGACCGCGATCCAGCAATGCGTTCAGCAATTGCTGGCCGTGCATCGGTGCGGTCGGCTTGCTGCGCGCCATCAGCCCTTCGGCCATGCCGCTCTTGAGCCATTCATTCGCCCAATCATCCTGCGCCTGCGACAGGGCCGGTAGCGGCACGGGCGGGGGCATCACTGCCATCGGCGGAGGCAGCACGACCTGGCCAGCCGGCGGCGCGCTCTGGGTCGGTGTCACGGCCGGCGGCTGCGCGACGGCCGGGATGGCGGCGGCGGCCAGCAGGGGCAGGGCGAGGAAACGGATCAAATCGGGACGGTTCATGCTGGACCAGATAGCGCAAAGCGGCCATCTATCAAATCGCGATAGCGGGAAAAGATCATGCTGCACGTCGTTCACCATCCCGCCTATGTCTCCCCGGCCACAGACGGCCAGCAGGCGCGCTTCGACAAATATGGCCTGGTGATGGACGTGCTGGCCGACAGCGGCGCGCCGATGACCGTTCATGCGCCCGATCCGATGCCCGCGTCCTGGATCGCGGCGGTGCATGATCCCGCCTATGTCGAAGAGGTGCTGGCGCTCGCCGTGCCGCCCGAAAAGGAACGGCGGATCGGCTTTCCGGTAACCGAGCGGGTGATGCGCCGGGCGCTGCTGTCGCCCGGCGGCACCTGGCTGGCGGCGAAGCTGGCGCTGGTCCATGGCTATGCCGCCAATGCCGCCGGGGGCAGCCATCATGCGCTGGCCGACAGCGGCGCGGGTTATTGCGTGTTCAACGATCTGGCGATCGCGGCCAACCGGCTGATCGCGGAGGGGGATGTGAACCGCATCCTGATCCTGGACCTGGACGTGCATCAGGGCGATGGTACGGCGTCGCTGATGGCGGGGAGGGGCGATGTCTTCACCATGTCGATCCATGCGGAGAAGAATTTCCCGGTGCGCAAGGCGCGCTCGAGCCTGGATCTGGGCCTGGCCGACGATACCGGCGATGCGGACTATCTGGCGGCGCTGGGCGAGTTGCTGCCGCGCGTGCTGGATGATTTCGCGCCGGACCTGATCCTCTATCAGGCCGGGGTGGACAGTCATGCGGATGATCGGCTGGGCCGGCTGGCGCTCAGCGACGAGGGGCTGGCCGCGCGCGACGGGCTGGTGATGCGTCAGGCGCTGGCGCGCGCCATCCCGGTCGCCAGTTGCATGGGAGGCGGCTATGGCCCGGACCGGATGGCGGTCGCGCGGCGCCATGCCGCCTGCATGTTGCGGATGGCGTCAGTGGAGCGTGCTGTCTGACGCGCTCGGCTTTGCGGCGCGCCCTTCCATCAGCTTCGCGGCGATCAGCCCGGCCACGCTCAGCGCGACCAGATCGCTCAGCGCCAGATAGAGGCTGTAGCCCCAGGGCGCATGGTTGAACACGGCCTGGCCGATATGCAGCCACAGCACCGTGGCGAGCGCGAACAGGATCGACACACGCGCCCGGCTGTTGAAGTCGCCGGTGACGAAGCGCAGCGCCAGCGCGATCAGCACGCCGGTGGCCAGCGCCAGCAGCAGCCCGCCGATCAGGCTGGAGCCGTCCATCACCGGGAAGCCGCCATTATTGTAGAAGAGCATCGCCACCGGCCCCTTGCCATAAAGGATGGTGCCCTGCGCCGTGGCGGGATCGGGGATGACATAGACGCCGGTGCCGCTGCGGGCCAGCGCCTGCGCCATTGCGGCCTGCAGATTGGCGCTCGCCTGCGGATCGGCGCGGCTGAGCGCCAGCGCGCTCAGGGGCGTGCCCCAGAAAAGGAAGCCGATGATGAACATGGCGAAACCGCCAAGCAGTCCGCCCAGGATGGTCCGCAGCATCATGCCTTCACTCCCCGTTCCAACGCGCTCCGACAATGGAGGCTGATCTACAAACGCCGGGAAGGCAATGTCTTTCCGTGGACGGGATCAATCCTTTGGACGGGCGGCCTTTTCGACCAGACCCGACAGGCCTTCGCGCCGGTCCAGTTCGTCGAGCACATCGTCGAAGGGAATGCCGCAATCGGCCAGCAGCACCAGCAGGTGGAAGAGGAGGTCCGCGCTTTCACCGACCAGTTCGGTTCGATTATCGGCCATGGCGGCGATCACCGCCTCGACCGCTTCCTCGCCGACCTTCTGGGCGATCTTGCCTCGACCGCGGGCGGTCAGCTTCGCCACATAGGATGCCGATGGATCGGCCTTCCGTCGCTCGGCAATGGTCTGTTCGAGGGTTTGAAGGGTCGCGCGCATGGGCTGCATCAAGCGTCCCGCGCGCGACCCGTCAAATGAATTTTACTTCTGCTTGCGGCGCGCGAAGAAGACGCGGCCGGCCAGAACGGCGGCGCCCATGCCGAACAGCGCCATCTGTTCGGGCTCGGGCACCGGGGTCGGCGTGCCACCGCTGCTGCCACCCGACGAGGTGCCGCCGCCGCTGGAGCCGCCGCACTTGAACCAGCAGAAGGTGGCGTTGGCGGGGGCGGGGATGGCGAGGCCCATCAGGCTGGCCGAACCCGCTACGAGAAGAAGTTTGCTGATCTGCATAAAAGTCACCCTGTTTCAAAATGGACAAATCGCTTCGAAACGACCCTGCGCCCTGTCTACGCAGTAACCGTGCCAATTTTGCCAAGTGACGCTTTTCTGCGGTTGGCGACCAATGGCCGCCAAAGGCCCATATGGTTAATGTCAATTAACCCGACATTTTGGCGCTTTTCCGCGCTTTAATGGCCCCGAACGGGGATACCGGCGCGGGCCAGCGCCTGATGCGCTTCAGCAATAGTATGTTGACCGAAGTGAAATATCGAGGCGGCCAGCACCGCGCTGGCATGACCCTCGACCACGCCTTCGACCAGATGGTCGAGGGTGCCGACGCCGCCGCTGGCGATCACCGGGATCGACACGGCATCGGCGATCATGCGGGTCAGCGCCAGGTCATAGCCCTGCTTGGTGCCATCGCCATCCATCGAGGTGACGAGCAATTCGCCTGCGCCAAGCTCCGCCAGACGCAGCGCATGTTCCAGCGCGTCGATGCCGGTCGGCTTGCGGCCGCCATGGGTGAAGATTTCCCACTTGCCTTCGCCCACCTTGCGCGCATCGACCGAGCCGACGATGCACTGCGCGCCGAAGCGATCGGCGATGTCGGCCACCAGTTCGGGCCGGGCGACGGCGGCGCTGTTGACCGCCACCTTGTCGGCGCCCGCCAGCAGCAGGGCGCGGGCGTCCTCCGCGCTGCGCACGCCGCCGCCGACGGTGACGGGCATGAAGCAGACTTCGGCGGTGCGGCGCACCACGTCCAATATGGTGCCGCGCGCCTCATGGGTGGCGGTGATGTCGAGGAAGCAGAGTTCGTCGGCGCCGGCCGCGTCATAGAGCTTGGCCTGCTCGACCGGATCGCCGGCATCCTTGAGGTCGACGAAATTGACGCCCTTCACCACGCGGCCATTGGCAACGTCGAGGCAGGGAATGACGCGGGTGCGGACGGTCATGACAATTTTCCTTTTTCCGTTCGCCCTGAGCGAAGTCGAAGGGCTCGCCCGAACATAGTGAGGGCCTTCGCTCCGCTCAGGCCTGGGCTTCGACTTCGCTCAGCCCGAACGGTAATATGTTCAAGCCGCCGCCTGCGCGACCGCGAGCGCGGTCTTGAGGTCGAGGCGGCCATCATAGATGGCGCGGCCGGTGATGACGCCTTCGATCCCGTCATCGGCATGGAGGCTGAGGACGCGGATATCCGCGATCCCCGCCACGCCGCCGCTGGCGATCACCGGCATGTCGGTGGCGCGGGCGAGATCGACGGTCGCATCGATATTCACGCCCTTGAGCAGGCCGTCGCGGCCGACATCGGTGAAGAGCAGGCTGGCGACGCCGGCATCCTCGAACCGGCGGGCGAGGTCGATCACCGGCATGTCGCTCTTTTCCGCCCAGCCGTCGGTGGCGACGAAGCCGTCGCGCGCATCGACCGCGACGACGATGCCGCCGGGGAAGTCGCGCGCCGCCGCCTTGACGAAGGCGGGGTCTTTCAGCGCAGCGGTGCCGATCACGATGCGCGATACGCCCAGGTCAAACCAGCGTTCGACCGATTCCCGGTTGCGGATGCCACCGCCGAGCTGGACATGGCCGGGAAAGGCCTCGACGATGCGTTCGACCGCTTCGGCATTGACCGCATGACCGGCAAAGCTGCCATCCAGATCGACGACATGGACATGCTGGGCGCCGGCCGCGGCAAAGATCAGCGCCTGCGCGGCGGGATCGTCGCCATAGACGGTGGCGCGGTCCATGTCGCCCTCGGCCAGGCGGACGACCTGGCCGCCTTTGAGGTCGATGGCGGGGAAGACGATCAGGGACATGGACGTAACCTTTGCGCGAGCGGGGCCTCAGGGGCGCCAGTCGAGAAAACGGGAGAGGAAGGACAGGCCGTAGCGCTGGCTCTTTTCCGGGTGGAACTGGCAGCCGATGATGGTGTCGCGCGCGACGGCGGCGACCAGCGGCCCGCCATGGTCGGTGACGGCGGCGACATGGGCCGGGTCGGCGGCCTCATAATGATAGCTATGCAGGAAATAGGCCTCGCCGGCCTCGATCAGGGGCGGCTGGCCGTTCAGTACCACATCATTCCAGCCCATATGCGGCACCTTGATCGAGGCATCGGTCGGTTCGATCAGGCGCACCGTGCCGGGAATCCAGCCCAGCCCCTCATGCCGGCCGAACTCCTCGCCGGCGTCGGCGAGCAACTGCATGCCGACGCAGACGCCCAGAAAGGGGATGCCGCGGCTGTTCACCGCCTCGTTCATCGCGTTGACCATGCCGGGGATCGCCACCAGGGCATCGCGGCAGGCGCGGAAGGCGCCGACGCCGGGCAGCACGATGCGGTCGGCCCTGGCCACGACATCGGCATCGGCGGTGATGGTCACATCATCGGCGCCCGCCTTGCGCAGGGCATTGTGGACCGAGTGGAGATTGCCCGCGCCATAGTCGATCAGGGCAATAGTCATGGCAGCAGCGTGTCCAGATTGACGCTGGCGGCGCGCGCCGGGAGGAACTCGATCAGGTCGAAGGATGCCGCGCCGTTGACGACGAAGGGATCGGTCGCTGCCTTCGCCGCGATCTCGTCGCGTTCGCCGCGCGCCAGCAAAATGCCGCCGGTGCGTGGTTCGCGCCGGCCGGCGAGCAGCAGCCAGCCATCGGCAATGCCCTGGTCCAGCCAGGCCCGATGATCGGCCAGATGGCCGTCCAGCACATCGATCGGCGCCGTATAGGTCAGCGAAATGATGAACATGGGGTCGGCCTTTCTATGGAAATGATGCTTAGAGCATGCCCTTGGTCGAGGGGATGGCGTCGGCCTTGCGCGGGTCGATCTCCACCGCCTGGCGCAGCGCGCGGGCCAGGCCCTTGAACGCGCTTTCGACGATATGATGGTTGTTGCTGCCATAGAGCAGCTCGATGTGCAGCGTGATGCCGGCGGCCTGGGCCAGGCTGTGGAAGAAATGCTCCACCATTTCCGTGTCCCATTCGCCGATCTTGGTGACGGTGAAGGGCAGCTTGCACACCAGCCAGGGGCGGCCGGAAATGTCGAGCGCGACGCGGCTCAGCGTTTCGTCCATCGGCGAATAGACGCTGCCGTACCGGCTGATGCCGCGCTTGTCGCCCAGCGCCTTGGCCAGCGCCTCGCCGATCGCGATCGCCGTATCCTCGGTGGTGTGATGCTGGTCGACATGCAGGTCGCCGACGGTCTTGACGGTCATGTCGATCAGCGAGTGACGCGACAGCTGCTCGATCATATGGTCGAGGAAGCCGATCCCGGTGGAGACGGTGTAAAGACCGGTGCCGTCGAGGTTGACGGTCACGTCGATCTGCGTTTCCGCAGTGTTGCGGTGAATCTCGGCCGTGCGCATGCGCGCCCTATAGCGCGTCGCGCGCGCCATGCAATCTGATGATGTACCTCTCGGGCGGGGGTTGACCGCCGCTTTCGCGTCGTTAGGACATATGCCCCATGAGTGAAGACCTGCCCGACAGCCTGATTCCCTATGACGAAATCGTGCAGGAGGCCCTGCGCGCGGTCGTCGGCCGCGTGCTGGGCGAAGTGCAGCAGACCGGCGGCCTGCCGGGCGCGCATCATTTCTACATCACGTTCAAGACCCATGCCGCCGGGGTGGATATCCCCAAGCATCTGTCGGAACGTTTCCCGGACGAAATGACCATCGTCCTCCAGAACAAGTTCTGGGATCTCAAGGTCAGCGACCGCCATTTCGAGGTCAGCCTGACCTTCAACCAGGTCGCGGCCCATCTGGTCATTCCCTTCAGCGCGATCACCGCCTTCGTCGATCCCGCCGTTAATTTCGCGCTGCAGTTCCAGGTTCAGGCCGACGAAGAGCCCGAGCCCCATGACATGGCCGAAAATGACGCGCCGCTGGTCACGAGCGAGGATGGCTCCAACGTCGTTACGGTGGATTTCGGCAAGAAGAAGTGAGCCCGGCGGCCGGGATCGGCCGCAGGCTCAAAATTCGTGGCGGTAGGAGAAGCGCAGCTTCTGGCTCGTCCCGAAACTATTGTCGACATAGCTGATATTGGCGCCGACCGTGTCGCGACGGGTAAAATGGTAGGACAGGCCACCACCCAGCGCCACGCCCGAAAAATCATGGGTGCCCCTGGTCACATTGCCGCCCGCCATCGCGGTCAGCTTCGGCCCCAGCGGCCGCAACAGGAACAGCCCGGCATAGCCGCTGTTACTGCTGAGCGCGATCGGCAGGCCATCGCTCTGGTCGATATCGCTGACCGGACCATGCCCATTGGTATAGGTATAGCCGAAGGGCACGAATATCTGCAGTTTCCCGGTCTTCAGCCCAATTTGCGACAGCGGCACGAAGCCGCCGAGCGAATAGCGCGTCTGTTCCACGCCCGAATCGAAATGACTCTTGCCGGCCGAGAAGGTCAGGATCGCGACCGGGAGCAGATAGGATGCGCCGACCGACCAGAGGCCCGATTCCGACACGCGGGCATTGAATTTCAGCTTGGGGCCGACCGCGACCGATCCGGACAGCGAAAATTCGTCGGAGGCGCGGGTGATGCCGACCTTGGTCGCGATCTTGGTGGGATCGTCGGATGATTTTTCTTCTTCTGCTGCGCGGACCGGAGCGGTCGTGGCGGCAAGGCAGAGGAGGAGGGCAAGGACGGGACGATCGGACATGCGGCTTTCCTCCTGGACGCCGGGCAGGATATCGGGGCGCGTGCGCCGATCAATTGCGGTAAACCCCGGTAAAGGCGCAGATCCTGCCGCTGCATGACGGCCTGTGGCGCGCCGTGCGGATGGGCCATAGGGATATGCGATATTCGCAAGTTTCGCCTTGGAATTTCCCGCCCCGGCCCTACATCGGAACCAGTTTTGCGATTGATTCTTAACTGGGAGTTCTGAATGTCCGCTACCCGCACCGAAACCGACAGCATTGGCGCCATCGAGGTGCCGGCCGACGCCTATTGGGGCGCCCAGACCCAGCGCAGCATCGAGAATTTTCCCTTCGGCGCGACCGAGCGGATGCCGATCGGCATCGTCCATGCGCAGGCGATCGTGAAGCAGGCGGCGGCGCGGGTGAATGCGAAACATGGCCTGGACGCGACGATCGTCGCGGGCATCGAGAATGCCGCGCAGCAGATCGTCTCCGGCGCGCTCGACGACCAGTTTCCGCTCGTCATCTGGCAGACCGGCAGCGGCACCCAGACCAACATGAACGTCAATGAGGTGATCGCCGGCTATGCCAATGAGCAGCTGGCCGGCACGCGCGGCGGCAAGAGCCCGGTCCATCCCAACGACCATGTGAACATGAGCCAGTCGTCGAACGACAGCTTCCCGACCGCGCTGCATGTCGCGACCGTGCTGGCGACCCGCGACAAGCTGATCCCGGCGCTGGAGAAGCTGACCGGCGCGCTGACCGCCAAGGCGGAAGGCTGGGGTCATATCGTCAAGATCGGCCGCACCCATACGCAGGATGCGACGCCGCTGACGCTGGGCCAGGAATTTTCCGGCTATGCCGCGCAGCTGGTCAGCAGCAAGGCGCGGATCGAAGGCGCATTGAACGGCAATATCCGCAAGCTGGCGATCGGCGGCACGGCGGTCGGCACCGGTCTCAACGCACCCGATGGCTGGGCGGACGACATGACGGCCGCGATCAGCGACATTGCCGGCACCCCGTTCGAAAGCGCGCCCAACAAGTTCGAGCAGCTGGCCGCCAAGGATGGCCTCGTCTTCTTCTCCGGCGCGCTCAACACGCTGGCGGTGGCGCTGACCAAGATCGCCAACGACATCCGCTTCCTGGGCTCCGGCCCGCGCTCGGGCCTGGGCGAGCTGGACCTGCCCGCCAATGAGCCGGGCAGCTCGATCATGCCGGGCAAGGTCAACCCGACCCAGTGCGAATCGCTGACCATGGTAGCGGCGCAGGTGATCGGCAATCATCAGGCAGTGACCGTCGGCGGCATGCAGGGCCATTTCGAACTCAATGTCTTCATGCCGCTGATCGGCGCAAATGTGCTGCGCTCGATCCATCTGCTCAGCGTCGGCATGGAAAGCTTCGCCGAACGCTGCGTCGAAGGGATGCAGGCCAATGAGGGCCGGATCGCCGAACTGGTCGAGCGCTCGCTGATGCTGGTGACCGCGCTGGCGCCGGAGATCGGCTATGACAATGCCGCGACCATCGCCAAGCATGCGCACAAGAAGGGGCTGACACTCAAGCAGGCCGGCCTCGAACTGGGGCTGGTCGATGAGCCGACCTTCGACCGGCTGGTGCGGCCGGAAAATATGGTCTGATCCAGATCAACTGGCGGAACCGGGGCGGGTGCGATACATTAATCCCCTATGAAGAAAACGCCCGCCCCGACCGCCGCAAAGCTTCCGTCCACCGCGACGCGCGTTCGCAAGTCGAGCCTGTTTCGCAAGGCGGCGCGGCTCGGCGCGACGGTGGTGGCCGCACGGGTCGCCGCCGACACGGGCAAGAAGGGCGTGATCGGCCTGATCGCCGGGGCCGGGGCCAAGCGCCTCATCATGCGCTATCCGGTCGGCGCCATGGTCCTCACCGGCGCCTATCTGGCGGGCAAGCTCTATGAGGCGAAGCGCGAGGCGGACCGCAAGATGGCGACCAAGCTGCTGACCGACGCCAGCGCCAAGCCGATCCTGATCGACGAGGCGCGGGCCGCCCGCAAGAAGGCGAGCTAAAGCGCGCCCTGCCAGGCCTTGATCGCGTCGATCGGCCAGGCGAGCATCAGGACATTGAGTGTCAGATTGTCGCGGATCACCGCCAGTGCGAGCAACTCGAAACCGATCGCGACGATGACCGTCAGCCAGACGGGCGCGCGCGACGCGAACAGGAAGCCCAGGGCCATCATGCCGATGTCGCTCATCGAATTGAGGATGGAATCGCCCGAATAGCCGAGCGCGATCGTCGCCGTGCGGTAACGGTCGATGATGATCGGCGAATTTTCAAGGATCTCCCACGCTGCCTCGATCGCAACCGCCACCGACAGGCGGATGCCCAGCGGCCTGCGGCGCATCAGCAAATGGGTCGCGCCATAGAAGAGGAAGCCGTGGATGATGTGGCTGAGGCTGTACCAGTCGGACAGATGCTGGCTGTTGCCGCTGTCGATCGGTCCGTGCCACAGTTCGATCGTGCCGCAGGTGCAGATCGGCGGGCGCCCCATCAGATAGAGGATCGCCGCTGCCCCCAGCGCGATCAGCAGGGCGAGGATAAAGCCCCGCTGTTTCATTCCTTTACGCGATCGCGCCAAGCCTCTTCTCCCCCAAGCTCTTGCAAAATGCCGTCCACGACGCCACTAGCGGCCATGGCCGACAACATTCCCACCGACACCCCCGATTTCAAGCGCCGCGGCGTTCTCTTTGTCCTGTCCTCGCCCTCGGGCGCCGGCAAGTCGACGATTGCACGCAAATTGCTGGCCTGCGAACCGGACCTGTCGATGTCGGTGTCGGCGACGACGCGGACGATCCGGCCGGGCGAAGTCGATGGCAAGGATTATCATTTCGTCGACCTGGAAGAGTTTCGCCGCATGGCGAACGACCATGAATTCCTGGAATGGGCGCATGTCTTCGGCCAGCGCTATGGCACGCCGCGCGCGCCGGTCGAGGCGATGCTCAAGAGCGGCAAGGATGTGCTGTTCGACATCGACTGGCAGGGCGCGCAGCAGCTGCACCAGATTGCCGGCGGCGACGTGGTCCGCATCTTCATCCTGCCGCCCTCGATGGAGGAACTGGAAAAGCGTCTGCGTGGCCGCGCGACCGACAGCAACGAAGTGATCGAGGGCCGCATGGCGCGCGCCGCGGGCGAGATCGCCCACTGGGACGGCTATGACTATGTGCTGTGCAATGTCGACGTCGAGGAATGTTTCGAGCGCGTGCGCACCATCCTGCACGCCGAACGGATGAAGCGCAGCCGCCAGACCGGCCTCATTGGCTTCATCCGTCGCCTCAGCCGCTATCATCAGGAAGATTGAGGTCTAGCGGCCAACGGGGCCGCTATTTCTCGAATCCTGCCGGGTCGGCCCAGTCGGGGTGGACCCAGGCCATCACCTTGAACAATGTCCCCATCTCTGCCTCGTCGGTGAGGCGGTGGCGCTGCGCCTCCAGTTCGGCGGCGCGCTGCGGGCTGCCCTTGGCCAGCACGGATGCGCGCACATCAATGCCCAGATGCTGCAGGAAATGGCCCTGCGTCACCGCGCCATGGACGCGCAGCCCGGCCTGGCGCGCGACATTGGCCAGCATCGTGAAATCGACATGGGTGGTTAGGTCGCTCTCGCCCGGATCGGTGAAGGGATCGGTGAACTGGTGGTTCTTCACCGCCTGCAGCGTGTCGCCCAGTGCCGGGCCTTCATAGCCATAGTCGATGATGATCGCGACGCCGCCCTGGCGCGCGATCCGGCTGGCAAGGGCATAGCCCGCGGTGGCGCCGGCCTGTGCCACTTCGATGATCGCGCCCTCGGGCGCCTGCGCGGCGATCGGCGGCAGGCCCGATTCGATCCGGCGATAGCCCGGCACCGCCATGAAGCGGCCCTCTTCCTCGCGACGGATCACCACCCGTTCGCGCCATTCGTCGCCGACGCGGATCATCTGCCGCATGGGCAGGGCGTCGAAAAACTCATTGGCCACCACCAGCAGCGGCGACTGGTCGGGCAGGCTTTCCACGCTGTCATGATGGACGACATGGGGAATCTGGGCGCGCTGCCGCTCGCGCAGGGTCGGGCTGGTCTCGACGAAATGGATGCGCGAGGTGACGTCGGCCCCCTCCATCGCGCGCAGCGCATCGCCCGCCAGCGTGCCGCGACCCGGCCCCAGTTCGACATAGAGCGGATCGGCGCGCCGACCCGACCGCAGCCAGACATCGGCCAGGCACAGGCCGATCAGTTCGCCGAACATCTGGCTGATTTCCGGGGCGGTGGTGAAGTCCCCCTCCAGCCCCAGCGGATCGCGCGTGCCATAATAATGCTGGTTCGCCTCGCCCATATAATGGGCAACGGAGATCGGTCCGCCGGCGTCGATCTGGCGGGCCAGGCGCTCGGGCAGGCCCATCGCGCCGGGCAGGGCGTCAGCTGACACTGGCGCTGCCCGCGATCGGTTCCACGCGCACGCGCCGGCCCTTGGCGGTGACGATCAGGTAGAGGCCGCCCAGGATCATCGGCACGCACAGCCACTGGCCCATGTGCAGGCCGGTGCGGGCGGCAAATTCCATCAGTTGGGCGTCGGCCTCGCGGAAATATTCGACGCCGAAGCGGAACACGCCATAGAAGAAGACGAACAGGCCGACGAGCATGCCCGGCTTGTAGCGCGCCTTGGTCTTCCAGAAGGCGAAGGCGAGGATGCAGAACAGGATGATGCCCTCGAAAAAGGCTTCATAGAGCTGGCTGGGATGGCGGGCGAAGGGGCCGCCAGTCGGGAAGATCATCGCCCAGGGCACGTCGGTTTCCTTGCCCCACAGTTCGCCATTCACGAAATTGGCGAGGCGGCCGAAGAACAGGCCGAAGGGCACGACGCAGGCGACATAGTCATGGATGCGCAGCCAGCTCAGCTTCTCCTTGCGCGCCATGTAGAGGATGCCGAGCGACACGCCCGCCGCGCCGCCATGGAAGGACATGCCGCCATTCCACAGCTTGAAGATGTCCAGCGGATGCTGGAGGATTTCGGGCTGGTAGAAGAAGACATAGGCGAGCCGGCCGCCGATGATGATGCCCAGCGTCGCATAGAAGATCATGTCGTCGGCATGGCGCCGCGCCATCGGCGAACCGGGCTGGGCAATGAGCTTCAAGAGATACCAGTAGCCGATCAGGATGCCGGCCAGATAGGCCAGGCTATACCATTTGAGCGTGAAGAAGCCCAGGTCCAGGGCGACGGGGCTGAGCCCCAGCTGGTCGAAGCGGATGGCGCTCGAAGCGGCGGCGACAAGGTCCAGGATCAAAATGGCATTCCCTCGGCAATCAGGCCTGCGGCCATAGAACAAGCGGCCGGCAAGATGAAGAGGGGCGATCCCGATTGCAGGATGATCGGGGCAAATAGGCCGGGCATGCCCGGAGCGGCGGGCTCAGGCCGCTTCGCTACAGTCCAGCAGCGCCGCGCGATCCCGGATTTCCACCATGCGGCGGCCGGGCAGGGCGATGATGCCGATGCGCTTGAGGTCGGTCAGTTGCCGGCTCACCGTCTCGATCGTCAGGCCCAGCACGTCGGCGATCTGCTGGCGCGACAGTGGCAGGTCGAACCGGTCGAGCGGGGGCTGGCCTTCGCGGGCCAGACGGCGCGACATGTCGAGCAGGAAGGTCGCGATCTTCTCGCGCGCATTCTTGCGGCCAAGCAGCAGCATCCAGCTGCGCGCCCGGTCGAGATCGTCGAGCGTGCGCTGCAGCAGCCGATGCTCCAGCTCGGGATGCTCGCGGGCAAATCCGTCAAAGGCGCCACGGGTGAAGAGGCAGAGGCGCGCGTCGGTGAGCGCCGTGACGCTGTGCGGCGTGCTGCGGCCGAAGGGGCGGCCGATGAAGTCGGACGGATAGACCACGCCGACAATCTGTTCGCGCCCGTCGCCGGTCGAGGCCGACAATTTGAGCGTGCCGTCGATCACATTGGCGACGATGGTGGCGTCGTCGCCTTCCCACATCACCGTCTGCCCCGCCGCGATCGTGACGCGCCGGCCCAGGCGATTGAGCGCGCCGCGCTCATCCTCTTCCAGCGTGGCACAGATGGCGCGGTCGCGCACCTCGCAGCGCTGGCAGAAGCTGGCGTCGGAGCAGGGGGCAGGAACGGGCATGCCGCCGGGCAGGGTTTGCGCGAGATCAAAATGCATGTTCATGACCGCTGCTTGGCGCGGCGGCAGGGCGGGCACTATCCGTAAATCCCCTATGGGACTTTCTGTCCTATTCAAGCCCCGCCTGGAAGGCGATGCGCAGCGTTTCCGACAGGCTGTGGACCTGCAGCTTCTGCATCAGATTGGCGCGATGAATCTCCACCGTGCGCGGGCTGATGCCCAGGTCATAGGCGATCGTCTTGTTGGGCAGGCCGTCGACCAGGCCCTTGAGCACTTCGCGTTCCCGATCGGTCAGGATGTTGAGCCGGGCGCGGGCAGTCTCGCGCTGGCTGTTGCGGCCCTGGTCGGCGCTTGCCTGCGCGCAGGCGGCTTCGATCGCGGCGAGCAATGCCGCCTTCTCGAACGGCTTTTCGATGAAATCGGTGGCCCCGGCCTTCATCGCGGCGACCGCCATGCCGACATCGCCATGGCCGGTCATGATGATGACCGGCAGCATCATGCCGCGCGCGCGCAATTCGCGCTGCACTTCCAGTCCGTCAATGTCGGGCATCCGCACGTCCAGCAGCACGCAGCCGCCCTCCAGCGTCCCGACCTCCTTCAGGAATTCGGTGCCGCCCGAGAAAAGCCGCACCGCAAAGCCGCTGGTCTTGAGCATGAAGGAGAGAGACCGGCGGATCGCCTCGTCATCATCGACGACATGGATGGGCTGGTCGGTGGGCAGGCTCATGGCAGGCGGTCCGCAGAATCGAGAGTGAAGTGGAAGGCGACGCCGCCCCAGTGCGAGGCGTCGGCCCAGATCCGTCCGCCATGCCCCTCGACAATGGTGCGGCTGATCGACAGGCCCACGCCCATGCCGGCGGGTTTGGTCGTGCTGAACGGGGTGAAGAGCGATCGCGCGACCGCCGGATCGAGGCCGGGGCCACTGTCGGCGATGATGAGTTCGACCTGTCCGTCTTCGGCCGGTACCGCCGACAGGCGCAGGATGCGGCGATTGCGGCCGTCCATCGCCTCGACCGCGTTGCGCACCAGGTTGATGATGACCTGCTGCACCTGCACCCGATTGGCGATCACCCGGCCGACGCGCGGGTCGACGACGATGTCCATGTCGATGCCCCGGCTGTCGATGCCGATGAACGCCAGCGCGACCCCCTCGGCCAGCAGCGTGGCCGCCGGTTCGGCCTGGCGATCGGCTTCGCCACGACGGATGAACTCGCGCAGCGACCGGATGATCTGGCCCGCGCGCATCGCCTGGCGCGCGGCTTCGTCCATCGCCTCGCCCAGCAAGTCGCGGTCGACCGGTGCATCGGTGCGCAGCAGGTCGCGGCCCGCCTCCATATAATTGGCGATCGCGGTCAGCGGCTGGTTCAGTTCATGTGCCAGCGCCGCAGCCAGCGTGCCCATCGCCGTGACGCGGGCGGCATGGCTCAGTTCAGCCTGCAGATCCTGCAGGCGTCGCTCGGCCTTCTGCCGATCGGTCAGGTCGCGCACGAAGCCGGTGAACAGCTTTTCGCCATGGTCCTGTACTTCGCCGACCGCCAACTCGATCGGAAAGGTGGAGCCATCGCGCCGGCGCGCGGTGGTCAGTCGGCCGATGCCGATGATCCGCTTCTCGCCGGTATCATGATAATGTTGCAGGTAGGAATCGTGGCGCTCGCGATCGGGCGAGGGCATCAGCATCGCGACATTGCGGCCCAGCACATCGGCCTCGGCATATTGGAACATGCGCTGGGCGGCCGGGCTGAACGAGACGATATGTCCGGTCGCGTCGATCACGATCAGCGCATCGGGCACCGTTGCCAGGATCGATCCCAGCAGAGCCTGTTCCCGGCTGGTCGCATTATCCTGCGGATCGCCATCGTTGAACGCCATGTCCGATCACTGACCGTAAATCAGTGCGCCAGCAAGAGCGGAACCCGTGTTTCGGCCAGAATATAGCGGGTTACGCCGCCAAAAATGGTTTCCCGCAGCCGGCTGTGGCCAAAGGCACCCATCACCATCCAGTCGATCGACAGTTCTTGGCAGGCATGGGACAGCGCTTCTTCCACGCTGCGATCCTTGCGCGGCCATTCGTGAATCTCGACCGCGATGCCGTGGCGCGAGAGATATTCGGCGGCATCGGTCGGCGGGAAATCGCGCTTCGACCGCTCGTCGACGGTGACGACATGGACCTCGCTCGCCACCCGCAACAGGGTGCGGCTCGCGGTCAGCGCCGACGCCGCCTCATGCGATCCGTCCCAGGCGACCATCGCGCGGCCGGTGCAGCGAAAGCCCTTGGCCATGCTCGGGATTGCCAGCACCGGGGCGCGGCTGTTGACCGCCAGGTCGGCGACGATCGGCGCCGGATCATCGGCCTGCCGGCGGCCCGGCGGCGGCAGGGAAACGAGCATCGCGTCGGCCAGGCGACCGGTTTCCAGCAGGCCCTGGACCAGATCGCCGCTGCGATAATGCCAGTCCCACGCCATGCCCTCGCGCCGCAGCCTTTCCTCCAGGGCGCGCCGCATTTCCTCGTCCTGACGGCGCACCGCATCGATCGCCTCGGGCACCAGATAGCCGCTGCCATAGAGATCGGCGGCGACCAGTTCGGGCAGCGGCGCGATCTGCAGGCAACTGATATGGGCGCCGGTCGCACGCGACAGGTCGAACGCGGCCTGCAGCCGGCTTTCCATGCCATTGTCCGCGCGGATATGCAGCAATATGGTCTTCATCGAACATGTCCCGACAAGAGGGCGCCGATGCAGCGCCGCATGATCGTCTTCCTGCCTAGAAGCCCGCTCGGCTCGTCTCTATCCGCAAATTTCCCTATTTCGATCGCCGATCCGATGGCACATTCGGGGGGCAACGATCATAGCAAGGGATGCCTTCTTCATGACCGACAAGGATATTCTGGAAACCCGCACCGGTATTCGCGTCCAGGTGCGCCCGGCGCAGGATGGCGATGCCAAGGCGCTGGCCCATTTCTTTTCGGCCGTGTCCGATGATGATCGCCGCTTCCGTTTTCTCAGTAGCGCGCCGGGCGTCAGCGCCGGGCAGATTCATGATCTGATCCATGGCGACCCCGACAATTGCGAGACCTTCCTGGCGACCGACGAGAAGGGGGCCATCCTGGCCGCCGCGACCCTGGCCGCCGATCCCGACCGGACCCGCGCCGAAGTCGCGATTTCGGTGCGCGCCGACCATCGCGGCAAGGGCGTGGGCTGGAGCATGCTGCGCCACGCCACCGACCGCGCGCAGGAAATGGGCGTCGGTCTGCTCCAGGCGATCGAAAGCCGCGCCAATCATGCCGCGATCGAGCTGGAGCGCGAACAGGGTTTTGTCGCCCGCAGCGTCGATGACGAGCCGTCGCTGTTGATCCTGGAAAAGCGTTTCTGATCGCATCGCTGGTGAAATGATGAAGGGGCCGGAGCGGCGATCCGCTCCGGCCCCTTCCTTCTGGTCCACCCCCCGGAGGATCAGAAGCGCATGCCGACGCCCACGCCGAACACGAAGGGATCGAGCGATACCTTGACGTTCTGGGTGCCGGCCGCAGCCGTGGTCAGCCGCACCTTGGTGTCGATGTCGATATATTTGACGTCGAGGTTGAGGAAGATCTTGTCGTTGAGGTCGATGTCGACGCCGACCTGGCCGGCCCAGCCGAAGCTGTCGGACATATGAACCTTGGTCTTGCCGACCGCATCCTCCAGCCCGCTCGACGCATCCTCGTTATAGAACAGCGTATAGTTGACGCCGGCGCCGATATAGGGGCGGACATGGCCCTCGACGATCGGGTGATATTGCATCGTCAGCGTCGGCGGCAGCACCCAGGTGGAGGCCAGCTTGCCGATCCCGCCGGTGGTGCCGCTGCGGCCGCTGGCGCTATGCTTGGTGGTCGCGGCAATCAGTTCGAAACCGATATGGTCGGTCGCCATGTAGGTGACGTCGACTTCGGGCGCGATGCCGTTGTTCACCGACACCTTCTCGCCGGGGAAGCCGGGCAGGATGCTGCCGCTCTTTTCGGTGGGGGCGACCATGATGCCGCGCACGCGCACCAGCACGTCGCCCTGCTTGGCCTGGGCCGGGGCGGCGGCCAGCGCCGTGCCCATGGCGCCCATCGCGGCGACAATCATCATCTTTTTCAAGTGCATGTCTTTTCTCCATCCCTGATCGTGGGTCAGTGATGGCGCTCTGCTCCCGATCGGAGCGGCCTTCCTTGATGCGGCGCAATCGGCGATTTGATCCTGCGCAATGTTCGGCGTCGGGCGCCATGGCAGGCGGGGCGCCATGTTCCGCTATCATCCCGACCTGCTCGCCGCGCCGGTGCCGCGCTACACCAGCTATCCGACCGCTGCCCAGTTCGGCGAGGATGTCGGCGCGGCCGACATGGCGCAGCGGCTGGACGCGATGCCGGCGGACGCGCGCCTGTCGCTCTATGTCCATATCCCCTATTGCCATGACATTTGCTGGTATTGCGGGTGCAACACCGGTGCGGCAACGCGGCCCCGCCGCCTGTCCGCCTATGTCGATGCGCTGGAGCGGGAAATGGCGCTGGTCTCGGCGCGGCTCGGCGGACGGGGACGCGTCACCCATGTCGCCTTTGGCGGCGGCAGTCCCAATTCTCTGCCGCTGATCGACTGGGTCCGGCTCAATCATCAGTTGCTGCTCTGCTTCGACGCCAGCGCGGCGGCGATGGCGGTGGAACTGGACCCACGCCGGATCGACCGGGCCTGGATCGACGCCATGGCGAAGGTCGGGGTGACGCGCGTCAATCTGGGGGTGCAGACATTTGCCACCCATGTGCAGCAGCGGATCGGCCGGGTGCAGCCGGCCGAGACGGTGGCGATGGCGGTGGGCGCGCTGGCCCGTGCGCGCATCCAGGCGGGGTTCGACCTGATGTATGGCCTGCCGGGGCAGAGCGAGGCGGATCTGGCGCAAACGCTGGAGGACAGCATTCGCCTGTCCCCCTCGCGCATCGCGCTGTTCGGCTATGCCCATATGCCGCGCCTGCTGCCGCGACAGCGGCGGATCGACGCGACCGAATTGCCGGGTGTCGAACAGCGCTTTGCGATGGCGAAGCTTGGCCATGCGATGCTGACGGCGGCCGGCTATCAGGCGATCGGCTTTGATCATTTCGCGCTGCCCGACGATCCGCTGGCGGTGGCCGCTGCAACTGGACGGCTGCGCCGCAATTTCCAGGGCTTTACCGAGGATGACAGCGATGCGCTGATCGGCATGGGCGCCAGCGCGATCAGCCAGTTTCCCGACCTGATCGTCCAGAATGAGAAGAATGCGGGGGCCTATCGCGAGGCCTTGTCGGACCATCGGCTGCCCGCAGCCCGTGGGGTGCGGCGCAGTGCCGACGACCAGCGGCGGGGCGCGTTGATCGAACGGCTGCTGTGCGATGGCCGGGCGGCCTGTGGCGACCTTGCCGAGCCGGCGCTGCTCGACCGGTTTGAGCGGATCGGCCTGCTCCGGCGGGAGGGGGACGAGTTGCTGCTGCAACCCGGCGCGGCGCCCTATGCCCGGTCGATCGCCGCCTGTTTCGATGCCTATCTGCGTCCGGCCGAAACGCGCTTCAGCGTCGCGGTCTGATCGCCGGCCCGGACCTCGCCGGGCCGGCGATCGCACGTCGGATCAGAAGCGCACGCCCACGCCCATCCAGACACGGGCCGGGTCGATCAGATAGCCCGATGTGTCATAGTTGAGCCGCTTGTCGAGCAGGTTCTGCACCCCGGCATGGACGGTGAAGGCGGGCGTGATCTTGTAGGAAGCGCCCATGTCCACCACCGTATAGTCGGGCGAGACGATATTATTGCCGCTGATCTGCGCCTCGGTCACGGCTTCCTCGCCGCGATAGACGGCGCGCACGAAGGCGGAGAAGCGCTTGTCCGGGCGCCAGTTGAGCGAGGCGCTGGCCTGCTGTTTGGGCGTGTCGTTGAGTGCCGCGCCGATATTGGCACCGCTCAGCTGTTCCGAATCCGTCAGCGTGCCGGTGGCGTTGAGCCGCAGCGTGTGGGTCAGCGGCACATCGACCGAGACTTCGACGCCGCGCACCCGCGCTTTGTCGACATTGACATAGGTCGTGGGAGGACGGCCGATCGAGCTGAGCGGTTCATCTACGCACCAGGCCCCCGCCACTTCGCAGGTCACGCGCGTGATCTTGTCGTTGAAGCGGGTGTCATAGGCAGTGACGCTGGCGTTGAAGCCATTCCGCGAGAAGAGCAGGGCAGCCTCGATCGTGCGGGAGGTTTCGGCTTCTAGGTCGGGATTGCCATAGATGGTGCCGCCACGGCTGGTCTGGCCCCAGTCGGGAATCGTCTGGCGCAGGCTCGGCGCGCGGAAGCCCTGCGAATAACCGCCCTTCAGCGTCAGGGACGGGGTGATGTTCCACACCGCATAGACGCGCGGGGTCCAGTGGACGCCATATTGTTCGTCATGGTCCATGCGGATGCCGCCGGTCAGCGCCAGTCCGTCGAGCAGCTTCAGCTCATTTTCGGCAAACAGCGCCCAGCTGGTGCGGGTGGTGCCGGTGGTGGTCGATCCCGACAAAAGGTTGCCGGTCAGGTCCGACAGATCCTCATAGCGATAAAAGCCGCCGACGGTCAGCGTGTTGGACGGCAGCGGGATCACCCACAGGCTTTGGCCGACCGTGTTCTTGATCCGTTTCTGCGCCTCGATATGTTCGGCATCCTCATATTGCAGATAGGATTCGGAACTGGCGAAGCCCCATTGGCCGCTATGGCTGATCGACGCGACCTTGCGCTTCTGGGTCTGGGTGGTTTCGGTGCCGAGCGGCGCGGTCGCCGATGTCTCGGTCGTCTCGCCGGCAACCTCGATCACCTTCTGCCGATAATAGCCGCCCTCCAGCAGGATCTGGTGGTTGGCGCTGAGGTTGAAGCCCAGCTTGCCGGCCAGGCTGTCATCATGCCGCTCGGGCGTGCCGCCGATTTCCGTGTCGCCCTCGCGCCGGTTCATCGATCCCTGCAATTGCAGGCCGATGCCGTTGGTGACGGGGCCGGACAGATAGAAATTGCCGTCGGTATAATTGCCGAAATTGTCCGCCAGCTGCATCGTGCCGTTGACGCGTGCGCTGCCGCGCCAATGGTCGCTGATCCGGCGGGTGATGATGTTGACGACGCCGCCCATCGCGTCCGATCCGTAGAGCGAGGACATCGGCCCACGCACCACCTCGATGCGCTCGATCGCTTCGAGCGGCGGCAGCAGGCCGCCTTCGCTGACATTGCCGCCATTGGTGCGGGATTCGCGCGACGACAGCCGCTTACCGTCGACCAGGATCAGCGTATATTGCGGCGCCATGCCGCGGATCGAGATGTCGCGGCTATTGCCTTCGCCCGGCGTGACGGTGACGCCGGGGATTTCCATCAGCGCATCGGTCACTTCGCGATAGGGCATGGCATCCAGCGTCTCGCGGGTGATGACGCTGATCGAGGCTGGCGCGTCGCGGACCTCCTGTTCACGGCCGGCGGCGGTGACGACGATCTGGTTGGAATCCTGGTCGGCTTCGGCGGCCAGCGCCTGTTGTGCGCTGGTCAGCGCGACAAGGGCCGCGGTTGCCCGCAGCATATGGATGGATGGCATGGAAATCCCCTGTTCTGGATAGACGGGCACCCGCCAGCCACCCGGCCGGACGGGTGCCGGAAATCAGTGGTGCGGGCCGGGCCCGATCGGTGGAACGAATATCATGGCGGGTTCATTTGCGATCGATTGTCAATTGCAAATGGCCGTTGCCAGAAGCGCGGGGCGGCGCCAAATATCGATATCGGATAAGGCTTATGCGGCCTTGCTATGGGGCAGGGCTGCGTCGCTGCCGCAATGGTCGGCGAACATGTCGCACAGCCAGGCGATCGCCGGGTCGCGATGCGACCGCTCGTTCCACAGCAGCCGATAGCCGAAGGTGCCGACCAGGTCCGGCGCGGGCAGGCAGGCCAGGTCATGGGTCCGGGCGATTGCCTCGGCCGCGCGGGTCGGCAGCGTCATCAGCGCGTCCGACCCCCGGATCATGTGCGGTGCCGCCTGGAAATAGGGCAGGCGGGCGATCACCCGCCGGCGCGGCGCCAGATCGCCCAGGCGCAGTTCGATCCGGTCGAAGCCGCTGTCGCTGACGACGAAGCTGATATGCGGGCAGGACAGGAAATCCTCGACCAACAGGGGCCGGTCGGTCGGATGCGCCGCCAGCTTGTGATGGCGATCGACGACGCAACTGAACGTCTCGGTGAACAGGAAGCGCTCATAGGTCTGGGCCGGATCGGGATCGAGCCCGCTGATGATGAGGTCGATCTCGCCTGCGGTCAGCCGCGCCACCATGTCGCCGGTCAAAGGCACGATGTCGATCGCCGCCAGCGGCGCCGCGCGGCCGATATGCGGCAGGGTCGGCGCAACCACGGCGGCGACGCCGAAATCGGTCGATGCGACGCGAAATCGGCGATCGAGCGTCGCCGGATCGAAACAGGGCGGTTCCAGCAGGCCGGCGGTCGTCGCCAGCCAGTCCTGCAAGGATGGCGCCAGTTCCTCCGCCCGCCGGGTCAGTTCCATGCCGCCGGCGGTCCGCACCAGCAGGGGGTCGCCCAGCAGGCTGCGCAACTGCGCCAGCGACCGGCTGACCGACGGCTGGCTGACGCCCAGTTGCTGCGCCGTGCGGGTGACGCTTTTCGTGCGCAGCAACAGGCCCAGTGTCACCAGGCTGTTGAGATCGAAATGCACGCCGCCAAGCAAGAGAGACCGGTCCGTTCCTTAAGGATAATGCGGACCATTCTTAACTTCAGGGGCGGTCAGGGTCCAGTCCCGTTGCATTTCCGGACTGTTGCGCGGCGCGATCGGCGCCGATTGACAGGCCCCTTCCTCCGGATTTATGAAATAATCTGTATCACATCTTCTTCGATCAAAAGCCTGTGCGCCTGCAATCATTGTGTCCGGGGCAACAGGTGCGACGATGATGAAAGGGATGGGCGCCGTCTGTGCGGCGCTCGACGCCGTGACGGTCGATCCAGCATATAAGGGCCGCGCGGTCTGGATGGGAGGATGCCATGACACGCCGTTTCCGGACGTTGCTTTTCTGCGCCTGCGCGACTCTGCCTACCCTGCCGATCGAGGCCCAGGCCCAGGCGCAGGATAAGGCTCAGGACAGGGCCAGCGTGACCCAGGACATCATCGTCACTGCCCGCCGGACCGAGGAACGGCTGCAGGACGTGCCGATCTCGATCACTGTCTTCAACCAGGAAGAACTGGCCAACCGCAATGTCGTCAATGCGCAGGATCTGGCCGCCTATACCCCCTCGCTGTCCGCCAATGGCAATTTCGGCAGCGAAAATAGCAGTTTCGCCATCCGTGGCTTTGCCCAGGACATCGGCACCGCGCCCTCGGTCGGCGTCTATTTCGCCGATGTGGTCGCGCCGCGCGGCGCCTCCAACGGCCTGCCCTCGGGCGATGGCGCCGGGCCGGGCGCCTTTTTCGACCTGCAGAATGTCCAGATATTGAAGGGGCCGCAGGGCACCCTGTTCGGCCGCAACACCACCGGCGGCGCGATCCTGCTGGTGCCGCAGAAGCCGACCGACGAATTTTCCGGCTATGTCGAAGGATCGGTCGGCAATTATGACATGTGGCGCGGCCAGGCGGTGGTCAACGCGCCGCTCGGCGACCGGGCGCGAATGCGCATCGGCGTCGATCGGCAGAAGCGCGACGGCTATATGCGCAACGGCAGCGGCATCGGCCCCGACTGGTTCGGCGATGTCGACTATATCGCGCTGCGCGCCAGCCTGGTCGTCGATCTGACTCCCGATCTCGAAAATTACACCATCCTGTCCTACAGCGATTCCAGCAATAACGGCCCGATCCAGAAGCTCGTCGCGGCCGCGCCGGAGGGGCTGGGCCAGCTCGCCTATGGCCAGTTGCTGCGCCAGGGCAACGGTTTCTATGACGTCATGCAGTCACTGGAGGATCCCTATTCCAGGACCGAGCAATGGCAGCTGATCAACACCACCAGCTGGCAGGCGAGCGACACGCTCACGGTCAAGAATATCGTCAGCTACGCCCAGTTGAAGCAGCGCATGAATGCGCCGCTGTTCGGCACCGATTTCGTCGTCGATTTCGCCGCGATCAATCCCTTCCTCGCCGCGCTGGGCAGCTATCATCTGCCCTTCACCACGGTGACGTCGATTCCGGGCGGCTATACCGCCAACCAGTCGACCTTTACCGAGGAACTGCAATTGCAGGGGCGCTCGGGCGATGGCCGGCTCAACTGGCAGGCGGGCGCCTATCTGGAGGTCAGCGAACCGCTGGGCATGAGCGGCAGCCAGTCGCCCTTCCTGGCGTCCTGCACCGATTCCGCCACGCTGCAATGCACCGATCCGATGGGCTTCCTGTCCAATCTCGATCCGACCATCCCGGCGTTCGCCAAGCCGATCCATGCCGGCACCGTCAATTACACGGCGGGGCGCACCAATTTCCACAATGTCGGCCTTTATGCGCAGGCGACCTATGCGCTGACCGATCAGCTGAAACTGACCGGTGGTTTCCGCTACACCTGGGATCATTCGCGCAATGTCAGCGACCAGCGCACCTATATCGTCGCCTATCCGCCGCAATATGGCGCCTTCAATCCGGCCGCACCCTATCGCTGCACCAATCCGCAGGCGGCGGCGACCAATTGCGTGTCGCATTATTACCAGTCGTCGGAAAAGCCGACCTGGCTGGTCGACCTGGATTACAACCCGACCCAGGACATATTGCTCTACGCCAAATATGCGCGCGGCTATCGCGCCGGCACGATCGTCCCCAATATCACCGCGCCGCTCAACATCGTCGAGCCGGAGAAGGTGGACAGCTATGAGCTGGGCCTCAAGACCAGCTTTGGCGGCGCGCTGCGCGGCACCTTCAACCTGGCTGGCTTCTATAATGATTTTTCCAACCAGCAATTGCAGGTCGGCTTCAATGCGCGACCGCTGTCGGGGCAGGCGTCCACCGCCGCGCCGGTCAATGCCGGCAAGTCGGAGATATGGGGGCTGGAGGCCGATGCCTCGCTCACCCCGTTCCAGGGACTGGTGCTGACCGGCGGCTACAGCTATCTGCGCACCAAGATCAAATCGGTGCCCGATTTCTCCAGCTTCAACGACCCCAATTATATCCTGGCCGCGCCGTTCCAGCCCGGCGATCCCGAAGTGCTGTCGCCGCGCCACAAGGTCACGGTCAGCGGCACCTACACCCTGCCGCTGGACGAGGAGAAGATCGGCCGCATCTCCTTCGGCGCGACCTTCACCCATCGTTCCTCGATGCTGGTCAACTATACCGACCGCACCAATCCCGATCCGTCGATCGCCGCGCTCAGCACACTGGCCCCGCTCGATCTGCTCAACCTCAACGCCAGCTGGAACAATATCGCCGGCGCGCCCATCGACCTCAGCCTGTTCATGACCAATGTGACCAGGGAAAAATATTACAGCTTCATCGCCGGGCTGGGATCACCCAGCGTGAATTTCGAGACGGCGACGCTGGGCGAGCCGCAAATGTATGGCGCGCGCCTGCGCTTCCGCTTCGGCGGATGAACGGGCACCGCCGACTGCGAAAATTGATCCATGTCTAGGACGGCGCTTCCGACGGCTGATAGGTTGCCTGGCAATCAAGCGGAGTCGGTTCGATGGACGTGATCACGGATGCTGCCTATCTGTTTCGCCGGTCGCGCGACGAGACGCGCAAAGCCGACGAAGCCCGTGCGCGCGGCGACGCGGTGTGCGTGATTGCTGCGCACAATGAACTGGCGCTGCGCTACAAGGTTCGCGCCCTGTCGCTGTCCAGCGGCGCGGTCCCCTGCATCGACGCGACCGGGCGACGATCGGCCTAATCCTTCTCGCCCTGCAGGCTGATACGGCCGGTTTTCAGCCCCGGTGCGCTGACCTGTAGCGTGATTGCGCCCGGTTTGCCGGTGCCGCGCAGGAAGGCGACCGCCTTGCCGCCCACCGCCGCGCGCTGTGGCGAGGCAAAGGCGGTGTGATCGGTGACGCTGCCATTGTCGAAGGCGACGACGCGGCCCGGCCCCGATACCGTCGCGCTCAGCAGCGGCGTGGCGCCGGGCACCAGCACGCCCTTCGCGTCCACCACTTCGGCCCGCACCGCGACGACATCGTCGAAGCCGCCGCCGACTGCCTTGGCCTCCGGCACCAGCCGAATTGCAGCGGGCGCGCCGGCGCTGCGCAGAATATCTTCCGCCACCTTTGCGCCGCCGCGATAGCCGACCGCGCGCAACTCGCCCGGCGCATAGTCGACGTCCCATGTGATCGCGCTGTCGTCCGCGTTGCGCGGCTTGCGGCCCAGCGACTTGCCGTTGAGGAACAGCTCGACCTCGTCGCTGTTGCTGTAGACCTCGACCTTTTCCTTGTGCGCGGCGCGATTGTCGGGCGACCAGTCGGTCAGCGCGCCCGGCCCCTTGGGCTGGGGCAGGGCGATGCCGACCATGGTCGGCATCTCGCTGATGTCGATCACTTCGGTCACGCGCCGGGCCAGCTTCACGACCGGTTTTTCCGACCACCAGCTCGCCCGTTCCCAGCCGATCGGTTTCACCCCGTCGACCCGGTCGACCAGCCCCGACGGGTTGCTGATCGCCGGCCAGCCGGCCCGGTCCGCCTCGCCCAGATAGTCGACGCCGGTCCACAGGAACATGCCGGCATAGGCCGGGTCGTCGCGCACCACGAGCCAGCTTGACCGGTTCTTGCTGTTCTCCGTGCCGATGATCTTGCGGCTGGGCTTGTCGGCATGCGCCTTGGCCAGTTCATTCTCGCGATAATTCTGGCCCACCACGTCCAGCAGGTCGGCGGTGCCATTCTCATAATCATGGGTGGTGTTGGGGCGGAACAGCGCCATCGTCACCGGCCGGGTCGGATCCTCGGCATGGAAGATGTCCTGCAGGCGGGTGATGATCGACTGCGCCACCAGCGGATAGGGCGTGTCGTGAATCTCGTTGCCGATCGACCAGATGACGATGCTGGGATGGTTGCGATCGCGCCGCACGAAATCGCGCGCGTCGATCGACGACCAGTCGGTGAAATAGAGATGATAATCCTGCGGGTTCTTCGCCACCGTCCACATGTCGAAGCCCTCGTTCATGACGATCAGGCCAAGCCGGTCGCACAGGTCGAGAAATTCGGGCGAGAAGGGGTGATGGGCGGTGCGCACCGCATTGACGCCCAGCGCCATCAGCCCCTTGAGCCGCCGTTCATAGACGGCGAGCGGCACCGCCATGCCGAACGGCCCGCCATCGGCATGGATCGCCACGCCCTTCAGCTTGATGTTGCGGCCATTCAGCCAGAAACCGCTCGCCGCCTCGAATCTGGCATCACGAATGCCGAAGGGGACGCGTTCCTCATAGAGCAGCCGCCCGTCGGTGGCGCGCAC
Organism: Sphingobium sp. BHU LFT2; assembly: GCF_018604485.1. Lineage (NCBI taxonomy): Bacteria > Pseudomonadati > Pseudomonadota > Alphaproteobacteria > Sphingomonadales > Sphingobiaceae > Sphingobium > Sphingobium sp. BHU LFT2. Next base: position 96,390 of record NZ_JAFCGW010000007.1, read on the forward strand.
GCGCAGCAGCGCCTGATGCATCGCCGGGTCGCCAATGTCCCAGCGGCGCGGATCGGCCAGCGTGCCGCTGACATCCATCTGGGTCGCGCGGCCGGCGGGCAGGCTGATGCTCTGCCCGGTGAAGGTCGCGATGCTGCGGCCGTCCGGCCCCTCGATCACCGCTTCCAGCCGCGCCTCGATCGGGGCGCTGCCCTGGTTCATCACGCTGCTGCCGATGGTCAGGTCCGCGCTCTTCGCGTCGAGTTTTGCCACCCGCACGGTGCTGCCCCATGTTTCGGCATGGACATCACCCAGGGTGAGGATGCGGACATGGCGATAGATGCCGCCGCCCGCATACCAGCGCGAGGCCGGTTGAGAGGAGGTGTCTGCGCGCACTGCCAGCACATTCTCCTGCCCGGCGGCTTTGAGATGCTGGGTGATCTCGTAGCGGAAGCTGGCATAGCCGCTTGGCCGATGGCCGACATGCTGGCCGTTGATCCACACGCCCGACCGTTCCATCACGCCGTCGAACTCGACGAAGACGCGCTGGCCGGCGCTGGCAGGCGGCAAGGTGAAATGCTTGCGATACCAGGCGACGCCGGTGGGCAGGAAACCGCCCGATCCGGTCGCGGGCGCATGTTCGTCAAACGGCCCGGCGATCGCCCAATCATGCGGCAGGTCGACCGGCTGCCAGCTTGCATCGGCAAAGCCGGGCTGCTCGGCGGTCGCGACATCGCCCTGATGGAAGCGCCAGCCGGCATCGAAATTCTGAGCGCCGGTCGGCTGGGCAAAGGCGACGATCGGGCCGCCGATGACGATCAGCAGCGCCAAGGCGAGGCCGGCAGCGCTCCGCCCGATCAGAGTGCGAACCTGTGCGTTCCGTCCCGTCGCCATATCGGCCCCCTCTCCAGAATATGTCCACTATGTGGCGCTGTGGCGCCCTATGTGGGTATATGGCTACAGGAGTGGCGGGCCGATGCCAAGCGGCTTTGCTGGTCCTGCGGGGCGGGCGGCGACGCGACAGGCAAATCTCCTACGAAGTTCACAGTGTCGTTCGCGGATTCGGGCGAAATGCGCCGCAAACGCCCCCATGACGCGCCTGCCACGCGTCGGCGACGCGTCGGTCGGGTCATGATGCGGGTCATCCCGACGCGTCGCCGACGCGACATCCACGCGACAGCGAAGCGACAGATTTGCACCGGTGATGCGCGTGAACGCCGGGAGGCATGGAGGGGGCGGGGCCATCCCACAGGATAGATCAGAGAAGGGCCGAGTAGGAAAGCGGGTGACCGGAAGCGACCAGAAGCTGACGTTTCCTACTCCCCTCCCTTCCAGGGAGGGGCCGGGGGTGGGTGCGCCGCGTAGCGGCGGTCTACAGTCGATAGGGCAGAAGCTCGCTGCGCTCGCAACCCACCCCAACCCCTCCCTGGAAGGGAGGGGCTATGTCTTGTTTCCACCCATTTCGGACCTGAAGGGGCTCGTTCAGCCGGGTCATTGTCCCCCTTCAGCGCACCTTGAAACTATATGTGCCGCTGACCGGCTGATGATCGTTGCCCATCACCGTCCATTGAAGATCATAGCTGCCGGTCGGCAGGGCGCGGGGCAGGGTGATGACCAGGCCCTTGCCGTCGGCGGCCGCGGCAGTGGTGAAGCCCTTGATCGGCATCGGCGGATGATCGGCCATGCCCGGCATGCCGGTCATGGTGAGCGTGATGCTGCTATGATCGGCCTGCAGCGCCTCGGAAAAGCCCAGGGTCAGCCGGGTCGGCTTGGCAACGCTGGCATTGGCGGCGGGACTGGCCGCAACGAGCTGCGGCTTGGCGAAGGCGGCGCCGGGCAGGGCGGTCAGCACAAGGGCAGCAGCGATCAGGGGCAGGCGGGGCATGGATGTCTCCGAAAAAAAATGCGCGTCATGCAGGGGAATACGCATTGTTCTGTCGCATCCCTCACCCCTCACGCTATTTTGTGCGAGGGATGGGCCGGCCGGATGCGTATCGTCAGGCAGGACATGAAGGACGGAACGATGGACGATCTGGATGACAGGCTGGCCGGGCTGCGCGACGCGCCGGCGGCGGCGCGCTTCGACGGGCTGGAGGCGGCGGTGATGCAGGGGCTGGATCGCCGCCGCGAACGCAGCGTCGCGCGGCGCAGCCTGATGCTGGCCGGCGTGATGGCGATCGGCATCGGCTGGATCGGCAGCACCTTGCCCGCGCAGCCGGCGCAGGCCGCGCCCGGCCCGCTGCTGATCGGCATGTCCGACTATGCGCCCTCGCGCCTGCTGGAGCGATAAGGATGGGCAAACGCTATTGGCTGGTGGCGCTGGTCGCCTTTGCCGCGGCGCTGGCCGCCGTGCTGGTGGCGCGTATCTGGCTGGCGCCCGCGCCGCCGATGGAGAATGAGGTCCATGCCCTGCTCCATGATCGGCTGACCCTGGACGCCGGCCAGAAGCAGCGCATCGCCGATCTGGAAGCCGCCTTCGCCCGGCGCAAGGCGGCGTTGGATGCAGAGATGCGCGCCGACAATCAGCGGCTGGCCGCCGCGATCGCCGCCGAACATGGCTATGGCCCGCGCGTCGCCCAGGCGGTCGACCGGTCGCACCAGGCGATGGGGGAATTGCAGAAGGAAACATTGAAGCACATCTTCGCGATGCGCGGCGTGCTGCGGCCCGATCAGGCCGCGCTGTTCGACGCCGCCGTCGTCAAGGCGCTGACCCAGCCTGTCGGGTGACGGCTGACGATCCCGATGATGCCACGCTGGCGGCGCAGGCGCTGGCCGGGCGGCAGGCGGCCTATGGCGCGCTGATGCGGCGGCACCGCGATGCCGTCTATCGGCTGGCGCGCGGCCATGTCGGCGATGCCGACGCGGCAATGGACATCGTGCAGGAAAGCTTCGTCGCCGCCTTTGCCGCGCTCGCTCGCTATGATGGACGCCGTCCCTTTCGCGGCTGGATCGCGCGGATCACGATCAACAAATGCCATGACTGGGCGCGCCGCCGTGCCGTCCGCCGCTTCTTCAGCTTCGCCCGGCCGATCGAGGACGCGGCCCATGTCGCCGACGCCGCGCCCGATCCCGAGCAGGCGGCCCAGTCCCGCGCCGGCGTCGCCCGGATCGAGGCGGCGGTGGCGGCGCTGCCGGTGGCGCTGCGCGAGGTGGTTTTGCTGCGCGGGATCGAGGGCATGAGCCAGGCCGAGGTCGCGCAGATATTGGGCGTCACCGAAAAGGCGGTGGAAACCCGCCTCTACCGTGCCCGCCTGCAATTGCAGGAGATGTTGAGGGAAAGCGACGCGGCGCGCGTATAGAGGGACATGACCGATCTGCCTTCCCTCCCACTCGCCCGCCGCAGCCTGATCCGGGGGGGCGCCGCGCTTGCACTGGTGCAGGCCTTGCCGGGCTGGGCCGCCACCGGCACGCATGGCGCGGCGCAGGGCGCGCTGTCGGGCGAGACGATCGCGCTCAGCATCGGCGACGGGCATTTTGCGACCGGCGGCCGATCGGCCCATGCGATCAGCGTCAATGGTGGCACACCGGCACCGCTCATCCGCCTGCGCGAGGGGCAGAATGTCAACATCGCCGTCACCAACCGGCTGAAAGAGGATAGCTCGATCCACTGGCATGGGCTGATCCTGCCCTTCCAAATGGACGGCGTGCCGGGCATCAGCTTCCCCGGCATCATGCCGGGCGAGACCTTCATTTATCGCTTTCCGGTGCGGCAGGCAGGCACCTACTGGTATCACAGCCATTCGGGCATGCAGGAGGCGATGGGCCTTTACGGGCCGATCATCATCGATCCCGCCGGCCCCGATCCGGTGGCCTATGACCGGGAGCATGTGATCCTGCTCGCCGACTGGAGCCCGGTCCACCCGCACAGGCTGCTGCAAAGGCTGAAGCAGATGGGCGGCTATTACAACATGCAGCGCCAGACGCTGACCGGGTTGCTGGCGGGGAAGGATCAGGGTCTCAAGGACCGGATCGACTGGGGCGCGATGCGCATGGACCCGACCGATATTTCCGACGTCACCGGCGCCACCTACAGCTATCTGGTGAACGGCATGGGCACGGCCGAGAACTGGACCGGCCTGTTCGCGCCGGGCGAGCGGGTGCGGCTGCGCATCATCAACGCGTCGGCGATGACCAATTTCAATATCCGCCTGCCCGGCCTGCCGATGACCGTGATCCAATGCGACGGGCAGGATGTGCAGCCGGTCGAGACCGACGAGTTCCAGATCGGCATTGCCGAAACCTATGACGTGATCGTCCAGCCCGGCGAGGCGAAGCCCTATGCCCTGATTGCCGAGGCGATCGACCGGTCGGGCCTGGTCCGCGCGACGCTGGCGCCGCAGCTCGGCATGGTCGCGCCGGTGCCGGCCCGGCGCGTCCGGCCGCTGCTAGGCATGAAGGACATGGGCATGGACATGGGCGGCATGGATATGGGCCATGGCGGCGTGATCGACCTCAGCCAGCCGGCCAATGAAAGCATGTCCGGCCACAGCATGAAGATGCGCGACAAGTCGGTCGCGCCCGGCGTGAAAATGGGGCCGGGCGTCGCTACCCTGTCGCCGATGCCGGCCGATCGCACCGCCGACCGGCCGACGGGGCTGGAGGATGTCGATCATCGCGTGCTGACCTATGCCGATCTGCGATCGCTGACAGCGAACACGGACCTGCGCACGCCGAGCCGATCGCTCGACATCCACCTGACCGCGAACATGGAACGATATATGTGGTCGTTCGATGGGGTGAAGCTGTCCGAAGGGGCCGAGCCGATCGCCTTCCGCCATATGGAACGGGTGCGCGTGACCCTGATCAACGACACGATGATGCCGCATCCCATCCATCTGCATGGTCATTTCTTCGAACTGGTGACCGGCGAGGCGGCGCATAATCCGCGCAAGCATACGGTGAATGTGCTGCCCGGCGGCAAGGTCAGCTTCGACCTCACCGCCGATGCGCTGGGCGACTGGGCCTTCCACTGCCATATGCTGATGCACATGCATGCCGGGATGATGCGGGTCGTGACGGTCCGCCATGGGGAGGACGCGGCATGAAGCTGATCGCGCTCCTGCTGCTCGCCGCCGCTGCGCCGGTGCAGGCCCAGACCATGGACCATAGCCAGATGGACCATGGCGCGATGGGCCACAGTATGCCCACCACCGATGCTGCGATCCCACAGGGCACGGCCCCGCCGGTGCCGACCGATCATGCCGCCGACGCGCTCTATGACCCCGCTGCCATGGCCCGCGCCCGCGCGGCGATGATCGCGGAAGGGGGCGGCATGACCTATTCGCAATGGATGTTCGATCGGCTGGAATATCGCGCCGGCAAGGGCGCGGATGGCTATGCTTGGGAAGGCGAGGGCTGGATCGGCGGCGACATCAACCGCTTCGCGGTCAAGAGCGAGGGTGAAGGGAGGTTCGGCGGATCGCTCGAACGGGCCGAGGTTCAGGCGCTCTACAGCCGGGCGATCGACCCCTGGTTCAACCTGCAGGCGGGCGTGCGGCAGGATTTCGGCGAAGGGCCGGACCGCAGCTATGCGGTGATCGGCATTGATGGCCTGGCACCCTACTGGTTCGAGGTCGGGGCCGAAGCCTTCCTGTCGACCAGGGGCGACGCCCATCTGCGGCTGGAGGCGAGCTATGACCAGCGTATCACCCAGCGACTGATCCTGCAGCCCGCCGCCGAGTTCAATCTGGCGGCGCAGCATGTGCCCGAACTGGGGATCGGCGCCGGCCCGTCCGATATCGAGCTTGGGCTGCGGCTGCGCTACGAGATCGCCCGCGAATTCGCGCCCTATGTCGGTGTGAATTGGGAGCGCAAGCTGGGCGATACGGCCGACCATGCCCGTGCCGTCGGCGAGAAGCCGTCGGCCACCAGCCTGGTGATCGGCCTGCGCGCCTGGTTCTGAGAGGCGCTTGCAGGCCGCCTGATATTCGATTATCGATCCCGCCGATCCTGCGCCGCACGGCATGGGATCATGATCGCGCCGGTGTCCCGAAAGGGGCTTAATAGGGAATGCGGTGCGGATGGCCCTCTCATGCAGGGTGTCGTCCAAATCCGCAGCTGTCCCTGCAACTGTAAGCGGTGAGCGCGATGCATATGTGCGGACGGCAGAATGACCGATCCGCCAGCCACTGGGCCGGACGCTAAATCCTGCGAGGCCTGGGAAGGCCGTGCATCAAGCGATGACCCGTGAGCCAGGAGACCTGCCGGCGTCTGGTCGCTCTTGCCTTGGTCCAGGGGATGGCCGCGGCACGGTAACTTCCGTCTGAGCGACGAACGAGCGGCTGGGGCCGCTGCGACGACGCGCGTCGGTTGCCCATGGGCGCCCGGCCGGCGCGTGTGTCGGACGTTCGCGCGCGTGCCGCTCGTGAAGGTTGCCCCCGCCCGTCGAACGCGGCGCCGGATGGGGGAATATATGAAGTCCATTATCGTTTCGCGGGCCGCCTTGGCCCTTTCGCTCGCCTTTGCATCGCCGGCTCTGGCCGATGAAGGAGAGGGTGACAGCATCGTCGTCACCGGCACCAGCCTGGAAGAGACGCTGCCGCAGCAGCTGTCGCGCTATGGCCATGCGATCGAGATCGTCACCGACACGCAGATCCGCGATGCCGCCGCGATCGATACCGCCCGCGCGCTCGAAGCGGTGCCGGGCCTGTTCATCCGGTCGCAGTCCGGGCCGTTCAGCTATGTCGACATCGCGCTTCAGGGTTCGCGCACCAAGGATGTGCTGTGGACGATGGACGGCATTCGCCTGAACAACCGCCTCTATGGCGGCACGTCGCCCAATGACACCATGGCCGCCAGCATGATCGAGCGGATCGAGGTGCTGAAAGGCGGCGAAAGCCTGTTCTACGGCACGCAGGCGGCGGCCGGTGTCATCAATGTCGTTACCCGCGATTTTAGCGACGATCTGGGCGGCCAGGTCAATGCCAGCCTCGACAGCTTTGCCGGCACCAGTCTGGATGGCTATGTTCGCGGCGCGATCGGCCAGCATCGCTTCGTGGTCTGGGCCAATCGTAGCCAGTCGGACGGCTATCGTCCCTATGACGTGATGCAGCCCAGCGCGACCGATCGCGCGCGCGGCTATGATCTCTGGTCGGCGGGCATCAAATATCAATATGATATCGCGCCGGACCTGCGCCTCAACGCGCTCTACCAGCACACCAAGGCCGATCTCGACAATATCAGCGCGACCCGGACCAAGGAAAGCCGCAACGACCGCAATGAGGAGGTGGCCAGCCTGCGCCTCGACTATACCGGCGAGGATGGCGTGCAATTCTTCCTTAAGGGCTATTTCCACGACTGGAAGACCGCCTATGTCCAGATCCGCAACCCCGTGCCCGCCGGCCCGCCGCAGGTCATCTACCCTGCCGGCACCTTCTGGGGGTATCAGGATTATGGCGGCAGCGCGGTGGTGCAGCTCAATATGCTGCGCGGCATCGACACGCTGATCGGCTATGATTTCCAGAGCTTCAACGGCCGCGACGACGTCCTGCTGATCGCGCCGACCGATGAACAGGTCCATGCCGGCATCTTCCAGCTGCGCACCAATGACGAATTGTCGAGCAAGGGACGGATCGCCGCGGGCCTGCGCTACAACAAGGCGAAGGGATCGGAAAAAACGATCTGGAACGTCTCGGGCCGCTATGATGTCAGCGACGCGCTGTTCGTGGAGGCCAATGGCGGCACCTCCTTCGTGCTGCCCGACGCCTCGCAGCTTTATGGCAATGATCCCTGTTGCGAGGTCGGCAACCCGAACCTGAAGCCCGAGGAAAGCCTGAACCTCAACGCCGCGCTGGGCGGTGCGCTGGCCGGCGGCGCGATCCGGTGGAAGGCGACCTGGTTCAACCGGCGCATCACCGACCTGATCGACACCACCTATGACGATCCGGCCTTTCCGGAAGGCACCTATATCAACGTCAGCGACAAGGTGCGGGCCAGGGGCGCCGAGCTGGAGCTGAACGCGAATTTGACCGGTGGCTGGGGCCTGTCGGCCAGCTACACCTGGTCGCGTGTCCGCAATCAGGGCAGTTCGGTGCAGCGCGATCGCAATCCGGAGCAATATGGTCGCGCCGCGATCGTCTATGCGCCGGAAACGGGCCGCTTCGGCGCCAATCTGTCGGCCAATTGGGTGGGCGATGTCTGGTCGACCGCATCGGGTTTTGGCCGGATGAACTATGGCAATTATGCCGTGGTCGATGCGGGCGCGCATCTGTGGCTGGATCAGGCGCGGCGCAACCGGTTCGGCATCAATGTCGAAAATCTGTTCGACCGCGATTACGCCTCCACCGGCTATCGCTCGGCGGTTAGCGATGCAGGGGTATTGGACGGCAGCAACAGCCGCTTCCTCTACTTCTACCGGGGCGTGCCGCGCACGCTGCGGGTCAGCTATGGCCTGAGCTTCTGACCATGTTGCGGCCGGTCCTGCTGCTGCATCGCTGGCTGGGCATCCTCATCGGCGCCGTCATGACGCTGTGGTGCCTGTCCGGCTTCGTGATGCTCTATGTCGACTATCCGCGCCTGACACCGGCCGCGCAGCTTGGGGGGCTCACGCCCCTCAATCTGTCGCCGGGGCAGGCAGGGATGTTGCCCGACGCCATGATGCTGTCCGCCGCCCGGATCGAGATGATGGCGGGGCGGCCCGTATTGCGGGTGACGCCGGCGCTCGATCCGACGCGAACCATCCCGCAGATGCGGGTCTCCGCCGGCACCCATGACTGGGCGTCGGGGAAACCGGTCGAGCAGGTCGATCCGCAAAATATCCACAGGATCGCGCGCGAATTCGGCCGCAACAGCGCCATTGCCGGCCCGGTCGGGCAGGTCGCGCAGACGGAGATGGACCAGTGGACGGTCCAGACCTTCCGCCGCAATGCGCCGCTCTACCGTGTCGATTATGCCGATGCGGCCGGCACGCAGGTCTATGTCTCGGGCAAGAGCGGGGAAGTGGTGCAGCTGACCACCCGCTTCCAGCGCTTCTGGGGCTGGCTCGGCGCGGTGCCGCACTGGCTCTATCCCACGATCCTGCGACAGGATGGCGCGCTGTGGAGCCAGGTCGTCATCTGGACCTCGCTGATCAGCTGCTTCCTCACGATCACCGGCCTGTGGGTCGGCATCGCCCGGCTGCGCCGTCGCCGCGACGGCAGCATTGGATCGCCCTATCGGGGCCTGTGGTGGTGGCATCATATGGCCGGGCTGTTCTTCGGCATAGTGACGCTGACCTGGGTGGCGAGCGGGCTGTTGTCGATGAACCCCTGGGGCCTGCTGGACAGCGAGGCGATGATGACGGAGCGCCAGCGGCTGAACGGCGACTTCGCCTGGGGCGATGCGCGCCGGGCGATCGCGGCGCTGCCGGCCTTGCCGCAGGGAAGCGTCCGGCTGGAGGTGGTGCCCGTTGCCGGTGCCGTTCATCTGGTGGCGATCGATCGGGCGGGCAAGGCGCAGCGCTTCGACGCTGCCGGACGATCCGCTGCTTTGTCCGAAGCGGGCCTGCGCGCGGCGCTCCAGGATGGACCGTCGATCGCCTCGCTCGACCTGCTGCGGCAGGAAGACGCCTATTATTATGGCCACAAGGCCAGCGTCGCCCTGCCGGTGTGGCGCGTCATCCTGGCCGATGATCAGGCGACACGCCTCTATGTCGATCCCGCGTCCGGCCGTCTGATCCGCGCCTTCGACCGCAATGGCCGCGCCTTCCGCTGGTTGCAGGACGGGCTGCACCGGCTCGACTTCCCGCTGCTGCGCACCCGCCCCTGGTGGGACATCATCGTCCTGCCGCTGCTCGCCATGGTCACGTTGGTCTGCGGCACCGGCACATGGATGGGCCTTTCCAAGCTGCGGCGTGATCTGCGCCGCGTCCGCAATCGCCGGCGGCGCGCCTGCGCCGTGCGGCCCCTGATCGGAGAAACCGCATGACCGCCACCCCTTTGCAGGCGTCGCTTCGGCGACGCAGCGTGCCGCTGATCGCGGCGCTCGTCCTTGCCAATCTGGCCGTCTGGGGCTGGGCCTTCGCCCTGTTCGGCGACCGACCGGTGATGATGGGCACGGCCCTGCTCGCCTGGGGCCTTGGCCTGCGCCATGCGGTCGATGCCGATCATATCGCCGCGATCGACAATGTGACGCGCAAGCTGATGCAGGATGGGCAGCGGCCGCTGACCGTGGGCCTGTGGTTCGCGATCGGCCATAGCGCGATCGTGCTGATCGCCGCGCTGGGCCTCGCCTATGCGGTCAGTGCGCTGGCCGGGCTGGAGCGGTTCCGCGCTGCCGGCGGCGTGGTGGCGACGCTGATTTCCGCCACCTTCCTGTTCGCCATCGCGATCATGAACCTCATGATCCTGCGCCAGGTCTGGGCGACCTTCCGCCGGGTGCAGGCGGGCGGCAGCTATGTCGAGGCGGATCTCGACATGCTGACTGGCGGGCGCGGGCCGCTGTCGCGCCTGTTCCGTCCGGTCTTCCGCCTGATCTCGCGCCCCTGGCAGATGGCGCCGCTGGGCTTCCTCTTCGGCCTGGGCTTCGACACCGCGACCGAAGTCGCGATATTGGGCCTCTCCGCGGCGCAGGCGAGCGACGGCTTCGCGCTGGGGCCGGTACTGGTGCTGCCCCTGCTGTTCGCGGCGGGCATGGCGCTGGTCGATACGGTCGACGGCATGCTGATGATGGGTGCCTATCAATGGGCGTTCGTGAAGCCGCTGCGCAAGCTCTACTATAATATCGTCATCACCGCCTTGTCGGCGGCGGTGGCGATCGGCATCGGCACGATCGAGACGCTGGCGCTGCTGGGCGACAAGCTGGGGCTCTCCGGCGGCATCTGGGACGTCGCCGCCACGCTTGGCGAGCATTTCAACGATCTGGGCTTTGCGATCATCGGCCTGTTCATCGCCTGCTGGATCGCCAGCGCGCTCTTCTATCGCTGGAAGGGCTATGACGCGATCGAACTGGCCCCGGCCGGGGAAGTGCGGGCTTAGCCTATTCCGTTCGGGCTGAGCTTCGGTTTCGCCCAGCCCGAACGGCAGTCTTTACCCCTCGCGCGCGACCTGGAAGCCGGCGAAGGACTGGCTGACCGGCATCAGTTCCAGCGTGTTGATGTTGAGATGCGCCGGCTGGTTCGCGACCCAGAGCAGGGTGGCGGCGATATCCTCCGCCGTCATCGGATTGGCATTGCCATAGAGGGTGTCGGACGCCTGCTGGCTGCCGGTGCGGACCAGCGTGAATTCGGTTTCGACCATGCCCGGTTCGATCGAGGTGACGCGCACGCCGGTGCCGTGCAGGTCCGACCGCAGGCCGAGCGAGAATTGGCGCACGAACGCCTTGGTGCCGCCATAGACATTGCCGCCGGTGTAGGGATAGGTTGCCGCGACCGAACTCAGATTGATGATCCCGCCCTTGCGCGCGACCAGACCGGGCAACAGCTTGTGGGTGACGGTGACGAGGCCGGTGATGTTGGTCTCGATCATCTGCTGCCACTGGGCGAGGTCGGCCGACTGGGCCGGCGCGGTGCCGAGCGCCAGGCCGGCATTGTTGACCAGCATGTCGATCGCACGGAAAGCTTCGGGCAGGCTGGACAGCGCCGCATCGATCGCGGCTTCGTCGCGCATGTCGAAGGCCAGCGGGCAGAAGGCGTCACCGATTTCGGCGGTCAGCTTTTCCAGCCGATCGGCGCGGCGGCCGGTGCCGATCACCTGCCAGCCATCGGCGGCAAAGGCGCGGACGGCGGCTTCGCCGATGCCGGCGGTCGCGCCGGTGATGAGGACGGTCTTGGTCATGTCGGTCTCCTATCCGCTGTTGGCGGTCGCCTTAGAGCCTGTTTGAAAAATCGCGAAAGAGCGATTTTTCGTTACGGTTCCAGCCCGCTCCCCCGCCCAACCACCCGACAGGATGACACTGGATCGGGTGGTTGGGCGGGGGAGTGGGCTGGAACCGGCTTTCTAAAACAGTCTCTTAGCGAGATCAGGCCGCCCCGCCCAGCGCCTTCACCAGCGCGACGCTGGCGCGCATCCGCTGCGTCTGGGCGATCAGCACCGCGCGCTGGGCGTCGAGCGCATCGGTCTGGGCCGTCACCACCTCCAGATAGTCCGACGCGCCATCGCGATAGCGGGTCAGTGCCAGATCGCTGGTGCGCTGGGCGGCGTCGGCGGCGCTGCGCTGATGGCCGATCTGGTCGGACAGATGATGGTTGGCGGCAACCGCATCCTCGACCTGGCGGAAGGCGGTCAGCACCGTGTCGCGATAGCCGGCAGCCAGTTCCTCATATTCGGCGCGCGACATCTTCACCTGTGCGCGGCGCTTGCCGCCGTCGAACAGGTTGAGCAGCGCCGATGCTGGACCAAGGCCCCAGAAGCTGTTGGGGGTGGAGAACAGGTCGCCATGGGTGGTTTCCCATCCGCCGGTGAGGCCCAGCGTCAGTGTCGGGAAGAAGGCCGCCTTGGCGACGCCGATCCGCGCATTGGCGGCGAACATGCGCCGTTCGGCTGCCGCGATGTCGGGCCGGCGCTCCAGCAGTTGCGACGGTGCGCCGGTCGGCACGTCCGGCGCGGCAAGCGGCTGGGCGCGCGCGGCGATGCTGAAGTCCGACGCGATCGCGCCGACCAGCGCGGCGATCTCATGCTCGGTCGCGGCGCGCTCGTTGGCGATGGCGGAGATGTCCGCCTTCGCATTGTCCAGCACCGTCTTGGCGCGATTGACGTCGATGCCCGACGACACGCCGCCCTTGTGCCGCCGGTCGGTCAGGTCATAGGCCTTGCCGAAGGCTTCGACCGTCTGGTGCAGCAACTCCGCCTGCGCATCCAGCCCGCGCAGCCGCGCATAGGCATCGGCGACGGCCGCCTGCAGGCTGAGCCGGGCGGAGGCGAGATCGGCATTGCTGGCGTCGGCATCGGCCCGCGCCGCCTTCACGCTGTTGCGGATGCGGCCCCACAGGTCGAGTTCATAGTCGAGGCTGCCACCCACCACATAGTCATTATAGGTGACGGCGCTGCCATTGCCCTGGAATCGGTTGCCCGACACGCGGCGGCGGCCGGCATCGGCGCCGGCGCTGACCTGCGGGAACAGGTCGGCATTTTCCACCCGCGCGGCGGCGCGCGCCTGGTCATAGCGGGCGAGCGCGGCGGCCAAAGTCGGGCTGGCCTGCTCGGCGCGGGTTTCCAAGTCGTTTAGGACGGGATCGTTGAACGCCTCCCACCAATTGCCGCGCGGCGTCGCGTCGGCGGGCTGGGCAGCGGTCCAGCCCGCCACTTCCTTATATTCGGCGGGGGCGCTGGTCTGGGGCGGCTGATAGGCCGGCGCCATCGAGCAACCGGCCAGCAAGACCGCCGCCAATGTCACGCCCGCGCCGCCGATCCGGCGGTCAGCGCGCATGCGTCGCACCCTTTCCGCCGGCGGGCGCCGACGCCTGCACCTTCACCGTGTCGCCGGTGCGGATCGCATCGGGCGGGGTGTCGACGATCCGGTCATTGGGGCTGAGGCCACTGGCGATCTGCACCGTGGCGCCCTCGTCACGGGCGATGGCGACCGGCTTCATGGTGATGCGATTGTCAGCACCCACCACGGCGACGCTGGGGCCGTTGTTGCTGTAGAGGATCGCGCTGCCCGGCAGGGTCATGCCATTGCCCTGGCCGGCGCCGACCTTGAAGCTGACCTGGGCGAAGGCACCCGGCTTCAGCGCGCCATCGGGATTTTCCGCCTGCAACTGGACCAGCACTGCGCCCGACTGCGCATCGACCGCGCCGGAACTGCTGGTCAGGGTCGCGTTGAAGCTGCGGCCGGGATATTCGGGCAGGGTCAGCGTGGCGCCCATGCCCGGCCGGACCGAAGCCGAATAGCCCTGCGGCACGCGGACATAGATGCGCATGCGATGGATGTCGGACACGGTGAACAAAGGTTGGGCGGCGGCATTGCCGGACACCACCAGCGCGCCGATCTGGGCCGAACGGCTGGTGACGACACCGTCGAACGGCGCGGCGAGGCGGGTGAAGCCCTGCTGGGCCTTCAGCCGCTTGACGTTGGCGAGCGCCGCGTTGGAGACGGCGGTGCGGGCGGCGAGATCGCCGGCCTTCTCGTCGGCCTCCTGACGCGAGACGGCGTCCTGCGCCAGCATCGCGCTCCAGCGCTTCGAGGTGGTTTCGGCGAGGCGCTGGTTGGCGAGCGCGGTCTGATAATCGGCCTGCGCGGCGGCGACCTGCTGGTCGAGATCGGGCGCGTCGAGGATCGCGAGCGGCTGGCCTGCGCGCACCCGGTCGCCGATATCGGCCAGCCAGCGGCGGACATAGCCATTGGTGCGGGCATAGATGGCGGCGCTGTTATAAGCCTGCACATTGCCGGGCAGGACCAGGTCGTTGCCCTCGCCATTCATCGTTGGCTTCACGACCGCGACGGTCGGCACCGATGCGTCGGCGGCGGTTTCGCGCAGTTCGTTGGTGGCGCTGATGCGCGAGGCGACGCCCACGCCGACCACGGCGAGCGCGACCACGGCCGCGCCGATGCCGATCTTCTTCAGCGTGCCGCTGTCGGGGCCGGCCTGCTCGGGATTTTCGATGCTGTTATGGTCAGACATGGCTCGGCTGCATTTCCATGTTGTTGGCCTTCGCAGCCTTGCGGCTATGGACGAAGGCGAAGACGGTGGGGACGAAGAAGAGGGTGGCGATGGTGGCGCAGATCAGGCCGCCGACGACGGCGCGGCCCAGCGGGGCATTTTGTTCGCCGCCTTCGCCCAGGCCCAGGGCCATCGGACCCATGCCGATGATCATGGCGAGCGCGGTCATCAGCACCGGGCGGAAGCGGACCATGCCGGCTTCCAGAGCGGCCTTGGTCGCGTCGCCCAGTTCGGCGAGCCGTTCGCGGGCGAAGCTGACGACCAGGATCGAGTTGGCCGTCGCCACGCCCATGCACATGATCGCGCCGGTCAGCGCCGGTACCGACAAAGTGGTGCCGGTCATGAACAGCATCCAGATGATGCCGGCCAGCGCCGCGGGCAGGGCGGTGATGATGACGAACGGGTCGACCCAGCTCTGGAAGTTGACGACGATCAGCAGGTAGATGAGCACGATCGCGCCGGCGAGACCGAAGCCAAGGCCCGAGAAGGCGGTGTTCATCGTCGCATATTGGCCGCGAATGGTGATGGTGGCGCCCTTGGGCTCCTCCGCCTTCAGCGACTTGATCGCCCGGTCGATGTCGCCCGCCACCGCGCCCAGGTCACGGCCCTGCGTGGTCGCGAAGATGTCGAGCACCGGCGCGA
The DNA here is from genome assembly GCF_018604485.1 of Sphingobium sp. BHU LFT2. Taxonomy (NCBI): domain Bacteria; kingdom Pseudomonadati; phylum Pseudomonadota; class Alphaproteobacteria; order Sphingomonadales; family Sphingobiaceae; genus Sphingobium; species Sphingobium sp. BHU LFT2. The sequence continues at coordinate 111,586 of NZ_JAFCGW010000007.1, forward strand.
TATTATAGTGCGACACGACCGGCACGGTGTTGGAGCGGACGATGGTGGCAAGGCCGCCCAGCGGCTGCACCGCGCTGGCACCGGCACCCGACACCGGCACGTTGGACAGGTCGCTCATCGACCCGACCAGATATTCGGGTGCCTGCGCGACGACCGGATATTGGACGCCATTCTGCGGGTTCACGAAGAAGACCGGCGCGGTCTGCGAGGTGCCGGCCAGCGAGCTGGCAAGGCTGGTGGTCACGTCCCGTTCGGTCAGGCCATATTGGCCGACGCGGGAGCGATCGACATCGACGTCCAGCTGCGGCGCCCGGCCGGGCTGCTGGATGCGGGCGTCGGCCAGGCCCGGAATGGTGGTGATCTTCGCCAGCAGCTTCTGCGCATAGGCGCGGTTCGCCTCGGCATCCTTGCCCGCGATCTGGATGTCGATCGGCGCGGGCGCGCCGAAGTTCAGGATCTGGCTGGTGATGTCGGCGGGCAGGAAGGCGAAGGTCGTGCCGGGGAAGCGGCGCGGCAGTTCACGGCGCAGCTGCGAGACGAACTCGTCGGTCGGACGATGGCCCTTGTTGAGCGCGATCAGCATGTCGCCGTCCTGCGGACCGATGGTGCCGCTATTGTTGTAGACGGTGTTGATGGAGCTGACCGGCAGGCCGATATTGTCGGTGATCGATCCCAGCTGGTCGGCCGGGATGATCTTGCGCACTTCGCGTCCGATCTGGTCGAAGCGGGCGGCCGTATCCTCGATCCGGGCGCCGACCGGCACGCGGATATGCATGGCGATCTGGCCGGAATCGACCGACGGGAAGAAGTTGCTGCCCAGGAACGGCAGCAGGCCGAAGGACAGGACGACGACCGCCATGAAGCCGATCAGGAAGGGCTTGCGGGCGCCCAGCGCGCGGTGAAGCATCCCGACATAGGAGGTGCGGACCTTCTCGAACCGATATTCAAAGCCGCGCTGGAAGCGGACGAGCGGGTTCCTCGACGTCGCCGTGCCGGCCAGATGCTCGTCCTCGTCGCCGACATGGTGCGGTTTCAGCAGATACATCGCCATGGTCGGCACCAGCGTGCGCGACAGGATGAACGACGCGATCATCGCGAACACCACCGACAGTGCCATCGGCACGAACAGGAAGCCGGCGACGCCGGGCAGGAAGAACATCGGCACGAACACGATGCAGATGCACAGCAGCGAGACGAAGGCCGGCGTCACGATCTGTGCCGCGCCGTCCAGGATCGCCTCGATCACGCCCTTGCCCTGTTCCAGGTGCCAGTTGATATTCTCGATCGTCACGGTCGCGTCGTCGACCAGAATGCCGACCGCCAGCGCGAGGCCGCCCAGCGTCATGACGTTGAGGGTCTGGCCGAACATCGCCAGCGCCGCGATCGCCGCCAGAATGGCGAGCGGGATCGACAGCGCGATGATGACGGTCGAGCGCCAGCTGCCCAGGAACAGCAGGATCATCAGCGAGGTGAGCGCGGCGGCGATCGCGCCTTCATGGATGACGCCCTCGACCGCCGCCTTCACGAACAGCGACTGGTCGCCGATCGGCAGGATCTTGAGCGTGTCGGGCAGGGTAGCCGAAATCTTCGGTAGCGCCTGCTTCACCCCGTCGACGATGGCGAGGGTGGAGGTGCTGCCATTTTTGAGCACGGTCAGCAGCGCCGAACGGCTACCTTCCACATGGACGATATTCTGCTGCGGCCCGGCCCCGTCGCGGACATAGGCGACGTCGCGCATGTAGATGGTTGCGCCGTTCACCACCTTGACCGGAAGGTCGTTGAGCGCGGCGATCGATTCCGGCGCATTGTTCAGGCGGACGCTATATTGGGTCGCGCCGATCTTGACGAAGCCGGCCGGGTTGATCTGGTTCTGCGCGGCGATGGCGTTGCCGACATCCTGCGCCGACAGCCCCTTGGACTGGAGCGCCAGCGGATTGAGATCGATCTGCACCTGGCGCTGCTTGCCGCCCGAGGGGAAAGGCATGGCGAGGCCGGGGATGGTCACCAGCTGCGGCCGGATCTGGTTCTGGCCAAGGTCGAACAATTGCTGTTCCGACAGGCCCTTGCCCGACAGCGCGAGCTGCAGGATCGGCACCGTCGACGCGCTATAGTTCAGGATCAGCGGCGGGGTGACGCCCGGCGGCATCTGGCGCAGCACGGTCTGCGAGATCGACGTCACCTGCGCGGTGGCGGTGCGGATGTCGGCGCCGGGCTGGAAATAGATCTTGATGACACCAATGCCCTGCAGCGACTGGCTTTCGATATGTTCGATGTCGTTGACCGTGGTGGTCAGCACGCGCTCATAAGGGCCGACGATTCGGCCCGACATGTCCTCGGGCGACAGGCCGGCATATTGGAAGGCGACCGCGATCACCGGGATGCGGATATTGGGGAACATGTCGACCGGGGTGCGTGCGGCGGACAGGATGCCCACGATCGCGATCAGGATCGCCATGACAATGAAGGTCAGCGGGCGATGCAGGGCAACCTTGACGATACCGATCATTCACGACTCCCGGCGCATCTCCCGGCGGAACGATGCCGGGGTGCGAAAATTTGGCGCCTCTCCAGAAGGAATGCCCTTATTTTACGGGTTCTGCAGCCGGGTTGCCAGAGCGGCATGGCGGCATGAGCCTATGAACGGCATTCATGAATGTGACGGCAATCCGCTGGTCGGCCGCAATATGACACGCGCAGCGGGATCGGGGGCGAATCCGCGCACAATGCCATGGGACGATGAGGACCACCGCCACATCCGCGATGGGCCATGCGCCCTTGGACATTCTGCGTCTAATATATAATATGGTATAATCGATATTTCTGACGAATGGATCAATGGATCTCCGCCATCTCCGCTATTTCCTGACTGTTGCCGAGGAAATGCATTTCGGCCGGGCCGCGCTGCGCCTGGGCATATCGCAACCGCCACTCAGCCAGCAGATCCGGGCGCTGGAGGAGGAACTGGGCGTGCGCCTGTTCGACCGCACCAGCCGCCGTGTCCGCCTGACCGAAGCGGGGCGGTTGTTCGAGCCGGAGGCGCGGGCGACATTGGTGCAGGCGGATCGCGCCAGCCAGACCGCGCGCCGGGCGCAGCGTGGCGAGATCGGCCATCTGGGTCTGGGCTTCACCGCGTCCGGCCCGTTCGTGCCGCAGATCGCCAGCGCCCTCTATCGCTTTCGCCAGACCTATCCGCAGGTCGAACTGATCCTGCGCGAACAGGGGCGCGATGAGCAGATCGAGAATGTGCGCAACCATCAGCTCGACATCGGCCTGGTGCGCGATTTCCTGCCGCCGGTGCTGCCCGAGGACATGGTGTCGCACTGCCTGTTGACCGAGGACATGCTGCTCGCATTGCGCGACGATCATCCGCTGGCATTGCGCAAAGAAGATCCCAGCATCACCGATCTCGCCGGCGAGCCGCTGGTCCTCTATGGCGCGCCCAATGGGGCGGGCTTTACCGAGCATTTCTTCGCCCAGTGCGAGGCGGCGGGGTTCGTGCCGCGGATCGCGCATGAGGCGCGCAGCCTGGCGACCTTGCTGGGGCTCGTTTCCGCCGGGTTCGGCCCGACCGTGATCGCGCGGTCGATGGCGCGGCTGCATGTCGACAATGTCGTCAACCGCCGCTTCACCTCGCCCGTCACCAGTTCGCTATGGATGATCCACCATCGCACTTTGTCGCCCCCGGCCGAGGCATTCCGCGCGACCGTGCTGGAGGACAGCCCGGCGCGCTGACATGGCTCAGGGCGTCGGGGTGGCACCATCCTGCGCGAACCAGGGTTCGGCCAATTTGGCAGGCGTCGGCCAGATTTCATCCAGCGTCGCGGGATCGTAAATCCGGCCATTCTTCATCACCGCGCCGATCTTCTGCGCATTGGCGATGTCGGCCAGCGGATCGGCGTCCAGGATCAGCAGGTCGGCAAACTTGCCCGGTTCCAGGCTGCCGACATCGTCGCTATGGCCGATCACCTCGGCCGACCCGATCGTCGCGGCCTTCAGCGCCTCCATCGGTGTCGCGCCGCCAGCGGCAAAGGCCTGCAACTCCCACTGATAGCCCAGCCCCTGAATCTCGCCATGGCTGCCAAGGCCGACGAGGCCGCCGGCGCGCTGGATCTTCACCGCGTCGGCCGCGATCTGCTGCCAGCTCTGGGCCTCTGGCGGCATCCAGTGGCGGTTGCGCAGCTTGTCGCTGACGATGCCGGCCGGCACGAAATGGGTCCATTTCGCGTCGTCCTGCGGCCGCTTGTTGATGATGAAGTCGAACAGCGCCGGGGTGGTGCCATAGGCGACCAAGATGGTTGGCGTGTAGCTGGTGCGGCTCTGCGCGAACAGGCGGACGATATCCTCGCGCAACGGCGATACCGGGATGGCATGTTCATTGCCGGAAAAGCCGTCGATCGCGTGGGTCAGGTTCAGCACCATGTCGCTCGCGCCTTCGGTCGTGGGCATCATGCCCAGTTCCGCCGCTGCCTCGACCATGAACTGGCGCTGGGCGCGGTCGCCGATCATGTAGCTCTTGATGTTCCGCGTGCGATAATGGTCGCGATAGCGGGTGAGGACGTCGACCGCATCCTGCTTGCTGTGGATTTCTGCGTTCACGAACACGCCCGGCCCGGTCGACCAGGCGCGCGGCCCCCGCATCATGCCGGCATCGATCATGTCCTGATAGGCGAAGATGTCGGTGGTGAAGGGCTGCGGGTCGAGCGCCGACGTGACACCGAAGGCGAGATTGGCAGCAAAGTCCCAATGGCCGCGTTCCTGAATGCCGCGCCGTATCTCGAACCAATGGGCATGGGTGTCGACGAAGCCGGGGACGATATATTTGCCGCCCACATCGCGGATCGTCGCGCCCTGCGGCACGGCGACCGATCCGCTGGCGCCGACCGCGACGATGCGATTGTCGGTGATGACGATGTCGGCGTTGCGGATCACATCCTGCCCGCCCGCCATCGGCATGACGGTCGCGCCGCGCAGCACGACGCTGCCGTGGGGCACATCGCGCGGCAGCTCGACCGGTAGGGCGAAGCTCTGCGCCGCCGTCTCGGCCGCGCCCGGTGCCGCGTTCAATGCCTGATCGATCGGCAAGCGGCGGAAGGTCGATCCGACCGACCAGGTGACGGTCGCGCCCTTGTCGGCCCAGTCGATGAAGTCGGCGCCGACCCGTGTCAGCTTGCGTCGCGCAACCGCCGGCGTGTCGAGATTGACGGTCGCCGGCTCGCCGCCATTGGCCGGCGGGATATCGACCAGATAGGCCTGGCTGAACGACTTGATGAGCGCGCGGCTGCCGTCCGGGCTGATCCGCACATCCTCGACCGGCGCGGGACCGGGGAAATATTGGCCCAGCCCATGGGCTAGCACGCGCAGCAGCGGTTGCGGATCCCCCCCCGCCAGCGGCACGCAGGACAGGCCGCCCGCGCCGTAGAAATAGAGGGTGTCACTTTCGCCGCCGAACTGCGGCTGGCGGGCGCCCATGGCATGGGTGATCAGCCGCGCTGCGCCGCCGCCGACGGGCATGTGGATGATGTCGGTCGGGCGCGCGGGATCGATCTCCGACGCGGTGCGCAGCCGGTCATACTGGTTCGCGCGCAACGCCACCACGCCCTTGCCGTCGGGGGTGAAGACGGGCTGGCTGTAATAGGCCGGGAACTGGGTGAGCCGGCGCGGCGTGCCGCCCGTCGCCGGTATCGTCCAGACATGCCCGCCATCCTTGGCGGTCCAGCTCACATAGGCGATGCTCTTGCCATCGGGCGACCAGCTCGGCTGGAAGGCATCGGCCGCGACCAGCTGTCTGGGTGTCATGTTCGCTGTCAGCTTCTGGACATAGAGGCCGCCCAGCGCGGTGAAGGCGACGCTGCCGCCGTCGGGCGACTGGCGCGGCGCCTGCACCACGCGGACACGAACCGGGCCGGTCTCTTCCGTCTGCCGCACACGAGTCAGCGGGCCGAGGCCGAGTTGCACCGGCGCGGTGAAGGGGATGTCGCTGATCTTGCCCGACGCAATGTCGAGCCGCCGGATCCCGCCGCCGACGCTCATCAGCATTGCCGTGTCGCCCGGCATGAAGCTGAAGCGCGGCAGCAGGTCGGCATAATAGCCGCCATCCTGGCCGTCCCGATCGATCGGGAAGGCGATCCATTTGTCCTCGCCGGTCTCCAGATTGCGCAGGCGCAGTCCGTCCTTCTGACCCTGCCGGCTGGCATAAGCGAGCAGCTTGCCGTCATGCGAGAGCGCCGGGCGCATCGCGCCCCCGGCCGACTGGATGATCGTCTCGTCCTGCCCGCTCTTGAGGTCGCGGCGCGCGATCGACCAGTTGGGCAGGTCATTCTCGGTCCAGGTATGGCCGCGCTTGGTCGCATAATAGAGAGAGCGGCCATCGGGCGCCGCGACCGCGCCCATGGCGTTCATCTTCGCGTCCCAATTGTCGGGCGATCCCGCCTTGGTGATCTGGATGCCGCTGCCGCCGTCACGGTCATACATGAACAGCTCGAACGCCAGGATCGAATGGACCGTGCGCGAGACATAGACAGAGCGGCCATCGGGCGACCAGGCGGGCGAGGAATAGATGGCGAGCGACTGGTCCTGCGACAGCTGTTTTAGGCCGGTGCCATCGACATTGGCGATCCAGAGATTGGTGACGCCCGATCGGTCGGAAAGGAAGGCAAACTGCTTGCCGTCGGGCGAGAATACCGGATTGCGCTCGAATGCCATGCCGGTCAGCAGCGGCCGCGCCGCGCCCCCGCCTGCGTCCAGCGCATAGATGTCGCCCAGCAGGTCGAACAGGATCGTCCGGCCATCGGGCGACATGTCCGGCTGCATCCAGGTCGCCTCATGCGCGTCATAGCGCAGCGTCCGGGTGGGCGTCAGGCTCAGCCCCTTGCTGTCCTGCGCCAGCGCGGGATGGGCACAAAGCAGGGACGCACCCAGCAGCAAGGAGGCAAGAGAACGCATTGCGGCCTTTCGGTCAGGGGCTAGGAAGGCAGATAGGGAACGGGGCCGCAGCCTTGCGGATGCGGCCCCGTTCTTCAAGGCGGTTAGAGGCTCCAGTCGGCACGCAGGCCGATGGTGCGCGGCCGGATGATCGAGCCCTGCGGCGTCGCCGCATCGTTCGCGAACGGCGCGTTCAGCACGCCATATTTGTCGAACACATTGTTGGCGAAGGCCATCAGCCGGACCTTCTCGCCCAGGCTGACCGAGGCGCGCAGGTCGAACACGTTGAAGTCGCCACGGCGCGAGACATCGTCGAAGCTGGTCGGCGCCGACGAGAGGTAGCGATGCGCGATGTCGAAGCTGGGCGCGCCGGTCACATCGGCGAAGCTGAGCGTCAGATTATTGGCGATCGACCATTTGGACGAACCCGGCAGCGTCGTGCCCTTGGCATAGCCGCCCAGCCCCGCAACGTCGAACGGATAGGGGAGGAATTCGGTCAGCTCCGCATCCTGCCAGGTGACGTTGGTGGTGAAGTGGACGATCTTGTTGACGTTCACCGTGCCGGAAAATTCCACACCGTTGACCCGCGCGCCACCGGCATTGACGACATAGGAATAATAGGAGGGCGCCGGGCCGAAGAGACGCGCCTGGATATTGTTCCAGTCGAGGTGGAAGCCGGTCAGGTCGATGGCGAAGCGGCCGTCGGGCGTCTGCGCCTTCACGCCGATTTCGTAATTCTTGACCTTGTCGCTCTCATAGGCCTCCGGAATGCTGGGCAGCAGGCCGGCATTGGGGTTGATGCCGCCGACGCGATAGCCCTGCGAATAGGTGGCATAGACCATGACATCCTTCGAGGGACGCCAGGCGATCGTCGCCTTGGGCAGGAAGCCGTCCTCCTTCTGGTTGACGCTGCCGCTGCTGTCGGTCGGCGTATAGCCGCCTTCATAGCCGCCCAGCGCACCGGCCTGGTTCAGCACGTCGGCCTTGGCGGTGGTGTCATAATAGCGACCGCCCAGCGTGATCTCGATCTGCTCCACCGGCTTGTAGGACAGTTCGCCGAAGATGCCGAAATCCTCGTTCGTGCTCTTGGTGAAATAGCCATAGAGGCGGTCGCCCGGCGTCAGTTGCGCACCGGAATAGCCGCCGAACAGGTCGGGATTGGCGTCGATATAGTCGGCCGCCCCTGCCTGGAAGATCTGGTCATAGCTGTTCTTCTTGGCCTGCAAATAGCTGACGCCGACCAGCCATTTGAACGGACCATCGCCGGCCGAGGCGAGGCGGGCCTCCACCGTCTTGATGAGCGCATCGGCCTCGCCCAGCGAATAGGCCGCACCATCGCCGGTGGTGACGCCGGTCACATAGGCATAGGGGTAGGAGAAGATGGTGGTGTTGGTCTTCTTGGTGATCGACCCCAGCACCGTCAGATTGGCGATGTCGCTCACTTCCTGGTCCAGCCGCAGGCTGTTCATCCAGAATTTCGTCTTCTGGGTTTCGGCGCGCGGCAGGTTGCGGACATAGGGGTTTGGCAGGTCGAGATAGGTCTGGTCGTCCAGCTTGCTGTCCTGCCAGCTCGACAGATAGGTGACCTTTGTCGTCTCGCCCAGATTGGCGACGATCGATCCGCGCAGGCCGCGGGTGCGATAATCGTTCGAGCCGTTCACGCCGATGCCAGGATTGTCGAGATAGCCCGCGTCCGACCGCTGCAGCGCGACCAGGCGCAGCGCCAGCTGATCGGCGACCAGCGGGATGTTGATCATCGCCTTGGCGGCATAGTTGAGTTCGCCCGAGGCGTTCTTGGTCGTGCCGACCAGGCCCGATGCGGCGGCGTCGACCTTCGACGGATCGGCGACATTGGCGACATAGTTGACGAGGCCGCCCAGCGTCGAGGAGCCGAACAGGGTGCCCTGGGGCCCGCGCAGCACTTCGACGCGCTGCAGGTCGAACGTGTCGACGTCGGGGATGCCGATCGGGAAGCCCGGCTCCACCACCGGCACTTCGTTGAGATAATAGCCGACCGTGGTCTGGCCCTGCTCATGATAGGTGGTGGCGGCGACCCCGCGGATCACGACTTCGGAAATGCCGGGCTGATAATCGTTGAACACCACGCCGGGCAGTCGGACGATATAGTCCGACAGGCTGTTGGCGTTCATCTTCTTGAGCTGCTCGCCGGTGACGGCGCTGATCGGCAGGGCGACCTGGCGGATATCCTCGTCGCGCTTGCCGGCGGTGACGATGATCGTCTCGCTGTCGCTGGCGGCCGGGGCCTGGGCAAGGGCGGTGCCGGACAAGATGGTCGCGGCCGCCATGGCGGTGAAACTCACAGTCTTGAGATGCGTCAGTCTGTTCATTGTCATTCCCCTTATGATGTGAGAACCGGCCTTGTTCCGGCCGGCTTTCTCCCTTGCTCTGTTGTTAGATGTCGCTCCCTTCGCCGAAGCGCTGGCGACCGCCGACGATCGTGCGCAGCACCTTGGCCGCGCCGATCGTCGTCGGATCGATCGCGAACAGATCGGCGTCCAGCACCGCGAAATCGGCCAGCATGCCGGGCTTCAGCAGGCCCATCCGGTCGTCGCTGAAACCGGCAAAGGCGTTGGTCGCGGTATAGGCATGTAGCGCCTGGAGCAGGCTGATCTTCTGCTCGGGCAGCCAGCCGCCGGGGTTCGCGCCGTCTATCGTCTGGCGCAGCACGGCGGCGGCGACCCCGGTCAGCGGATCGAGCGGCGCCACCGGCCAGTCCGATCCGAAGGCGACCTTCGCCCCGGCGTCGAGCAGCGACTTGAACGCATAGGTGCCCTTCAGCCGCTCGGCGCCGACGCGCTGGATCGCCCAGCGTCCGTCGTCGATCGCATGATAGGGCTGGACCGATGCGATGACCTGCTGCTGGGCGAAGCGCGGGATCGCGGCCGGCGCCAGATGCTGGGCATGTTCGATGCGGAAACGGCGGTCGCGCTTGCCATTTTTCGCGGCAGCGGCGGCAAAGATGTCCAGCGCCTCGTCATTCGCCTTGTCGCCGATACCGTGGATGGTGATCTGCAGCCCCGCCGCATCGGCATCATTGGTCCATTGCTGCACATCGGCGCGCTTGTGGATCGGGAAGCCTTTATTGTCGGGCGCGTCGTCATATGGGCGATAGAACATCGCGGTGCGCGACCCCAGCGACCCGTCATATTGCAGCTTGAGGCCACCCCAACGCACCCAGTCGTCGCCGCGTCCTTCGGCATCGATCAGCGCCTTGAGCTTCGCCCAGTCCTGCAACGGCACGAAGGAATAGAAGCGCATGTCGGTTTCGCCCTTGGCACGCAGGCGGCGCAGCGTGTCATGGGTGATCCAGTCCAGTTCGGTGGTGTGGACCTGGACCACGCCCTTGGACAGGCCATGGGCGATGCCCTGGCGCGCGGCATCCTCCTTGTCGGCGTCGGTCGGCGCGGGGATGGCGCGCTTGACCAGATCCATCGCCGCATCCTTCAGGATGCCGGTCGGGTTGCCATCCTTGTCGCGCACGATCATGCCGCCGGCCACGTCGGGGGTGTTGCGGTCGATCCCGGCCAGTTTCAGCGCCAGCGAATTGAGCGCCAGCATGTGCAGGTCCAGCCGCTGCACCGCGACCGGGGTGTTCGGCGTCACCGGGTCCATCCAGCTGCGGTCGGGCAGTTCGCCGCCCCATAGTTCCGCGTCCCAGCTGCCACCCTGCAACCATTGGCCGGGCTTCAGGCTCTTGGCCGCCTCGCCGACGATGCGGGCAAATTCCTGCGGGCTCTTCGCCTCGCGCAGATTGGGCTGGCTCAACAGATAGGAGCCGGTGAGGAAATGGGTGTGGGCGTCGGTGAAGCCGGGCATGACGAAGGCGCCGCCCAGATCGATGATGCGGGTTGTCTTGCCCGACTGCGCCTTGACCGCCGCCGCGCCGATCGCGGCGATGCGTCCACCGGCGATGCCGATCGCCGATCGCGCCGTCGGCATGCCTTCGCCGGTCCAGACCGTCGCGTTGACATAGGCGGTGTCGAGCATCTGCGTCCTGGCCCACAGGCTGCTGCTCAATGCCAGTCCGGCCAGGCCGGTCGCGCCCCCGGCCAGCATTTCGCGTCGGCTGAACATCATTGCTCTGCTCCCTCGTGGCTGGTCTCGTCCAGCCGATCTTCATTGTAGATCTGCATCCAGTCGCGCAGCCCGCCGGGGGCCAGGCTGCCGACAATCTCGTTGATGCCCTGGCGGCTTTCGTCGCGGCCCAGCTTGAACCGGCCGTCGATCGCGCGGACATGGGCGCGAAAGCCGATGATATGCTTCATCATCGGCTCCAGCCGCGCGCCGGCATCATCGATATGCCAGGGGGCGACGCGACCCGCCTCCATCCGGTCGGTCAGCGTCTCGATCGACTCGCGCGTCGCCTCCGGCAACAGCTCGACATCGACGGTCAGCACCGCCATCGCATAGTTCCAGGTCGGCACCCATGTCGGGTTCGACTGCATTTCGGGCGAGATATAGGCCTGCGGCCCGTTCACCAGCACGGTGGCGCGGGGGGCCGTGCGCAGTTGCGCGACCTGCGGGTTGGACAGGGCAAAATGGCCCAGCAGCGACACCAGCGCACCGTCCGCGTCGCATTCGGCCAGCAGCGGCAGCGGCGTCGCGCCGAAGCCGGCCTCGCTATGGGAGACGATCCAGCAGAGCGGATGGTCGCCGATCAGGGTGACGATGTCGTCCGGGGAGCGGGGCGCATATTTCATATGCATGACACTGCGCCGGCATTGGACCCGCCCGAAACATCCAATTCAGGAAAGTGAAGGGGTCCAAGTAAGATCAGGGTTCGGCGCAGCGGCGCAGCGCCTGCAACACCTCTTTCGCCTCCTCCTCGGTCAGGCTGGCAAAGCCGATGCGCAGCCCCCGCTCGGTCCCTTCCTCGGCCGCATAGCTGTGCGAGGAGGCGAAGCTGAGGCCGATCTCGGGCGCCCGCGCTTCCAGCCGGTCGAGCGCCGCCATGTCCTTGAACTGCAACCAGAAGGCGAGGCCGCCATCGGGCAGGCGATAGTCGATCAACCTGTCCATTTCGCTGTCAAGATTGCGCGCGAAGGCATCGCGCCGCCGGGCGTAGATCTGCGCCGTCTTGCGCACATGGCGGCGCACCTCGCCGCTCTCCAGCAGTTCGGCGGCGGCCTCCTCCGTCACGGTATTGCCCATGCCGTCGATCAGCGAGATCTGATAGGCCAGCGCATCCACGACCTTGGGCGCGGCGGCGATATAGCCGATGCGCAGCGCCGGCACGAGCAGCTTGGACATCGACCCGGCATAGATCACCCGCGCCGGGGCATAGCTCGCCATCGGCAGCAGCGGCTGCGCGCCGAAGTGGAACTCATGATCATAATCATCCTCGATGATCGCGAAGGCGAATTGCCGCGCCAGTTCCAGCAGGCGCAGCCGCCGTTCGGGCCGCATCGACACGGTGGTCGGAAACTGGTGATGCGGCGTCACGAAGATGGCGCGGACGCGATGCTTGCGGCAGGCGCGCTCCACATCGGCGACATCGACCCCATCCTCGTCCAGCCCGACCGTGACGATCTTGGCGCCGCAGGCGCGGAAGGCGGCGACCGCCGGCTCATAGGTCAGCCGTTCGACCAGCACCGCGTCGCCCGGCCGGATCAGGATGCGCGCGGTCAGGAACACGCCCATCTGGCTGCCGCGGGTGATGCAGATATTTTCCGCGCCGACCATCAGGCCGCGCTGGCGCCGCAACATGCTGGCGATTTCCTGGCGCAGCCGGGGCGATCCGCGTGGGTCGCGATAATGGAGCGCATTGGCACGCGATGCCCCCTCCGCCGCCTTGCGATAGGCGCGGGCGAGCAGGTCGGCGGGAAACAGGCGCCCGTCGGCGACGCCCTCGTCCAGCTTGCGCCATTTGCCCGCCGGGATGGCGATCAGCCGGTCGGGTGCGGCCAGGAAGGGATATTCGGTTTCGTCCGGCTGGCGGGTGTCGGGGGCGATCGGCGGGGCAGGGGCATCGTCGCTGCTGGGCAGGGAGGTCGACACGATGGTGCCGCGCGTTCCCGCGCTCACCAGCCAGCCCTGCGCGATCAGTTCCTCATAGGCGGTGACGATGGTCTTGCGATTGACCTCCAGCGCGGCGGCGAGTTCCCGGCTGCTCGGCAGGAATTCGCCGGGCAACAGCCGGCCGCGCTCGATCTCGTGGATCAGCCCATGGGCGATCTGCATGTAGCGCGGGCTGTCCGGCGCGATCCGCACCCGTTCCTTGAGCGGCAGGGTCCAGGGGCGCAGCATCCGCGTGGCGATCAGCGCCGCAATGCCGCCAGGGCCATGTCGGCAAGGGCGATCGTCCCGAGCGGCCCGGCGCGGCCGCCCAGTGCCGGGTGGGCGACATAGTCGTCCATCGATGCGATCGTCGCAGCCGCGCCATAGGCCGCCAGGCTGGCGGTCAGTCCATCGCGGATCAGGGGCATCAACTGGGGCTGGCCCATGGCGACCCCACCGCCGATCAGGATACGCTGGGGCAGGCTGGTCAACGCGAGGTTATGGCACATCGCCGCCAGCGCATGGGCGACGAACGACCATTGCGGATCATCAGCGGACACGTCGCGTCCGCGCTGGCCGGTCCGCGCCTCGATCGCAGGACCATTGGCCAGTCCCTCCAGGCAATCGCGATGGAAGGGGCAATTGCCTGCAAAAATGTCTCCGGCGGCGCGCGGGACGCGCATATGCCCGGCCTCGCTATGGCCCAGTCCGCGCACGGGCATGCCGGACACGATGCTGCCCACGCCGATGCCGGTGCCGACCGTGACATAGGCCCAACTGGTTAACCCCTGCGCCGCGCCCCAGCGCCCCTCGGCCAGCGCCGCGCCATTGACATCGGTATCGACCATGAAGGGGCGTCCGGCCGCGAGGTGGGTGATGTCCGTTCCGCTCCAGCCAGGCTTGGGCGTGCTGACGATCGAGCCGAAGCTGGCCGACGCCGGATCAAGATCAAGCGGTCCGAAGCTGCCAAGGCCCAGCGCGGCGAAATCCCATCCGGCCAATGTCGCGGCCACCGCTGACAGGGTCTCGGCAGGCGTGGTGGTCGGAATTTCCACCTGCGCCTGGATATCGTCCGGCCCGGTGCCCAGGATGCAGATGCATTTGGTGCCGCCCAGTTCTACGCCTGCCAGCATCAATTCATGCTCCCCAGATGGTTTGCGCATAGGCCAGGAAATTACCGCCCAATATCTTCTCGATCCGGGCCGTCGAATAGCCTTTGGCGCGCAGCAGCCCAACGAGCTTGCGGAACTGGTCCGGGCCGCGCAGGTCGGCGACGAAGGGATAGGTGTCGGGCCGTTCGCCCTTGGCGCTGATCCCGGCGGCCTGGCGCGCGGCGATTTCCTTGGCCAACACCGCCTCATAGGCCTTGAGGTCGTCGATCTGCGTCACCGTGCCGTCGGTGCCGATGCCGACATGATCCTCGCCGCACAGATTCACCGCATGGTCGATATGGGCGACGACATGTTCGGCGCGGGCATGGCCGGACAGGTCGAGGAAGGGCATGAAATAGATGCCGACGAAGCCGCCGCGATCGGCGACCAGCTTCAATTCTGCGTCGGTCTTGTTGCGGGGCAGGTTGGTGACCGCGCGGCAGCCGGTGTGGTTGATCGAGATTGGCTGTTTCGAGATGCGCGCCGCCTCCAGGCAGGTCTGTTCGCCGCTGTGCGACAGGTCGACCATCACCCGCTGCGCATTGCAGCGCGCGACAACCTCGCGCCCGAACGGGGTCAGGCCGCGATTGCCCGGTGCCATCGATCCATCGCCAAGCTGGTTGGCGGGATTATAGGTCAGCTGGAAGATGCGCACGCCCAGGTTGGCGAAAATGTCGACCCGGCTGGCGTCCTGGCCCATCATCGCGCCATTCTGGAAGCCATAGATCAAGCCCACTTTCCCCTCCGCCTTGGCGCGGCTGATGTCGGCGGCGGTCAGAATCTTCATCAGGTCGCGGCTATTGGCACGTATCTGCGCATCGGTCTCGGCCACTTCGCGCACGCTCTGCTCGAACGGGTCATCCGATCCGGAGACATAGCCAATGGTGATGTTGACGGCGGTGAGGCCCGAAGCATGGGCTTCGGCCAGCACGCGCGGGCTGAACTGCGGAACGAGGGAATCTGCCGGCTGGTTGGGATCGCCCAGGCCACCCAGCGCATTGATGACGATCATGTCCTTGATCGGATCGGCGTCAACGCCCGCTGCCCGCGCGCTGCTTGCCGCCAGCATCGCGGCCGAAACCCCCATGAAATTGCGCCGATCCAGCTTCATTCGTCGTCCCCCATTTCTTCCTTTGTCACGGGCACATAGGCGGTGCGGGCATAGGCCTTGCCGCGCTTCACCACCGTCTCGATCGTCTGGATATTGGCGATGTCGGCGACCGGATCGCCTTTCAGCACCACGAAATTGGCGAGCTTGCCCGGTTCGATCGAGCCCATATCCTTCGCCTGCCCCGCCGCCTGCGCGCCGACCAGCGTGGCGGACCGGATCACCTCGACCGGCGGCATGCCGACATTGCGGGCGAGGAAGAGCAGTTCCTCATGAACCGCAGGCCACTGGTCCTCGACCTCACCGACGAAATCGGTGCCGGTGGAGATGGGAACGCCCATCTTCCACGCCTGGCGGGTCAGGCGGGTGGTGAGGTCGCCGGCGCAGCGCAGCGGCTTCGCCTTGGGATCGGCCTTGCGCTTGGTCTCATATTTCACGAACAGCGCGCCGGTCGCGTCGAGGATCGTGCCCTGTTTCAGCATCGCGCGGAACAGGTCGGCCATCACCGGGTCATCATCGCCCGGCGCCAGCAGATTTTCATGCACCGGCGTCCGGTCCTCATAAGCCGCCAGCATTACCGGCTCGCGTTGATAGGCGAGATAGCAGACATGGCTGATCGCATCCGGCCTGGCGGCGATCACGTCGGCCGGGCGGGTAGGGAAGACAGAACTATGCGCCCAGACCAGCATATGCTGGCGATGGGCGGCGGCGGTCACGGCTTTGACCTGGCGCGGAGTGAGGTCGGCATAGACCTTGATCGCGCTGGCCGATGTGCCGCGCGCCAGGGTGATGGCTTCCTTGAGATCGGTCTTGTCGTCGATCGCCTGCATCCAGGGCGCGGTGCCCGGCGTAACTCCCTGGCTGGCGGCGGCGACGCGCGGATCGGCGAAGAAGGGGCGGCCGGCCATGATCGCGGCATAATAGATGTCGGGCGCCGGAATTTCCGCCATCCGCGCCTCGCGCGCCAGTTCGCCGACCGAGCGCAGATCGTCGGCCATGTCGCGCACCGCCGTCACCCCGCCATAGAGATTGCGGCGCAGCATCGCCTTGGCCTGCACGGCGTTGGGCGGGGTTGCCATATGGACATGGCTGTCGATCAGGCCGGGGATGACATAGCGGCCGGCCAGATCGACCTGCTTCGCGCCGGCGACATCGGCGGCGGGCAGGCTGCCATGCGGTGCCAGCGCGATGATCCGGTCGCCGCGCACCAGCATGTCCTGATTGCCGCGCGGCGCGGCGCCGGTGCCGTCGATGATGGTGGCACCGCTATAGAGTATCGCCTCCTCGGCCGGCTTGGGCGGCTGGGCAAAGGCGGCGAAGGGCAGGGCGCAGGCGATCAGGGCGGCAAGGCGGGGGGTGTGCATCATCTGTCCTTATTCGCCGGGCCGATAGGTGCGGACGGCATGGGCCTTTATGTCTTCGGGGTAGAAATAGACCGGGCGCAGATCGCCCTTGGCATAGAGGTCGACCTGATCGGCGAAATGGGGCGAGTGGGGATCGCCGCTCTCGCCGCCGGCGCTGACCGCGCGGGCGACGACCTTCGGCCCGAACTCGACCGCCGCGACGAAGCTGTTGCCCTTCGTGCCATAATAGCGCTTCGTCCCCGGATAGCGCGCCGCGCCGAAGGCGGCGAGCGATCCCCATTGCGACGAGGCAAACGGGATGGGCGTGCTGGGCTTGGCGTCGTCGAAGGTCTGGACGATCGCGCCGTCATTGCGCTGATACCGGTTGATCTCGCCCCAGGGCACGGCGATGCTGCCGAAATCGGTGGTCAGCCGCTCGACCGCCTCGCGCAGCGCCGCCAGCTTCTGCGCGTCGGTCGCGCGGGTCGCCATATAGTCGATGGTGGACAGGCCCGCTTCCTTGGCGGCCGGGGCCACCGCCTTCCACAGCGCCTCGCCCCAGAAGACCGCGAGCGAGGTCTGGGTCGAGGTCAGGCTCCATTTATAGTCCCAGCCGCGCAGGCTCTGCACCGCATCGGCCAGCGCCGGATCGGGCGCCCTGTCCTGGGCCGCGATTAGGCCCGGAACCAGCCGGGCGAAGCCGGTCAGATAGGGATCATAGGCAGCGCCGATCAGGCTATCGAGGGTGAAGTGGCCATTGGCCGACAGCACGATCTGCGCATGGGGGCCGCGCGGATTTTCGCCGGCCTGGTCCATGTAGCGGGGAAAGGCCGCGCGCTGTGGGCTATCCGCGCCGGCGGCCGTCCAGGGCCAGTTATTGGTGTTCATCGCCCAGCCGCCCTTCGGGTTCACCGCCTGGGGCAGGCTGGACAGGTCATGCAGGCCGCGCCAGTCGGTCGCCGGATCGCTGCCGTCCACCGGCTTCGTATAGTCGAAGCGATCGTCGCGGATCGGCACGAATTGCGGGTGGAGATAGGCGATCTCGCCCTTGTCGTCGGCCAGCAGCGTGTTGTTGCTGCTGTTCGCCTTATTCTCTGCGACCTTGAGGAAGCTCGCATAATCGCTGGTCTTGGTGCGCAGATAGCTTTGCTCCAGCGCCGGCACCGGTTTGTTCATCAGCGCGAAGGCGATCCACTTGTCGCCCTGCGTCCGCACGATCGGGCCATGATGGGTGGAGTAACCGGTGAAGGCGCGTTGGGCGAGCTTGCCGTCTTCGGTACGGTAGGAAATGGCGATGGTCTTTTCGGTGACCGGGCGCAATTCCTTGCCATAGCGATAGAAGAGGCGATCGCCCTGCGGCACGATCGTTTCGGCAAATTCGTCGACATTGTCGATGCCGCTCGACGTGTGCATCCAGCCGATATGGCGGTTAAAGCCCTGATAGATGAAGAACTGGCCCCAGGTGACCGCGCCATAGGCGTCCAGCCCTTCGTCGCTGCTCATCTGCAGTTCGGATCGGAAGAAGAAGCTGGTGTGCGGGTTGATCATCAGCAGCGCATGGCCTTCCTGCGTTCGGGATGGCGCGATGGCAAAGCCGTTCGACCCCTGCGGCTCGCGATAGGCCAGGCCCTGTTCCAGCATGGTCAGCGCCACCGGCTTCTTCTCGTAAAAGGCCTGGAGCTGGGTCAGCGGCACCCGCTCGATATCGCCGCCGATGCTGCCTTCGGTGAAGCTCAATGCCATCCACGGTTCGAACCGGGTGATGACCCGCGGCTTCACCATCGGATGGGTCGATAGATAATAATTCAGGCCATCGGCCCAGGCCTGCATCAGCTTCTTGAGCCAGGCCGGGCTGCGGGCATAGTCGGCCTGCAACCGGGCAGGATCGATGAACAGGCGCTGGCGCAGATCCTGCCAGATCGCCTTCTCACCCTCGGCTTCGGCGAGGCGGCCGAGATTGACCAGATAATTGGTCTCGATCCGGTTGAAGTCGTCTTCGGCCTGGGCATAGACCATGCCGAACACGGCATCGGCGTCGGTCGCGCCATGGACATGGGCGATGCCCCACTGGTCGCGGGTGATGGTGACCTTGGCCGGCGAGAGCGCGGTCGGCGATTGGGCAAGGGCAGGGCAGGCGGCAAGAGCGACCAATGCCCCCGCAAGGGAGGTGGCGCGCGGCAGGAATTTCGTCATAGAGAGGGGGAGTAATGAAGGGGGCGGGACGGCGCAAGCAGCCTCCCGTCAAGGGGGATGATATCGATGCACAGGCTTTTGATCCTGCTGGCCTTTCTGTTCGTCGCGCCGATGCCGGCCGGGGCGCAGGAGGCCGCGCCGACGCTCTATCTGCTGCGCCCCGATGCCGTGTTCGACGGCGCGGCGTCGCATCGCGGATGGGCGGTGCTGGTGCGTGGCAACCGGATCGAGGCGGCCGGACCGGGGATCGCGGTGCCGGCTGGAGGGACCGTCATCGACCTGCCCGGCAAGACCCTGCTCCCCGGCTTGATCGAGGGCCATTCGCACCTCTTCCTGCACCCCTATAACGAGACAAGCTGGGACGATCAGGTGCTGCACGAGCCGCTGGCGCTGCGCACCGTGCGGGCCACGGTGTCGGCGCGGGCGACGCTGATGGCGGGCTTCACCACCGTGCGCGATCTGGGCACCGAAGGGGCTGGCTATGCCGATGTCGGCCTGAAGCAGGCGATCGAGCAGGGTATCGTCGCCGGGCCGCGCATGCTGGTCGCGACCCGCGCGCTGGTGGCACCGGGCGCTTATGGCCCGCGTGGCTTCGAGCCGGGCGTCGTCGTGCCGCTGGGCGCGGAGGAAGCCGGCGGTCCCGATCTGGTAACGGCAGTGCGGCGGCAGATCGCGGCCGGCGCCGATATCGTGAAACTTTATGCCGACTATCGCTGGGGCAAGGGCGAGCCGAGCCGGCCGACCTTCACCCAGGCGGAAATGGCAGCGGCAGTGGAGGCAGCCCACAGCGCCGGGCGCAAGGTCGCGGCCCATGCCGTCACCGACGAAGGAATGCGCCGGGCGATCCTGGCCGGGGTCGACACGATCGAGCATGGCTATGAGGGCAGCGCTGCGACCTTCGCGCTGATGAAGGCGCACAATGTCGGCTATTGCCCGACCCTGGCGGCGTCCGATGCCACCGCCCGCTATCGTGGCTGGACCGGGGCGGAACCGGCGCCGGCGGCGGTGATGCAGGCGCGCCAGGCGTTGGATCGCGCGCGGGCCGCCGGCGTCGCCATCTGCCTGGGCGGCGATGTCGGCGTGTTCGCCCATGGCGACAATGCCCGCGAGGCGGAGCTGATGGCGGCCGCCGGCATGGCGCCCCGCGACGTGCTGGTCGCGGCGACCAGCGGCAATGCGGCACTGTTCGGCATTGCCGACCGGCTGGGCGCGGTGAAGCCGGGCCTGCTCGCCGATCTGGTTGCGGTCGAGGGCGATCCGACCCGTAGCATCGACGCACTGCGCCAGGTCGGCTTCGTGATGAAGGACGGCGTCATCTACAAGGGGCCGGGCGCGCAGCCATGAACCAAGGCGATCACGCGTTCCTGGGCCATCCGCGGGGCCTGGCCTATTTGCTGTTCACCGAAGCGTGGGAGCGTTTCTCCTATTATGGCATGCAGTCGCTGCTGGCCCTCTATCTGGTCAAGCATCTGCTGCAGCCGGGGCAGGCCGACGGACTGCTTTTCTTCGATGCCTTTCGCCAGCTCTATGGCGGGCTCGACGGCCAGCCGCTCGCCTCCGCCATTGTCGGCACCTATTTTGCCAGCGTCTATGTGACACCGATCCTGGGTGGGCTGGTCGCGGACCGGCTGCTTGGCCGGCATCGCACGGTGCTGCTGGGCGCATTGACGATGATGGCGGGCCATTTCCTGATGGCGGTCCAGGCCGCCTTCCTGCCCGCGCTCGGCTTGCTGGTGCTGGGCAGCGGCCTGTTCAAGGGCAATCTCGCCAGCCAGATCGGCGCGCTCTATGGTCGTGACGATCCGCGCCGCGACGGCGCGTTCCAGCTTTATTATCTGGGCATCAATATCGGCCTGATCGCCGCGCCGCTGGTGATCGGCACGCTGGCGGAAACGCGCGGCTGGCATGTCGGCTTTGCCGTCGCCGGGGTCGGCATGGCGATCGCCACGATCATCTACCTTGCCGGACGCAGGCATTTACCGGTTGACGATTATGGCCCCAGATCGAACGGGCGCGGGCGCATGACCGGGCAGGATCTGCGTGGCCTGCTGGGTATCGTCCTGCTGATCCCGCTGCTGGCGGTGGCGTTGCTGCCCAACAATCAGATATTCAACGCCTATCTGATCTGGGGCGACGCGCATCTGGAACTGACGCTGGGCGGGCTGCGCGTACCGACGAGCTGGCTCATCACCCTCGACGCAGGGCTGGGCCTGGCCATCCTTGCCGCCCTGCCTTTCGTCTATCGCCGCTATGCGCGCCACCGGCCCGAGCCCGGCGATCTTGCCAAGCTGACGATCGGGTCGCTCTTTGCGACCGGAGGCATGCTCTGCCTGGCACTGGGATCGGCCCTGGCGGGCCCCGATGGCAGGACCGGGCTGGGCTGGGCGATCGCTTTCCATCTGCTCAACGGCATCGGTTTTGCCCATATATTGCCGGTCAGCCTGGCGCTGTTCACCCGCGCTGCGCCGTCGCGCCAGGCCGGGCTGGCGATCGGCCTCTATTATCTCGTCTTCTTCCTAGGCAATGTGCTGGTCGGCTGGGTGGGGGGCTTCTACGCCCGCATGCCGGCCACTGCCTTTTGGCTGCTGCATGCCGGGATCGCTGCGGGATGTGGCGCGATTTTCCTGATATTGACGCTACGGAAAGCGATTTTTCGGTCGGATTGACGCTTTTTTCACGTTCGACCGACGCCTGGCCTCACACTGGCCATGCCATTCCCGACCCTGCGAGCGCGGGCATCCGACGCGCGCCGACAGGAGGGAATGATGACTGCCGATTTCGATCCCGCCGATTTTGACGGCGACAGCGCGCTCGATACCGACATGGCCGGCTTCGACATCGACCCCAAGCTGCGGCCGGTGCGGCACCTGCCGCTGTTGGTACAGGCCAGTGGCCGCTACAATTTCGTGCGCTCGCCGCGCTTCCCGATACCGCGCGCGCTGCCCGGTGCGGTCGATCGCTTCGACGACGATATCAATGCGCTGACGCTCTACACGCGCGAGGAATTGCGGCTGGACGTCGATGGCCGCTATCCGCAGATGACGGTCAGCGGCACGCGCGCCGGCCCGCTGGGGCCAGTCGTCAGCTGGGTTGCGGCGCTGACCCGGACCGGGGCCAATCATTATAGTGGCCAGATCTGGTTCAAGGATGGCCAGGTCGGCGCCATCCCCCATACCCAGATCAGCCTCAAGGTGACGAAGAGCCTGCTGGCCGCCCAGCGCAAGGTGGAGGCGACCTTCAGCGGCGGCGGCGCAGCGAGCTTCGTGCGCACCTATCAGTTCAGCTCTTCGAGCTTCCGTCCGGCCGAGTTCGAATATGACACGGTGGCCGGCGCGACCCGCGTGACGGAAATCGGCACGCACGACCATCCCAATCATCCCGCGACCATGGCCAGCGAGACGCTGAGCCTCGACACCGTCTATCGGCGGGCGGGATTCAACGTCAGCGATGCGCCCGGCAATGGCGCCATCCCGCTCGGTGCGGCCGGCGCCGACCAGCGCTGGACCGACCAGGAAATGCATGATGCGATGCAGATCTACTGGTCGCGCTTTGCCGACAAGCCGCAATGGTCGCTGTGGGTGCTGTTCGCCTCGCTCCATGTGCAGGGCAGCAGCCTGGGCGGCATCATGTTCGACGATATCGGGTCGAACCATCGCCAGGGGACGGCGATCTTTACCGACGCCTTCATCGCCCATCCGCCGGCAGGCGATGCCGATCCCGACGCCTGGGTGCGGCGAATGCGCTTCTGGACCGCCGCGCATGAGGTCGGCCATGCCTTCAACCTGGCGCATAGCTGGCAGAAGTCGCTGGGCACGCCCTGGATTCCGCTGGCCGACGATCCCGAAGCGCGCAGCTTCATGAACTATCCCTATGCGGTGGCGGGCGGCCAGGCGGCCTTCTTTGCCGATTTCGACTTCCGCTTTTCCGATTCCGAACTGCTGTTCATGCGCCATGGCCCCGAACGCTTCGTGCAGATGGGCAATGCCGACTGGTTCGACCAGCATGGCTTCTCGCAGGTGGCGTTGGACCCCAATGAGGAGTTTGGCCTGACCCTGTCGGTCAATGCCCGCGACAATCGCCTGCCCTATCTGTTGCCGCCGGTGGTCGAGATGGCACTGGTCAACCGCAGCGGCCGGCCCAAGCTGGCATCGGCGGCGCGCCTGTCGGAACGGGCCGGCCTGACCCTTATCATCAGCAAGGATGGCCGGCCCGCGCGCCAATGGTCGCCCTATTCGCGCCATTGCGGCGAGAGCCTGGAAATCATTCTGGGTCAGGGTGAGGCGCTGTATGACAGTGTGCTGGTCGGCGCCGGCCGCAATGGCTGGGACATGACCGAACCGGGGCGCTACACCATCCAGGCGATGCTGGTCGTCGATGGCCGGGCCGTCATTTCCAACCCGCTGGAGGTGAAGGTGGAGCCGCCCGAAAGCCGCGAGGAAGAGCGGCTGGGGCAGGATATCTTCACCCCGGAAGTCGGCCAGGTGCTGGCCGTCAACGGCACGCGCGGTGTCCAATCGGCGGTCGATGCGCTGCGAGCGGCCACGCGGATGCGCCAGCATCCGCTCGCGCGCCAGGCGGCGATCGCGCTCGCCGGCCCGCTGGCCGACGAATATAAGCTGCTGCAGGTGGATGAGCGGGCACGGCCCGGTGAGACCCCTGCTGCGGCCGCCCGCCGCATCGAGGTTTATGACGCCGATCTCAAGGAAGCACGCCACCTGCTGGCGATCGCGACCGAGGGCAGCGCCGATGCCGCCGTCAATGCCGTCGGCCATACCCGTTTCCTGCGCGAGGCGGGCAAGCTCGCTCGCGCGCTGGATGGCGGGGTTGCCCCGGCGCTGCGCCAGACGGGGCTGGGCTTCGACGCGGTGCGGGCGGGCGATGTCATCGGTGGCTTCAACCTCGGCCAGGACATGCAGCGCATGCTGGCCCTCAAGGCGAACGGCCTCAGTATCTGATCCATGCAGGCGCATCGCCTGTCATGGCGGTGCGCCCCATCATTCCGAAAGGGGACCAACAATGTCGGAATTTCGCAAAATCACCATCGCACTCGAACAGGGATTCAAGGATGACAGCGTCCGTATCTCGATCGGCGACCGGCTGGTGCATTGGCTCGACCATGTGAAGACCCGCGCCAAGATCGGCGTCGCCCATACGCTGGAACTCAGCCTGCCGGCCGGCAATGATCCGGTGCAGGTGGAATTGCCGAGCAAGGATGTGCGCATCTCGATCGAACCGGGGATGGGTGAGGCATGCTATTGGGGCGTGTCGGTCAGCCCGAACGGCAAGGCCATGTATGTGAAGCGCTCAGTCGAACCCTTCGCTTATGTCTGATATGCTCCGTGCGGCGTTGATAGGGGTTTCCCTTATTGTCCTCGCCCTGCTTGTCATTACGGTTCCGCAACCTACTTTTGATCCGTCACGAACTATGGGGGTATATATGGCTGAATCCTACGACACCGACGCCAATTATGTCATCAAGCTGACCGACCCGGCCGATCCGAACAAGGTCGTTGGCTATGCCTTTGTCGAGCAGGTCCATTATCTGGCTGCCGATGATGACAGCGATGATGCCAAGGCGGCGATCGCCGGCGTAGCCGGCCTGTTTACCGATGGTCCGGTTCTGGATGCGGTCGCCCTGCCGGGGCAGCAGCGCGCCACCCGCGCCTATTTTGCCGAGATCGGGTCCGGCAAGGCCGACTTCGCCTGAGGCCGATCGCGCCATGAAGATGTTCCGGCGCGGTGCGCATCGCTCCCGCCGTCCTGCCGACACCCTCGCACGGATCGCGCCTGTCGCCCGTGCGCTGGGTGTCACGCGGCTTGCCGATGTGACCGGTCTGGATCGCATCGGCATCCCCGTATTCCAGGCGGTGCGTCCCTTGTCACTTTCGCTGTCGGTGTCGCAGGGCAAGGGCGCTACGCCCGATGCCGCCCGCGTCTCCGCGCTGATGGAAGCGATTGAGCTGCACCATGCCGAAACCTGTCCCGCCAGCAGCCATGGTGTTGCGGAGGCCGGCGAAGCCCGGCTCTGGAGCCAGATGGCGCGGGCCGACAAGCAGGACGCTTCCTTCGATCCGGCCCGTCCGCGCGGCTGGGTCGAGGCGACCGACCTGCTGAGCGGCCGACCCATGCGGATACCCCATGGGCTGGTGACGATGGATTTCACCGTGCCGGCCGAACCCGATCTGTGGCCCAACAGCAATGGGCTGGCATCCGGCAACACCCCGGCCGAGGCGCGCTGTTCGGCGCTGTGCGAACTGATCGAGCGCGAGGATCATGCCCGCTGGCTGGAACGGGGACTGCGCGCGCGCCGGGCAAGCGCGATCGATCTGGACAGCGTGACCGATCGGCTGGGCCGCAGCCTGATTGCGCGGGTGCGGCGCGCGGGCCTGTCGCTATCCTTGTGGGACATGACCGGTTCGATCGGCGCAGCGGTGATCGGCTGCGCCATCACGGAACGCGGTGCGGCCCGCAGCGTGCAATTACCGCCGGCAATGGGGGCGGGATGCCATCCCGATGCCGGCGTCGCGCTCGCCCGCGCCATTTGCGAGGCGGCGCAGACCCGTGCCGCGCTGATCGCCGGCGCGCGCGACGATATCGATCCGGCGCGCTATCGCGATGCCGGGCAACAGCGGCAGGGCTTCCTGCTGGCGATGCTCGATTTCGCGCCGGCAACCCGACCCTGGTCGGCGGTTCCCTCCGTGGCGCATGATGGGGCGGAGGATGATCTGGCCTGGCTGCTCGATCGCTGTGCGATGGTGGGGGCAGGGCCGGTCGCCTGTCATGACCTGACCCGGCCCGACCTCGGCATCGATGTGGTGAAGCTGCTGGTGCCGGCCTTTGGCGATCATGACCGGCCATCGCGCACGGGCGCGGTGCAAGCGGTGATGGAGCCGGCATGAGCAGCCATGCGATCGTCTTTGCCGGGCCGAGCCTGGGCGGTTCCGTGATGGCCTTGCCCGATGGCATCGCCCTACGCGGGCCGGCGCGGCGCGGCGACATGCTGCGCGCCGCGATCGAACGACCGGCCGCGATTGGTCTGATCGACGGACTGTTCGAAACCACGCCGTCGGTCTGGCACAAGGAAATCATCCAGGTGATGGCCGATGGCATCGCCGTCTATGGTGCGGCGAGCCTGGGCGCATTGCGCGCGGCGGAACTGGAGCCGTTCGGCATGGTGGGCATCGGCGCGATCGCGCAGGCTTACAGGACGGGGCAGATCGAGCGGGACGATGCGGTGATGGTTAGTCATGCGCCGGCAGAATTGGGCCATCGCGCGATGACGCTGGCGCTGGTCGATGCCGAACATGCGATCGCGCAGGTGGAAATGGCGGCAGGCGACCGTGCGCTGCTGCTGCGGCTGGCGCGGCGGATGAATTTCCGCGATCGCAGCTGGACGCTGATCGGCGACGCCTTCCGGCAGGCGACCGGGCGCGATCTGCCACCGATCGATCAGGGGCTTAGCCTCAAGCGCAGGGATGCGGAGCTGTTGCTGCGGACGATTGCGGGCCCGGTGGTCGCGCCGCGTGTCGCGCCGCCGCCGCAAAGCTTCTTCCTGCGCAGCCTGCGCGCGGAGATCAGCGCGGCGTGATGCGCAATCCGGCCTGTTCCAGCCCGGTCAGGAACAGGCTGCGTTCGGCCGGCCCCTGCAGCGGCAGGAACTGGATCATGGTGTCGACCAGATCGGCGTCGCGGGCCGGAGCATCGCCCTGCCACAGGCTGGCGAAACGCTGGCGCAGTTCGTCGATCACCGGCGCGGCGCGCTTTGCGCCGCCCAGCATGCCCAGATTGGCGCCCCGCACCGCCAGATAATGGATCGATCGGTTGCGGCCGATCTCGAACTGGGTTTCCGCCGCCTCATGCTCGCCAGACAGGGCGTAGAGCACCGCGAGATCGGAAAAATATTCGTCCGACGGAAAGGGGTTCAGCTCGAACGCGCGGGCGATCAGGCGCTGCGCTTCCTTCATCTCGCCCAGATGGACGAGGCCAAAGCCGATCTCGTTGATGCCATCGGCGTGAAAGGGCGTCAGGTCGAGCGCGGTCATGAAGCCCTGCATCGCCTGCTTCATGTCGCCGCGCCGCAAATAGCACCAGGCCAGGCGCGACTGCACGCCGCCATGGGTGGGTTCCAGCGCGACCGCGCGGGTGCAGAGATCGAAGGCGCGGGCGCGCAGCGGCGCGGCGTCATGGCCCGCCATCAACTGCATGAAGTCGGTGTTGTAGAGGCGCGCCAGTTGCAGATAGGCGTTGGTCAGGCGCGGCTCCAGCAGGATCGCGCGCTCCAGCAGGTCGGCGCCTTCCTGCACCTCGGCCAGGTTGGCGGCGGCCAATATCTTGGCGCGGGCGGTGAAATAGAGCGGATAGGCGTCCGACCCGGTGGGCACGCGTCCTTCCATCAGCTTGCCGACATCGCGTTCGACCACCGGCAGGATGGCGCCGGCGATCCGGGCGACCAGATCGTCGATCGCGGCGAGCAATTCGCCCTGGCGCACGGTCAACTGGCGCGTCCAGACCAGGAAGCCGCTGTCGATCCGCGTCATGCGCAGATTGATGCGCCAGCCATCGCCATCGGCGCGGACTGACCCGTCCAGCGCATAGCTGGCGATCGAGGCGGGGGCGGCGGCCTTCATCCGCTCGGCCGATGGCGCGTCGACCGACAGGATGCGCAGGTCGCGCATGCCGCCCAGGGCGGTCTGAAGATCGTCATGGCAGATGCTGGTGAGCAGGGCGCCGTCCGGGCCGCCATCGCCGATCAGGCTGAACGGCGCGATCACCAGGATCGGCGGCTCGACATTGGCCTGCGGGATTGTGGCAATGGCGGGCGCGGCGGTCGCGCGCGGGGCGGGAGCAATGACCGATCCGACCGTCGTCAGTTCGCGCAGCAGCCTTTCGGTGTCGGGCGAGACGCGGGCATCCAGATCGCGTTGCAACCCGGTCTCCAACTGGCGGTAGCGGCGGTGGAGCGCGACATGGTCGCCGGCCTTCTGGTCAAGCGCCATGCCGAGCCGGGCGATCCGTTCATCGCCGGTGTCGAGCCGCTGCAACTGGGTCAGGATCGCACGGCGCAGGTCGAGCAGATCGTTTTGGCCATTGCGCTCGACGGCGTGCAGCACATCCTGGACGATGCGCTCGCGCCAGCGTTGCCGCTCGATCATCAGCCAGTCGTCGAAGCTGCGATCCAGTCCCTCCAGCCCATCCAGTATCGCGCTGCCCGCGCCATCCAGGATACGGGCCAGTCCGGCCAGATCGTTGGCGGCGGCGCATGCCAGTATCTCGACCAGGTCGCTGGAAAAGCCACCCTCTGCCAGATGCAGGTCACGCCGTTCGATTTGGATGAGCGGGGCGGCCGGATGCGCACGCAGGTCGGTCAGCGCCTGGCGCAGGCTGGCGCGCGCCTGCACCTCACCCCGGTCGCTCCATAGAAGGCCGACCAGCCGGTCGCGACTGGCGCGGCGATCGGGCTCCAGCGCAAGATGGGCGAGCAGGGCACAGGCCTTGCGGCTGCGCGGGCTATGGTCGCGTCCGTCCGCCTCGTCGATCAGGCGGAAATCGCCGAGCAATCGAAAGCGAAACCGAAGCTCGCCAGCCGCTGTCACCATCATGCCCTTTATTGCTGGCGGCCTGCAGTGCCGGGCCGCCGATCGATCCGCCCTAACACAGCTTGCTGAACAGGGCGACGGTCCGTTTAGGCTGCGTCACGATCCAGGGCCATAGCCAATTCAGCGGTCGAACAGCTTGATCTCCGCCAGCCGGATCGCCTTGCCCTGGGGCTGGCGCATCAGCACCCGCCACTGGCGCGCGGCGCGGCCGGCAAAGCGCAGGTCGGTCACGCCATTGGCGAGCGGCGCGCCCTTGGGCGTCGCGACATCGCGCCATTGGCCATCGACCATGGCCTGCAGGCGATAGGATTGCGGCACGGCAAACTGCTTGCCGTCGGCGAAGAAGGCGAGTTCGGCGCGGCCGATGGACACCGGTTTGCCCAGGTCAACGGCATACCATTGGTTGGCCTCTCCGGGCGCGGAGGACCAGCCATTGGGCAGTTCGGGGAAGAACCAGGTGCGGCCGTCGATCGCGTCATGGACATTTTCGGGGTCGGTGTTGCTGGATGCGCTGCCCATCGGGAACTGGCTACGCACCAGTTGCACGGCGCGGTTGATCGGCTGGGCGACGGGTGCATTGGCAACGCGCGCCACCGGCAGTTCGATCCGGCCCAATGTCTCGCGCCGGGCGACCTCCTTGCCGTCGACCTCGACCGACAGGCCCTTGCCCCGGCCATAATGGCTGCCGTCCGCGTCCCAGGTCACGGCGATGCGATGGCCATGATAGGGTATGTCCTGCGCGCGGAACCAGGCCAGCGCCTGCGGATCGCCGGCATCGGGCAGCAGCGGGTTCACCTCCAGCACATCGTCGGCGCGCGGACGGATGCCGACCAGACCACCCAGGATCAGGTCATTATAGCCCGAATGGAAATAATGATGGCTGCGATCGAGGCCGACGATCGGCTTGCCGGTTTCGGGATGATAATCCTCTTCCAGGTCGAGCCGGTCGCCCTGATAATGGAGCGCGGTATATTGGCGCAGCAGGCGCATATAGTCGCTGCGGGTCACAGGGCCCTGCTGGGCATGATGATCGAGCAGATTGGCCATGGCGATCAGCACCTGGGTCGTCTGATAGGGCCAGATCGGGCCGTTCCACTGGCATTCCGGCGCGTCGCCCAGATAGCGATATTGCCGCATATAATATTCGTAATTGGCCTCGACCGTGCGCATGCCCGCCTTGCCGGCGAGCGAGGCGGGGTCGAGCAGATGCGCCCAGGCGCCGGCATATTTGGCGTCGTCCGGGACCAGATCGAACATCCAGGGGAGATAGCCGACCAATTCGCGGTTGCGGATCGGATCCCAATATTTGACGTGCGGGTTCTTGCGACTTTGATGCCGGTCGATGAAATGGCCGAGCTTCTCGCTCCACAGGTCGGCAAGGACATGATCCTTCAGCGCCTGCGCGCGGGCCTCATATTCCTGCGCCATCGCGGTGTCGCCGGCCATGGTCGCCATCTTCGCCAGCGCGCGGGCATTGGCATACATGTAGCTGTTGACCGAGGGACGGAAGGCGTCGCCGCCACGGAAGCCGTCCTTGCCGCCCGAGGCGTCGATCGAGGAGACGGTATATTCGGTCGCGTCGAGCAGCGGCTCGACGAAATAGAGCCCCTTGTCGAAGTCGAACTTCTCGTCCCACAGGCGATAGATGTGGCGCATCACCGGCAGATGTTCGAGCACGCCTGCCTTGTCGCCATCGATCAGGTAACGGCCCCAGACTGAGTCCGCCATATAGTCGGTGAAGTGGCGGTCATTGCCGCCGCGATACATGAAGCGGATATAGTCGTCGGCAAAGCGCCGGTCGTTCAGCCAGCGACCTTCGGCCAGATGAAAGCCGGTCGCGTCGTTGAGGCTGGCATAAGGATGGCGCTGCCAGTCGACATCGTCGAAAAATTCGGTGGTGATATACCCTTCTTCGCCCAGATCGCGCTGATGCCCGCGATAGAGCTGCCAGCGATAATAATAGACGGCGTCGATCTTCGGGTCGGCGGATTCGAAGAAGGGGATGCGATCCTGATACCAGGGTGCGTCATTGCCGAAGCGCTGCACCGCGATGGCATGGGTATCGAGGCCGGCGGAGCGGGGAGGGGGCGAGGCGGCGCCCATGCCGATCATGGCAGCCCCTGCCAGCAGAAGCATCCTCATCGCGTGCATCGTCCGTCTCCCTATATCCTGAAACAAATATGGCGGCCGTTCCGGGGAGTTGGAGAGGTTTCCCGGAACGGCCGCCATGAAAATGGGGCGCAGCGAGGAGACGCCACGCCCCATCGGGCACTTATTTGAAGGTGTAGCGGACACCCAGCGCGAAGGTGCGCGACAACAGGGTGGTGCCCAGGTTGAACTGATCCGGGCCGCCGACATCTTCGAACTTATAGTAGGTCTGCTGCTTCGACTTGGTGAGGTTCACCGCGTCGAAGGTCACACCCAGGCGATCATTGACGTTCCAGGTGAGCTGGAGATCCAGGCTTTCCTCCGGGTTACGCCACACGCCGATCGGATTGGCGAACAGGCGTGCCTCGTTATTGGCGAGAAATTCCTTGCGCCAGATATAGGACAGGCGCGCGCCGATTGGACCATTATCATAGGCCAGGGTGGCGTTGTAGCTGAGGTCAGACACGCCGAAGAAGGACGAGCTTGCCTGACCGGTCACTTCGCCGGCCGAATTGGTGAGCGGGATATTCTGCTTGGAGTCGAGGACCGTGACGCTGCCCACGAAGCCCAGACCCTTGAGCGGACCCGGCAGATAGCTGGGGAAGTAAGTCAGGCCCAGTTCCAGCCCCTTGAGCACGCCGTCCGACGCATTGACCGGGCGGGTGATGGCGAAATAGTCCGTTGCGCCGGCTTCGATGCCGTTGTTCGGGATATATTCCATGACGGTCAGCGGAACGACCAGGCCGCTGATCTCGCGGCGGAAGCCCGTCAGCGTGATCGCGCTGTTGCGTTCGAAATACCATTCCAGCGCCACGTCGAAATTCTTCGAATGGGTCGGCGCCAGGCTGGCCGTGCCAGCGCTGCCGCTGCCATAGCCGACATTGGTGAGGTCACCGGTCAGGTTATAGTTCGGGTTGATATCGCCGAAGTTGGGACGACGCAGCGTTTCGCCATAGTTGAAGCGCAGGCGCAGATTGTCGAAGATTTCGTAGCGGGCGGTGAAGCTGGGCAGCCACTTGTCCGAGCCCTGCGACACACCAGTATGCGCGCCACCATTATAGCGGTCGAAGAAGTTGTAGTCGGTGTCGACCGTCACGTAGCGGACGCCAGCCTGCAGCTTGAGCGGACGGCCGAAGATCGAGACCTCGCCATCGGCCTGCACATACATGGCGATGGTGCTTTCATCGATGTCGAAGGTCTTCTGCAGCGACAACTGGTCGGAGGTCGGCAGGCCATAGAGGCCACGCACCAGATCCGCATTGTCATGCAACCAATAACCGTTGGCCAGCGTCCAGCTGGACGGCACGTCGGCGCGGCCCTGGTAGAAATCCTTGTTGGTGAAGGTGGCGCCTTCGCCCAGGCCGGCCAGGGTGGTCGCCACCAGCGGTGCGCCACGATCCTGCGTGCGCACGGCGTTCGATGCCTTGCGCTGGTCGATGCGAATGCCGGCCTTCAGCTGGCGGATGAAGCCTTCGTCCCAGGTGTAATAGCCATCGAGCGTGCCGGTGATGGCGCTGCCCTTGTCGCGGTTGGCATTGTCGTACATCTGCACAACGTTCCAGATGCTGGGGTCGTTCAGCAGGCTGTCGTCGCTGAAGTGGTAGGACGGGATGCCGCCACCAGCGTTGAAATCGACGTCGATCGAGCTGGCGACGCGGTCGGTGCGCATCGCGATGAAGGACGATTTCACCTTGCTGGTCTGGTAGGCGAGGTCGCCGACGATCTTGCCGCGATCGCCCAGATCCCACTTGCCGTTCAGGGCATAGACGAAGCTGTCGGTCTTCGACTTGTTGAAGTCGCCGCTGTTGAAGCCATAGACGTCGGCCACGCCGGTGCGCGACTTGACGATGTTGGTGCCTTCATAGGTTTCGACGGTGCCGGGGTTACCCCACCAGTCGACGAAGCTGAACTGCAGGCTGTTGAAGGTTTCGCCGCGATAGCCGGCATAGAAGACTTCAGCGGTGTAGACCGAGCTGCTGTTCGGTGCCCACTGCAGGGCGACGTTGAAGGACGGCCGTTCGCGCTTGCCATAGAGGTCGGAGCTGAACACGGCGTCGCGCGACAGGAGGTAGGGAACCTGCGCGCCGTTGATGTCGAGCGTCGAGCCAGCGGCGGTGGGCAGGCCGCGGTCTAGGCCGGGCTGCCAGTTCACATTGTCCGGGCCGGGGAAGATGCGTTCCAGACGCGAGAAGCCGTTGCCGGCTTCTGCGGCGAACGGCACCAGCGCGCCGGCCGTGACGGTCTGGTCGCGATATTTGGTGCGGGTGTAGCTGCCGTTCACCAGAATGCCGATGTCGCCGATGCCGGTTTCCCAGCGATCGCTGACCAGCAGTGCGACGTTCGGATTATAGGTGTCGGCCTGCTCATTATAGATGCCGCGGGCCAGGCCCGAAATGGCGAAGCCGTCGAAATCGAACGGGCGACGGGTCTGGACGTCGACCTGGCCGGCAAGGCCGGTTTCGATCTGGTCAGCCGAGCGGGTCTTGTAGACGTCGACGCGGTTGACGAGGTTGGCGGAGATATCCTGCAGCGAGAAGGACTGGCCGGCGGCGGTGAAGATGTTGCGACCGTTGAGGGTGGTCAGCGCGTCGGGCAGGCCACGGATCGAGATGCCGGCCGCTTCGCCGCCGGCGCGGTTGGTGACCTGGATGCCGGTCACGCGCTGGAGCGCTTCAATGACGTTATTGTCCGGCAACTTGCCGACATCTTCCGAGACGATCGAGTCGACGATCTGGGTCGAGTTCTTGCGGACGTTCAGGGCGCCGACGATCGATGCGCGCACGCCGGTGACGACGATGTCGGCGGATTCATCTGCCGGTGCGTCCTGTGCGATGGTCTGCGGAGCGGCGTCGGTCTGCGCGAAGGCGGCGCCCGACAGGGTCAGCGCGACAAGCGACGCAGAACAGAGTGCGATCGGCCGGATAGCCATTTTCAAGTCCTCCCCAAGGGGCTGGCCCGTTGCCATGCCCACGAATTACTCGGACTAATTATTTCCACATGCTGAGAAGCGCAAGTGAAATATTGGGTCGGGGTTGCGCTACGTGGCACCCATGTTGCAAATTTGCCGCAGGGATTCTGGCCCGGTTTTTCGGGTGTTTCAGGCTATAAAAAGCCGAAAGGCCATGGGCTTGCGCGGCTTTTGGCGGCGCGAGCCCATGGCCCTATTTGTCAGACTCGGCGATTCGCGCTCAGTCGGCGTACCATTGCGTGCGCGGGTCCTTGCTGCGCGCGAGGCCGATGCGGCCGTCGATCGCGGCGATATGCTTGCCGGCGACGGCGATGGTCGCGAAGCGCACCGTGCCCTGGGCGGCATCCTCGAACCGGACGAACTGGCTACGCAGCGCGAAATCGGCACTGCGATCATCCTTCATCAGGCTGACCGTGCCGTCCTTCGCTGCGACCAGATAATGGTCGGGCAGCAGGATGGGGGAGAGCATCACGCTCTTGGCGCCGGCGCGGCCGGGCGATTGGCGGAACTGGGTCTGGGCGAGCGCGGGATTGCCCGCGATCAGCTCCGTGCCCTGATGGGCCAGCAGCGCCTTGGGATCGGCAGCCGAGACGAACCGTTCGGGCATGGCGCCATTGCCCACGGGCACGCCGAAGTCGGGTGTGCCGTCGGCCTGGAAATAGAGGCGCTGGACGCGGGTGTGGCGGTCCGGGTTGAACAGCGGGTCGCCCTGGATCGCCTCATAGTCGCGGCCATGATAGACGAGGATGTCGCGGCCCTTCTCGTCCACGGTGAAGCTGTTGTGGCCGGGACCATAGACGCCGGTTTCGGTGCAGGTCTTGAACACCGGCTGGGGCGACTTGGTCCAGCTCTTGGGATCAAGCAGGTCGGCATTCTCGTCCGCGGTCAGCATGCCCAGGCAATAGCGCGCGTCGGTGGCGCTGGCCGAATAGGTCATGAACAGGCGGCCATTGCGATGCAGGACGGCGGGGGCTTCGGCCACCTTGTAGCCGCGCACTTCCCAGTCGAGGGTCGGCACCGTCAGGCGGGTCGCCTTGCCGGCCAGCTTCAGTGGCGATTCCAGCTTGGCGATGTAAAGGTTGCTGTTGGTGTTGATGCCCGGTTCCTTCTGGGCCCAGGCGAAATAGCGCACGCCCTTGTGGACGAAGCTGGTGGAATCGAGGTTGAAGCTATCCCAGGGGGCCTGGAACTCACCCAGCACGCTCCACTTGCCGGTCATCGGATCGGCGCCGTCGCACACCACGGCATAGGTGCGGATGCGGAACACGTCGTCGCCACCGCCGCTCGGGCCGGCAGCGAAATACATATACCATTTGCCGTCGATCTGGTGGAGTTCGGGCGCCCAGATGAAGCCGGAGCGCGGGCCGCTTGCCTCATGGCGCCACAGCACCGCCTCCTCGGCGGTGGCAAGGCCGGCCAGCGTCTTGGAGCGGCGCAGCACCAGACGGTCATATTCGGGCACCGATCCAGTCATGTAATAATAGCCGTCATCGTGCAGGAAGACCTGCGCGTCGGCGCGCTGCTTGACCAGCGGATTGACCGGCACCGGGGCCGCAACTGCCGGAGCGGCGGCACCGGCGCGGGCGGCGATCGGCGCGGCCGACAAGGCGGCAGTGCTGGCAAGGAAGCCACGGCGGGACAGGGCGAAATTCATTCTTCTCTCTCCTGATGCCGCGGCGGGACGCGGCGATAGTCAGACAATTGGATCAATAATCGGCAACGGGCCAGCCGTCAGCCCCCCAGCGCACCGGCGCAATGCGCAGGGTCGGGGCGCCGTTCGCCTGTTTGTCATAGGCATGGTAGACGACATAGTCCTTGCCATCGCGATCATGCAGCCAGCCGGCATGGCCGGGGCCACGGAAACGCTGCTGTTCCTGCAGGTCGGCGCGCAGGAAGATGCTGCCGCCGCCTTCCATCAGCGGGCTGCCGTCCTTGCCCAGATAGGGACCGGTGATGTCCTTGGAGCGGCCCATCACGGTGTAATAGGTGCTGTTCACGCCCTTGCAGCAATAGTCATAGCTGACCATCAGCCAATAATAGCCGCCATGGTCGACGATGAAGGGCGCTTCCACCGGCGCCGGGCCGCCGGCGGGGGCGGGGCGACGTGCGATCGAATAGGGCTTGGCCTTGGGATCCTTGGGCTTGCCGGTCCTGGGATCCAGCTCGAACAGCTTGATCCCGGTCCAGAAGCTGCCGAGGCTCAGCCAGTGGCGGCCATCGCGGTCGATGATGAAATTGGGATCGATCGCGTTATAATCATCCTCCCTGGTCGACATGACGACCAGCCCCTCGTCGCGCCAGCCGAAATTCTTCGCCTTGGGGTCGAGTGTCGGGCTGGTGGCAAGGCCGATGGCCGAGCGGTTCGAACCGAAGGTCGAGACCGAATAATAGAGGCGGTAGCGGCCGTTCACGAAGCTGATGTCGGGCGCCCACATGCCGTTGCTGCCGGGGATCGCCTGCTTGGCCCAGTCGGGCAGGGCGGTGAAGACGGGCTTGCCGGCGGTCCAGTGGACAAGGTCGGGCGAGGTTCGCGTCTCGATCAGTCGGTCGCCATGCCCGGTGCTGAAGACATGATAGGTGCCGCCTTCGCGGATGATGACGGGATCATGGGTTGGGACGAGGTCGCCGGTCAGCCGGTCGTTGAGCGTGGTCGCGGGCTGCTCGGTTGGCGCCTGCGCAATCGCACTGCCGGCCAGCAGGGCAAGGCTTGCCAAGGTGATGATGGTCTGCCGCATCTGCCGGCCTCTCCCCAAATTATCGGAAACGAAAAATGGGCGGGCAGCCCCGAGGAGCCGCCCACCCAGTTGGCGAAAAGCCTTATTGCAGTTCGAGCACGACCACCGACTTGGGCGGCAGCGCGACGGTCAGCGTGCCGCCGCTGACCTGTGCGCCGGTGAAGGCGACGGGCTTGACGGTTTCGGGCGCGTCGAACGTGTTGTGCGAATTGATCGCCGACGCCGTCAGGATACGACCGGTGACGCCGCTGGCGCTCAGGCCATCGAGCTTCACGGTGACGGTGTTGGTCTGGTTCGGGTCGAGGTTCGACAGGCCGACATGGACCTTGCCGTCCTTGCCCTTGACCGCCGAGCCGCTGACCGCCGGCATCGTGTACTGATCCTTCGCATACCAGGGCGTCTGGATGTCGATCGGCAGCACGGTGGCGTCCTGCCAGGGCTTGTACATCTCGAAGACATGATAGGTGGGCGTCAGCACCATCTTCTTGCCGTCGGTCAGGATCATCGCCTGCAGCACGTTCACCATCTGCGCGATCGCCGTCATGCGGACGCGGTCGGCATGCTTGGCGAAGATGTCGAGATGGATCGAGGCGATCAGCGCGTCGCGCAGCGTGTTCTGCTGGCGCAGGAAGCCAGGATGCGTGCCCGGATCCTGGGCATACCAGGCGCCCCATTCGTCGACCGCCAGGAAGACGCGCTTCTTGGGATCATATTTGTCCATGATCGCGCTGTGCTTGGTGATCAGCTCGTCCATGTGCATCGCGCCGTTGAGCGCGTCGGCCCAGCCATTTTCGTCGAAGTCGACGGCGGGAGCGCGCGGCGGCCAGCCACCGGCGGGATGGACATAATAATGGAGCGAGACGCCATCGAGCTTGTCGCCCGCGACACGCATCATGGTTTCGGTCCAGTTATAGTCGTCGACATTCGCGCCGGCGGCGACCTTCATGATCTTGGTGCCGGCAGGCGCCTTGACGAAGGTGGCATAGCGACGGGTTTCGTCGGCGGCGAATTCGGGGCGCATGTTGCCACCGCAACCCCACAGCTCGTTGCCGATGCCGAAATAGGGAACAGCCCAGGGTTCCTTATGACCGTTCTTGGCGCGCAGTTCGGCAAGGCTGCCGGCGGGCGCGGTCATATATTCGACCCATTCGGCCATTTCCTGCGGCGTGCCGTTGCCGACATTGCCGGCGATATAGGCTTCGGCGCCGACCTGGCGCAGCAGTTCGAAAAATTCGTGCGTGCCGACGGTGTTCGGTTCGGTCACGCCGCCCCAATGGGTGTTGACCTTGACCGGGCGGTCCTTCTTGGGGCCGATGCCTTCACGCCAATGATATTCGTCGGCGAAGCAGCCGCCGGGCCAGCGGATCACCGGCACCGACAGGTTGCGCAGCGCGGCCACGACGTCGTTGCGGAAGCCGTTGGTGTTGGGGATGGACTTGTCGTTGCCGACCCACAGGCCGCCATAGATGCCATTGCCCAGATGCTCGGCAAACTGGGTGAAGACGCGCTTGTCATAGACGGCGCCGGGCTGGTCGGCATGGATCGTCGCCGTGGTCGGCTTGCCGCCGGTCTGGGCGTGCGCGGCCGGCGCGAGCGCGGTGGCGCACAGCAGCAGCGCGGCCGTGGTACGGCGCAGGGCTTTCAACATTCCTCTCTCCTCTCGAATGTCAGTCGTGAAATGCGTCGGTGGTTTCCCGCTTGCCGCGCAGGAAGGCGTCGGCGACCAGGCGCAGCGGGTCGGTATCGACATCGCTGCGGCCGCCGCGGATCAATGTGGCGAAGCGGCTGTAGAGGCCGGCATATTCGATATCCTCGCCATGTTCGGTGCCGCTGGGCAGCGACAGCACGGCGCCTCCATGGCTGAGCTTCAAGGGTCCGGCATCGGTCTCGACGATGATGTCCCAGCTTTGCGGGCCGGTCTGGCGCCAGTCGAGATCCATGTGGATTTCGGCGCCAGCGGTGTCGCGGAACAGGATGTCGGCGGCGATCGGCGCTGCGCGGTTTTCCGGCAGCACCAGGGTCGCGTCCTTCAGGAAGAAGGGGCGCGGCAGGATATGGGTCGCGATCGACAGGGCGTTGATGCCGGGGTCGAACACGCCGAGGCCGCCGGGCTGCCAGATCCAGGCCTGGCCCGGATGCCAGACGCGGACATCCTCACGCCAGATGATCGACACCTTGTCGATCCGCCGTTCGGCGAGCCAGGCGCGGGCCGGAGCGACGCCGGCGGCAAAGCGCGAATGCCAGGCCGCGAACAGGCTGGCCCCGACCTTGTCGGCACGGGCGCTGAGCGCGGCCACTTCGGCCAGGGTCGCGCCGGGCGGCTTTTCCAGGAAGACATGGATGCCCTTGGCCAAAGCCTGCGCTGCCAGGTCGTAACGGACCTGGGGCGGGGTGCAGAGTGCGACCGCATCGACGGCCGGACCCTGTTCCAGCAAGTCGTCCAGGCTGGCATGGTGCGGCACGCCGTCCAGCCCGGCATCATGCGGGCTGACCGTCGCGGCAAGACTGAACGCGCTGTTCCCACGGATGGCGGGGACATGCTGGTCGCGTGCAATCTTGCCGATGCCGATGATCGCGATGCGGATCGGGTCCATCGCTTCAGAGCGCCTGTACGGTCACTTCGACAGGTTCGGCGCGCTTGAGCGCATTGCGCACCGGCAGGGTGAACGGCGCAGCGATGATTTCGAACACGTCGCCTTCCTGCGTCTGCACGCCGTCGCTGAAGGACAGGGTGGCGGTGCCGAAGAAATGGACATGGACGTCGCCGGGACGGCGGAACAGGTCATAT
The DNA here is from genome assembly GCF_018604485.1 of Sphingobium sp. BHU LFT2. Classification (NCBI taxonomy): domain Bacteria; kingdom Pseudomonadati; phylum Pseudomonadota; class Alphaproteobacteria; order Sphingomonadales; family Sphingobiaceae; genus Sphingobium; species Sphingobium sp. BHU LFT2. The sequence goes on from NZ_JAFCGW010000007.1 coordinate 150,555, forward strand.
TTGAAATGATGATGTTCCAGATTGGCGAAGCTGTGCGACATATTGCCTTCGCCCGACAGGAACGGCTTTTCCCAGATGGTCTGGCCGTCGCGCAGGATGCGGCTGGTGCCCTCGATATGCTCGGGCGGCGTGCCGACCAGCAGTTCCGGGCCAAGCGAGGCCTGGCGCAGCTTGGAATGGGCGAGCCACAGATAATTGTGACGCTCGGTCACATGGTCGCTGAACTCGTTGGCGAGCGCGAGGCCGAGGCGATAGGGCATGCCGTCGGAGCCGATGATGTAGATGCCGGCGATTTCCGGTTCCTCGCCGCCATCCTTGGCAAAGGCGGGCATGGTGAGCGGATCGGTCGGGCCGACGAGCTGCGAGCCGTCACCCTTGTAGAACCATTCGGGCTGCTGGCCGGTCTGGCCGGCGGCGGGCTTGCCGCCCTCCAGCCCTTCCAGGAACATGCGCATCGAATCGGTCTGCTTTTCGGCAGCGGCCGCCTCGCGGTGCATCTTGTCGCGACCCTCGGCCGAGCCGAGATGGGTGAGGCCGGTGCCGGTCAGCTGGATATGGGCGCCATCCTCATGGTCGATCGGGGCGAGCAGTTCGCCGGCCTCGAAAGCGACACCGATGTTGACAGCATCACCCTTGCCTGCGGCGGCGACCGCTTCGGCCAGGCTGATCTTGCGGTCGATGGCATGCAGCGCGAGCGCGCGGATGCTGTCGAAACCGGGAACGAAATGGGCGGTGTCACCTTCGGCCGCGATCACGGACCGGACGCCGTTTTCGGCGCGGTGCTGCAACAGACGCAATGTCATGAAAAACTCTCCTCCCGCGCGCCGATCCATGGCGCTGGTATTGGCTAGACAATCCCGCTTTGCGCCAAGCTGGCGCGCTGCCTGGAAAGGTCGGGCAATCAGCCGAATGGTGGCCGCCTTTTCCCTTTCCATCCCTTAATTACTCCGACATATTACAGGAAGATGGTAATGGCAATGATTGTCTTTTAAGAAGAGCCATGCCTGATGAGGGGCAGGCCGAGAGGAGCGTGAATGGAACAGGGGAAGCCGCCCGGAAATGGGGCAGGGGCGGACAATGGCGGAGGGGTGGCCAAGCCGACGCGCGGCCCCGGTCGCCGGCTGCATGGCGCGATCGCGCACAAGCTGGGCATGGCGATCTTGTCCGGCCAATATCAGCCCGGCGACACGCTGTCGGGCGAAGTCGCCTTTGCCGAGGAACTGGAAGTATCGCGCAGCGCCTATCGCGAGGCGATCCAGGTGCTGACCGCCAAGGGGCTGGTGGAAAGCCGGCCCAAGGCGGGCACCCGCGTGCTGCCACGCAATCGCTGGAACCTGCTGGACCCCGAAGTGCTGGCCTGGGCCTTTGCCGGCGAACCCGACATCCAGTTCGTGCGCGACCTGTTCGAACTGCGTGCCATCGTCGAGCCGGCAGCGGCGCGGCTGGCGGCGATGCGGCGCGACAAGGAGGATCTGCGCATCATGAAGGATGCGCTGACCGCGATGCGCCGCCATACGCTGGCGACCGAGGCGGGGCGCGCGGCCGACCGCGATTTCCACAATGCGATCCTGAACGCGACGCGCAATGATGCCTTGCTGACGCTGACTGCCAGTATCGGCGCTGCGGTCAACTGGACCACCCAGTTCAAGCAGCGCGCCCGTGCCCTGCCGCGCAACCCGATTCCCGACCATGTGCGTGTCTATGACGCGATCGCGGCGGGCGATCCGGTCGCGGCGGCCGAGGCGATGGGCGTGCTGGTCGACCTGGCGCTGGAGGACACGGCGAGCACGATGGGGCGCTGAGGCGTCTGACGAAAAATGCGCGGAAGAGCGCATTTTTTTGGAACCTCACCTGCCCACGCCCCCACCCGGCCGCCCAGACATGGTATCCTGATGGGAGGCCGGGTGGGGGTGCGGGCCGGTGCGGTAGCTAACAAAACAACCCAAAGAAAAAGGCCGAGGTGGCGATCCACCTCGGCCTTTTCTGTTTGGGGCCAAGCCTGACGCTTAGTGCAGTTCCGGTTCCGGCAGCGCCTGCGTCGTCTTCGATCCCCACAGGGCGTAGAAGAGGACATAGAGTTCGCAGGCGGCGGTCAGCAGGAAGCTGGTCTGCAGGCCATAATGGTCCGCCATCCAGCCCTGCACCACGACCAGTGCGCCGCCGGCAATCGCCATCACCAGCAGGCCCGAACCTTCTTCGGTCAGCGGGCCAAGGCCCTTGATGCCGAGGGTGAAGATGGTCGGGAACATGATCGAGTGGAACAGGCCGACCAGGATCAGCGACCACATGGCGACCGGTCCGGTGGTGAAGACGGTGACCATCATCACGATGAAGGCGCCGACCGAGAAGGCGGCGAGCACATGGCCCGCGTCGAACTTCTGCATGATCGCCGAGCCGGCAAAGCGGCCGACCATCATGCCGCCCCACAGCAGCGACAGATAATTGCCGGCCTGTTCATGGGTCAGGTTGGCGATGGTGGGCTGGCTGACGAAATTGACGAACAGGTTGGCGACGCCGATTTCCGCGATCAGATAGATGAAGATCGCCGGGATGCCGAACACCAGGTTGCGGTGCGACCAGAGCGAATGCTTCTTGCGCTCTTCCTTGGCGAGGCGCGAGGTCGCGCTGCCCATGGCGGGCAGGGGGAAGCGGGCGATGACGAAGGCCAGCACCACCAGCACGATCGCGACCAGCACATAGGGCAGGATCACCGACTGGGCGTCGGCCAGGCGTTCGGCCTGGGTCAGGACGACTTCGCCCTGCGCCGTGCCGGCCTTCGACCGGCCGAGGATCAGATAGGCGCCGAACATCGGGGCCAGCATCGTGCCGGCCGAGTTCATCGCCTGCACCAGGTTGAGGCGCGACGAGGCGGTTTCCGGTTTGCCGACGACCGCGACATAGGGGTTGGCGGCGACCTGCAGCAGGGTGATGCCGCTAGCGATCACGAACAGCATGACCAGGGTCACGCCATAGGAGGGAATGGAGGCGGCGACCGTCATGCCCAGCGCGCCGGCGGCCATGATCAGCAGGCCGATCACCAGCGACTTCTGATAGCCGACCCGCTCGATCAGCTTGGCCGAGGGAATCGAGGCGACGAAATAGGCGATGAACCAGACCGATTCGATCAAGGTCGTCTGGGTATAGCTCAACTCGAACACGCTGCGCAGATGCGGCAGCAGCGTGTTGTTGATGACGGTGATGAAGCCCCACATGAAGAAGAGGCTGGCCAGCAGCGCGAGCGCGGGCCCATAACGCGTGCCGGGGTTATGCGTTGCGACCGGCGCAGCGCCTGAGGAAATCGGTCCTGCCATTCATCCTTCTCCAGTGCAGTTCCACTAGCTGACGAGACCGATCTAGGGTTGCGTCCGCTTATTTTGTCGGAGTATATCCCCCGTAACCGCCCGTCAATGGGCGTAGGTTTCACGAGAGGAAGTCCATGCGAAAGGTCGTCGATTTGAAAACAACGCTGTCATACGCACTGGCCCTGTCGCTCGCAAGCGGCACGGCGATGGCGGCGGATGCCAGCCGCGCGCCGGCCGGCAAGCTGGCGGACGGCACCGCGATCGAGACGATCACGCTGAGCAACAGCCATGGCGTGTCGGCCAAGATCCTGAGCTATGGCGCGACGCTCCAGTCGCTGTCCGGCCCGGACAAGGACGGTAAGAGCGCCGACGTGCTGCTGGGCTATGACGATCTGGCCGGCTATGTCGACCATCCCAACTTCTTCGGCGTGACCGTGGGCCGCTATGCCAACCGCATCGCCGGCGGCAAGTTCAGCCTCGACGGCAAGGCCTATCAGCTGCCGCTCAACGATAAGGTCAACTCGCTGCATGGCGGCGGCAAGGGCTTCGACAAGCAGGTGTGGAAGGTCGTGTCGGTCAAGAGCGGCCCGGTCGCGACCCTCGTCCTGTCGCTGGTCAGCCCCGATGGCGATTCGGGCTATCCCGGCAAGCTGGACGTCACCGTCACCTATACGCTGGACGAGAGCGGCAATCTGGGCATCGCGTTCGACGCGAAGACCGACAAGCCGACCATCGTCAACATGACCAACCATGCGATCTTCGACCTGGGCGGCGAAGGCTCGACCGACGGCGCGCTGGGCCATGTGCTGACGATTCCGGCCAAGGCCTATACCCCGGTCGATGCCAATCTGATCCCGACCGGCGAACTGAAGCCGGTGGACGGCGGCGTGTTCGACTTCCGCAATGGCCGCCGCGTCGCCGACGGCATCCGCGATGGCCATGATGCGCAGATCATCGCGGGCCGTGGCTACGACCATAATTTCGCGCTCGACAAGGGGCTGACCAAGACGCCGGGCCTTGCCGCGCGTCTGGAAGATCCGGCATCGGGCCGCGTCCTCGAAGTGCTGACCACCGAGCCGGGCGTGCAGTTCTATACCGGCAATTTCCTGGACGGCACCTTCATCGGCAAGAACAGCCATGTGTATCGCATGGGTGACGGCATCGCGCTGGAACCGCAGAAATTCCCCGACTCGCCCAATCAGCCGAGCTTCGTTTCGGCGCGGGTCGATCCGGGCAAGCCCTATCATCACCAGATGGTCTACCGCCTGTCGGTGAAGCGCTGACATGACCGCCTGGCGCAAGATCGAACGCGGCGAGATCCGCGACACGCTGGGGGAGGGGACGCTCTGGTCCGCCCGTGAAAATGCGGTCTATTGGGTCGATATCCTGGCCCCGGCGCTCAACCGGCTGTCGCTCGACGATGGCCAGGTGTCGCGCTGGGCCATGCCCGAACCGCTTGGCTGGGTGGCCGAGCGGGCGCGGGGCGGCTTCATCGGCGGTTTCCAGAGCGGCTTTGCCAGCTTCACGCTGGACCCGCTGGCGATCACGCCGATCCATGATCCCGAACCGCATCTGCCCGGCAATCGCATGAACGATGGCAAGGCGGACAAGGATGGCCGCATCTGGTGCGGCACGATGGACATGGCTGAAGGGCAGGATGTCGGCGCGCTCTATCGCCTCGATCCCGATGGTTCGGTCACGGTGATGGACGATGGCTATCGCGTGCCCAACGGCCCGGCCTTCTCGGCCTGTGGCGAATATCTCTATCATAGCGATACCGGCCGCCGGATCATGTATCGCTTCCGCCGCGGCGCGGATGGCGCGATTCACGATCGCCAGCCCTTCATCACCTTCACCGAAGCCGATGGCCATCCCGATGGCATGACGGTGGATGCCGAAGGCTATTTGTGGGTGGCCCATTGGGGCGGTTCGCGGATCAGCCGCTTCTCGCCCGAGGGTAAGCTCGATCGGGCGATCGAACTGCCGGCCAAGCAGGTGACCAACATCACCTTCGCCGGTCCCGACCTCGACCGCATGTTCGTCAGTTCGGCCGCGATCGGCCTGCCCGAATCCGACTATGACGGCGCCTTCTTCGAGGTGGAATGCGGTGTGAAGGGCCTGCCGACCAATCTCTACGCCGGCTGATACAAGCCGACCGACAGAAAATAAGCCGCCGGCCTGCAAGGGCTTGGCGGCTTTTTTCATGTCCTGCGACGAGCCGTGGCAAATCGCTGTTGCAACCCCTGCGGCTACGCGCTAATGCGCAGGACAACGTTGTCACTCCCCTCTCCAAAAGGGTGGCAATGCTTCATCCCGGTCGATGGCCGGCGACTGCACGCGCTACGCTGTCGGCCGGGATGTGCCTTTTCCCTGAAATCGCTGGAAAATCGGGCGCTGCTCAGGCGGGGCGGCGCAGGCGCAACGTCGCGCGCAGGCCTGGGGCGGCATCGCCCAGCAGAAGCGCGCCATGATGCAGCCGTGCCACGGCCTCGACCAGCGACAGGCCCAGCCCCGATCCGGGCTTGGTGCGCGACGGGTCGAGTCGGCCGAAGCGCTTCATTGCTGCCTCATGCTGGTCGGCGGGAATGCCCGGCCCATTGTCGCTGACGGAGATGGTCAGCGCGTCGCCATCCATCGCGGCATCGAGCGCGATACGATCGCCGCCCTCGGCATATTTCAGCGCATTCTCGATCAGATTGGCGATCGCCTGGCTCACCAGTTCGCGGTGAAGCGGGAAGGCGAGGCCAGCGGGGGCCGCGACATGGAGGGTGAAGCCGCTATCCTCGATCAGCGGGCCATAGACTTCGGCCAGATCCTCCAGCAGTTCGGCGATCGCCGTGTCGCGCATCCGGTCGCTGCCGAAACCGGCCTCGGTACGGCTGATGAGCAGGGCGGTCGAGAGCATCCCCTGCAGCGTCTGCGCCTCGCGATGGACCTTTTCCAGCGCGTCGAGCGCCTGGTCGTCGCGGGTCTGGGTGCTGGCCTGCTCCACCACCGAGAGCAGGCGGGTGACGGGGGATTTGAGGTCATGGGCCAAGCCGTCGGTCATCATCCGCAACTGGCTGACCAGCGCGTCGATCCGCTCCAGCATGGCATTGATCGACAGGCCCAGCCGATCGAAGGCGTCGCCGCTGCCGTCGGTGGCGACCCGGCGATGGAAGGCGCCGACCGCGACCGCATTGGCGGTGTCGGCGATCGCGGAGATCTGGCGCGTCAGCACCCGGCCGAGCAGGATCGCGATGATGAGGGTGAGCAGCAGGCTCATCAGGAAGGCGATGGTCAGCGCCTCCTCATAGATGCGGGTCAGTTGCAGGCTGTGGGACGTGACGATGCCGGCTAGCAGGCGGCCGCCATCGGGCAGGCGGGATGTGCTGACGCCGATCGGCTCGGGCTGTTCGCCGCCGATGCGATACAGCTCGATCGTGCGCCAGGGGGTATTGTCGGTTATGGTCGTCGGCCAGGCGCCCAGATTGCCCGCGACGATCCGCCCCTGCGCGTCGGTCAGCAACAAGACGATGCGCTCGCTGCGCACCGTGGGCAGGCGCCGTTCGATATCCTGCCGCAGCCCGGCCGCGCCGCGCTCCCGCGCGACCCGCAGCAATTCGTCGCGCAGGTCATGGACGGCATCGCGGTCGGCGGCGACGACGGTGCGCTGGCTCGCCTGCTGCACGAACAGCAGCACGCCGCCGGTCACCAGGAACTGGCAGAGGAAGGCGAGCCCGACGAAACGGCCGATGGTCGACCGGGCAAAGCCGCGCCAGCCGGTCGCAGCCCCGGCCCGCGCCTCCACCTCAGCCATCGAGACCCAGGCGGTAGCCCATGCCGCGTACCGTATGCAGCAGCGGCCGGTCCGATACGTCGTCCAGCTTGCGGCGCAGGCGGCTGATATGCACGTCGATCACATTGGTGCCGGGGTCGAAATGATAGTCCCACACGCCTTCCAGCAACATGGTGCGGGTGACGACCTGGTCGGGGTGGCGCAGGAAGAATTCGAGCAGGCGAAATTCGCGCGGTTGCAGGTCGATCGCCTTGCCGGCGCGCTTCACCCGGCGGGCGAGCAGGTCCATGTCGAGATCGTCATAGCGCAGGCTGGTGACGACCGCGGCATTGCCGCCGGCCTTGCGCAGCAGCAACTGCACGCGCGCCAGAAGTTCGGCAAAGGCGAAGGGCTTGGTCAGATAATCGTCGGAGCCGCTGGTGAGACCCTCGACCCGATCCTCGGGCGTGCCGAGCGCGGAGAGGAAGATGACCGGGGTTTCGATGCTGGCGGCACGCAGCGCCTTCAGCATCGCCATGCCGTCCATCGCTGGCATCATCCGGTCTAGGATGATCGCGCCATAGCTGCCGTCGCTGGCGAGGAACAGACCGTCACGGCCATTATCGGCCTGATCGACGGTAAAGCCCGCCTCGGTCATGCCCTTGACGATATAGGCGGCGGTGGCGGCATCATCCTCCACCACCAGAATCTTGTGGCTCATGCGCGCGGCCCCCTAATCTGGCGAACGGTCGAGCGCCACCATGCGGACGGCATCCTGATGCCGCAAGCCCAATATGAGATGGGCGTTGCCATGCTGGCTGAGATAGGCATTGGCCTGGTCCAGCGAGGCGATCGGCGTGCCGTCGATACGGATGAGGTCGTCGCCCACGGCGATGCCGGCGCGGGCCGCCGGGCCGCTCGATTCCATGCTGGTGACGACAAGGCCGGTGCCGGCCGGCTCGGCATTTTCCAGCGTCAATCCGGGCAGTAATTGGGCACTCGCGCCCGACACGCTGCCATGATCCTCCGCATCGCGGCGGACATGCAGGAAGAAGGCGCCGCTCATCAACGCCGCACACAGCGCCAGGCCGATCAGCAGGCGGCTGGTTGCGGTCTTGTCTATGCGCGGGGCCTCCATGTTCCTGGCCATGTCCTGAGCTGTCTTTGCGGGTAGAATGGGCGAGGCGGGGTTGCGTGTCATGTTACACTTTGTTCATGCCGGGAGCCGCCGCAGCCGGCGTGACCGAGACGCGACCCGACCGCTCCAGCTTGCCCCATCCCACGACCCAGCCGCCAATGGCCGATGCGATCGCGCGCACCACCACCCAATACATGATCTGACGATAGACGAAGCGCTGGGCAACCAGCAGATGGGCGGGGTAGCGCACCTTGTTGCCGTCGAGCCGATAGGCCATCCAGCCGCAGGCAATATCGATGCCGGTGAACACCAGCCAGTAGAGCGCCATGGTCGCGACGTCGCCGCTGGTCTGGGCCCAGCCATGCTGCTGCACGCGCAGGATCGTCCCGGCGATCGACAGCAGCAGCGCCAGATCGATCAGCGGCGAGATGGCGGCAAAGACGATCTGGAACAGCCAGGCCTGCGGCATACCGACCAGCGCGAGGCCGGTCGGCTTGCGGCTGCGCAGGATGGCGGCATGTTTCCACAGGCATTGCAGCGTGCCGAAGGCCCAGCGATAGCGCTGCTTCGACAATGCCCTGAAGCTTTCAGGCGCCTCGGTCCAGGCGACCGCCTCGGGATCGAAGGTGACGCGCCAACCGGCGCGCTGGATCGCGATGGTCAGATCCTGATCCTCGGCCAGCGTATCTTCGGGATAGCCGCCCACGGCGTCCAGCGCCGTCCGGCGCCAGGCACCGACGGCGCCGGGCACCACGGTCATGGCGTCGAAGCCGGCGAGCGCGCGCCGCTCCAGATTCTGCGCGGTGATATATTCCAGCGCCTGCCAGCGGGTGACGAGATTGACCCGGTTGCCGACACGGGCGTCGCCAGCCACCGCGCCGATCGCCGGATCGGCGAACCAGCGCGCCAGCCGCGCGATCGTCAGCGGCTCGAACTGGGTGTCGGCGTCGAGCGCGATCAATATCTCGCCGCTCGCCTCCGTCAGGGCGCGGTTGAGCGCCGCCGCCTTGCCGCCATTCTGCAAGGTCAGCAGGGTGACGCGCGGATCGTCGGCAAAGGCGCGGGCGACGATGGCGCTGGTCTCGTCCTTCGACCCGTCGTCGGCGACGATCAACTGCAATGCGGGATAGTCGCTGGCCAACACGCGCCGTACCGACGCTTCGATAACACGCGCCTCATTATAGGCGGGGATGATGACCGAGACGGTCGGCTGATAGACGGGCGGGGCCGGTCGGTCGCGACGGGTCTGGAACCAGGCGAGGAAGGTCATCAGCAGCGCGCGGGCAATGCCGAGCGAGATGGCGACGTAGAAGATCCAGCCGAGCACGGCGGAGATGACGGCGAGCGTGATGAACATGCCGACATCGACGCGCACGGCGGTCAGGTCGCCGGCACGGACCGGCGGCATCGCCGCTTCGCGCGACAGACCGGCAAGGCGGGACACCGGTACGAAGCGATAGCCTTCCTTCTGCAGGGTGGTGATGATCTGCGGCAGGGCCGCGACCGTCTGTGACCGTTCGCCGCCACCATCATGCAGCAGGATGATATTCCCGGACCGCTCGGCATCGGCGGCATGGACCTGATCGATCACCTGGCGGACGATCGTATCGGTGCCCGGCCGCTGCCAGTCATTGGGATCGACGTGCAGGCCGACGACGGTATAGCCCGCCTTCTGCGCCGCCAGCGCCGGCCCCAGTTCGTCCGCCGTGGTCGGTTCGGCGTCGCCGAAATAGGGCGCGCGGAACAGCTTCATGCTGCGCCCGGTATAGGCCTGGACCAGCCGCTGGGTGGCGTTGAGTTCCAGGCGGGTGCTCTCGTCCGACCAGGTGGCGAGGTTGGGATGGCTGTAGCTATGGTTGCCGATCTCGTCGCCGTCGGCGACGATCCGCTGCAACAGGCCGGGATGCTCCAGTGCATTTTCGCCGATGACGAAGAAGGTGCCGGGCACATGATGCTGTTCCAGCACCGACAGGATTTTCGGCGTCCAGGTCGCGTCCGGGCCGTCGTCGAAGGTCAGCGCCAGCATCTTGGGCTGAGCGCCGCCGGTCCGCCGCACCTGATAGGGGGTGGGCAGGACATGATAGGTTTCGCGCAGGATCGTCCCCTGCGGGCCGAAGGCGATCGAGCGGCTGCCATCGGTCGGCGTTGCGGTGATGCGCAATATCTCGCCCGATCCCTCGACATCGGTGTCGAGCTTGCTCGCGACCTGGCGCAGATCGGGCCGGCCGCCGTTGCGGAAGGCGGTGAGATCGGACCAGATGCCCGGATCCTCGCTGCCCAGCCGCCACAGCGCCACGCCCTGGATGCCCAGACGGCGCAGCGCCTGCAACTCGTTCCAGCTGGCGGCGGCGTCGAGCATCCAGACCTGATGGCGATGGCCGTCATCATCATAGGCGAAGCCGGCATTGCCGCTGGCGGGATCGAAGCTGAGCGGGGCGTCGCTGTCATGGGCGGCGAGCCAGGCCTCGTCGAGCGACAGGGCATCGGCGCCGTCATCATGCCAGTCATAGCCATAGCTGCCGAGCGCGACGATGATGCGATCGCGGCCGATGCGGCGGCTGGCATCCTCGACCGCGCGGGCGAACCAGTCCTGCGCGGCGATCGGGCCGGGCGTGCCGCCCTGCCAATGCTGGTCATAGGCCATGAAGATGACATGGTCGGCAATTTGGCCGAGGCGGGCGAGCGGCCAGTCCTCGCCGGCGGGAGCGGTGACGGCCAGCTTGGCGCGGGCGGGCAGGTTGCTGCGCAGCTGACGCAGGAAATGGAGATAGGCGGGCAGCGCGCCGGACGGCAGCGATTCAAAGTCCATCACCAGTCCGGCATCATGATGCGCCGCGACCGAGGCGGCGAGCCGCTGGGCGAGCTGGCGGCTGGCGGCAGGATTGGCGAGCAGGCGGGCGGTGCCGGCGCCGTTCCAGCCATGGGCATCCAGATTCTGGACCATCGGCAGCAGCTTGGGCGGTCGGCCCATGCTGGCGATCATCTGGTCGAGGCGCGGGTCGGCATGGAAACGGGGCGCGGGATCGCTGCCCGGCACGGTCACCAGGGCGGGCACGACCCAGTCGAGCTGGCCGACATGACGACGCAGTGAGGCGATGCTGCTTTCGTCATCGGGGACGTAGAAGCCGACATTGAGCGGGCGGGCCTGTGCGGCATGGCCGGGCCAGCGCGGCAGCCATTTGGACAGGTCATGGCGCAGCCGCGACATGCCGGTCAGATGCGCGGCGCGTGGCTGGGGCAAAGGCAGCGCCAGATCGCCTTCCGACGGGACAGCGATCAGCGTCGTCGCAAAGGCGATGGTGGCGGCGATGATGGCGCACAGCAGGGCGGCGAGGGCGCGCCGCGCCCAGATGCCGCGCCGGCCGGTGGGATCGAAGAAAATGGGTCTGGTCATGGCCTGTGGTCCGCGCGTCGCTACTCCTCTGCGACGATGACGCGGCAATAGGCCGGCCCGGCTTCCCGCCGGATGATCCCATCATGAAATCTTGGTCATGAACCTCATCGCGCGGTCCAGCGATCGGCCAGGCGCACCGGCTTCCACAGGTCGGGGCCCATCAACAGCAGCGCCATCCCGATGCTGGCAGACAGAAAGGCCAGCGCGGCAAGCGACAACTGGCCGATGGTGATCGATGGATGGCCATGGGCGAGCGCAGCCAGGGCGCGCCCTTCGGGCCGGAGCGTGGTTAGCAAGGCGAGGCCGAGCAGGCGCAGGCCGATCTTCAAGGTCCAGCGGGGACGCCAATTGTGCATCGCGTGCCGCCTCCGTTGCGGCGGCATCGCAATTAAGCGGACGGGCATAGGGATGCGAGACAGGGAACCGGCAGATTGCGTAGGGATTTCATAGCATTTGAAGCTGATGCAGGCCGCCTGGGCCGGAATCATATGCGAATCCTATGCCGGGGAGGGCAGACCCCTATGGTTTTCAAATGGCCTTTCATGGCATGGCGGCCCGATAGAAAGACGAAGGGCACGCATGATGACTGAACAGGGGGATCCGGCCGGAGGCCAGGATCGCACGCCGCATGGCCGACCGGCTGCGCTTGCGCTCGGTGCGCTGGGCGTGGTGTTCGGCGACATCGGCACCTCGCCGCTCTATGCGCTCAAGGAAAGCTTCGTCGGCCATCACCCGCTGACGGTCGATCCGCTGCATATCTATGGCGTCCTCTCGCTGATCTTCTGGACGATGACGCTGATCGTCACCGTCAAATATGTGTTCATCGTCATGCGCGCCGACAATGATGGCGAAGGCGGCAGCATGGCGCTGCTGGCGCTGATCGGCCGGCGATTGGGGGAGACGCGCTGGACCCCGGCGATCGCGATGCTGGGCGTGCTGGCGACCGCGCTCTTTTATGGCGACGCGATCATCACGCCGGCCATTTCGGTGCTGTCGGCGGTCGAGGGCCTGACCATCGTGCAGGCGAGCCTGGCGGATATGGTGCTGCCGATCGCAATCCTGATCCTGATCGCATTATTCCTGATCCAGCGCTTCGGCACGGCGATGGTCGGCATGGCCTTCGGCCCGATCATGGCGATCTATTTCATCACGCTCGCAGCGCTCGGCATCGCCAATGTGGTGCAGCACCCGGAAATCATCGGCATCGTCAATCCGCTCTGGGCGATCCGCTTCTTCGCGATCGACCCCAGGCTCGCCTTCCTGGCGCTCGGCTCGGTCGTGTTGGCGGTGACCGGCGCGGAGGCGCTCTATGCCGATATGGGCCATTTCGGACGCAAGGCGATCAGCATCGCCTGGCTCTATGCCGCCTTCCCCTGCCTGATGCTCAACTATCTGGGGCAGGGGGCATTGCTGCTCGACAATCCGGCGGCGGCGCAAAATCCCTTCTTCCTGATGGCGCCGGACTGGGCGCGGCTGCCGCTGGTGATCCTGGCCACCATGGCGACGATCATCGCCAGCCAGGCGGTGATCTCGGGCGCATTCTCCGTCACGCAGCAGGCGGTGCAACTGGGCTTCCTGCCTCGCCTGCGCATCCTCCACACCAGCGCTTCGGCGGCGGGGCAAATCTATGTGCCGCTCATCAACTGGCTGCTGCTGATCTTCGTCATCCTGCTGGTGCTGGGCTTTGGCAACAGCAGCAACCTGGCGGCCGCCTATGGCATCGCAGTGACCGGCACGATGGTCATCACCGCCTGCATGCTGGGCGTGCTGACCTTCAGCGTATGGCGCTGGCCACTGCCGGCGGCGGCGGGCGTCACCGGCCTGTTCCTGATCATCGACGGCGCCTATTTCGCGTCGAACGTGACCAAGATCCCCGATGGCGGCTGGTTCCCGTTGCTGGTCGCGGCGGTGGTCTTCACCGTGCTGACCACCTGGGCGACCGGGCGGCGGATCATGCGCCATTATCTGCGCGAAGGGGCGATGGAGCTGGACCTGTTCGTGCGATCGACGCTGGCCTCGCTCAAGCGCGTGCCGGGGACGGCGATCTTCCTGTCCTCCACCACCGACGGCGTGCCGCCGGCACTGCTGCACAATGTGAAGCATAACAAGGTGCTGCACGAACGGGTCATCATCCTGACCGTGCGCACCCAGGGCGTGCCGCATCTGCCGCTGCAGGGGCGCACGACGGTGGAGGATCATGGATCGGGCTTCTACCGGCTGATCCTGCGCCATGGCTTCATGGAGGATGTGGATATTCCGGCGGCGATGAAGTCGGTCCACGACTGTGGCGGGCCGATCAGCGTCAAGGACACGAGCTATTTCCTCAGCCGCCAGACGCTGATTCCGTCGGAACGGCCGGGCATGGCGATGTGGCGCGAAAAGCTGTTCGCCTGGATGATCCGCAATGCGGAAAGCCCGATGGCCTTCTTCAACCTGCCGACCAACCGCGTGGTCGAGCTGGGGTCGCAGATCGAGATCTAGAGCCTGATCGTCTGAGGCGAAAGCGCTCCGCGCTTTCACCGATGGCGTGAATCAGGCTCTATTTTGATGTCAGTCCGTACCCTGTTTCAGGCGGTAGCCGATCCCCAGTTCGTTGCTGATGATCTGGGGGCGCTGCGGGTCGGCCTCCAGCTTCTGGCGCAGGCCGCGCACCAGCACGCGCAGATATTCGACATGATGGGCATGTTCGTTGGGCCAGACATGGTCCATGATCTGCTTGTGGGTGATGACCCGGCCGGGAAAGCGCGCGAGCTGCTCCAGCACGCCATATTCCTTGGGCGTCAGATGCACCTCGACCCCGCCCTTCGTGACGATATGGGCGACCAGGTCGATCGTCAGGTCGCCCGCCGTCACCTTGGTCGATCCGCCGTCGCGGGTCATCCGGTTGCGCAGCGCCACCCGCACGCGGGCAAGCAGTTCGTCGGTGTCGAACGGCTTGGTCAGATAATCGTCGGCGCCCAGGTCCAGCGCGGCGACCTTCTCATCGGTGGCGTCGCGCGCCGACACGATAATCAGCGTCGTGTCGCTTTCTTTCTTGATGATCGGCACCAGCTCCAGCCCGTCGCGGTCGGGCAGGCCGAGGTCCAGCAGGGTGATGTCGGGCCGCTCGCTGCGCAGCTTGTCCAGCGCTTCGCGCGCGGTCTGCGCCTCGATCGTGGCATAGTCGGCACGGGCGAGGGCGGCCTGGATCAGCCGGCGGATCTGCGGTTCGTCATCGACGATCAGCAGGCTGTGGCGCGGCTTCATGCGATGTCCTTTTCCATGATGTCGGTGAGGATGAGGGATTGGGGAATGTGCAGGGTGAAACAGGCGCCGGCCGGGTCGGCAACGGTGCGCGCCGATACGCTGAGCCCCATCGCCTCGGCAAAGGCCTTGACGATGGCGAGGCCAAGGCCGGTGCCGGTCTTTGACCGGTCAGATCCTTCCAGCCGGGTGAAGGTGTCGAACACCCGCGCTTCCATGCCGGCGGGGATGCCCGGCCCCTGGTCGATCACCGACAGGCTGATGGCGTCGGGTTCGCGCAGGCTGCGCACGGTCACGGGCGTGCCGGGATCGCCATAGCGGCCGGCATTGTCGAGCAGGTTGATGAGGATGTGGTGCAGCAGCACCGGGTCGACCCGGACCAGCGGGATGTCAGGCGGGATCTGTACGTCGAGCTGGCGATCGGCCAGCGCGCTGCGGCTGTCATGGGCGGCGCTGGCGACGGCGTCAAACAGGTCGGTCGCCTCCGCCCGCATCGGCAGTGCGCCGGCCTCCACCCGCGCCATGTCCAGCAGATTGGCGACGAAGCGGGACAGGCGTTGGGCCTCGCCATCCAGCGTATCGATCAGCTCGGGCGAGGGGTGGGTGCGCAGCTCGCGCGTCGCCGAGATGATGGTGGTGAGCGGCGTGCGCAGATCATGGCTGACCGAGGAGAGCAGGGCGGAGCGCAACCGGTCGCGCTCGCGAATCTGCCCGGCTTCGAGCATCGCCTCCTCCAGCGCCATGCGATCGAGCGCGATCGCCGCCTGATCGATGAGGCTCATCAGCAGCGGGAACTGATCGGATCGGACCGGTTCGCCGGCATCCTCGCGGGCCAGGCCGATCACGGCCAGCACTGCGTCCTTGGCGGTCACCGGCAGGAACAGCCAGTCCGAAGCGGTGAGGGTAGAGGAGCCGCGTCCGGCCGGCTCGCCATGGTCCATCGCCCAGCGCGCGGCGGCGCGCTCGATCTCGTCCAGCCGGTCCTCGGGCGGATAGGCAGCGCGCAATTGCGGCCCTTCATCCGACGGGATCATCAGCACGGTGCGCACGTCGAACAGCCGGGCGATCTCGGCGCAGATGGCGTGACGGATTTCCTCCAGGCTGGGGGAGGCGGTGAGCTGGCGCGAAAAGCCCGCCAGAGTCGCATTCTGCCGCGCACTGGACTGGGCGAGAACCGACTGGGCATGCATCCGCGCGGCAAACTGGCTGGTCACCACCGCCACGCCCAGGAAGACGAGGATGGAGATGACATTTTCCGGATTGCTGACGGTCAGCGTGCCCGTGGGCGGCAGGAAAAAGAAATTATAGGCAAGGCTGGAGGCCAGGCCGGTGGCAAGACTCGTGCGCAGGCCATGGCTGGCCGCCGCGAACATCACCGGCACCAGATAGAGCAGGGCGATATTGCCGAGGTCGATCACCTCCAGCATCAGCCGGCCGAGCAGGGTCATGCCGATCACCGCCAGCATCGACCAGACATAGCCGATCGGGTCGCCCCAATGGCCGCCGCCGGCGGTGCGCGGGCGCGGCGCGCTTTCCTCGCCGGGCATGACATGGACGGCGACCGGGCCGATGTCGCGCACCAGCCGGTCGACCACCGACCCATGGCGCAATTCGAACCACCAGCTGCGCGCCGACTTGCCGATCACGATCTGGGTGGCGCGGGCATCGGCGGCGAAACCGCGCAGCCCATCGGCGACGCTGGGGGCGGGGATGGAGGCGGTTTCGGCGCCGAGGCGGGAGGCGAGGGCAAGCGTGTCGGCCAGACGCTGCCGGTCCTCGTCCGACAGCTGCGGCCCACGCGGGGTTTCGATATGGATGGCGGTCCAGGGCGCGCGCAGCGCATCGGCCAGCCGCTTGGCGGAACGGACCAGGCCGGCGGCGCTCGGCTGTTCGCTCACCGCCACGATCACCCGCTCGCCGGCGGCGAAGCTGCCCGCCAGCGCATGGGCGCGGACATAGTCGAGCATCTGGGCATCGACCGCCTGGGCGGCGCGGCGCAGCGCCAGTTCGCGCAGTGCGGTCAGGTTCGACTTGGAAAAGAAATGGTTGAGGGCGCGGCTGGCTTCCTGCGGGATATAGACCTTGCCGTCCTTTAGCCGCTCGATCAGCTCGTCGGGCGGAATGTCCACCACTTCGATCTCGGCATGTTCCAGGATCGAATCGGGCACCGTTTCCCGCACGCGGACGCGGGTGAAGGAGGCGACGACGTCGTTGAGGCTTTCGACATGCTGGATGTTGATCGTCGAATAGACGTCGATGCCGGCGGCCAGCAATTCCTCGACATCCTGATAGCGTTTGGGGTGGCGGCTGCCCGGCGCATTGCTGTGCGCCAGCTCGTCGACCAGCGCCAGCTGCGGATGGCGCGCCAGGATTGCGTCGATATCCATCTCGCCCAGGCTGTGGCCCTGATGGTCGACGGTGCGGCGGGGGATGATCTCATGGCCATGGACCAGCGCTTCGGTCTCGCGCCGGCCATGGGTCTCCACCACGCCGACGACGACATCGACGCCTGCCTCGCGCCGCTGCCGTCCTTCGGTCAGCATCTCCCATGTCTTGCCCACCCCCGGCGCAGCGCCGAGAAAGACCTTCAGGCGGCCACGGCCTTCCTGCGCGGCTGCGCGCAGGAAGGCTTCTGGATCAGGGCGATGCTGTTCGTTCACTTGGTCCGTTTAGCGTCAATTGCATCCAGCCGTCGATTGAGATCGAACAGATTGACACGGGGTTCGCCGATGAAGCCCAGCAGCGGCTGCTCGACGCTCTGTTCTACCAGGCTGCGGACGCGCGCCGCATCGATCCCCCGCGCGGCGGCGACGCGATCGACCTGATAAAAAGCTGCCTCGGGGCTGATATGGGGGTCAAGCCCCGAGGCAGAGGTGGTCACCAGATCGGACGGAACAAAACGACCAGGTGTAGCAGCTTGAAGAGTCTCGACGTCGGTCTTGACGCGGTCGGCCAGCGCGTGGCTGGTCGGACCATAGTTGGAGCCGGAGGAGGCAAGGCCGTCATAGCCCTTGCCCGCCGCCGACGGACGGCTGTGGAAATAGATGTCCGAGGTGAAGGCCTGACCAATGATGGTCGAACCGACGACCTTGCCCTGATCCTCGACCAGGCTGCCATTGGCCTGGGACGGGAACACCGCCTGGCCGATGCCGGTCAGCGCCAGCGGATAGGCAATGCCCAGCAGCAGGGCGAAGAGCAGCGTCATGGTCAGGGCCGGACGCAGGGCGGATTTGAAATCGGTAAACATGGATTTGTCCTTCCTCAGGCGAGGCCGAGGCCGTTGACGGCAAGGTCGATCAGCTTGATGCCCACGAACGGCGCGATCAGGCCACCCAGGCCATAGATTGCGAGGTTGCGGGCCAGCAGCGGACCGGCGCCGATCGGGCGATAGGTCACGCCCTTGAGCGCCAGCGGCACCAGACAGGGAATGATCAGCGCGTTGAAGATGATCGCCGACAGGATCGCGCTTTCCGGCGTGGCCAGCCCCATGACGTTGAGGATGCCAAGGCCCGGATAGAGCGCCACGAACATGGCCGGGATGATCGCGAAATATTTGGCCACGTCATTGGCGACCGAGAAGGTCGTGAGCGCGCCGCGCGTCATCAGCAGCTGCTTGCCCAGACCCACCACCTCGATCAGCTTGGTCGGATCGCTGTCCAGGTCGACCATGTTGCCGGCTTCGCGGGCAGCCTGGGTCCCGGTGTTCATGGCGACGCCGACATCGGCCTGCGCCAGGGCAGGGGCGTCGTTGGTGCCGTCGCCGCACATCGCGACCAGGCGACCGCCTTGCTGTTCCTTGCGGATCAGGGCCAGCTTGTCTTCGGGCGTTGCCTGCGCCAGGAAGTCGTCGACCCCGGCCTCGGCCGCGATGCTGGCGGCGGTCAGCGGGTTGTCGCCGGTGATCATCACAGTGCGGATGCCCATCTGGCGCAGTTCGCCGAACCGTTCCCGGATGCCGGCCTTGACGATGTCCTTGAGGAAGATCGCGCCCAGCAGCTTGCCGTCCTTGGCCACCGCCAGCGGGGTGCCGCCGGCACGGGCGATCTCGTCGGTGATGCGGCGCAGTTCGTTGGCGACCGGGGTGGAACCCAGGCCCGGATTGGCCTTCAGCACCGAATCCACCGCCCCCTTCTGGATCGTCGATCCATCGATGGTGACGCCGGAAATCCGGGTCTGGGCGGTGAAGGGAATGATCTCCGCATTGGCGGGCAGGGCGTCTACCGACTGGTTGAAGCCTTCGCGGGCCAGCAGCACGATCGAACGGCCCTCGGGGGTCTCGTCGGCCAGGCTGGCGAGCAGCGCGGCTTGTGCGAGCTGGACCGGGGTGGCGCCGCCGACCGGACGGAATTCGGTCGCCTGACGATCACCCACGGTGATGGTGCCGGTCTTGTCCAGCAGCAGCACGTCGATGTCGCCCGCCGCCTCGACCGCGCGGCCGGACTTGGCGAGCACATTGAAGCGCACCAGACGGTCCATGCCGGCAATGCCGATCGCCGACAGAAGGGCGGCGATGGTGGTCGGGATCAGGGTGATCAGCAAGGCCGCCAGGATCGCCACCGGAATGGCACCGCCGGCATAGCTGGCGAAGCTGGGGATGGTGCCTACCGCGATCAGGAAGATGATGGTCAGGCCGACCAGCAACAGGGTGAGGGCGATCTCGTTCGGCGTCTTCTGCCGCTCCGCACCCTCGACCAGCGCGATCATGCGATCGAGAAAGCCCTGGCCGGGATTGACGGTGACGCGGACGCGGATCTCGTCGGAAATGACGCGGGTGCCCGCCGTCACGGCCGAACGGTCGCCGCCCGCCTCGCGGATCACCGGCGCGGATTCGCCGGTGATGGCCGCTTCGTTGACGGAGGCGACGCCGGAGACGACCTCGCCGTCGGACGGGATCAGGTCGCCGGTCTGGACCAGCACCACGTCGCCCAGCTTCAGCGCGCTGGCGGCGACATTTTCATAGCTTTCGCCATGGCCCTTCAGCCGCTTGGCGGTCAGGTCCGCCTTGGTCGCGCGCAGCGAGGCGGCCTGCGCCTTGCCACGGCCTTCGGCCAGCGCCTCGGCAAAGGTGCCGAAGAGGACCGTGAGCCAGAGCCAGATCACCAACTGCAGCTTGAAGCCGACGGCCAGGCTGTCCTGCCCGACAAGGAGCAGGACGGTCAGCAGGACCGCGACGATCGCGGTGGTGAACATCACCGGGTTGCGGATCAGTTCCTTGGGATTGAGTTTGCGGAAGGCGTCTCGACAAGCCGGGACGATCAGGTCCGCGGTGAAGAGCGATTTTTGTTCGGATTTGTCAGAGGACCGGGCCATGGCATGGGATCCTTAGAAAAGCTGGCCACGGATCATCGCGAGATGATCGGCGATGGGGCCAAGGGCGAGGCTGGGCAGGAAGGTGAGGCCGCCTACGATCAATACGATGCCGACCAGCAGAGCGGTCCACAGCGCGCCGGTGGTGGGGAAGCTGCCGGCGGTTTCGGGCGTATATTTCTTCGCGGCCAGGCTGCCCGCGATGGCCAGCATGGGAATGATGATGAAGAAGCGGCCGATCCACATCGCGACGCCCAGCATCCCGTTATAGAAGGGGCTGTTGGCCGACAGGCCGGCAAAGGCCGAGCCATTGTTGCCGACGGCGCTGGTGAAGGCGTAGAGGATCTCGCTGAAGCCATGCGGTCCCTTGTTGAGCGGACCGGCCAGGCCCGCGTCGGTGACGCTGGCGATGGCGGTGAAGCCCAGGATGATCAAAGGCAGCACGGCAATGGCGAGCACGGCCAGCTTGACTTCGCGGCTCTCGATCTTCTTGCCGACATATTCCGGCGTGCGGCCGACCATCAGGCCCGCGACAAACACGGCCAGGATGGCGAACAGCAGGAAGCCGTAGATGCCTGCGCCGACGCCGCCGATCACGACTTCGCCCAGCTGGATGTTGAACAGCGGTATCATGCCGCCCAGTGCGGTGAAGCTGTCATGCATGGCGTTGACCGCGCCGCAGCTTGCCGCCGTGGTGACAACGGCGAACAGGGAGGAGGCAGCCATGCCGAAGCGGACTTCCTTGCCTTCCATATTGCCACCGGCGACGCCCAGATTGTGCAGCACCGGATTGCCGGCCGCTTCCTGCCAATAGGTGACGGTTACGCCGGCGAGGAAGATGACCAGCATGGCGGCGAGGATGGCACAGCCCTGGCGCGGGTTGCCGACGGCCTTGCCGAAGGTCCAGGTCAGGCCAAAGCCGATCACGAAGATCGACAGCATCTGCACCAGATTGGTGAGCGCGGTCGGATTCTCGAAGGGATGGGCGCTGTTGGCGTTGAAGAAGCCGCCACCATTGGTGCCCAGCATCTTGATCGCTTCCTGGCTGGCGACGGGGCCAAGCGCCAGGGTCTGCTTGACGCCTTCCAGCGTGGTTACGTCGACCGACCCGGCCAGCGTCTGCGGCACGCCGCTCGCGATCAGGAACAGGGCATAGACGATGCAGATCGGCAGCAGCAGATAGATGGTCACGCGGGTGACGTCGGCCCAGAAATTGCCGATCGTCGATGCACTGCGCCGGGCAAAGCCGCGGAACAGGGCGAAGGCGAGGGCAATGCCGGTGGCGGCCGACAGGAAGTTGTGGATGGTGAGGCCCAGCATCTGGCTGAGGTTCGACATCACGGCCTCGCCCGAATACCATTGCCAGTTGGTATTGGTGGTGAAGCTGATCGCGGTGTTGAACGCGCCATCGGATGCCACGGCGCCATAGCCCAGCGGGTTGAGCGGCAGCAGGCCCTGCAGGCGCAACACCGCATAGGTGAAGAGCAGCAGCGCAACGTTGAAGAGCAGCATGTGAACGGCATAGCGGCGCCAGCTCTGCTCGGCGTCGGGATCGATCCCCGACAATGTGTAGAAGCCCCGTTCGATCGGACCGAACACGGCATGAAGCGGGGTGCGGCGGCCCTCATAAAGGGCGAACAGCCACAGGCCCATCGGTTTGGTGAGCGCCAGCAAGATGACGACAAAGGCTGCGATCAGCAGCCATCCCTGGAAGGTCATGTGGGGCCCCCCTTAAAAGCGTTCAGGCCGTGCGAGCACGGCGACGAGATAGACGAGAAGCCCGGCGGCGGTGATCGCCGCGAGCCAGAGGTCGATGGTCATGGCATCCCTCCTTCAGGCGTCGCCGCACAGCCGGACATAGCCGAGGCTAGCCGCCGTGAGCGCCAGGATGATGCCGATCCACAAGAGATCCTGCATGGGGGTAACTCCCGCATCACGCCCGCCGCGGGAGGCGGACCGGGTCGTTAGCGAGCGCCCGATTAGGCCCCTCTTCCGTTTGAATGCGAGACGCGGGCCGGGGCGGCTGCATAGTATTTGCGTATGATTTTCCGAAGGGGCCGGGATGGATAGCTTTTCTACCGCGACGGCCAGCATTGCTTGGGGGACGATTCTCTATACCATCGGTAGATAAGCCGCCCGAGTCGGCAGAGAGGACGCATATATGGCCTATCAGGATCAGGACGGACCGTTGACGCGCCTGCGCGATCGGCTGGCGCAGGCCCTTTTCAGGGAGCCTGCCGTGGTGTTGTTCGAGCGCGATGCCGATGACCGTGGCGCGCCCATGTCGGGTAGCGATCGCGAACGCCAGCCGCAGGATGCCTGCGCCTGATCGGGGAAACCCTGTGTTTCCAGGGCGAAAGTCCAACGCCTCTTCGCAGCGGCGGAACATCCGCTAGATAGATTTCCAACAGCATGGCGCGCCGATTGCGCCATCGCCTTGAAGGAGATCCAGATGGCCACCAGCCCGCGCGAAGTTACCCGTCCCGTCGATCCGCTGATCCTGGAGCGCTGGTCGCCCCGCGCCTTTGACGGCTCCGCGATCCCCCAGGCAGATATCGATACGCTGTTCGATGCCGCCCGCTGGGCGCCTTCGGCCTTCAACTACCAGCCCTGGCGCTTCCTCTATGCCCATCGCGACAGCGCCGACTGGGCGCGCTTCCTCGACCTGCTCCTTCCGTTCAACCAGGGCTGGGTGCAGCATGCCGGGGCGCTGGTCTTCGTCATTTCCGACACGCTGATGGCCGCGCCGGGATCGGAAGACTACAAGCCTTCGCACAGCCACAGCTTCGATGCGGGCGCCGCCTGGGCGACGCTGGCGCTGCAGGCGACGCGGCTTGGCTATCATACCCATGCGATGACCGGCGTCGATTTCGACAAGGCCCGCGCCGAACTGGCGGTGCCGGATCGTTTCCGGATCGAGGCGGCGATCGCGATCGGGCGGCAGGGTGACAAGGCCAGCCTGCCCGAAGCACTGCAGGCGCGGGAGGCACCGAGCGGCCGGCATGAGATCGAGACATTCGCCCATCAGGGCAACTTCATCGTCTGACAAAAAGGGCGGCGTTTTGAAACGCCGCCCTTTTCTGTATCAGGTGGTAGTCCAGCCGCCGCCCAGGGCGCGGAACAGGTCCACCTGGGCAAAGGCGACGGCGCGATTGGCGGTTGCCAGGTCCGCGTCGGCCGATGCCTGGGTGCGCAGCGCGTCGAGCACGGTCAGGAAGTCGATCTGCCCCTCGCGCTGGCGCGCCAGGCTGATCCGCGCAGCCCGTGCCGCCTCGTCCCGCGCCGATTGCAGCGTCGCCCGCCGTTCCAGCGCATTGGCGTAGCTGGACAGCGCCGTCTCGGTTTCCTCCAGCGCCTGCAGCACCGTGCCGTCAAAGGCGGCGAGGGATGCGTCGCCATCTGCCTTGGCCGCCGCGATCTTCGCGCGATTGGCTTCCTGATTGGGGAAGGCCCAGCTGATCAGTGGCCCCAGCAGGAAGTTGAGCGGCCCGGCGCCAAACAGGTTACCGCCGCCGATCGCCGTGGTGCCGATCGATCCGCCCAGGGTGATGCGCGGATAGAGATCCGCCGTTGCGACACCGACACGGGCGGTGTCGGCCGCCAGCCGCCGTTCGGCCGCGCGCACGTCCGGCCGCCGGGCGAGCAACGCCTGGCCATCGCCGACCGGGATCGGCTGTGTCACATTCGGTGTCACGGTCGCGTTCTGGACGGACGCGGGCAGATCCTGCGGCGTGCGTCCGGTCAGCGTCGCCAGCCGGAACAGGGCGGCATTGCGATCGGCGACCAGATTAGGGATCAGCGCCTGCTGCTGTTCGCGCAGGGTGGTGACCCGGATCACGTCCAGCCGGTCGGACCGGCCGGCGTCGAAGCGGGCGCTGGTGATGCGGATCGACTTGTCGAGCAGGTCGACCGTTTCCTTCGCGACGGCAAGCCGCTGCGCCGAGGCGGTGGCGTCGACATAGGCGCGCACCGTATCGGCGACCACGGCAACGCGGACGGCATCGGCGTCGGCCTGCGCCGCACCGACATCGCCGCGTGCGGCCTCTATGCTGCGCTTCACCCGGCCGAACAGGTCGACCTCATAGGCGACGTCCAGACCCATATCGACGGTCCAGTTTTCCCGGTCCATGCCGGGCAGGGTCTGGGCCTGCGACACCCGGCCATAGGTCGGGGAGCCGCTGATATTGGTGCTGGGCAGCCGGTCGGAGCGGGCGCCGCGCAACTGGGAGCGGGCGCGTTCCAACCGGGCGACGGCGACGCGGATGTCGGTATTGGCCTTCAGCGCATCGCCGACCAGTCCGTCGAGCAGCGGGTCATTATAGAGCCGCCACCAATGGTCGTCGGCGGCGCTCTGGGCGACCGCCGGGCTTGCCGCCCCGATGAAGGGGGCGGCGGCTGTCGTCGGGGTGGCGGGCGCCTTGTAATCCGGCCCGGCGGCGCAGGCCGTCAGCGCACTGGCGCCGAGCAACAGGGCAATCAGGTTCCTTGTCATGGCTTTTGTCCTCATTCGGCCGGCTGCAATGCCGCAGCATCGTCAGCCTCCGGGCGCCGGCGGCGGGCGAAACGATCGCCCAGCGCGCGGCACACGACATAGAAGGTGGGGGTGAAGAGCAGGCCGAAGGCCGTCACGCCGGTCATGCCGAAGAAGACCGCCGTGCCCAGCGCCTGGCGCAGTTCCGCACCGGCCCCGCTGGCGATCACCAGCGGCACCGCCCCCAGGATGAAGGCGAAGCTGGTCATCAGGATCGGGCGCAGACGGGTTTGCGCCGCCTGAACCGCGGCCTCGACCGGGCTCAGCCCCTGTTCCTCTTCCGCCTGCTTGGCGAATTCGACCACCAGGATGGCGTTCTTCGCCGCGAGCGCGATCAGCACGACCAGACCGATCTGCGTCAGGATATTATTGTCCATCCCGCGCAGGTTCACGCCCAGCATGGCCGCGAACAGGCACATCGGCACGATCAGGATGATCGACAGCGGCAAGGTCAGGCTTTCATATTGCGCCGCCAGCACCAGGAAGACGAAGAAGACCGCCATGCCGAAGACGATGCCTGCGGTATTGCCGGCACTGATCTGCTGATAGGCAACGCCGGTCCATTCGCTGGCATAGCCGGCAGGGGCGGCGTCGGCGAGCTTCTCCATCGTGCTGAGCGACTGGCCCGACGAATAGCCCGGTGCCGTGTCGCCATCGATTTCCACCGCGGGCAGCAGATTATAGCGGACCACGCGATAGGGGCCGGTCTTGTCGCGGAAGGTGGATACCGAACCGATCGGCACCATCTGGCCGCTGTTCGACCGGGTCTTCAAGTTGGCGATGTCGGCCACGGTGCCGCGATGGTCGGCATCGGCCTGGGCAGTCACGCGATAGGTGCGGCCGAGCAGGTTGAAGTCGTTGACGAAGGCAGAGCCGAGATAGACCTGCATCGCTTCGAACACGCGCTCGGGCGGCACGCCCAGCAGGTCGGCCTTGCGGCGATCGACATCCGCGAAGATGCGGGGGGTGCCGACGTCGAACAGGGTGTAGACCTGTGCTAGGCTGGGGCTCTGATTGGCCTTGCCGATCAGTTCGCCGGCGACCTTATTGAGTTCCGCATAGCCGCGATCCTCCCGGTCCTCCAGCATCAGGCGATAGCCACCGGCCGAGCCGATGCCCTGGATCAGCGGCGGCGGCACCAGCAGGATGCGCGCCTTGTCATAGCCTGCAACCGCCTTGTTCGCCTGATCCATGATCCCGGCATAGGTGGCGCCTTCCGCCTTGCGCTCGGCAAAGCTCTTGAACGGGAAGTAGATTGCCGCGCTGTTGGGCGCCTGCGTCTGCGACGGGCCGTGGAAGCCGGCGAACATCACCGCACCGCGCAGCCCCTTGATCGGCAGGATCTTCGCCGCGACCTCGCGCGTCACCTTGTCGGTGCGCTCCAGCGACGCGCCCGAAGGCAGCTGGACGACGGCCAGGAAATAACCCTGGTCCTGTGCCGGGATGAAGCCGCCGGGCGTCACCCAGAACAGGGCGATGGTGGCGGCGATCAGGCCGGCATAGGTCAGCAGCATCTTCTTGGGTCGGGCGACAAGGAAGCGGGTGAGGCGCGCATAGCCCGCGCTCATCCGATCAAAGCCCTGGTTGAAGCGATCTGCCGCCCTGGCCGCGACCTGGCGCCAGCGCGGCGCATTGTCGAGGTCATGGGCACCATGTTTGGGCTTCAGCAGCAGGGCGGCTGCAGCCGGCGACAGGGTAAGCGAGAGGATCAGCGAAATGACCGTCGCGGTCGAGATGGTGACCGCGAACTGCTGGTAGAAGGCACCGGAAATGCCAGTGATGAACAAAGTCGGCACGAACACGGCGCACAGCACCAGCACGATCGCGATCAGCGCGGTCGACACTTCGTCCATCGACACGCGGGCCGCCTGCAGCGGGCTCATGCCATTTTCGATATTGCGTTCGACATTCTCGACCACGACGATCGCGTCGTCGACGACGATGCCGATCGCCAGCACCAGGCCGAACAGCGACAGGTTATTGAGCGAATAGCCCACTGCCGCCAGCATCGTGGCCGTGCCGATCAGCGAGACCGGGATCGCGATGATCGGGATGACCGCCGCGCGCCAGTTCTGCAGGAAGATGAGGATGACGAGGACGACCAGGATCACCGCTTCGAACAGCGTGTGATAGACGGCGTCGATCGACTGGCTGATGAATTCGGTGGGGTTGTAGATGATGCTATATTCCAGGCCCTTGGGGAAGCGCTTGGACAGTTGCTCCATCTCCGCCTTGACCTTCTCCGCCGCGTCGAGTGCGTTGGAGCCGGGGCGCTGCATCGTCGCGATGACGACCGTCGGCTTGTTGCTGAGATAGGTGTTGGTGCCATAATCCTGCGCGCCCAGCTCGACGCGGGCGACATCGCGCACGCGCACCTGGTGGCCATCGGCGTCGGAACGGATCACGATGTCGGAAAACTGATCGGGCGTGGTCAGGCGGCCCTGCATCTCGACGCCAAGCTGGAAGGCCTCGCCCCGGTCATAGGGGGGCTGGCCGATCGAACCGGCCGACACCTGGACATTCTGTGCCCGCAGGGCGGAGACGATCTCGCCGGCGGTCAGGTCCAGCGCGGCGGCGCGATCCGGATCGATCCAGATGCGCATCGCATAGTCGCGCGACCCGAACAGCTGCACGTCGCCCACGCCATCCAGACGAGCCAGTCTGTCGCGCACCTGGGTCAGGGCATAGTTGGAAATATAGTCGCGGTCATAGGTGCCGTCGGGCGACTGCAAATTCACGACCATCAGGAATTCGGGCGTGGTCTTGCGGGTCACGACGCCCAGCCGCTGCACTTCCTCGGGCAGGCGGGGGATGGCGACCGCGACGCGGTTCTGCACCAGCACCTGCGCGGCATCCAGGTCGGTGCCGATCTTGAAGGTGACGGTGATGACGACCTTGCCGTCGCCCGTCGACTGGCTGCTCTGATAGAGCATGTCGTCGACGCCGTTGATTTCCTGTTCGATCGGCGCGGCCACGGTCGACGCGACCGTTTCGGCCGATGCGCCGGGATATTGGGCGGACACGGTGACCGTGGGCGGCACGATGTCGGGATATTGGGACACCGGCAGGCCGACGAAGGCGAGCGCACCGACCACGGTGATGACCACCGCGATGACGGCGGCGAAGATCGGCCGGTCGATGAAGAAACGGGAGAAACGCATCGGATCGTCCTTTGCGAAAGGCGAAAGGGATACCGCGCGATCCGGCCGGGCCGGATCACGGGCAGGGAATATCAGGTCGACCTCTCATTCCGTTCGCCCTGAGCTTGTCGAAGGGCCAGGCTGAGCGAAGCGAAGTCACTTCGCCTGCGGCTCAGTGGAAGGCTTCGACTTCGCTCAGCCCGAACGGAGGAGAGGGTAATTACCGGGCGAAGGTGGCCTGGGCAGCGACCGGGGCAGCGCTGTCGACCGGGGTGACCGGCGCCGGGGTCGGGGTGATCCGGGCCGGCTTGACCGCGACCTTGGCACCGGGCATCGCTGCCTGGAGATTGGTCACGATCACCCGGTCCTTGGGATCGAGGCCGCTGCGGATGATGCGCAGCCCGTCGACGATCGGGCCAAGCTCGACCGGCTTCACCGCGACGCTGTCATCCTTGTCCACCACCAGCACGGTCTTGCGTGCCTGGTCGGACTGGATCGCCTCGTCCGGGACCAGCAGGGCATTGGCCTTGCCGCCATTGGCCAGACGCATATTGCCGAACAGGCCGGGGGTCAGGAAATTGCCCGGATTGTCGAAGACTGCGCGGATGCGGATCGTGCCCGACCGGGGATCGAGCCCATTGTCGGTGAAGTCCAGTCGGCCCTTGTGGTTATAGTCCGCCTCATCCTGCAACCGCACCTCGACCGCGCCGCCATTCTCCTTGTCGCGCTGCGACTTGAGGTAGAGCGCTTCGGAGGCGTCGAAGTTGAAGTAGATGGGGTCGAGCTTGTTGACCGTGGTCAGCAGCGACGCGGTGCTGCCTTCGCCGCCCGACACCAGATTGCCTATGTCGACGCGGCGATCCGATACGCGGCCGGAAATCGGCGCACGGACTTGGGTGAACTCGACGTCCAGTGCCCGGCTGCGTTCGCGGGCCTGCGCGCCGGCCAATGCGGCCTGCGCCGCCTGCAGACGCGAGCGGAGTGAATCCACCTCGCTTGCTGACACGGCTTCGTCGCCGGTCAGTCGCTGGACGCGGCCATAGTCATTCTGGGCCAGCAGCAGCGCGCTGCGAGCGGAGGCGACGCTGGCGCGCGCTTCGGCCAGGGCTGCCTGGAACGGGCGCTGGTCGATGGTGAAGAGCAACTGCCCCTGACGGACGAAATCGCCGTCGCGGAAGTGGATGGCGGTCACCGCGCCCGATACGCGGGGGCGGATCTCAACCGTCTGGCTGGGGGCGAAGCGGCCGACATAGTCATCCCACTGCGTCACGCTGCGGGCGAGCGGCGCGGAAACGCCGACCGCCGCCAGCGGGGCGGCTGCGGCCTGGGCCGACGGGCGGTCGACCAGCTTCCAGCCGATGCCGAACAGGGCGATGAGCGCGACGGCGGCGATGCCGCCATGCTTGCGCGACCAGCGGTTGCCCGGCGGCGCGTGAACGTCCGACGCGTTGCCGTCGGCTGTGATCTTGGTGAACTGGTTCATGGATTAGCTCCGGG
Organism: Sphingobium sp. BHU LFT2; assembly: GCF_018604485.1. Taxonomy (NCBI): domain Bacteria; kingdom Pseudomonadati; phylum Pseudomonadota; class Alphaproteobacteria; order Sphingomonadales; family Sphingobiaceae; genus Sphingobium; species Sphingobium sp. BHU LFT2. The sequence continues at coordinate 179,864 of NZ_JAFCGW010000007.1, forward strand.
GGACGCGGGCGGTGCGACCCGCGCTGATGGTGGCGAGCAGCAATTCGAGCTGCGCGGTGGAAAATCCGGCCGCGCGGAAGGCGGCGAGGGCGGAAAGCGACACGGCATAGCCCTTGTGCCAGGCCTCGACGGCCAGGCGGCGCAGTGCCTCCAGCCGTTCGCTGGCCAGGGTTGGGCTATGTTCCTCGCCCCAGATCCACTTGCGCAGACGGGCGAAAGAGCCGGGACCGCGCAGCGAGCGCAAGCCGTCGGTGCGGGCGAGGTCGACGATCTGCCATTCCTGGGCGGAAAAGCTGGTTGCCTGGGCCTCGACACTGATGGCGGGCGCGGCTGGGGCGGGGCGGGCGGCGCCGACCGCCATCTGCGGACCGGCAAGTGCCTGGGCGAAATCAAGGAAAGCCATGGCCTGTTCCTTCCTGCTGTCTGAAGCGGGCACACGTCCGCGCGCGGAAAAGCGCGGATCGCGTCCCGAAATAAGCGCCCGAAGATGCGGGCATGCGTCCTTGCGGCGCGAACGGCACAAACCGTCGCGAAGAGGGCGCAAAGATGGTGAATCAGGAGGAACCCGTTACCGGGAAACCGCCCCTTTGGGTGACGCTATCGTCGACAGCGCCGATGGTGGAATTGCTGCATGATGACCTCCCTGGGCTACACACCCAGCATCATTGTGTACCGTATGGTATATATTAACGGGGGCTGTCCCGTCAACCGTCTTTTTGTACCGGGAGGTATTTTATTTGCAGTGCGGCAATTTCAAGACCCGCATCGCTGCAAAAGCGAAATAAATTCCGCTATTTGCTCGGCCACATGGTGAGGGTGGTGTCGATCAGCTGCTCCAGCCGATCGCGCGGAACACCGGCACCGGCCTGAACGGCCATGCCCTGGATCACGGTCGAGAGATAACAGGCGAGCGCCTGGGGCTCGACTCCGGCGGGCAGGTCGCCCTCTGCCTGGGCGCGCTCGAACCGGTCGAGCAGGGCGCGGTCGGACGAGGCACGGCGGGCCAATACCTCATCGCGGATACATTCGGAATGGGCGGTGCCACCGACCGAACTGATGACGCCCATGCACCCCTGGGGATCTTTGTTGCCGGTCTGGATCGCCAGCGATCCGCGCAGCATGCGCTCGGCCACGGCCTTGGCGGTCGGTGCCTCCAGCGACGACTTCACATAGCAGAGCTTGTCGCGCTCATAGAGGTCGAGCGCCTTGCGGAACAGGGCTTCCTTGTTGCCGAAACAGGCATAGAGGCTGGGCTTGGTAATGCCCATCGCCTCGGTCAGTTCCGCCAGCGATGCGCCTTCATAGCCGCGCCGCCAGAAGACCTGAAGCGCAGCCGCCAAGGCTTCCTCGGGATCGAACTCCCGCGGGCGGCCCCTGCCACTCTGTGTTGCCGTGATTTCCATACCGACCGGTATATAGGGGTGATGGCCGCCTACGTCCATAGGGCGCGCGACATCATTGCTGGTCAGTTTTTATCTGATGGGGAAGAATTGGATGCCCGACAAGGATTCGAACCTTGATTGACGGAGTCAGAGTCCGCTCTCTTACCATTAGAGGATCGGGCATCATCAGCAGGGCTTGCCCCGCTTGGGAGGCCGCAGATAGGCGGGGATTCAGAGTCGGTCAAGCGCTTTGTGCAGCCTTTCCGCAGTTTTTTGTCGATCCTCCCGATCACCGGCTGGCTGCCTTCACCGGACAAAGAAAAGCCCGCCGGATCAGCGATGATCCGGCGGGCAATATGTCGGTCTCTCTCAAAACCGGGCTGGGAGCCGCTCCCGATGTAGGAAGCGGCTCCCGCCTTTTCAAAGTCAGTCCATGTCCTGCGTGGTGAAATCATCACCCTGCACGGCACCCAGCGGATCGTCGCCGATCGCGGCTTCCGGACCCTGGGCCAGTTCGGCCGCATGTTCCTCGGCCGCGCTCTTCGGCGCGATCAGGTCGACCTGGGCCGAAGCGCGCAGCGCGGCCCGCATCGCCGCATCACGCGACGAGGCGGCAACGCGCAGGCGGTTCATGCCGGCACCGGTGCCCGCCGGGATGAGGCGGCCGACGATGACATTCTCCTTCAGGCCAACCAGCGTGTCCTTCTTGCCCTGGACCGCCGCTTCCGTGAGGACGCGGGTGGTTTCCTGGAAGGACGCTGCCGAGATGAACGAACGGGTCTGCAGCGAGGCCTTGGTGATGCCGAGCAGCACCGGCTTGCCGGCAGCAGGGGCAAAGCCCGGCTGCAGCTTGCTGTTGATCTCGTCCATTTCCTCGCGGTCGACCTGCTCGCCTACCAGCAGGGTGGTGTCGCCGGACTCGATGATCTCGACCTTCTGCAGCATCTGACGAACGATCGTTTCGATGTGCTTGTCGTTGATCTTCACGCCCTGCAAGCGATAGACTTCCTGGATTTCGGCGACCAGATATTCGGCCAGCGGCTCGATGCCGAGCACTTCCAGAATGTCGTGCGGATCGGGCGAACCACCGATCAGGTTGTCGCCACGCTTCACGTAGTCGCCTTCCTGAACGTCGATCACCTTGCTCTTGGGGATCAGATATTCGACCGGCTCGCCGCCATCCTCGGGATTGATGGCGATCTTGCGCTTCGCCTTGTAATCCTTGAGGAACTGCACGCGGCCCGAGACCTTGGCAATGATCGCATTGTCCTTGGGCTTGCGGGCTTCGAACAGCTCGGCAACGCGCGGCAGACCACCGGTGATGTCGCGGGTCTTGGCCGCTTCACGGCTGACACGCGCCAGCACGTCACCGGCCTGAACCTCTGCACCATCGTCGACCGACAGGGTCGCACCGACCGCCAGCATGTAGCGGGCGGCTTCACCGCTATTGTCGTCCATCAGGGTCAGGCGCGGACGCAGATCTTCCTTCGTCCGGGCCGCACCACGATGTTCGATGACGACGCGCTGGGCGATGCCGGTGGCTTCGTCGGTCTGTTCGGTCAGCGTCTTGTTGTCGATCAGGTCGACATACTTAACGATACCGGGCTTTTCCGTGATCACCGGCATGGTGAACGGATCCCACTCGGCGAAGCGATCGCCTTTCTTCACGGCATCGCCATCTGCGAACAGGATGGTGGCGCCATAAGGCAGGCGGTGCGTTTCGCGCTCGCGGCCTTCGCTGTCGATGATCGCGACTTCGCCGTTACGGGCCAGCGACAGGCGACGACCATTCTTGTCGGTGATGGTCGGCATGTCGCGCAGCTCGATCGTGCCGTCCGACAGGGCTTCCAGGTTCGACGTTTCGTTGAAGTTCGCCGCGCCGCCGATGTGGAAGGTACGCATGGTCAGCTGCGTGCCCGGTTCACCAATGGACTGCGCCGCGATGACGCCGACCGCTTCACCGATGTTGACCGGCGTACCACGGGCCAGGTCACGGCCGTAGCACTTGCCGCAAACGCCCATCCGGCTTTCGCAGATCAGCGGGCTGCGGATCTTCACGGCCTGCGTGCCGATCGCCTCGATCTGGGTGATCATGGCTTCGTCCAGCAGGGTGCCGATCGGGATGATGACGGTGCCGTCCTTGCTGTCGACGATATCCTGCGCCGTGGTACGGCCCAGAATGCGTTCGCCCAGCGAGGCGATGACCGAACCACCCTGAACGATGGCCTTCATCTCCAGCGCCTTTTCGGTGCCGCAATCGTCCTCGACGATGGTGCAGTCCTGCGACACGTCGACCAGACGGCGGGTCAGGTAACCCGAGTTCGCCGTCTTGAGCGCGGTGTCGGCCAGACCCTTACGGGCACCGTGAGTCGAGTTGAAGTACTCGAGAACGGTCAGACCTTCCTTGAAGTTCGAGATGATCGGCGTTTCGATGATCTCGCCCGACGGCTTGGCCATCAGGCCGCGCATGCCGGCCAGCTGCTTCATCTGGGCCTGCGAACCACGGGCACCCGAGTGCGCCATCATGTAGATCGAGTTGATCGGCGCCAGACGGCCGGTCTTGGGATCCTTGGGCTGGGCGCGAATCTCGTCCATCATGGCGTTCGCGACCTGGTCGCCGCAACGGCTCCAGGCGTCGATCACCTTGTTGTACTTTTCCTGCTGCGTGATCAGACCGTCCTGATACTGCTGCTCATAGTCCGCCACCAGTGCCTTGGTCTCGTCGACCATCGTCACCTTGCTGTCGGGGATGACCATGTCGTCCTTGCCGAAGCTGATGCCGGCCTGGAACGCGTGGCGGAAGCCCAGCGACATGATGGCGTCAGCGAACAGCACCGTGTCCTTCTGGCCGGTGTGACGATAGACCTGGTCGATGACGTCGCCGATTTCCTTCTTGGTGAGAAGGCGGTTGACGACGTCGAAGGGCACCTTGTGCGACTTGGGCAGGCATTCGCCCAGCAGCATGCGACCCGGCGTGGTCTCGAAGCGCTTCATATACTGCTGACCATTTTCGTCGGTCTGCGGCACGCGGCTGATGATCTTCGAGTGCAGGGTGACCGCCTTGGCATAGAGGGCCTGATGGACCTCCTGCATGTCGGACAGCAGCATGCCTTCGCCCGGCTCGCCTTCGCGTTCCATCGACAGGTAATAGATACCCAGGACCATGTCCTGCGAGGGAACGATGATCGGCTTGCCGTTGGCGGGCGACAGGATGTTGTTGGTCGACATCATCAGCACGCGCGCTTCCAGCTGGGCTTCCAGCGAGAGGGGCACGTGGACGGCCATCTGGTCACCGTCGAAGTCGGCGTTGAAGGCCGAGCAGACGAGCGGATGCAGTTGGATCGCCTTGCCTTCGATCAGCACGGGTTCGAACGCCTGGATGCCCAGACGGTGAAGCGTCGGCGCGCGGTTCAGCATGACCGGGTGCTCGCGAATGACTTCGTCGAGGATGTCCCAGACTTCCTTGCGCTCCTTCTCGACCCACTTCTTGGCCTGCTTCAGGGTCATAGACAGACCCTTGGCGTCGAGGCGGGCGTAGATGAAGGGCTTGAACAGTTCGAGCGCCATCTTCTTGGGCAGGCCGCACTGGTGCAGCTTGAGTTCCGGACCGGTCACGATGACCGAACGACCCGAATAATCGACGCGCTTGCCGAGCAGGTTCTGGCGGAAGCGGCCCTGCTTGCCCTTGAGCATGTCGGACAGCGACTTGAGCGGACGCTTGTTGGCACCGGTGATGACACGGCCGCGACGGCCGTTATCGAACAGGGCGTCGACGGCTTCCTGCAGCATGCGCTTTTCGTTGCGGACGATGATGTCCGGCGCACGCAGCTCCATCAGGCGCTTCAAACGGTTGTTACGGTTGATGACGCGGCGATACAGATCGTTGAGATCGGAGGTCGCGAAGCGGCCGCCGTCCAGTGGCACCAGCGGGCGCAGTTCCGGCGGGATGACCGGCACGACGTCCAGGATCATCCATTCGGGGCGGTTGCCCGATTCCAGGAAGCTCTCGACGACCTTCAGGCGCTTGATGATCTTCTTGGGCTTCAGTTCCGACTTGGTGACGGCCAGTTCGTCCAGCAGCGCCTGCTTCTCGCCTTCCAGGTCGAGATCCATCAGCATCTGCTTGACGGCTTCGGCGCCGATGCCGGCGGAGAAGGCGTCTTCGCCATATTCGTCCTGCGCGTCGAGCAGTTCGTCCTCGGTCAGCAGCTGATATTTCTCCAGCGGGGTCAGGCCCGGCTCGGTGACGATATAGCTTTCGAAATAGAGGACGCGCTCAAGCTGCTTGAGCTGCATGTCGAGCAGCAGGCCGATGCGCGAGGGCAGCGACTTCAGGAACCAGATGTGGGCAACCGGCGCGGCCAGTTCGATATGGCCCATGCGCTCGCGGCGGACTTTCGACACGGTCACTTCCACGCCGCACTTTTCGCAGACGATGCCCTTGTACTTCATGCGCTTGTACTTGCCGCACAGGCATTCATAGTCCTTGATCGGACCGAAGATGCGGGCGCAGAACAGGCCGTCACGCTCGGGCTTGAACGTGCGATAGTTGATGGTTTCCGGCTTCTTGATTTCGCCGAAGGACCAGCTGCGGATGCGCTCCGGGGAGGCGAGGCCAATCTGGATCTGGTCGAAGGTTTCCGGCTTCTGGATCGGATTGGCGAAGTTCGTCAGTTCGTTCATATCTCAAGTCCCTCTAGAGGGTGTAATTTTCGGGCGAAGCAGGGGAGGGGGCGCTGCCGGAGCAGCGCCCGCGCATCCCTTATTCCGCCGCAGCCGCCATGCCGTCGTCGTCGATCTCGTCCATCGCGGCGAGTTCGACGTTGAGGCCCAGCGAACGCATTTCCTTGACCAGCACGTTGAAGCTTTCGGGAATGCCGGCCTCGAACGTGTCGTCGCCCTTGACGATCGCCTCATAGACCTTGGTGCGGCCGACCACGTCGTCCGACTTCACCGTCAGCATTTCCTGCAGCGTGTAGGCGGCGCCATAAGCCTGGAGCGCCCACACTTCCATTTCACCGAAGCGCTGGCCACCGAACTGCGCCTTACCGCCCAGCGGCTGCTGGGTGACGAGCGAGTAGGGGCCGATGGAACGTGCGTGGATCTTGTCATCGACAAGGTGATGCAGCTTCAGGACATACTTGTAGCCAACGGTTACCTTGCGGTCGAACACGTCGCCGGTACGGCCATCGAACAGCGAAACCTGGCCGGATTCGTCCAGGCCCGCCAGCTTCAGCATCGCCGACACGTCGGATTCGACGGCACCGTCGAATACCGGCGTCGCCATCGGCACGCCTGCACGGACATTCTGCGCCAGCTCGACGATCTGCTCGGGGCTGCGCGCCTCGATTTCGGCGACATAATTGTCGCCATAGATCGTCTTGAGCAGTTCCTTCACCGCCTCGGGGGGCTGGCCCGCCTCGGGGTTCGGATTGGCTTCACGCCATGCGTCCAGAGCCTGGCCGATCTGGGCGCCCAGGCCGCGTGCGGCCCAGCCCAGATGGGTTTCGAAGATCTGACCGACGTTCATGCGCGACGGCACGCCCAGCGGGTTCAGCACGAAGTCGACGGGGGTGCCGTCTTCCAGGAAGGGCATGTCTTCGGCCGGCAGGATGCGGCTGATGATACCCTTGTTACCGTGACGACCGGCCATCTTGTCGCCCGGCTGCAGCTTGCGCTTCACCGCGACGAACACCTTGACCATCTTCAGCACGCCCGGCGGCAACTCGTCGCCGCGCTGCAGCTTGTCGACGCGATCCTCGAACTTCTCGACGATCAGCTTCACCGCTTCGTCATACTGCGCCTTGACGGCTTCGATGCCGGTCTGACGGACATCGTCCTCGACCGCGAACTTCCACCATTCGTGACGCTCGACTTCGCCCAGCAGAGCCTCGTCGATCACAACGCCCTTCTTGACGCCCTTGGGGGCGGCAGTGGCGGTCTGGCCGATCAGCATTTCCTGCAGACGGTTGAAGGTCGCACGGTTGAGGATGCCGCGTTCGTCTTCACGGTCCTTGGCGAGACGGTCGATTTCCTCCCGCTCGATCGCCATGGCGCGTTCGTCCTTGTCGATGCCGTGACGGTTGAAGACGCGGACTTCCACGACGGTGCCGGCAACGCCCGGCGGCAGACGCAGCGAGGTGTCGCGCACGTCGCTCGCCTTCTCACCGAAGATCGCGCGGAGCAGCTTTTCTTCCGGGGTCATCGGCGATTCACCCTTGGGGGTGATCTTGCCGACCAGGATGTCGCCCGGCTCCACTTCGGCGCCGATGTACACGATGCCAGCCTCGTCGAGGTTGCGCAGCGCTTCTTCACCGACGTTCGGAATGTCGCGGGTGATGTCTTCCGGACCCAGCTTGGTGTCGCGGGCCATGACCTCGAACTCCTCGATATGGATCGAGGTGAAGACGTCATCCTTCACGATCCGCTCGGAGATCAGGATGGAGTCTTCGTAGTTGTAGCCGTTCCAGGGCATGAACGCGACAAGTACGTTGCGGCCCAGCGCCAGCTCGCCGAACTCGGTCGACGGGCCGTCGGCGATGACGTCGCCGGCCTGCACCAGTTCGCCCACCTTCACCAGCGGACGCTGGTTGATGCAGGTGTCCTGGTTGGAGCGCTGGAACTTCTGCAGCGTGTAGATGTCGACGCCCGACTGGCCGGGTTCGACATCGCCGGTGGCGCGGATCACGATACGGGTCGCGTCGACCTGGTCGATGATGCCGGCGCGCTTGGCGGCGATCGCCGCGCCCGAGTCACGGGCCACGGTGCCTTCCATGCCGGTGCCGACGAACGGCGCCTCGGCACGGACCAGCGGCACCGCCTGACGCTGCATGTTCGATCCCATGAGCGCGCGGTTGGCGTCGTCATTTTCCAGGAACGGAATGAGCGAGGCCGCGACCGACACCAGCTGCTTGGGGCTGACGTCCATCAGGGTGATGTTGTCGCGCGGCGCCATCAGGAATTCGCCGGCTTCACGGGCGGAGATCAGGTCTTCCGCCAGCGTGCCGTCGGCATTGGTTTCGGCGTTGGCCTGCGCGATCGTGTGCTTGGCCTCTTCCATCGCCGACAGATAGACGACGTCGTTGGTCACCTTGCCGTCGATCACCTTGCGATACGGCGTTTCGATGAAGCCGTACTTGTTCACGCGGCTGAAGGTGGCCAGCGAGTTGATCAGACCGATGTTCGGGCCTTCGGGCGTTTCAATCGGGCAGATACGGCCATAATGGGTCGGGTGAACGTCGCGGACTTCGAAGCCGGCGCGCTCACGGGTCAGACCACCCGGCCCAAGGGCCGACACGCGGCGCTTGTGGGTGACTTCCGACAGCGGGTTGGTCTGGTCCATGAACTGCGACAGCTGCGAGCTGCCGAAGAATTCACGCACCGCGGCCACGGCGGGCTTCGCGTTGATCAGGTCGTTCGGCATCACGGTCGACACGTCGACCGAGCTCATGCGTTCCTTGACCGCACGTTCCATGCGCAGCAGGCCGACGCGATACTGGTTCTCCAGCAGTTCGCCGACCGAGCGGACGCGACGGTTGCCGAGATTGTCGATATCGTCGATCTCGCCCTTGCCGTCCTTCAGGTTCACCAATTCCTTGACGACGGCCAGGATGTCCTCGACGCGCAGGGTGGTGACGGTGTCCTCGGCATCCAGGTCGAGGCGCATGTTCATCTTCACGCGGCCGACCGCGGACAGGTCATAGCGTTCCGGATCGAAGAACAGGCCGGCGAACAGCGCTTCGGCGGTTTCCTTCGTCGGCGGCTCGCCGGGGCGCATGACGCGATAGATGTCGCTCAGGGCCTGGTCGCGCTCTTCGGCCTTGTCGGCCTTGAGCGTATTGCGGATCCAGGGGCCGGTGGTGACATGGTCGATGTCCAGCAGTTCCAGGCGGTCGATGCCCGCCTTGTCCAGCTTTTCGAGGTTTTCAGGCGACACTTCGTCGCCGGCCTCGATGTAGATTTCGCCGGTCTTCTCGTTGATCAGGTCATAGGCGCTGTAGCGGCCATAGACTTCCTCGGTCGGGATCAGCAGGGTGGCCAGGCCATCCTTCTCCGCCTTGTTGGCAGCGCGCGGGCTGATCTTGTGGCCGGCGGCGAACACGACTTCGCCCGACTTGGCGTCGACGATGTCGAACGCGGGCTTCAGGCCGCGCCAGGCTTCGGCGGTGTAGGGGATCTGCCAGCCGCCTTCGCCACGGACGAAGGTCACCTTGTTGTAGAACTGGCCCAGGATTTCCTCGGCGGTGAGGCCGAGCGCGTACAGCAGCGCGGTGACCGGCAGCTTGCGCTTGCGGTCGATACGCACGTTGACGATGTCCTTGGCGTCGAACTCGAAGTCGAGCCACGAACCACGGTACGGAATGACGCGGGCAGCGAACAGATACTTGCCCGACGAGTGGGTCTTGCCACGGTCATGGTCGAACAGGACGCCCGGCGAACGGTGCATCTGCGACACGATGACGCGCTCGGTGCCGTTGACGATGAAGGTGCCGTTCTGCGTCATGAGCGGCATGTCGCCCATGTACACGTCCTGCTCCTTGATATCGAGGACCGAACGGGTTTCGGTGTCGGCATCGACCTCGAACACAATCAGGCGCAGGGTGACGCGCATCGGCGCGGCATAGGTGATGCCACGCTGGCGGCATTCCTCGACGTCGAACTTCGGGTCTTCCAGCTCATAATGGACGAAGTCCATTTCGGCGGTGCCGGCGAAGTCGCGGATCGGGAAGACGCTGCGCAGGGTCTTTTCCAGGCCCGACACATAGCCGATCGCGGGGTTGGAACGGAGGAACTGTTCGTAGCTCTCCCTTTGAACTTCGATCAGGTTCGGCATCTGCACCACTTCGTGGATGTCGCCGAACACCTTGCGGATGCGCTTCTTAGCGCCGGTGTTGATCGTTGGGAGAGCCTTGGTCGCCATGCGGTTCCTGCCTGTCGTCTGTTCGTCGTGTTTTTCCGCATTGCAACGGAAATTCAGTCCGGATGCTCTGGAATCCGGGGTGATTCGCACCCCATATTCCACGCAAAAAAGTGCGGGCCGGGACTGTCCGATCCGCACTGTCAGCGTCTTGTTGCCCGCCAAACTCGCCCAATTCCGCCGGTTTCGTGCGCCATGCGAACCGGACCCCGAGCGATGAGGGGGACGGACCATCCCATCCGGGGAGGACAGGAACGGACCGATTTCGAACCGCCCATATAGGAAAAGGGGGCGGCTTTGTGAAGGGGGTCAGGTGAAGAGATGCCGCTCCGCCCTGATCGCCGCGACCAATCGGTCCAGCTCGGCGCTGCTGTTGAACAGGGCGGGCGTCACGCGCAGCGCCGGCCCGGATGCAAGCCCGGCCTTGGCCACCACCAGCAGGCGATATTTGTCGAGGAACAGCTTGGCCGCCTGTTTGGCGCCATCCGGGCCTTTCATGCCGGGTAGGCGGAAACCGGTGACGGCGCCGAAGCGGCCGGTCTCCTGCGGCGCCAATATCTCCAGTCCGGCGATGTCGCGAACCCGCTCGACCCAATAGTCGCGTAGTCGGACGAGATGGCGATATTTCGCCTCCAGTCCGATAGCATCCTGCACCGCGATCGCGCGCGGGATGGTCAGGCGGGCGGCGAAGTCGACCGTGCCGGTCGGGATGCGCGCGCGAATATCCTCCGGCCCATGGATGCGGTTGCCGAGCCAGGGGGAAATGTCCTGCAGCCGGTCCTTACGGATATAGATGCCGCCGGTGCCGAGCGGCGCGGCCAGCCATTTGTGCAGCGAGAAGCCGATGAAGTCGGCGCCCGTGTCGTCCACTGTAAAGGGCAGGTGGCCGACCGCCTGGGCGCTGTCCAGGATCACGTCGACGCCGCGCGCTTTGGCCATGGCGACGATCGCCTTGACCGGCGGCACCAGCCCGTTGCGGTTGGACAAATGGGTGAGCAGCAGCAGCTTCGCGCGCGGCGTTTCCTTCAATATCCTGTCATAGGCGGCCAGGATATTCGCTTCCGTATGTGGCTCGGGCAGGCTGAAGCGGACGATGCGGGCGCCGCGGCTCTGCTCCAGATAGTCGCAGGCAAATTGCATCTCGTCATAGTCGACATCGGCATAGATCACCGCGTCGCCGGCCTGGAGCAGCGCATAATTGGCGATCAGCGCATAGAGCGCCTCGGTGCCGCCGCCCGACAGCGCGATCTCCTCGGTCTGCGCGCCGAGCAGCTTTGCCACGGCCGCGCGCGACCGATCCAGTTCGGCGTCGCGCGGATGGCCGGGCGCGGCATTGCGCAGGAACAGCGAATTGTTGCGGTTCACCCATTGCGAATAGGCGCGATAGCTGGCCGCCACCGGCCGGGACATCGCCCCATAATAGGCCGCGTCGAAAGTCGCGAAATCGCGCTCCACGTCATAGAGGGGCAGCAGTGCGCGCTGTGCCGCCTCGAAATCCGTCATGTCGCCGGTGAAGCGGAAGGGCGCCTCGTCGGGCCAGCCATCCGACGGTCCGGTCGTGGCCGCAACCGCGCCGTCCAGCCCGAGGCTGACACCGAAAGTGACACCCAGCGCGCCACCCGCCCGTCCGATAAAGCCCCGCCGCGTAACCATCTTGCCCCCGAAAAATGTCGTGATTTTATACCATAACGTAATCGCGCGCGAAATCCGCCAGCGCCGTCCGCATCAGGAGCCGGATGGCGCTGCGGGTGTCACCTTCGGTGTCACGATCGGCGGCGTGGCGGGTGGCGGTGGGGCGATCTTGACCGTCTCGAACCGCTCCTTGCGCCGTACCCCGTCCAGCGAAGGCACGATGACTGCCGCAGGTGGTGTGGCCGTCGGAACGCGCTGCCGCATGCATTCGGCCTTGGTCGGGCGGGGGAACTGGCTGCAGTTCCACAGCGCGCGCTGCAATCCGTTGCCGACATAATGGATATAGGCGAAGCTCATCGCCTCAAGCTGGGCGTCGTTGAGCGGCAGGCCGGTCGGGACGGCGTCGCCGCGCCAACCCATGATCCGGCATTCGGGCCGGCCGGCACAGAAAGTCTCCGCCAGCGCGGGCCAGCTTTCCGGCGGGCTGCTGCGATTGAGTTCGACCAGGAAGCTGCGCCCGCCCGGTGCGATCGCGATCAGCCGGACGCCGCCGATCGTCTTGCCCAGCGAGTCCGATCCGATGGCGCGTTCCGGCCTGGCGGCCAGCGCGGCGGCGGCTTCGGTCGCCAGCACCGGCGGCATGCCCGGAAGGCCGCTGCCCGGCAGGCCTTGATGCGCGGCGGACAGGCGGGCGATGCGGGCGATCAGCGGTTCGCCACCGGCTTCGCCCAGGCGGAACGCAGGCGGCGTGCCCCACCAGCCGCGCCAGCGAAAGAACAGATGCGTGCCGACCGCGGTGATCTTGTCCAGGCTGCCGCTCCAATAGGGCACGACCCAGTCGGTATGATAATGGGTGGCATAGCCGACCGCCTTGAACACCTTGCCGGCCAGCGCGCCGCGCGCAATCTCCCGCGCCCGTGCCCAGGCGCTGGTGGATGGCGTGCGGGCCAGTGCGCCGTCGCAGGTGAAGGTGAACTGGCAGCCGGTGGTCCGTTCCTGCCCCTGGAACACCACGCCGCAGACCGTCTTGGGGAAGGCCGGGTGGCGCACGCGATTGAGCACGACCTGTGCCACCGCCTGCTCGCCGACGGCATCGTCGCCCGCTTCGTAAAGCTGGGCCGCCGCCAGGCAGTCCGTGGCTCGGGCCAGATCGGTTTCCGATCCGCGGAACAGGAACGGCCGGGCCGATGGATTGGGATCGCGCGAAAAGGGGATCTGGGCGTTGAGGTCGCGGGCCTGCTCGGGGCCGAGTGCAAAAACTTTGACGGGTTCGACCGCGGGCGGTGGCGTTGTGGGGCGGCGCAAACGGGCGGCCGCTACAGCCGCCAGCCGGCGGCCCTGCGCCACCTCATCGCCAGCGCGCGGCCGGCTTTCCCAGCCGGCCACCGCCATGGGCAGACCGACGAACAGCAACAGCCATATCAGCCACATCGCGCGATGTGGCCGGTCAGGGAAAGTGCCGCCGGTCATGCCCTAGGCTTTGCGCCGTTTATTCGGGCAGGAAGTCGGGCACCGAGAGATAGCGTTCGCCGGTGTCATAATTGAAGCCGAGAACGCGGCTGCCCGCGGGCAGTTCCTTCAGCTTCTGCGCGATCGCGGCGAGCGTGGCGCCCGACGAGATGCCGACCAACATGCCTTCCTGGCTGGCGGCGCGACGGGCATAGTCCTTCGCATCGGCCGGATCGACCTGGATCACGCCGTCCAATATCTGGGTGTGCAGGTTCGCCGGGATGAAGCCCGCGCCAATGCCCTGGATCGGGTGCGGGCCGGGCTGGCCGCCGCTGATGACCGGCGACAGGGTCGGCTCGACCGCATAGACCTTGAGGTTCGGCCACTGCTTCTTCAGCACCTCAGCGGTGCCGGTGATATGGCCACCCGTGCCCACGCCGCTGATCAGCACGTCGATCGGCGCATCGGCGAAATCGGCGATGATTTCCTGCGCGGTGGTGCGGACATGCACGTCGATATTGGCGGGGTTCTCGAACTGCTGCGGCATCCAGCTATCGGGCGTCTGCGACACCAGTTCCAGCGCCCGTTCGATCGCGCCCTTCATGCCCTTTTCGCGCGGGGTCAGGTCGAAACTGGCGCCATAGGCCAGCATCAGCCGGCGCCGTTCGATCGACATGCTCTCGGGCATGACCAGGATCAGCTTATAGCCCTTGACCGCGGCGACCATGGCCAGGCCCACGCCGGTATTGCCCGACGTCGGCTCGATGATCGTGCCGCCCGGCTTCAGGTCGCCCGATGCTTCGGCCGCCTCGATCATGGCCAGCGCGATGCGGTCCTTGATCGACCCGCCGGGGTTCGACCGTTCCGACTTGATCCACACTTCAGCGTCCCCGAACAGCCGGTTGACCCGGACATGGGGGGTATTGCCGATGGTATCGAGAATAGTGGCAGCTTTCATTGGGCCGTCTCCTGGCTGATGTCCGCCTCCCTTAAGTCGGGTGGGTCGAAAGTGCGTGCAAGGCGCAGTTCGGGAAAGAGCCGCGCCCAGAATATCGTGACGAGAATGGCGCCCACGCCACCCCCGATGACCGCAGCGATAGGCCCAACGAGCGCCGCAAGGAAGCCCGATTCCGCTTCGCCCAGTTCATTGGACGCGGATATGGTCAGTTGCGACAGGCTGGAAACGCGGCCGCGCATCGCATCGGGCGTGTGCAGCTGCACCAGCGACTGGCGCACGAACACCGACACCATGTCGGCGCCGCCCAGCACGATCAGTGCTGCGATGCCGGCCTCCACCGCAATGTCGCGCGGCAGGAAGGCGGTGCAACCAAACGCGATCGTGGCCAGACCGAACAGGATGACCGCCGCCAGCATCTTGAGGCCGACCTGAGTCTTCATCGGGCGGAAGGAGAACCAGAGCGCGGTCAGCGCCGCGCCGATCCCCGGCGCGATCGCCAGATGACCATAGCCGGTCGATCCGACATGCAGGATGTCGCGGGCATAGACGGGCAGCAGCGCGGTCGCGCCGGCCAGCAATACCGCGAACAGGTCCAGCGTGATCGTCGCCAGCACCAGCCGATTGCTCTTGAGATAGGTGAAGCCGTCGATCATCTGGCGGATGGGGTGGCGGCCCTGCTGGCGTGGCGGCTGGGGCACGGGGCCGATCATCATCATCGATATCAGACCGACGCCGAACAAGGCCGCCGACAGCGCATAGGCGGCCCAGGGCTCGATCGCATAGGCATAGCCGCCCACCGCCTTGCCGAGGATGTCGCCGGTCTGCCAGGCGACCGATGACAGGGCGATGGCGGTCGGCAGCACGGCGGGTGGCACCAGGTTGGGCGCCAATGCCCCATAGGCCGGGCCGTTGAAGGCGCGGGCGATGCCGACGATGACCGCGATGCCGAAGATCAGCGGCAGGCTGACCCAGCCCTCATAGGTGGCGAAGGCCAGCACGGCTGCGGCGAGCATCAACAGCGCCAGCGTCAGCCGGGTGATGATCCGCCGGTCGAAATGATCGGCCACCCAGCCAGTCACCGGCGTCAGGAAGAAGAGCGGCAGGAACTGCGCCAGGCCGATGAGGCCAAGCTGCGCCGACGCCTCGCCCGTGCTCATCGTCTCCCGCGCGACATTATAGGCCTGCCAGGCGAGCAGGATCATCATGCTGTACTGCGCCAGCGTGGCGCAGAAACGGCCGACCAGATAGGCGCGGAAATTGCCGTAATGGAGCGGGTGGGGTGCAGCAGCCGAGGAAGACATGGCCGCGCTCTAGCCTTATCCCGTGGCGGATAGCAACGGGCCGGACATAATCGACCGGCCCCTTGTTCATCCTTACTGGCCTATCCTTATTTGAACAGGCTGCCCAATATGCCGCGCACCAGCTGGCCGGCAATGCCACCGCCCGAGGATCTGCGGCTCGATCCGCCGAACACGGCACGGCCCAGTTCATTGGCGACCTGGCGGCCGACCGAGGAGGCGGCGGAGCGGGTGGCGGACTGCACCGCCTTGTCGAGACTGCTGGGCTTGGCCGCCTCGCGCGCGGCGGCGGCGTCACGCCGGGCCTGCTCCTTCAACTCCTGTTCGCGCTGCTTGGCCTCGACCTTGGCCTGGGCGGCGGCGGTCTTGTCGGCCTCGGCCTTGGCCTTGGCAGCCTGCGCGGCGGCAGCGGCGGCCTCGCCGCGCGCGGCCAGGATTTCCTCGGCGGATTCGCGGTCGACGGCGGTGTCATATTTGCCCTCGCAGGGCGAGATCGACTGGATGATCGCGCGCTCCTTGGCATCGACCGGGCCCAGGCGTGAACGGGGCGGGGCGATCAGTGTGCGCTGGACCACGCCGGGCGCGCCATCCTCCTGCAACAGGGACACCAGCGCCTCACCGGTCTTGAGTTCGGTGATCGCCGTCTCGATGTCGAGATCGGGGTTGATGCGGAAGGTGTCGGCCGCGGCCTTGATCGCCTTCTGGTCGCGCGGGGTGAAGGCGCGCAGCGCATGCTGCACCCGGTTGCCGAGCTGGCCGGCAATGGCTTCGGGAATGTCGATCGGGTTCTGGGTGACGAAATAGACGCCCACGCCCTTGGAACGGATCAGGCGCACCACCTGCTCGATCTTGTCCTGCAAGGCGGTCGGCGCGTCGTCGAACAGCAGATGGGCCTCGTCGAAGAAGAAGACCAGCACCGGCTTTTCCGGATCGCCCACTTCGGGCAGCGTCTCGAACAATTCGCTCAGCAGCCAGAGCAGGAAGGTGGCGTAGAGCTTCGGGCTCTGCATCAGCTTGTCGGCGGCGAGGATGTTCACATAGCCGCGCCCCTTGTCGTCCACCTTCAGGAAGTCGTGGATGTCGAGCGCGGGCTCGCCGAAGAAATGGTCGCCGCCCTGGGTTTCGAGCTGGAGCAACTGGCGCTGGATCGCGCCGACGCTGGCCTTGGTCACATTGCCGAAGCGGGCCGAGAGCGTATCGGCATTTTCCGCGCAATAGGCGAGCATTGCCTGCAGATCGCCCAGGTCGAGCAGCAGCAGCCCTTCCTCATCGGCATATTTGAAGGCGATGTTGAGCACGCCTTCCTGTGTGTCGTTTAGGCCCATCAGCCGCGCCAGCAGCAGCGGTCCCATCTCGCTGACCGTGGTGCGGATCGCATGGCCCTGTTCGCCATAGAGATCCCAGAAGATCGCGGGATTGTCGGCATAGCTGTAATCGGCGATGCCGATTTCCTTGGCGCGCGATACCAGCTTGTCGGCATTTTTGGCGGTCGGCGAACCGGCCATCGAAATGCCCGACAGGTCGCCCTTCACATCGGCCACGAACACCGGGACGCCGAGCGCCGAGAAGCTTTCGGCGATGCCCTGCAACGTCACCGTCTTGCCGGTTCCGGTTGCGCCGGCGATCAGGCCGTGGCGATTGGCCCGGCGCAGGTTCAGATATTGGGGGATGCCGCCGTCCTTTTCGGGCGCGCCCAGACCAAGGAAGATGCCGTCGCTCATGGGCTTATGCTCCTCAAAAACGGGTCGGGCCGCGCCCGCCGGATTGTCTGCTCCTTCTTAGAAGGGAGGCAGGCAATCCGGCAAGCGCGGCCCGTAACGATTGTCGCTTTCGCTGACTTACTTGTCGCGCAGGCGGATGGGCAAGAACAACGGCGCCTGGCCGCGACGCAGCACCTGCAGCAGGATGGCGTTGCGACCCTGGGCCGACACCGCCTTCACCTGTGCATCCAGATCTGCCTGGGTCAGCACCGGCCGGTTATTGGCCGACAGGATCACGTCGCCGCGACGCAGGCCCTTGGCGCCGGCGTCGGTCGACCCGTCGACGGCGGTGATGACGATGCCGCGGGTGTCGCCGGCGACACCCAGCTGGCGGGTGATGCTGGGGGTCAGCGGGATGGCGGAGATGCCCAGCGACTTCTGGGCCGCCTGGGTGTCGCTGCCCTGGTCGCCCTGCTGGCTGAAATCATCATCCTGCTGCTGCGCGAAATTATTGAGTTCGTCTTCGCTCGGGCGCTCGCCCACGACCGCGTTCAGGGTCATGCGCTGGCCGTTGCGCAGCAGCACGATCGGCACGCTCGACCCGATCTTGCTGTTGGCGACGATCGACGACAGATTCTGGTCCGGCGTGACTTCCTGACCGGCGACGCTCACGATCACGTCGCCTGCCTTGATGCCGGCCTTTTCGGCGCCCTTGCCAGGCTCGACGCCCTGCACGAACTCGCCGCGATTCTTCGCGAGGCCCAGCGAATCCGCCATATCCTCGCCCAGCGGGCTGATCTGCACGCCCAGATAGCCGCGCTTGATGCTTTGGCCCTGACGCAGCGTCTCGACGATTGGCGCTGCCTGTTCCGAGGGGATGGCGAAGCCGATGCCGACATTGCCGCCCGAGGGCGACAGGATCTGGCTGTTGATGCCGATCACGTTGCCGCGCATGTCGAACATCGGGCCGCCGCTATTGCCCTGGTTGATCGATGCGTCGGTCTGGATGAACTTGTCATAGGTACCGCCGGTGCCGCGATGCACGGCCGAGATGATGCCGGCGGTCACGGTGCCCGACAGGGCGAAGGGGTTGCCGATCGCGACGACCCAGTCACCCACGCGCGCCTTGGTGCTGTCGCCGAACTTGACGAAGGGCAGGGGCTTCTTCGCGTCGATCTTCAGCACGGCGAGGTCGGTTGCGGGATCGCGGCCGACCAGCTTGGCGGGATATTCTTCCTTGTTGGTCATGGTGACCGTGATGCTGTCGACGCTGGCACCTTCCGCACCGGCCGACACGACGTGATTATTGGTCACGATATAGCCATCGGCCGAGATCAGGAAGCCCGAGCCAAGCGACTGGGCCTGACGGGTCTGCGGCTTGCCGCCGCCGCCCTGGCCGAACAGGTCGCCAAAGGGCGTGCCGGCGAAGGGATTCTGCACGGTGACGCGCTGCTTGGTCGAGATGTTGACCACGGCCGGCTGCAGCTTTTCGACCATGTCGGCCAGGCTGGCGGGCGCGCCGGCGGGGGCAGCGGCCTGCAGGCCTTCATTCTGGGCGGTCTGCGCGCCGACATTGGAACTGGTCGTGACGGCGATGGCGGTGCCGCCGAGCAGCAGGGCGCCGGTGATGGCATAAGCGTAACGCACTCGTGACGGTCCTCTTCAGAAATTCGGGAGCGGGAAGGGCGGGACTCTCGGGGAGCCTTATCGATGCGCCGCCCTGCCTTAACCGATATTGAATGACACTGGTTCCGTAATGATCCTGAAACCTGCTGTTAGCGGCCCTGGAACTGCTTCAGGAACTCATTGTCCTTCGACAATACCATCGTCGTGCCGCCCGCCCGATCCGGGGCGAAGGTATAACGATAGGCCTGCATGGCGCGATAGAAGTCATAGAAATTCGCGTCCTTGCCAAAGCTTTCCGCATAGATGCGGGCGGCATTGGCGTCGGCCTCGGCGCGAATGATCTGTGCCTGCTTCAGGCCCTGGGCGCGGATCGTCAGCGCTTCCTGCTGGCGCGCGGTGCGCATGCGGGTGAAGGCGCTTTCCAGCGGCGTGCCATCGGGCAGGTCGGCGCGCTTGATCCGCACGTCGACGATCTCGGCGCCATATTGGCGCGCGACCCGGTCAAGCCCGGCCTCGATATTCTGCATCACCTGGCCGCGTTCGGGGCTGAGCAGCGCGGCGAAGGGCCGCTTGCCCAGTTCGTTGCGCAGCGCCGAACCCAGGATCGGGCGCAGCGCGTCCGACACCTTCTCCTCGCTGCCGGCCGAAATATACATGCGCAGCGGATCGACGATGCGGTAGCGGGCAAAGGCATCGACCTGCAGGCGCAACTGATCGGTCGAAAGCACCTGCTGGCGCTCCATCTCGACCGAGAGCACGCGCTTGTCGATCCAGACGATCTGGTCGAAGAAGGGCACGCGCAGGATGACGCCGGCGCCGGTCTTGCCGAAATCCTCGTTCGGACGATAGCGGTTGATGATCTGCTTGGGCTCGCCGAAGCGGACGATCACGCCCTGCCGGGTTTCCGGCACGATGGTGACGGTGCTGCCGACCAGGATCAGCAGGATGATCGCGCCGATGGCGAGGGCGATGGGATTGCGCAAGCTCACTGGCCTTCCTCCGTCGCATTGGCAGCCGACTGGGGTGTCCCCTGGGCGCGGCGCTTGAGTTCGGGAAGGGGCAGGAAGGGGGTGACGTTGCCGCTTTCGACGATCGTCTTGTCGACGGTGGACAGGACACCCTCCATGGTTTCGTAATACATGCGCCGGCGGGTCACGTCGGGTGCCAGCCGATATTGTTCATAGACCTTGTCGAAGGCTGCGGCTTCGCCCTGCGCCTTGGCTGTCACCTGCTGCGCGGCGGCACGGGCCTCGTTCAGATAGGTCTGGGCGGTCTGCTGCGCGGCCGACACTTCCTTGAAGGCGTCGTTGACGGCGGCCGGCGGATCGGCCTGCTTGATCGCCACGCCCTGGACGCGGATGCCCGACTTGTAGCCGTCGAGAATCTCCTGCATCCGCTGTTCGACCTGCTGCTCGATCTCGGTGCGCCCCGCACCCAGCGCATCGTCCAGGCTGACGCTGGCGACCACCGAGCGCATTGCGCTTTCCGCCACTTCGCGGATCGATGCGTCCGGGTCGGCCAGCTGGAACAGATAGAGTTCCGGATTGCGGATGTTCCAGCGCACCGAATAGGCCAGGTCGACGATATTCTGGTCGCCGGTCAGCACCAGATTTTCGCTCTCCGCGCTGGCCGAGCCGATGTCGATCGTGCGGATTTCCTCGACATCGACCGTGCGCACCGCCTCGAACGGGGCGGGCAGGGTCAGGCTGATGCCGGGCGAGAGGGTGCGGCTATATTTGCCGAGCAGGGTGACGACGCCGCGTTCCTGCGGGCCGACCCGGTGGAAGCTGGTCAGCACCAGCCACAGGACGACGACAATGCCGACGGCGATCGGCCACAGCGCCCGGCCGTTCGCGCGCGGCGGCAGGCCACCGAAGCCGCCGCCCTGGCCAAAGCTTTCGCGGCTCTTGCGCAGCAATTCCTCGATCGCGGAGGGAGATTTGCCGCCGGCCGGCTTGCCGGGCTGGGTCCAGGGATTGCGCGGGCCATCACTGCCCCCGCCGGACCCGTTCTTGCCCGGTCCGTCATTGCCCTCAGGCCCGTCACCCTTGCCGCCCCAGGGACCCTGGGCCATGGCGCTCGCGATGCCGGGCATCCACCCGAATAATCTTCTCATGTCATCTCTATAGGAATGGCTGCACGCGAAAAACAGTGCCCTTAACGACGATTATTGCCTAGAGGGCCCAGTCATGACCGATATCGATGATTTTGCCGCCCGCCTGAAGACGCTGACCGATGGCCGAGCCAGCGCGCCGCGGGTGAAGGATGGCGTCATGACCCTGGCGCTCGACGTGGGCGGTCTGGCGCCCGAACGGCGCGATGCCGTGGCTGCCGCCATCCGCGAGGGCGGCCTGATGCTGCCGGGCGTCACCGACGTGCGCATCGCCATGACCGCCGAGCGCCGCGCGCCGCGCATCATCGCCGTGGCGTCGGGCAAGGGCGGGGTGGGCAAGTCGACCCTGTCGGCCAATCTCGCCATCGCTTTGTCGCGGCTGGGTCACAAGGTCGGTCTGGTCGATGCCGACATCTACGGCCCGTCGCAGGCCCGCCTGCTCGCCAGCGAGGACCAGAAGCCGCATGCGCGCGAAAAGCGCCTGTTCCCGGTCGAAAGCCCGCTCGGCATTCCGATGCTGTCGATGGCGCATCTGGTCGATCCTGGCAAGGCGCTGGCCTGGCGCGGGCCGATGGTCGGCAATGCGCTGGGGCAGTTGATCGACGCCGACTGGGGCGACACCGACCTGCTGGTCATCGACCTGCCGCCGGGCACCGGCGACATCCAGCTGACCATGCTCCAGAAGCACAAGCCGGCCGGCGCCGTCATCGTCTCGACGCCGCAGGATCTCGCGCTGATGGATGCGACCCGCGCGATCAGCCTGTTCGAACAGGCGCAGGTGCCGATGATCGGCCTGGTCGAGAATATGGCCGGCTATGCCTGCCCGCATTGTGGCGAAGTGTCCGACCCGTTCGGCTGCGGTGGCGCGGAAGCCGCGGCGGGCGAGCTTGGCCTGTCCTTCATCGGCCGCATTCCGCTGGCGATCGACATTCGCAAGCGCTCCGACGCGGGTGATCCGCCGGCGGCTGGCGAAGGGCCGCATGCCGATGCCTTCCGCGCTGTTGCCGAAAAGGTCGCGGCTTGGCTGGCGAAGGCGGCCTGATCAGAGGCTGAGGTGCAGGAACTGGTTGAAAGCGCTCGCGCGATAATCGCCGAACGCCTCACCATTGCCGAAGCCGTGCCGGCGATAGAGCGTCAGCGCCGGATCGAAGGCCGCGCCGCTGCCGGTTTCCAGGCTCAGCCGGGTCATGCCGCGCTGCCGTGCCTGCCCGATGATATGGCGCAGCAGCGCTGCGGCCACGCCCCGGCGCAGATGATCGGGATGGGTGCGCATCGATTTGAGTTCGCCCTGGCCGCTGCCCAGATCACGCAGCGCGGCGACGCCGGCGATGCTGTCGCCATCCCAGGCGGTCCAGACGCAAATGTCGGGCTGCTGCAATCCTGACAGGTCGAGCGCGAAGACGCTTTCGGGCGGCGATTCCGCCTGCATGCCGGCCAGATGGATGGCCAATAGCGCGCGGGTCGGTGCGCCGCTCAGATCGTCTTCGCGAATATCGAACATGGGCAGGGTCTAGCCGTGGCGCGTGCGGTGCGCCACGACCAAGTCCGGCTTATTTGACGTTGATCTCCAGCGACGGGTCGACCATCGACCGACGCGGTGCTGGCCGGGCGGCCGGTAGCGGCGCAGCGCGGGGTGCGGGCGTGTAGCTGGCGGGGATCGGTGCCGGCTGGCCCAGTATGGGCGCGGGGCGGCGCGGCGGCGCCAGCGCGATCTCATTCTGGGTGAAGGCCTGCAGTTCCCGGCCCGCCGGGATGATAGCCGTCTTGCCGGTGATGAAGCCCGCGAACACGCCGGCCGCGATCACGCCACCGATGGTCGCGGCGGTATTGCCTTCGCCCTCCTGGCGGAAGCTGCCCTTGATCGGGATGCGGCGCCCGGCGACTTCGATATAGCGCAGCTCGATATTCATCTTGCCCGACTTGCCGAACGCGCCCTTGCCGGTCAGCCAGGTCACTTCACCCACGGCGCGGGCGTTCATCGGGATGACGACATAGCCATCGACCATCACCGGGTCGGCGACCGACAGGTCGAACATCGACCCTTCCTTGGCGGTTTTGCTGGACAATTCGCTGTTCATGCGCAGCATGACGGCGGTGTTGGCGGGCAGGACCATGGCCGGACTGGCCTCGGGCGGCTGCATGACGGGCAGCGGCGCATCGGCCTGTGCCAGCAATGGCTGGGCAGTCGCGGACATGATGGCAAGCGCGGTAATGACGACAGACTTCATCTCAGACCCCCTGAATACGGCCCGTCCCCACCGGCCGGCGCGAATCGCGCATTGCCG
The DNA here is from genome assembly GCF_018604485.1 of Sphingobium sp. BHU LFT2. Classification (NCBI taxonomy): domain Bacteria; kingdom Pseudomonadati; phylum Pseudomonadota; class Alphaproteobacteria; order Sphingomonadales; family Sphingobiaceae; genus Sphingobium; species Sphingobium sp. BHU LFT2. The sequence goes on from NZ_JAFCGW010000007.1 coordinate 203,224, forward strand.
GGCCTAGCCGGACGCTGCTTAGGAATTGGTTAGGAGCGGCGCGCGCCAGGCCCCTTGTTCGCGCCTTCGCCCTGCCCATATCGGGACCAGAACAGGAGGACCGCCATGCCGCTCACCGCCGCGCAGGATATTGCCGATCTGCTCAACGAAACCCGGACGATCGCGCTGGTCGGCATTTCCGATCGCCCCGACCGGCCGAGTTACAGCGTGATGAAGACGCTGCAGGATCATGGCTATCGCGTGCTGCCGGTCAATCCGCAGATCGCCGGCGAACATGTCCATGGCGAATTTGTCTGGGATCGGCTGTCGGACATCGGCGTGCGGATCGACATGGTCGACATCTTCCGGCGCAGCGAGGCCGCGGGCGAGGTGGTGGACCAGGCGATCGCCGCCGGCGCCAAGTCGGTCTGGATGCAATTGGGGGTGATCGATGCCGATGCCGCGGCGCGGGCCGAAGCGGCGGGGCTCAAGGTCGTGATGGACTATTGCCCTGCGATCGAGATCCGGCGGCTTGGCCTTGCGCCGATCGCGGCGGATTAGCCCTAGGCAGCACGGCCCAGCGTCTCTATCAGCAAGGCCATGGCGCGGGCACCGTTGAAACGACGCAAAGACAGAGGTTTGAGCGACACGGGTGTGAGCCGTCGTACGCTGCTGGTCGGTGGCGGCGCGGCAGCGGGACTGGTTCTGGCCTGGGCGGCCTGGCCGCGCAGCTATCGCCCCAACCTCAATGTCGGGCCGGGCGAACAGGTTTTCGACGCCTTCCTCAAGATCGATCGGGCCGGGCAGGTGATCGCCATCGTGCCGCAAACCGAAATGGGGCAGGGGGTGACCACCATCCTGCCGCAGATTTTGGCGGACGAACTGGGCGCCGACTGGCGCACCGTCGCGGTGCAGAGCGCGCCGATCAGCCCGCTCTATGCCAACGGCCTGCTGGCGCGTGACTGGCTGGCAAGCGACTGGACCCGCGTGGCGGGCGATGCCGGCACCTGGGCAATCGACCAATATGCGACGCGCAGCGCGCTGATGCTGACCGGGGCGGGCACGTCGGTGCCGATGTTCCATGACGCCTATCGTAGGGCGGGTGCGGCGGCGCGCGTGCTGCTGTGCAAGGCGGCGGCGGCGCGCTGGGGCGTGCCCTGGGAAAGCTGCGACATCCAGAATGGCATCATCACCGACGGCGCGGAGCGCAAGCTGCGGCTGGGCGATGTGGTGGAGGATGCCGCCGGTTTCACCCTGCCCGACATCCTGCCCTATCGTCAGGGCAATGACGGCCGGCTGGCCGGGCAGGATCTGCCGCGGCTCGACACCCCGTCCAAGATCGACGGCAGCCATAATTTCGCCGCCGACATCCGTCTGCCCGACATGGTCTTCGCCTCGATCCGGCAGGGGCCGATCGGCGACGCCGTGCTGAAGGATGCGCGCGATGCCGAGGCGCAGAAGGTCACCGGCTTCCTGAAACTGGTGCGCACCGAGCGCTGGATCGCGGCAGTCGGCACCAACTGGTGGGCGGCGAACCGGGCGCTCGACCTGATCGATCCCAGCTTCACCCTGCGCGGCACGCCGGTCGACAGCGGCCGCATCGATGCTGCGCTGGAGGAAGCCTTTTCCGGGGATGCCGGCCGGCGTCTCTATGTGCAGGGCGACCTGCTGCCGGTGTTCGAGAAGGCGACGATCCTGGCCAGCGAATATCAGGTCGATCCCGGCCTACATCTCGCATTGGAGCCGATGTGCGCGACGGCGCGGGTGACGGAGGAGGGCGCCGAGGTCTGGATGGCGACGCAGGCGCCCGCGCTGGCCCGCGCCACGATCGCCGATGCATTGGGCCTGTCGAACAGTGCGGTGACGCTCTATCCACTTCATGCCGGCGGCGCGACCGGACGGCATATGGATTGGGAGGCGGGCGTGCAGGCGGCGCTGATCGCGCGCGATGTCGGTCGTCCGGTGCAGCTGCTCTGGTCGCGGCTGGAGGATGTGATTCAGGATCGGCCCGGCGCGCCGGCCCATGCCCGCATGGCGGCCAAGCTGGGCCGTGGTGGGATGGTCGAGGGGTGGCTGGCCAAGGTCGCGGCCCCCTGCGCCATGACCCAGACCTGGTCGCGCATCGCCCATGGCAAGCTGCCGCATGAGGCTGCCGCCGAAGCGGGCGACAAGGCGACCCGGCTGGCGGTGGCCGGCATGGTGCCGCCCTATGCCATTCCGAACTGGGCGGTGGATCATTATCCCGCCGACGTTGGCCTGCCGCTCGGTTTCATGCGCGGCAATGCGCATCTCCATGGCGCCTTCTTCACCGAATGCTTCCTGGACGAACTCGCCCATCTGGCGGGGATCGAGGCGATGTCCTTCCGCATCCAGATGCTGGGCGGCAATCCGCGCCTCGCACATTGTCTTTCCACGGCGGCCGCGATGGGCGGCTGGCAGGGTGGCATTGCCGGCAGCGGGCAGGGGATCGCCGCGCATATGATGAATGGCGCCTATGCCGCCGTGATGGTCGAGGCGGGGATCGAGGGCAGCAAGCTCAGCGTCCGGCGGATGGTCGCGGCGGTGGATTGCGGCGATCAGGTCAATCCCGATATCGCGCGACAACAGATAGAAAGCGGGCTGATCCATGGCCTCGCGCTCGCGATGGGGGCGTCGGTGCCCTATGCCGGCGGCATGCCGACGCGCGCGATGCTGGGGCGGATGAACCTGCCGCGGCTGGGCGACATCGGAGAGATCAGCGTGGAACTGATCCGCAGCACGGCCGATCCGGCCGGCGTCACCGATCTTGGCGCGCCGCTTGCCGCGCCGGCGATCGCCAATGCGCTCTTCACCGTCACCGGGCAGCGATTCCGCAGCCTGCCGATCATGGGAAATGGCTGATGCCTGACAGCGAAATTGACACTCGAACGCCATCGCGCGTCGGCGTGCTGCTGATCAATCTCGGCACGCCCGACGCGCCCGATGCCACATCGGTGCGCCGCTATCTGGCGGAATTCCTGTCCGACCCGCGCGTGGTGGAAATTCCGCAGATTATCTGGCAGCCGATCCTGCGCGGCGCGGTGCTGACGACGCGGCCGAAAAAGTCGGCCCATGCCTATCAGCAGGTGTGGATGCCCGGCGGATCGCCGCTGGCGGTATATACCCGCGAGACGGCGGAGGCGTTGCAGCAGGCGATGGGGCCGAACCTGATCGTCGACTGGGCGATGCGCTATGGCAATCCGTCGATCGCCAGCCGGCTCCAGGCGATGATGGCGCAGGGGTGCGACCGCATCCTGCTGGCACCGCTCTATCCGCAATATTCCGGCGCGACCACCGCGACTGCGCTGGACAAGGCCTTTGCCGCGCTGGCCGACATGCGGCTGCAACCGGCGATTCGCACCCTGCCGCCTTATTATGCCGATCCCGACTATATCGCCGCGTTGAAGGCGTCGATCGACGGCCATCTGGCGCAGCTCGACTTCAGGCCCGATGCGCTGCTCGCCAGCTTCCATGGCATGCCGGAACGGACGCTGAAACTGGGCGACCCCTATTATCACCAGTCGGTGGAGACGGTCCGGCTGCTCGATGCGGCGATGGACCTGCCCGTCCATATGAGCTTCCAGTCGCGTTTCGGCCGGGCCAAATGGCTGGAACCGGAGACCGAAGCGACGCTCACCAGATTGGTGAAGGAAGGTGTCCGGAACATTGCTGTCGTGACACCCGGATTTTCGGCAGATTGTCTGGAAACCCTAGAGGAAATCGGACTTCGCGCGAAAGAAGTTTTTTTAGCGGAAGGTGGCGAAAAATTTGCCTTTTTGCCCTGTCTAAACGCATCCCCCGAAGCTATCACCCTCTACCAGCGGCTGGTCGGCCGCGAGCTTTCAGGATGGGTGGACCAGAGGGTCTAGCACAGGAGAGGACAGGCGCATGTCGAGAGTAGCGATCGTGACCGGCGGAACCCGCGGTATCGGGGAAGCCATCAGCCTGGCACTCAAGGAAATGGGATATACGGTTGCCGCCAACTATGCCGGCAACGAGGAAAAGGCCAAGGCCTTCACCGACGCCACCGGCATTGCCAGCTTCAAATGGGATGTCGGCGATCATCAGGCCTGCCTGGACGGTTGCGCTGCGGTGGCGGAAGCGCTCGGCCCGGTCGACATCGTCGTCAACAATGCGGGCATCACCCGTGACGGCGTGCTCGCCAAGATGAGCTTCGACGACTGGAACGAAGTCATGCGCATCAACCTTGGCGGTTGCTTCAACATGGCCAAGGCGACCTTTGGCGGCATGCGCGAGCGCGGCTGGGGCCGGATCGTCAATATCGGTTCGATCAACGGCCAGGCCGGCCAATATGGCCAGGTCAACTATGCCGCCGCCAAGTCGGGCATTCACGGCTTCACCAAGGCGCTGGCGCAGGAAGGCGCCAAATATGGCGTCACCGTCAATGCGATCGCGCCCGGCTATATCGACACCGACATGGTCGCCGCCGTGCCGGCGCCGGTGCTGGAAAAGATCGTCGCCAAGATCCCGGTCGGCCGTCTGGGCCAGGCGCATGAGATCGCCCGTGGCGTCGCCTTCTTCTGCAGCGACGAAGGCGGCTTCGTGACCGGCAGCACGCTGTCGATCAACGGCGGCCAGCACATGTATTGATGGCCAAGGGCGACGCTTCCGATGGCGCAGCCGCGTCCGGGGCGTCGCCCTTCGCCCCTCCGCTCAAGCGCAGCGTGACCATTGCGGGGCACCAGACCGCGATCAGCCTGGAGCCGATCTTCTGGCAGGCGCTGCGTGAAGCGGCTGCCGAGGCCGAATTGCCGATCAATGCGCTGATCGCCCGGATCGACGTGACGCGGATGGCGGCCGACGATCCCCCCAATCTGGCCAGCGCGATCCGCTGCTGGCTCTTCGCCCGCGTCCGGACACAGGATTTTCCGCAGGGCTGAGCGTCTCCCGCCTCTTTCCCTTATTGCTATAGCGTTTCTTCCGTACTTCTGCGCCGGGGCGAAATAGGCTAGGGCGCTGCGAATGAAATTGATTCGCATTATGGTCCGCTGTATCGCGGACCGGGGCTGACGGACGGAGGACGGGCAATGCTGCAGGCGGCACAGGGCAGGGCGGAGGTCTATGCGACCGATTTCGCCGATGTCGGTGACGATCGTCCGATGCCCGTTGCCAGCGGCCATGCCATCGCTCTTCCGGCTGAGCGCTATGGCGCGCGTCGCGGTCCGAACCTGCCCGCCATTGCCGCCATCCTGGTCGTGCATGCGCTGCTGATCGGCGCGCTGATCCAGGTGCGCAATCATGTCGTCCGGGCCGAAGAGGCGAAGCTGACGGTGGTGAACCTGTCGCCACCCCCGCCGCCGCCCGCCGCCGAGGCGCCTCCGCCGCCGCCATCCCAGCCGCAGGTCGTGGCGCCGCCGCCGATCGTCCAGACGCCGGTGCCGCCGGTGCAGATCGCCACCACGCCCGATCCGGTCCCCGCGCCATCGCCGGTCGCGGTATCGGCCCCGCCATCGCCGCCGGCACCTGCCGCGCCGGTCATGGCGGCCGCGGCCCCTTCGGTCGTGCAGGCCGGCGATATCGGCGCGCAGATGGTGTCGGGCAAGCCGCCCCGCTATCCGATCGACAGCCGGCGCAAGCGCGAGCAGGGCACGGTCGTCCTGGCGCTGGTGGTCGGCACCGACGGCGGCGTCGAGAGCATCGGCATCGCCCGCAGCAGCGGCTTCGCGCGACTGGATGATGCCGCGCGCGATGCGGTGAAACATTGGCGCTGGCGCCCGATCATCCGCGACGGTCAGGCTGTCCGGGTGAAGGGCGTGGTCGAGATCCCCTTCGTCATCCGCACCGACAAGGTCTGACAGACAGGGCCTGACAGACAGCGCCTCACCGGCGCGCCTCGCCCGACCGCAGGCCCAGGCCATCCCGCCCCGGAGTATCCTTCATGCTGATCGTCATTCCCGACCTGATCGACGCCGCCGGCGTCGCCCATATCCGCGCGCTGATCGATGCGGCGCAATGGGTCGATGGCAATGTCACCTCCGGTCATCAGTCGGCGCTGGCCAAGCGCAACCTGCAACTGCCCGAAAGCGCGCCGGAAGCGCGCCAGGCGGGGCAGATGATCCTCGATGCACTCGGTCGATCGCCGCTGTTCATCGCCGCCGCGCTGCCGCTCAAGATCTTTCCGCCCTTGTTCAACAGCTATGCCGGCGGGCAGGCGTTCGGCACCCATGTCGACAATGCCGTGCGCATCCAGGCCGGCACCGGCTTTCGTGTCCGGTCCGACCTGTCGATCACCGTGTTCCTGGAAGAGCCGGAAAGCTATGAGGGCGGCGAGCTGACGATCGAGACTAATTTCGGCGTGCAGCAGGTGAAGTTGCCGGCGGGGCAGGCGGTGCTCTATCCCTCCTCCTCGCTGCATCGGGTCGAACCGGTGACGCAGGGCCGGCGCGTCGCCAGCTTCTTCTGGATGCAGTCGATGATCCGCGACGATGCCGCGCGCCAGATGTTGTTCGATCTCGACAGTTCGATCCAGCAACTGGCGCTCGATCGCGGCCATGACGATGCGCAGGTGATCCGCCTGACCGGCGTCTATCATAATCTGCTGCGCCGCTGGGCCGACGCCTGAGCCTGCTGCCCGTTTTGACTATAGCTAACTGACTGGCAATTATAGCGAATCTATAGCCGTCACGCCGCGCGTGCGGACGCTGGCTCGCCGCACATGTCGTTCGTCGGCGCTGGTTGCCCTTTGGTCGAAAGCCCGCATGCCACGCCTTGTCGCTCGGAAAAGCCGTTTGACCTCACCTGTCCGGCTCGCAATGATCCGCGCCATCCACGCGGGGGGTGCCAAGGGGGTGGCCTTCGCGACAAGACAGACCCGCGATCTGCGGGCATTCCAGTGGAGGCTATCTTGCATAGACGCGACTTCCTGGCCTTTGGCACCATGGGTGTCGGCGGGCTCGTCCTGCCGTCCTTTTTCGGCAAGGTCATTGCAGCAGAGGATCTGAACAGCGCGCTCGACGTCGGCTTCAAGAAGGGGCTGGCCGACGCCGCGATGAACGCGGCCAAGAGCGCCGGCGCCAGCTATTGCGACGTGCGCGTCGGCCGCTATCTGCGCCAGTTCGTCATCACCCGCGAAAAGAATGTCGAGAATATCGTCAACACCGAATCCACCGGTGTCGGCATCCGCGTTCTGGCCAATGGCGCCTGGGGCTTTGCCGCCACCAATGAGCTGAGCAAGGAAGCGGTGGCCAAGGCCGCGCAGCAGGCGGTCGCCATCGCCAAGGCCAATGCGCCGCAGCAGAGCGCGCCGGTTCAGCTCGCCCCGGTCAAGGGCGCGGGCGAGGTCAGCTGGAAGACGCCGATCGTCAAGAACAGCATGGCTGTGCCGATCAAGGACAAGGTCGAGCTGCTGATGGGCGTGAACGCCGCCGCGATGGAGGCGGGCGCCGACTTCGTCAATTCGATCCTGTTCCTGGTCAATGAGCAGAAATATTTCGCCAGCACCGATGGCAGCTATATCGACCAGGATGTCCACCGCATCTGGGCGCCGATGACGGTCACCGCGGTCGACAAGACGAGCGGCAAGTTCCGTACGCGCGAGGGGCTGTCCTCGCCGATGGGCCTGGGCTTCGAATATCTGGACGGCGCCGCCAGCGGCAAGACCGTGCTGCCCAATGGCGTCACCGTCTACGGCAACAGCTATGACATGAAGGAAGACGCGATCGCGGCCGCCAAGCAGGCGCGCGCGAAGCTCAAGGCGCCGTCGGTCAAGCCGGGCAAATATGACCTGGTGCTCGACCCGTCACACACCTGGCTGACCATCCACGAATCCGTCGGCCACCCGCTCGAACTGGACCGCGTGCTGGGCTATGAGGCCAATTATGCCGGCACCAGCTTCGCCACGATGGACAAGCTGCAGGCGCATTTCCAATATGGCAGCGACAAGGTGAACATCGTCGCCGACAAGGTTCAGCCCGGCAGCCTGGGCGCCGTGGCCTATGATGACGAGGGCGTGAAGACCAAGAAGTGGGATCTGATCCGCGACGGCAAGCTGGTCGGCTATCAGGCGATCCGCGATCAGGCCCATATCGAGGGCAAGAAGGAATCGGACGGCTGCGCCTATGCCGACAGCTGGTCCAATGTGCAGTTCCAGCGCATGGCCAATGTCAGCCTGGAACCGGGCAAGACCAAGCAGAGCGTCGCGGACATGATTTCCGGTGTCGAGGACGGCATCTACATCATTGGCGACGGCAGCTTCTCGATCGACCAGCAGCGCTACAACGCCCAGTTTGGCGGCCAGCTCTTCTACGAGATCAAGAACGGCAAGATTACCCAGCAGATCGAGGATGTCGCCTACCAGATCCGCACCCCGGAATTCTGGAATGCCTGCGTCGGCGTCTGCGACCAGAGCGATTATCGCCTGGGTGGCTCCTTCTTCGACGGCAAGGGCCAGCCGGCCCAGGTCTCCGCCGTGTCGCACGGGTCTTCGACCGCGCGCTTCAACGGTATCAACGTCATCAACACCGCGCGTTCGCTCGGCTGATCGCTTAGGGAGACAGAAAAATGAGCATCCTTACCGAAGCGCAGGCCAAGGCCATCCTGACCAAGGTCGTCGCCCTGTCGAAGGCCGACGAGTGCACCGCGCAATTGACCGGCAAGATCCAGGGCAATATCCGTTTCGCCCGCAACGACGTGTCGACCGCGGGCCTCACCGACGATATCGAACTGGCGGTCCAGGTCGCCTATGGCAAGAAGGTCGGCACCGCCACCATCAACCAGTTCGACGACGCCTCGCTGGAACGGGTGGTGCGCCGGGCGGAAACGCTGGCCAATCTCGCCCCGGACAATCCGGAATTCATGCCGGCGGTGGACAGGCAGGCCTACAAGGCCAGCCCGACCTTCGCTCAGTCGACCGCCGACATTACGCCCGAATATCGCGCCCAGGTGGCGTCGACCTCGATCACCGCCTGCAAGTCGCAGAAGCTGATCGCGGCCGGCTATCTGGAGGATAATCAGAGCTTCGTCGCGATCGCCAACAGCAAGGGCAATTTCGGCTATCAGCGCTCGACCATGCTGGATTATACCTGCACCGTCCGCACCGAGGATGGCCGGGGTTCCGGCTGGGTCGGCACCGACACGCAGGACGCCACCCGCTTCAAGGCGGACAGCGACATCCAGATCGCGATGCGCAAGGCATCGGCATCGTCCGAAGCCAAGGCGCTGGAGCCGGGCAAATATACCGTGATCCTGGAACCGATGGCGGCCGCCGGCCTGATCGGCTTCATGTTCTACTTCTTCGGCGCGCGCGAAGCGGACGAGGGCCGCAGCTTCCTGTCGAAGAAGGGCGGCGGCAACAAGCTCGGCGAACAGGTGTTCGGGCCGCAGGTCAATTTCTACACCGATCCATGGGATCCGGTCGCGCCCTGCCTGCCTTGGGACGATGATGGCCTCGCGCGCCAGCGCGTCGACATGGTCAAGGATGGCAAGGTCACCAACCTCAACTATAGCCGCTACTGGGCGAGCAAGCAGGGCAAGCCTGCGATCGGCCAGATGGGCAATATATTGATGACCGGCGGCACCAAGACCACCGCCGACCTGGTCCGCTCGACCGAGCGCGGCGTGCTCGTCACCCGCACCTGGTATATCCGCATGGTCGACCCGCAGACCGTGCTGCTGACCGGCCTGACCCGCGACGGCACCTTCTATGTCGAGAATGGCCAGATCAAATATCCGATCAAGAATTTCCGGTTCAACGAGAGCCCGGTGATCATGCTCAACAATGTCGAAGAGCTGGGTCGCCCGGTCCGCGTGCCGCCGGACGAAGTGTCGATGAACATCGTCGTGCCGCCGATGAAGCTGCGCGACTTCACCTTCACCTCGCTCTCGGACGCGGTGTGACGGTTTGAGCTGTGCATGATCCTCCCCTGTGAAGGGGAGGATCATGCAAATCCCTATGTGATTGGATGTGATGACACGCGGCGAGTTTCTTCGGTTGATGGCGGGCGGTCTGGCTGGCGCGATGCTGGCCCGTCCCCTGGCCGCCGCGGGAGGCTATGATTTCTGGTTCACGCGGCTGCGCTATGACTCGGGCGACTGGGATGTCGACCAGCGCATGCCGTCCAACCTCATCACCTCGCTGATCGATTATACGACGCTGCGGGTCGACCCGAAGGAGCATGTCATCGCCCTTTCGGACCCGAAGATGCTGACCGCGCCCTTCTGCTACATGGCGGGGCACAAGCTGGTCGAATTTTCGGAGGCCGAGCGGCGCAATTTCGAACGCTATGTCCGCAATGGCGGCTTCGTCCTGGTGGATGATTGCAACCATGACATAGACGGCCTGTTCGCGCGCTCGTTCGAAGCGCAGATGGCCAAGATTTTCGGTCCCAAGGCGTTGAAGACGCTGCCCAAGGCCCATCCGGTCTATCGCAGCTTCTTCAAGTTCGACGGGCCGCCCAATACCGCGCTGGAACTGAATGGCTGGGGCGACGATCTGGTCCACGACTATCTCAAGGGGATAGAGGTGAACGGGCGTCTGGGCGTTCTCTACAGCAACAAGGATTATGGCTGCGAGTGGGACTATGACTGGCGCAACAAGCGCTTCCTGGCCGAGGATAATACCAAGTTCGCGGTCAATATCGTGATGTATGCGCTGTCGTCGTGACGGTGGCGTCATCATTCCTCCCCTGTGAAGGGGAGGGGGACCGGCGAAGCCGGTGGAGGGGTGTGAAGCTATCGTGAGGGGGACACCCCTCCGTCAGGCCTGCGGCCTGCCACCTCCCCTTGCAGGGGAGGAATTTGGCGGCCGAAAGCCGACAATAAGGAAACAGGAATGACCGATATCAGCGAAGCGGAAATTCAGCAGAAACTGGCGCGCCTGGGCGAATTGCGCGCGGCGATCGGCCAGGCGATCGTGGGGCAGGGGGCAGTGGTCGAGCAGTTGCTGATCGGCCTGCTCGCCGGCGGCCATTGCCTGCTCGAAGGGGTGCCGGGCCTGGGCAAGACTTTGCTGGTCCGCTCGCTCGGCGAAGCGCTCAAGCTCGACTTCCGCCGGGTACAGTTCACCCCCGACCTGATGCCCAGCGACATTCTCGGCACCGAATTGCTGGAGGAGGATCATGGCACTGGCCATCGCAGCTTCCGATTCCAGAAGGGGCCGGTCTTCACCAACCTGCTGCTGGCCGACGAACTCAACCGCACCCCGCCCAAGACCCAGGCGGCGCTGCTGGAGGCGATGCAGGAACGCACCGTCAGCTATGGCGGCACCACCTATCAGCTGCCATCGCCCTTTTTCGTGCTGGCGACGCAGAACCCGCTGGAACAGGCCGGCACCTATCCGCTGCCCGAGGCGCAGCTCGACCGCTTCCTCCTGCATATCCGCGTCGATTATCCGACCGAGCAGGAGGAGCATGACATTCTCGCCCAGACCACCGGCGCCAAGCCGGGTGCGGTGCCGGCGGTGATGCAGGGCGAGGAGGTGCTGGCGCTGCAGAAACTGGTGCGCGACGTGCATTTCGGTGAGGATCTGCTGCGCTGGGTGACGCGGATCGTGCGCGCCAGCCGTCCGGGCGAGGGCGCGCCGGAGGAAATCCGCAAATATGTGAAATGGGGCGCCGGCCCGCGTGCCGGCCAGTCGCTGATCCTGGCGGCCAAGGCGCGGGCGCTGCTGCAGGGCCGTCTGGCGGCGACGCGCGAGGATATCGTCGCGCTGGCCGGGCCGGTGATGCGCCACCGCCTGCTGCTGTCCTTCGCCGCCGAGGCGGAGGGGAAGAGTGCCGACGATGTCGTCGCCGCGCTCGTCCGCGCCGTGCCGCTCGGCTGATCCAGACACGACGCCATGGCCGATTTCATCCCCCCAGACGTGCGGAGCCGGCTCAAAAGCCTGCGCCTGCTCACGCGCCGGGCGGTGGGGTCGCATGGGCTGGGCCTGCATCACAGCCATAGCCGGGGCGCGGGTCTCGAATTCGCGCAATATCGCGCCTATGAGCCGGGCGACGAGCTGCGCCAGATCGACTGGAAACTCTATGCCCGGTCGGACAAATTCTTCGTCCGCGAGGCGGAACGGGAAAGCCCGGTCGCGGTCTGGATCCTGATGGATGCCAGCGCGTCGATGGCGCAGACCGATGCCGCTCGCCCCGACTATAGCCGGCTCGACGCGGCCAAGGGGATCGCCGCCAGCATCGCCGAACTGGCGATGCAGCAGGGCGATCGCTTCGGCTGGATGGCGCTGTCCGACACCGGGCTGCGGCTGTTGCCACCCGCGACCGGCCTGCGCCAGCGCGACCGGCTGCTGCTCGACATGCTGCCGCTGCGGGCCGAAGGCGGCTTTGCCGCCGAAACCCAATTGGGTCCGCTCTGGGAACGGATCGGCGCGCATGATCTGGTGATTTTGCTCAGCGACTGTTTCGAACCCGGCGCGATCGATCTGGTCGAGAAGCTGTCAGCCGCCGGGCGCGAGGTGCTGGTGATCGAGATGCTGACCGTGGATGAGCGGGATTTCCCGTTCTACGGCGGCTATCGCTTCCGCGACCCGGAGACGGGTGAGGAACTGCTGGGCGACGGCGCCGCGCTGCGCGCCGAATTTCTGCGCCGCTTCGGCGAGGCGCGGGCGGAGCTGCATGCCCGGCTCGATGCGGTCGGCATCCGCCGCGCGACCCATGTGCTGGACGAGCCGATCGACCTGCCGCTGCGCCGCCTGTTCGGCGCCCATGACGCGGCCGAATATTCATGACGCCCGCCTTGCTGCTCCCCGCCGCGCTGGCCGGCCTGCTGGCGCTGCTGATCCCGCTCGCGATTCATATCGCCCGGCGCAGCGAGCAACTGCCGACCGATTTCGCCGCGCTGCGCTGGCTGCGGCAGAAGCCCAAGCCCCGTTCCCGCCTGCGCTTTGACGAATGGCTGTTGCTCGCCCTGCGCCTCGTCCTGCTGGCGCTGGTCGTGCTGTGGCTCGCCCATCCGGTGCTGTTCGGCGCCGCCAGCAAACAGCCCTATGTCGCGCTGACGCCCGGCATCGATCCGGCGGCGGTGGATGACAAGGTGCTGGCCGAGGGCAGGGCGCATTGGCTGGCACCCGGCTATCCCCGCGTCGAGCCGGGCAAGCCGATCACGGCCGAGGCCATCCCGCTCGGCAGTCTGGTGCGCCAGCTGGACGCGGACCTGCCGCAGGGCGCGCCGCTCACCATCATCGTGCCGCAGATGATCCAGGGCGCCGATGCGGAGCGGCCCCGGCTGTCGCGCAAGGTCGACTGGCGCATCGTCTCCGGCGCGATGCTGGCGGGCAAGCCTCTGCCGGTGAAGGTGCCATCGATCGCCGTCCGAGCCGATGCGAGCCATGCTGCAGGGGGGCGTTACCTCAATGCCGCTGCACTTGCCTGGCAACCCGCAGGCAAGCCGGCCGATGTCGACAGCGGCCCGCTCAACGCCGCACTGCCGCCGTCGGACAAGATCTTGTTCTGGATGAGCGCGGGCAGTCTGCCGGAAGCGCTGCAGGGGTGGATTGCGCAGGGCGGGCAGGCGATCGTCGCGTCCGATGCGGTGCTGCCCCAAGGCACGACGCCCGAGCCCCTTTGGCAGGATGATCTTGCCCGACCGCTGGTGGAGGTCATGCCGATCGGCAAGGGCCGCCTGCTCCGCTTCACCCGCCCGTTGCAGCCCGCGCAGATGCCGCAATTGCTGGAGGCGGATTTCCCCGCCCGTCTGCGCGCGTTGATCCAGCCGCCGAGCATCGCGCCGCAGCGCGCGGATGCCGCCGCCTATGCGCCACTCAGCGGCGGACGCGCCTATCCGCAATCGCCGGCCGATCTGCGCCCTTGGCTGGCGCTGCTGATCGCGGTGCTGCTGCTGGTCGAACGCTGGTTCGCCACCAGCCGCAAGCGGGCGATCGCGCCATGAGCGCCGACGCCCTGCTCTCCACCTGGCTGACGCCCAGCCGCTGGCGCGTGCGGCTCGACACGCTGCTGCTCGGCCTGCCGATCCTGCTGGCGGCGAGCGCGCTGGTCTGGCGCTTGGCCGGACTGGTGCCGGCCGCAATCCTGCTGCTGCTCGGCACTAGCCTGCTCGGTGCCCTGATTATCCGCCGCGTCCAGCGCTTCGACCAGGCTTGGCTGGTCCGCCGTCTCGATGCGAGCCGCGCCGATCTGGAGGATAGCAGCGGGCTACTTTTTGCCGACCCGCAGGCACTGGGGCCGTTGCAGCGGCTGCAACGATCCCGGCTCGATCAGCGGCTGGAACAGGGCGCGCCGCAGGATCTGGCCCCGGACTGGTCGCGCCGCGCGATTGGTGCGCTCTGGGCCGTGGCGCTGCTCGGCATCGCCGCCCTGCTGCTCTGGCCGCGCGGCAGCGACAAACCCGTCGTGCTCGCGCCCGCCGCCGAAGGCATCGCCGCAAAGCCCGGCATCCCGCGCCTGATCGCCCAGAATCTGCGCATCATCCCGCCCGCTTATACCGGCCTGTCGCTCCGCGACGAAGCCAAGCTCGACGCCCGCGCGCCGCTCGGATCACGCCTCGAATGGACCTTCCGCTTCGATCCGCAGGCAAGTGCGCCGGCGCTGTTGCCATTGGGTGGCGCTGCCGTGGCGCTGCGCCGCGATGGCGATCACTGGATCGCCAGCCGCATGCTCGACGCCTCGTTCCTCTATCGCGTCGATCCGGCATCCGGGCGCGGGCCGCTGCCGCCGCTGCACCGGATCGACGGCGTGGCCGATGCGCCGCCGCAGGTGAAGCTGATCGCGCCCGCCGCCAGCCTCAACATGGTGACTCCCGGCCAGCGCAGTTGGACGCCGGTCTTCGCCGCGACCGACGATTATGGCGTCGCCGCCACCGCCCGGCTGCGCATCACCCTGGCGATCGGCGATGGCGAGAATATCCGCTTCACCGAGCGCGAGATCGCCGTGTCCGGCTCCGGCCCGGCGCGCGACCGGCGCTTTGCCCCGCGCCTCGATTTCGGCGCGCTCGGCTTTTCGGCCGGCGGCGACATGGTGGTGCAGATCATCGTGCGCGACAATCGCGCGCCGTCGCCGCAGGAAGTGCGCGGCCCCAGCGTCATCCTGCGCTGGCCCGCGGCCAAGGCGCCCGAAAGCGGCGGCCTGCAGGGCATGGTCAACACCACCTTGCCGGCCTATTTCCGCAGCCAGCGACAGATCATCATCGATGCCGAGGCGCTGCTGAAGCGCAAACGCAGCCTGGCGGCCGACAAATATCTGTCGCAATCCAACGGCATCGGCAACGATCAGAAAATCCTGCGCGGCCGCTACAGCCAGTTTCTGGGCGGCGAGAGCGAAGGCGAACCCAGCCTGCCGACGGCCGATGCGGATGGCCATGGCGAGGGGGACGGCCATGATCATGGCCCGCCGGTCGCGGCGCCCAATGTCTTTGGCGAGAAGGAGGATGTGCTCGCCGAGTTCGGCCATCCGCACGATGAATCGCCCGCGTCCAGCCTGGACCCGGAAACCCGCGCGATCCTGAAACAGGCGGTGGATGAGATGTGGCAGTCCGAAATGCAGCTGAAACAGGGGCGGCCCGATCTGGCCTTGCCCTTCGCCTACAAGGCGCTGCGCTTCATCAAGGAAGTGCAGCAGGCGACCCGCATCTTCCTGTCGCGCGTCGGCCCGGAACTGCCGCCGATCGACCCCGCCCGGCGCATGAGCGGCAAGCGCGAGGGGATTGCCGGCAATTTCGAGCCGCTGGTCGCGGTCGAGGGTGATGACGGCCCGGCCGCCGCCGTTTGGCGCGGGCTGGCACAAGGACCGGTGCCGCTCGACGCGCTGGAGGGCTGGGCGCGGGCCAACGCCGCGCGCCTGCCCGATCCGCTGGCATTGAGCGGCGCGATCGACGCGGTGCGGCGCGATCCGGCCTGCGCCGCCTGTCGTGACAAGCTGCGCGCGCAATTATGGATGGCGATGGAGCGGCCGCAGGGCGGCGTGGCGCGGCGGCGCCCGGCCGACGCTGCCGGCGCGCGCTATCTCGGCGCGATCGGGGGACGCCCATGAGCGCGCAAACCATCACCGCGCTGCTCCTCGGCGTCGCCGTGCTGGTCGGCTGGGTAAGGCTGCTGCTGTGGCAGCGTTCGGCCGCCGATCTGGGCGCCCGGCCCTGGCGCCTCGCGACGCTGTTGCTGCTCCAGCCGGTCGTCGCGCTGCTCCTCTATTTCGGCCTTTTCCCGCCCGCGTTGCCGGTGGCAGGCGGCACCCTGACCGTCGCGACCCAGGGCAGTGCGCGCTTCGCCTCCGCCGGCAAGGGCGCGCATCTGGTCGCGCTGCCCGAAGCGCCGGACCTGGCGGGCGCGCAGGCGGTGCCGGATCTGGCGACCGCGCTGCGCCGCTATCCCGACACGCGCCGCCTCGTCATCCTGGGGCAGGGGCTCGTTGCCCGCGATCGCGATGCGGCACGGGGGCTGGCCATTGACTACACGCCGCCGCCCATGGCGGCCGGTCTGATTGCACTCGCCAAGCCGGATCGGGTTGCGCCGGGCGCAACCTTCGCCGTGGGTGGACAGGTGGCCGGCCTCTCCAAGGCGCAGGTCGAACTGCTCGATCCCGCCGGGCGCGTCACTGATGCTGCCGCTGTGGATGCCGATGGCCGCTTCAACCTGATCGGGACCGCGCGCGCCGCCGGCACCGCCGAATTCACCCTGCGCCTGCGCCGTGCCGATGGCGGGCTGGTCGAACAGGCCGTGGTGCCATTGCTGGTCGAGGGTGATGCCGCGCCGCGCCTTCTGATCCTCGCCGGGGCGCCGGGGCCGGAAGTCAAATATCTGCGCCGCTGGGCGACCGACGCCGGCTATGCCGTCACCGTCAACATGAGCGCGGGCGGCGGCATTGCGCTGGGCGACGCGCCGGTGGCGATCAACGCCGCCAGCCTGCGCCGCTATGACCTGCTGGTCGCCGATGACCGCGCCTGGGCCGGCCTGGGCGGCGGACGCGGCGCGGTGCTGGAAGCGGTGCGCGGCGGCATGGGCCTGCTGCTACGCGGCAGCGGCCCGGCCGACGGCGCGCTGCGCGGCCAGTGGCGTGCGCTGGGTTTCGATCTGTCCGGCGGCAATGGCGTCGCGCCGATCGCCCTGCCGGCGCCGCTGGCCGCCGATCGCGCCCGCACCCGTGCCGGCATCGGCAGCGCCGACATACCCGCGGACCTCAATATCGGCGACGATATCCTGCCCGAAGCGACCCGCATGGATGGCGTCCCGACCGGCCGCGACGCGGTGCCACTGGTGCAGGACGCCGCCGGCACGCCGCTCGCCGCCTGGCGCGCACTTGGGGCAGGGCGGGTCGCGGTCTGGACCGGCCTCGACAGCTTTGGCCTGGTGCTGAGCGGCCGGGGCGATCTTTATGGCGACTGGTGGGGGCGGATGATGACCGCTGTAGTGCGCCCGGCGCCCGGTTCGCTACCCGCATTCGCTGGCCCGGCCTGGGTGGGCGAACGGATCAGCCTGTGCGGGCTGAAGCCCGGTGCCCGTATCGATGGCGCTCCCTTGGCAGTCGATCCGGCGACCGGCGATTGCGCCGCCTGGTGGCCTGATCGCGCAGGTTGGCACCAGTTGGGCCGGACGGATGGTTCATCCGCAGCCTTCTACATCTATCCCGCCAATGCCCTGCCGACGCTGCGGACCGCACAGATGCATCAGGCCATGGCCCCGCTGCAGGGCGCCGACCACAAGAGCGATCCTGCCAAAGCCGCGCGCGCCGTTTCCGGCCCGTCCTGGCCCTGGCTACTCGGCTGCCTGATCGCCAGTGCCCTGCTCTGGTGGTTCGAGCGGTCCCGGATCGGCCGCGCGGCGGCCCCCCAGTCCTAACCCACGCCCAGCATCACCGGTCGCAGGCGCTCGCTGGTCGCCACGAGCCAGCCGACAAACTGGTCGATCCGGGCAATGCCGCGCAGGTCGCGGGGCACCACCAGCCAGAAGCTGCGCTGGATATCGACCGCCTCGGGCAGGACGCGGACCAGCCCCGGCATGGCGTCGCCGATGAAGCAGGGCAATATGCCGCAGCCTGCACCGCTGGCGATGATTTCCGCCTGGGCGTTGATGCTGCTCGACCGGATCGCCGGTTCCAGCCGGGCGTCGACTTCCGCCAGATAGCGTAGTTCGGGCGCATAGATCTGATCGGGGACATAGCCGACCAGCACATGGCGGAGCAGGTCGCCCTTGACCTTCAACGGCGGCGCGCCCTCCAGATAGGCGGGCGTCGCATAAAGCCCCAGATGATAGTCGGTCAGCTTGCGGGTGATCAGCGGGCCGGTCTTGGGCCGGGCCAGCATCACCGCAATATCCGCCTCGCGCCGGGAGGGGTTGAGGAAGCCGCTCGACGCCACCAGGTCGATCTCGATCCGGGGATGGTCGGCGGTGAAGCTGCGCAGATGCGGTGCGATCACCCGGCTGCCAAAGCCCTCCGACGCGCTCAGGCGGATCGTCCCGGCCATCTGCGCGCCCGCCGCGCTGCCGCTCCGCTGCACGCCGAGCGCCGCCGCCTCCATCCGCTCGGCCTGTTCCAGCAGGCGGGTGCCATGGTCGGTCAGCACATGGCCGGCCGGCGTATGCTCGAACAGGCGTTGTTCCAGCGCCTGTTCGAGCCGCTTGATCCGCCGCGATATGGTTGTGGCGTCCATCTTGGTCATCGCCGCCGCCGCGCTCAGCCGCTCGGTGCGCGCCACCGCCAGGAACAGGCGCAGATCGTCCCAGTTCATGGATGCGGCATTTTTGCAGGATGGATATGCATATCCGTCAGCTTGCCTGCATTTCTGATATCCTGCAAGGCGGGGTGAAAGCATATTGGCCAAAAGCAAATTAGAGAGGATGGACCATGCGTATCATCGATCATGTCATCAGCGGTCAGGCCAGTGATGGGGCGGGTGACGGCGGCCGCACCAGCGACGTCTTCGACCCCAATAATGGCGGTGTGCAGGCGCAACTGCGCCTCGGCACACAGGCCGATCTTGACGCTGCCGTGGCTGCCGCACTTGCCGCCCAGCCGGCCTGGGCCGCGACCAACCCGCAACGCCGCGCCCGTGTCATGTTCGCGTTCAAGACGCTGGTCGAACAGAATATGGACGAGCTTGCCCATCTGCTCAGTTCCGAACATGGCAAGGTGATTGCCGACTCCAAGGGCGATATCCAGCGCGGGCTGGAGGTGATCGAGTTCGCCTGCGGCATCCCCCATCTGCTCAAGGGCGAATATACCCAGGGCGCCGGCCCCGGCATCGACGTATATTCGATGCGCCAGCCACTCGGCGTGGTCGCCGGCATCACCCCGTTCAACTTCCCGGCGATGATCCCGATGTGGATGTTCGGCGTCGCCATCGCCTGCGGCAATGCCTTCATCCTCAAGCCCAGCGAGCGCGACCCCAGCGTGCCTGTGCGCCTGGCCGAACTGATGCGTGAGGCGGGTCTTCCTGAAGGCGTGTTGCAGGTCGTCCATGGCGACAAGGAAATGGTCGACGCGATCCTAGATCATCCGGAGATCAGGGCGGTCAGCTTCGTCGGTTCCTCCGACATCGCCCATTATGTCTATCGCCGCGGCGTCGAGGCGGGCAAGCGCGTGCAGGCGATGGGCGGCGCCAAGAATCACGGCATCGTCATGCCCGACGCCGATCTCGACCAGGTGGTGAATGACCTGGCCGGCGCGGCCTTCGGTTCGGCGGGCGAGCGCTGCATGGCGCTGCCGGTGGTGGTGCCGGTGGGCGAGGCGACGGCGATCGCCCTGCGCGAGAAGCTGATCCCGGCGATCGACGCGCTGCGGGTCGGCGTCTCGACCGATGCCGACGCCCATTATGGCCCGGTCGTCACCGCCGCGCACAAGGCGAAGATCGAGTCCTATATCCAGATGGGCGTCGATGAAGGCGCCGAACTGGTCGTCGACGGCCGCGGCTTCACGCTGCAGGGGCATGAGCAGGGCTTCTTCGTCGGCCCGACTCTGTTCGACCGGGTGACGCCGCAGATGCGCAGCTATCAGGAGGAGATTTTCGGCCCCGTGCTCCAGATGGTGCGCGCCGACAGTTTCGAGGAGGCGCTGCGTCTGCCGAGCGACCATCAATATGGCAATGGCGTCGCCATCTTCACCCGCAACGGCCATGCCGCGCGCGAATTTGCCGCGCGGGTCAATGTCGGCATGGTCGGCATCAATGTGCCGATCCCGGTGCCGGTTGCCTATCATACGTTTGGCGGCTGGAAGCGCAGCGCCTTTGGCGACACCAACCAGCATGGCATGGAAGGCGTGAAGTTCTTCACCAAGGTCAAGACCGTCACCCAGCGCTGGCCCGACGGCGGCGCGACCGGCGACAGCGCCTTCGTCATCCCGACCATGGGGTGAGGGGAAGCGGGGAGGCGATGATGCCTCCCCGGTCATGGTGCTTCAGGTTGACGCTGCATATCCCCGTCGCGCTAATGGGTGCCGGAGCAAGTCCGGCATGACGCCAATAAGGAAAAGACAAAACCCATGACCCAGTTCGACCTCACCGACGAGCAGCGCGCCGTGCAGGAACTGGCGCAGCGCTTCACCGCCGATGCGATCACGCCCCATGCGGCCAAGTGGGACGAGGATCATCATTTCCCCCGCGACACCATCCGCCAGGCCGCCGAACTGGGCTTTGGCGCCATCTATGTGTCGGAAGAGAGCGGCGGCATCGGTCTGGGCCGGCTTGAATCCGCGCTCATCATGGAAGCGATGGCCTATGGCTGTCCCTCCACCTCGGCCTTCATCTCGATCCACAATATGGCCGCCTGGATGATCGACCGCTTCGGCGACGATGCGGTGAAACAGCGCTATCTCCCCGCGCTCGTTACCTGCGAGACGATCGCCTCCTACTGCCTGACCGAACCTTCCGCCGGTTCCGATGCGGCGTCGCTGCGTACCCGCGCGGTGCGGGACGGCGACCATTATGTCGTCACCGGTTCCAAGGCGTTCATTTCGGGCGGCGGCGAGAATGACCTCTATGTCGTGATGGTCCGCACCGGCGAGGATGGCCCCAAGGGCATCAGCTGCCTGGTGATCGAAAAGGACATGGAAGGCGTCAGCTTCGGCGCACAGGAGCGCAAGCTCGGCTGGCATTCGCAGCCCACCGCCCAGGTCAATTTCGACGGTGTCCGTGTGCCGGTCGCCAACCGTGTCGGCGCGGAAGGGCAGGGCTTCGCCATCGCCATGGCCGGGCTCGATGGGGGCCGGCTCAATATCGGCGCCTGCTCGCTCGGCGGCGCCCAGCGCGCGCTGGACGAGGCGGTGGGCTATACCCGCGACCGGCGCCAGTTCGACCGCGCCATCGCCGATTTCCAGAATACCCAGTTCACCCTGGCCGACATGGAGACCGAGCTTCAGGCCGCCCGCGCGCTGCTCTATCTCGCCGCCGCCAAGGTGAGCGAGGGCGCGCCCGACAAAACCAAGTTCGCCGCCATGGCCAAGCGCTTTGCGACCGACATCGGATCGGCCGTGGCCGACCGCGCGCTGCAACTGCATGGCGGCTACGGCTATCTGATGGACTATCCGGTCGAGCGCATCTGGCGCGATCTGCGGGTCCACCGCATCCTGGAGGGCACGAACGAGATCATGCGCATGATCACCGCCCGCGAACTGCTCAAGGCCTGAAGGGAATGACCATGACCGACGATGTGCTGATTGCGGTGGAAGGCGGCGTCGGCCGTCTGCGGTTGAACCGGCCCAAGGCGATCCATGCCCTGACCCGCGCCATGTGCGCGACCATGACCGAGGCGCTACTGGCCTGGCAGGATGATCCGGCGATCCGCGCGGTGATGATCGACCATGCCGAAGGGCGCGGCTTCTGCGCCGGCGGCGACATCCGCCTGATCGCGGAGAGCGCGGCTGGCGATAATCTCGCCGCGCGTGATTTCTTCGCGACCGAATATCGCCTGAACCATCTGCTCTTCACCTATGGCAAGCCGGTGATCGCCTTCATGGACGGTATCACCATGGGCGGCGGCGTCGGCATCGCCCAGCCGGCGCGCCATCGCGTTGCGACCGAACGCACCGTCTATGCCATGCCGGAAACCGGCATCGGCCTGTTCCCCGATGTCGGCGGCGGCTGGTATCTTTCGCGCCTGCCGGGCCGGTCGGGCCGCTATCTCGCCGTCACCGGTGCGCGCATCGACGGGGCGGACGCGATCGCGCTCGGCCTTGCCACCGACTATCTGCCGAGCGACCGGCTGGAGGAGGCGAAGGCCGCGATCATCGCCGACCCGTCCGACATTGCCGCAGTGCTGGCGCGCTTCGCCGCCACCCCGCCCGATAGCCATTTCTCCGCCTTCCTGCCGGATATCGACCGGCTGTTCGCCAGCGACCGGCTGGAGGATATCTATGCCGCCCTGCGCGCCGACGGATCGGACTGGGCGCTGGCGCAGCTTGCCGCGCTCGACACCAAATCGCCCCAGACGATGAAGGTCGCGCTGCGGCAACTGGCGCAGGCCAGCCGCCTGACCCGCTTCGTCGACAATATGGCGATGGAATATGATCTCGCCTGCCGCGTCATCGCCCGGCCCGACATTGTCGAAGGGGTGCGCGCGCTGATCGTCGACAAGGATAATCAGCCGCGCTGGAATCCGCCGACGGTGGAGGCGGTGACCGACCAGCTGGTCGACGCGATCTTCGCGCCGCTGCCGGACGGCGAGCGCTGGACCCCGCTGCCCCAGGCGGCGGTCGACGCCTGATAGAATAAAAGGAGAGGACGGACATGAGCAGCATCGGCTTCATCGGCCTTGGCAATATGGGCGGCGGCATGGCCGCCAATCTGGTGAAGGCGGGCCATGCCGTCACCGCCTTCGACCTGTCCGAAGCCGCGCTGGCCCGCGCCGAGGCAGCCGGTTGCACGCGTGCGGCATCGGCGGCGAACGCCGTTCAAGGTGTCAGCATCGTTGTCACCATGCTGCCCGCCGGCAAGCACGTCCGCGCCGTCTATGGCGAGCAATTGCTGGGTGCGGTCGGGCCGGACACGCTGCTGATCGATTGCTCGACCATCGACGTCGCTTCGGCCCGCGCCGTCATCGAACAGGCGGCAGAGCGCGGTCTCGCTATGGTTGATGCGCCGGTGTCGGGCGGCATCGCCGCGGCCAATGGCGGCACGCTCACCTTCATGGTCGGTGGCGAGGATGCCGCCTTTGCCCGCGCCGAACCGATCTTGCAGGCGATGGGCAAGGCGGTGATCCATGCCGGTGCGGCCGGGGCGGGGCAGGCGGCGAAGATCGTCAACAACATGCTGCTCGGCGCCACCATGGTCGCCACCTGCGAGGCCTTCGCGCTCGCCGAAAAGCTGGGCCTCGATCTCCAGACCTTCTTCGACATCTCGTCCAAGGCGTCGGGGCAGAGCTGGTCGATGACCAGCTATTGCCCGGTGCCTGGCGTCGGTCCGGAAACGCCGGCCGACCGCGACTATGAAGGCGGCTTTGCTAATGCGCTGATGCTCAAGGATCTGAAGCTCGCGGTGGAGGCTGCCCATGGCGTCGACGCCAGCGTGCCGATGGGCGCGGCGGCAGAGTCGCTCTACCAGGCGCTGGTCAATACGGGCGCCGGGGGCAAGGATTTCTCGTCCATGATCCGCTTCCTCAAGGGCACGGCGGCCTAACATCCCTGGCTTGACCGCAACCACATATGATCTACTGTGTATCATATGTGGTTGCGCGATCGCTCCTGCGCGCGTGACGGCAGCATGGGAGAGAGATGATGGTGGTGGCACTGGAGGCGCGCGACTATTTCACCGATCGCGGCATATTACAGGATCCCTACGCCTTTTTCGAGGCCGTCCGAGCGCATGGCCCGGTCTATCAGCCGCCGGGGCGCGACTATCTGATTGTCACGGGCTTTGAGGAAACGCTCGAAGTCCTCGCCAATGCCCAGGATTTTTCCGCCGTCAACGCACTGCAGGGGGCGGCGGCCCCCTTGCCCTTCGTGCCGCAGGGCAGCGACATCAGCGCGCAGCTTGAGGCGCATCGGCCCGATTTTCCTGGTGGCACGATGCTGGTCGGGCTGGACGATATGCCCCACACAATGCTGCGCGGGCTGGTCAACCGGTTGTTCACCCCGTCCCGCCTGAAGGCGAATGAGCGTTTCACATCGGACTATTCGGACCATCTGGTGCGCCGGGCGGTGGCGCAGGGGCGGACCGAACTGATCCGGGACATCGCCACCCCCTTCGTCACGCTGGTGATCGCCGACTTGCTGGGCGTGCCGGCGGAGGATCGCCAGCGCTTCATGGACGTGATCGATGCGGCGCCGCCGCCCGGCAGCCTGGACGCGGCGGACAATGACTATGCGGGGGAGGGGCATCCGCTGATCGTCATGGGTTCCTATTTCGCCGCCTATGTCGAGGATCGGCGGCGTCATCCGCGCGAGGATATATTGACCGAACTGGCGCTGGCCAAATATGCCGACGGGACCACGCCCAGCGTGGCGGAGATCGTCAATCTCGCCACCTTCCTGTTCGGCGCCGGGCAGGACACCAGCGCCAAGCTGCTGGGCAACGCCATGCGCCATATTGTCGATCAGCCGGGGCTACAGGACCAATTGCGCGCCGACCCGGCGCTGATCCCGGCCTTGATCGAGGAAGTGCTGCGGATCGAGGGATCGAGCAAGCAGACGGCGCGGGTCGCGCGGCGCGATACCCGGATCGGCGATCGGCTGGTGCCGGCGGGTACCTGCATATTGCTGGCACTGGCGGCGGCCAATCGCGATCCTGCGCGCTGGGACGCGCCGGCAGAGTTGCAACTGGATCGCCCCCGCATCCGCGAGCATGTCGCCTTCGGCCGGGGCAAGCATGTCTGCGCCGGCGCGCCGCTCGCCCGTGTCGAGGTGCGGATCATCCTGGAGAAGTTTCTGGAGCATAGCAGCGCGATCGAACTCGACCCGGCCCGCCATGGCCCGCCCGGTGCCCGCGACCTGCATTTCGAGCCGAGCTTCATCATTCGCGGGCTGGCCGACCTGCACCTGATAATGACGCCATCGACCACCGCATTGGCCGATCGGGGTGAGGCAGGCGCTTTCCCCGTTGCAGGGCAGACGCCGCAAGCGCAGGCGGAACCACAGGACGAAATGCTGTCGACCACGCACACGAAGATCGGCGTGCTGCTGGCCGATCCGCAGACGCGCAGCCTGCTCGATCGCTACTTTCCGGGCGTGGCGGATGACCAGCGCATTGCGATGGCGAGGGGTATGACGCTCCGCGCGATACAGCCCTTTGCCCCGTCGCAGTTCACCGATGCGGCGCTCGACGCGCTGGACGCGGAGCTGGCGGCGCTCGCCGCATGAGGCGGCGGCGCGGGTCGATGGCCCGCGCCGCTCCAGTGTCAGTTATTGACGAAGGTCAGCGTGGCGATGTTGTAGAGCGTTGCCACCTTGGCGCCGCGCAGGCTGAGGTCGCCCTTTTCCTCCTGCGTCGCGGTCAGGATGTAGCGGCCCTTTTCCTTGATCGGCAGGGTCACGCGGCCCTGGGCGTCGGTGACGAAGCCCTTCGACCATTTGTCGGGCGAGATCGCGGTTACCTTGACCCCGGCGAGCGGCTTGCCGTCGCGGACCAGCGTGAAGCTGTTGGCGCCCGCAGCGGTCGGCACGATTTCCAGCGGCATCCCGGCCTTGGCCTCGCTGCGGCCGGCGCGCGCATAATAGATCACGCCTTCCTTCTTGCCTTCCTCGCCCCACGGATCGAACACGCTGTCGTCGATCACGCGCACGTCGCCGGCAGGCACGGCGACTTCGATATAGCCGGCCTTGCGCACCTGCGCGGCGGAGGAGGCGGGCACCAGCTTGGGCGCCTTCAGCTTCTCGAACTCGGGGTCGCCGCCTTCGGGCAGCGGATCGCCCGGTTCGCCCAGATAGATGCGCGCCGGGCCGGTGCCGTCCCGTTCGACCCACACTTCATGCGCCTGCGCCATCGCAGGCAGGCAGGCGATCGCCAGCAGCGCACTAGTCCATTTCAGCATAGTCTCTCTCCTCAGAAACGGAAGCCGACCGTGCCCATGACGTTGCGCGGCGCGCCCATGAAGCAGTCGCCACGCGCCAGGCAGGACGCGTAGAATTTCTTGTTGAGCAGGTTGGTCGCATTGAGCGCGAAGCGCCAGTCCTGCCAGGTGATTTCCGCCAGCGCGTCGACGGTGGTGCGCGACGGCGTGACGATCGACCAGATCGCGCTGGTCGATACGCTCTTGCCGCTATAGACGACGCCGCCGCCCAGGCGCAGCTGCGCCTCGTCGGCCAGGCCGAAGGTCTTGGTGGACCAGAGCGACGCGGTATGGCGCGGCATATAGTCGAGGCTGGTGTTGGTTTCCGACTTCAGCTTCGAATAGCCATAATTGGCCAGCAGTTCGAAATTGCCGGGCAGGGTATGGCTCGCCTCGATTTCGAAGCCCTTGGTGTTGAGCACGCCCGACTGTTCGGTGCCGCCCGCCGCGAGATAGAGGACGCGGTTGCGCTCCTTGATCTTGAACACGGTGGCGGTGACCAGGGTGCTGGGGGCGGGCTGCCACTTCACGCCGGCTTCATATTGGGTGCCGGTCTGCGGCTTGTAGGCATCGCCATAGCTGCCATCGCCATTGTCGATCCGGCCGGCGACCGGCAGGAAGCTTTCAGTATAGCTGAAGAAGGGCGAGATGCCGGCGCCGATTTCGCCGATGATGCCGGCGCGGAAGGTGGTGGCATTGTCCTTCTGGCCCGAAGAACCGGTCACGCGGTCGCGGCGGGCGCCCAGCACGACCGATACCCGGTCATAGAAGCGGATCTGGTCCTGGACGTAGACGCCCAGCTGCTTCTGGCTGTCGCTGGTGAACGGACCGGTCGGATCATAGGTCGCCAGTGCATCATAATCGATGTCGTACAGGTCGACCAGTTCATAGCCGCCGGCATAACGCTTGGACACCTTGTTCCAGCTATAGTCGATGCCGACCAGCAGCTTGTGCTCGATATTGGCGCCGGTGTTGAAATTGAACTGGACGTTGTTGTCGGTCGAAAAGACGTTCATCCGCGCGTCGCTGGCGTCGGCCGTCAGCGCGATGGTGCGCCCGTCGGTGCCATAGACCGAGAAGGGATCCTGCGGGTTGGTATAGCTGTCGGCATAATGGGTGTTATATTCGAGGTCGCTGTCGATATAGCGCGCCTTGAGGCTCAGCTTCACATTGTCGGAGAAGCGGTGGGTGATCGAGCCGCCACCCTGCAGCGATCGGCCATCATAGCGATCCCAGCCGGCCTTGCCGACGAAGGTGTAGCGATCCAGCTGCTCGCCCGCGACATTGTTGGGCATGAAGGTGCCGACGATCGGCAGGAACTGCGACGTCGAACCGGTATCATCCTCCTGATAGAGGCCGGTCAGCACGATGTCGGTATCGGGCGTCGGCTGCCAGCGGATCGAGGGCGCGAACATCACGCGGTCGTCGGGGACATGGTCGACATAGGTGTCGGCGTCGCGGACGCGGCCGACGAAGCGCACTGCCAGATTGTCGGCCAGCGCGACATTGACGTCGCCCATCGCCTCCTTGCGGTCATAGCTGCCATAGACGAGGTTGAGTTCGCCGCGCGTGGTGAAATCGGGCGTCTTGCTGACCAGGTTGACCAGGCCGCCGATCGACCCCTGGCCGAACAGCACCGATGCCGGGCCGCGCAGGATTTCCACGCGCGAGAAATTATAGGGGTCCGACGTGATCGACGCATAATAGCTGAAGATGTCGCGCATGCCGTCGCGGAACTGCAGCGCGTCCAGGCCACGCACGTTGAAACCGTCGACGCGGGTATCGCGGCCATAGGGGTTGGCCAGCACGCCGGCGGCATATTTCACCGTGTCGCTGATGCTGATCGCGCCCTGCGACAGATATTGTTCGGACGTGATGACCTTGATCGGCTGGGGCAGTTCGACCAGCGCGGTGTCGGTCTTGGAACCGGTGGTGGCGGCGGTGACGACGATGCTGTCTTCGTCGGTGCGGGGGGCGTCCGCAGCGGCCGCCTCTGCCGACCAGGCGGTGCCATGACACAGCGCGATCAGGGCCGCGCCGCTCAATGCGATGAACTTCTTCATATGGGATCCCCCGTGACTCGTTTATGGGGCGCCCATAGCGATATTGATATTCGTTCGCAATTCTGTTGACTTGCATTTGCGAGAAGCGTGTTGCGCAAATGCAACCGGCCGCCCCAGACGGAGCGGCCGTGCGCTGGTTGGAAACCGGCTGTGGCCTTATAATTCCTCGGGCCAATAGAGCCGCATGGGGTTGTCGATCAGCAGCTTGCGCTGCAATTCCACCGTCCGGGCGATGCGCGGGATCATGTCGACCAGATGGCCGTCGTCGGGGATCGCATCCTGCATGTTCGGGTGTGGCCAGTCGGTGCCCCACAGCACGCGATCCTGATAGTCGGTGACCAGCGGCGCGACGGCATCGGCAAAGGCGTTCCACGGATCGCCTGTCGGATCGAGCCGATCCGGGCAGGTCGCCTTGAACCAGATGTCGTCGCGGCTTTCGAGGAAGGCGCGGAACGCCTTCATGTCGGCGCCATCCGGCCCCTGGGTCACATCCGGGCGGCCCATATGGTCGATCACCAGCGGCACCGGGATCGCGTCCATGAATGGGCGCAGTTCCTCGAGGATGTCGGCCTCGAAATAGATCACCACATGCCAGCCCTTGGGCAGGCGCTTGGCCACTTCCAGGAACTTGTCCTTGGGCGCGTCATCGACCAGGCGCTTGAGGAAATTGAAGCGGATGCCGCGCATTCCGCCCTCATGCAGGGCGGCGAGATCGGCCTCCGAAATGGCCGGATCGACCACGGCGACGCCGCGCGCCTTGCCGTTCGATTTGGCGATGGCGTCCAGCGTCGCGGCATTGTCGGTGCCGTGGCAGCTGGCCTGGACGATGACATTGCGGGCGAAACCCAGATGGTCGCGGAGCGCGAACAGCATGTCCGGGCCTGCATCCTCGGGCAGATATTTCGCCTTCGCGCTGAAGGGGAATTGCGCCATCGGACCGAACACATGGCAATGGGCGTCGATCGCGCCGGCCGGCGGGGTGTAGCGCGGTTTGGACGGATTGCCGTGCCAGCTGATGATGCGGCCAAGTTCGGGGGCGGTCATGCGAAAATCTCTCCATCCATCAGCTTGCGCGCGGTGCGCAGCATGGCGGCGCTGGTGACCGCGCCATTCTCATCCAGTTCCATCACGCAGGTCGTCTCGCCGGTGGGATGCTCGACCGACAGTGTCTTGCGATTGCCGTCGGGGATCGACGCGACTTCGGCTGCGGGCGATCCCTCGATCAGGCAGGCGGTGGCGACGCTGACCGCGCCCAGTACGCCGATCGAGGCATGGGCGCGATGCGGGATGAAGCTGCGCACCGTGACCGCGCCGCCATTGCGGGGCGGGGCGACCAGCATCATCTTGGGGACCGACTTTTCCTTGACGTCGCCCAGGTTCATCCGTTCGCCGACGGCGAGGCGGATTGCCTCGATCCGGGCCTTGAGCGCCGCGTCCTTGTCCAGCGTGTCACGGTCCTCATAGCCGGTAATGCCGACATCCTGCGCCTTCATGACGACGCAGGGCATGCCATTGTCGATCAGCGTGACGCGCACGCCCTCCACCTCGTCAAAGGCATTGCCGGTCGGCAGCAGCGCGCCGCAGGAGGAGCCGGCGGTGTCGCGAAACTCCAGCGGGATCGGCGCGGCGCTGCCGGGCACGCCGTCGATCCTCGCCTCGCCATCATAGCGGACCTTGCCAGCGGGGGTCTCAACCGTGGCGATCGCGATCTGCCCGGTATTTTCCATGAAGATGGCGACGCGGGTCTCGCCGTCCTGCCCGGCGACCAGGCCGCGCTCGATCGCGAAGGGGCCGATGCCGGCCAGGATATTGCCGCAATTCTGCGCGTCGCTGACGATCGCCTGATCGACGAAGACCTGGAGGAAGAGATAGTCGACATCGACGCCCTCCCGATCGGATTTCTTGACGACCGCAACCTTGCTGGTCAGCGGATCGGCGCCGCCCATGCCATCGATCTGGCGCGGATCGGGCGATCCCATGACCCGCAGCAGGAAGGCGTCGCGCGCGGCACTGTCGGCGGGCAGGCCTTTGGCCAAAAAATAGCCGCCCTTGGACGTGCCGCCGCGCATCCACATCACGCGGGCGCTGGTCTGGCCGTCAGACATATTTGAGGCCCATTTCCTGCAGACGCGGACGCATATTGTATATGTCGAGGCCCAGTTCCCCGGCGGCCAGGCGGACGCGCTTGGCTTCCTCGGCGGCTTCGCGGGCCTGCGCCTTTTCCAGCACGGCGGCGGCGTCGGCGCGCGGCACGATGCACACGCCATCATCGTCGGCGATGATCACGTCGCCGGGATTGACCAGCGCATTGGCGCACACGACCGGGATATTGACCGATCCCAGCGTGCCCTTGATCGTGCCCTGGGCATGGACCGCCTTGGACCAGACCGGGAAGTTCATCTGCTTGAGGTCGCGCACGTCGCGCACGCCCGCGTCGATGATCAGGCCACGGCAGCCGCGTGCCTGGGCGGAGGTGGCGAGCAGGTCGCCGAAATAGCCGTCGGTGCAGGGGCTGGTCGGGGCGAGCAGCAATATGTC
>NZ_JAFCGW010000008.1:0-215256 GCF_018604485.1 Sphingobium sp. BHU LFT2
GAAGCCTGGAACAAGCTGGTCGATCAGCCGTGGCGCATCATGACTATCGGACGCCGTAAATGGGCGCGTGGGTCGTGATCAATGCATCTTGGTATTATCCGCATCCTTGACGCCTTCATCGCTCAGCATCGCTTCACCTCCGCGCTTACGCCGGCAGATTGAGGCAAGCTACTCTGTGCAGCCACCTTGTTGGCTGTAGGGGAAGTTGCTTTTGATCCGGTGACCGGTTCCCGGACCAGAAGTCAGACGATAATGCGCGGGTTTTTCCCGATTTTAACTAAATCACATCGCTCCAGAGCGCGAAAGAGCGAGGCCATGGAAGCGATCTTCTAACCTAGCGCAAACTAGAGGCGGTTGTATTCACGCTGCCGATCGACATAATCTTTCGCGTGCGTGATGATTGGAGACGCTGAATGGAAGACCATCTGAAGGCCGCTGCGCTTGCGGCCGATATGTCAGATGCCGAGCTGATTAAAGCCTGGTCGGCCATAGGCGACCGCGACGATCTGACGAAAGATCAACAAGCTGTCATGGACGAAATGATCTTGAGGGGCTTATGCGATGAAGCGTGAGAGGCATCAGTCGGACACCATATTGATGATCGAAGCTTGCGTCCTCGCCCTGCTGATGATCATCAGCGCGGCCAGCGGGATCGTCAGTTTGGTAGACTGATACCAAAATGCATTGATCAGAACCCGTAAGCCCATACCGTCGTCCGAGGAAGATGACGTCCCAAAGCTGCTAGATGAGAGCTTGTTCCAGGCAAAGCAACGGTGGTCGACGATCTCGTCAGCGGCATCAGAGTGATGTCGGGCGGCACGAGCAGTTCCGCAGGCCCGCGCCCCGTCTTGATCGAGGCAATATTCCAGAGCCGCATGGACGTGGGCGTGGGACGATATGGCGAGATTTATGGCCGCCAGACGTCGAGCCATTACGGCATCTAGTTTCGTTCCGCCCTCTGACCACGACACTGTGATCAAGCCCGTCGGCGCACATCACCGACGCGGCACCGCTGCGCATCAGAATTTGACGCGGACGCCCGCCCGATACATGCATCCGATTACATCATACAGATTTGGGTTCACGAAATAGGGCGATTTTGCGGGGTCACGGTCGAAGAGATTGTCCACCTTGAAATAGGCCGTCACCTGCGGAGTGATATTATAGTTGCCGCCAATATCCATGTAGAAAGCGCCCGGCATGAAGTTTTGGTCGATTGTGGGGTGATTGTTCGCCGATTCACGGCAGCTCCCCGGCTGGCAGACAACATATTGATTGCCCAGCACGCCATCACTGAACCAACGCTCCAGGATCATGAACGAGAGATGCTCATTCTCGTAACTGTGGATCGCAAGGAACTTCCAGTCCGGCGCGTTACCCCAGATTGACCCCTGCCGAGGCCACTGGAATAGTACCGATCAGTCCTGAATCCGTTACGAACTTGCGCACATGGGTCGCAAGTCCGCGCAAGGTCAGACTGCCTGGCAGACCCTGAGGCTGCCGCCATTGATAGCTTGCTTCGATATCAAAACCGCTGGTGCCGATCGATGCGAGGTTGAATGCGCTGCACGCGACAGCGAAGCGGGATGCGCCACAACCTGCGCTCCATTCAGCAGCCGGGCAGCAAGTTCGGGCATCGTGATGTCCCCATCCTGCTCGACCCAGCCGATCAGCACAGCCCGATAGGGCGCCAGCTTGCCGCCACCGGGCGGAAGCCCTTGCCGCGCAGGCGCAAGCAATCCTGTCTACGCCGTCCGCTGCGCCAGACGCACGCCCGTGCCCGCACTCACCCCAAAGCGCCGCGCTGCACCTCGAGGTGACTGGCAATCGGCTATCTCTCCATTCACCCGCTCACGCAGGTCTCCCAAATAGGCTTTTCCCATGATCCACCTCCAACATCGGTCAATCACAAATTTAGCCCAGCAGGAATCCCAGCGATTCAAATTTCAAGCTCGATGCTCTAGCCAAAGCAGAAGCAGGCAGTCTTAAGTGTCTTCTGCCGGCGACCAGGCAATTATTGCTTCGCCAGCCACCTGCGATCCGACCTATTCAGTGCCCCGCACAACTTAAACATGGCTGGGACATAGTTCGGGTTCATGTCTTGATAGAGGGCGGCTGTCGCGTGTCGCTCGCCAGCTCCCAATTCGCTCGGCGATCAGAGAAGGCATACAAGACGAATGGAAAAGACGACTCCTCACATCATCGACAAAGACAGCCAGCCGACGATGTTGCCCACCCAACAGCGCGGTTCTCAGTTTTGAGCTGCTTGATCGCGCCGTTAGCACCTTTGGTGTTCCGGAAAAGATGCTGGGCAAAGCGAATATGCATTGCGGGAGGCGCAACATTCCAAAGAAAGCATTGAGGCAGCACTATCCAAGCGAAGCGGTACGTTAGAGTGGGCGTGGGGAAAGGTGAACCCGACGCGGCTATATTTCGGGGGGAAATAAAGGGGTGCGCGCCGGGTTCAGTTCTCAGGTAGCACCGTCGCAATAGCGGCGCCAGCCCCATCACGAGAAGGTGTTCCTGACGCGCGCCGCGATGACGTTGAACCTCGCCAGGAACGGTAGCAGAATAATCGCGTAGAAGAAGGCGTTCAAGCCCCCGTCTGCCTCAAGCGGGTCGCTACCAACTGAACTGCAGACGGGGTGTCCAGCGGACCGGGCAGTCTGAAACCGAATCGCGGGACGATCCGCGATAGGAATTTTTTCCCGGCTTAGGAAGCGGAATATGCTGACAAACGATGCGGTGACCCCAGCGCTGCACTGTGAAAAGGGAGTCTCAGCCATCAACGCTGGGATCCTCCGACGTCTACCCTCAACCCCCACGCTTAGGAATAAGGGCCATTACCGGTGGCGGGTGATACTGACCGGCTAACCGATTGCAAATACCGGTCAGTATCGGAGCGTCGCATGTTAGCCGCTCGTCGAACTCGCAAGTTTCTCACCAATTTCAGGGAGGTCATATAGGGTAATCGTCGGTTGCCGCCGGATGCAGGGATGATAACATAAGGCGTGAGCATCGACCCCGACCTTGACCACGAGCTTGTCGACATCGTTAACCCGCACCTTGAAGAAACTAAGGCAGAGCAGCCTACTAAATCTTCGGTGCGGTGGAACGAAATTTGGTTCCTGCTGGTGGGGTTCAGTTTGCTCTTTGGCCTGGTGGCCTGGATGCTTTTGATAGCCCCACAGGCCTCCGGCTAGATCATCCACCGCACGGCCCATAAGACTGCAACAATGTCGATCAGCGACCAGATGAACAGTTGCGTAGCGCCAATCGGTCCGCATCTTAATGCCATATGCTAAACATCGCGCCCCCTCATCGTTTCTAGTCCGCCACAAAATCACCGTTGCCCAGAGCGGGCGCGAGGCGATTGCACGAAAAAGCCCCGCAGCGAGCGATCGCGCGGGGCCAGTCGAAGGTCAGCGAGCAACGGGGGGAGATGCTCGTTGATGGCATTACACGTGAGCGAGAGGATCGTTCCACGAAAAACGATGCCGGGCTAGTTTGGCGGGCAGAAGCGGCAATGCTGGCGCTTCTTCTAGGGCACACGTGACGGCTTCGAGGGACCGCAACATTTTGCCGCGCATGTCATAATCCTTGAACCCCAGCGACTGTTAGGACGCCTCCGCAACTAGGTCGCCCAATGCTGAGATACCTGAGACGAAGATATGAAATGACACTACAGGGCACCATAGTAGATCCATCATCCTCAATATGGCTTGAATGGATGGCCGCTTCGATACCCCGACAGGACCATCGAGGCTCTCGCGGGCAGATGGCAGTTGGAAGCAAAAACTCATCTGCGCCCGGGGCGTATTGCTCTGCAATGACTGCGCCAATAGGCATCTGGCAAGTCGGATAGGCGCACAGGTTGGACCGACTCTATTCCTGATAGGAGATGAAATCCTCGACTGCTCAATCGTCCCGGAATTGGTTGATGCACTCAGCAATCATCGAACGATCAATGCGCTCCGCGATCGAATGCCATGCCGCCACCATTCCGGCATCGCCGGCAATGGCCGATTTTTCCGCCATTGAAGCGACATAGCCGAATGCTTCGGGACCATAGCAGGTCACGATCTTTTGAGCGATCGCCCAGAAAGTTTTATTTTCCAGTTCCACGCTGCTTTATGTACTGCATCTCATCTATTAGTGTCAGCCAAAAAATTTTGGCGGGTCGCTCACTGTCCGTCCAAAGAAATTTCAGCACTTAGCGTCAGCTAGCTTGGTAAGGGTTTACGCCATCATGGTATAGAGCAGGACGACGCTGCATAGCACATGCTTATGGCGACACGCGCTCTAAATACCTACAGCGCGTGAGGATAGCAAGATATGCCCTCGCCCCCTCATTGCTTATCAAGCGGCCGGCCGGTCCTTTCATCCATTAGCTGATCGATCCTTTGAGCGATCTCCCGCCAGGTCCGAGCGGACGCATCGTCGCCGGCGGTTTGCGCCTCCGCAATTTGCGCAGAAGCATATTCCGGTGCTTTCACGCCACACCGCTTTATTACCTCTTGCGCTGAGGCCCATAAGGTCCAGTCGTTCAGTTGCATGGGCGGTCCCTGGATGTTTGCCGGAACCATATCATTACCGGCGAGCGCCATCCAACAGGCAATCGGCCGGCCGCATGCCATCCATAAGCATGTTATCTCAGTCCAGCGAGAGCTCGCGCTGATATTGACTGTAGGCGGTGACGCGCGCCCTACGGAAGGCAGGAGGCAAAGTTCACATAAGAACAGATCATCTGCCTGCTGAAGGAGTAGACGGCTGGCGCGAAGACTGCCTATCTGGATAGTGGGCACGATGTGCCGAAGCGGCAATCTACAACTGGCAGGGCAAGTTTCGCGCCTTGTCGGTGTCGGTGGCGAAGCGGCTTCGGGCGCTCGAGGACGAGAAACCCAAGATGAAGCAGCTGGCACAGGTGATGCTCGATAATGCCGACTTCAAAGATTTTCTCACAACGCCAGCTGCCAGGCCAGCGGCTCGACGCAGGTGGAGGCGGCGCGGTGCCGTCGGCGAGCATGCATCGGCTCCCGTGCTGGCGCTACCCGACCAACGATGGACCACAGACTTCTTCCATGATGAGCGGGCGAAAGGGCCTTGTTCCGGATGCTCAACATCATCGACAGTGTCACCCGCAAGCGCGTATGCGCGGCGCCGGTCCTATCTCAGGCGTCGGTTGGTGCGAAATCTCACCTCGCTAATCGCCGAGCTGGGCAAGCTTGGGATGGTTGTCAGCGACATAAGCACCGAGCGGACCTCGAACGCCGTCCTTGCCTGCTGCGGCAACGTTTAGCGGCACTACATCCCAGCAATTTAGCCGATGGAGAACGGCTGCATCGAATGCTTCAGCGGTGGCGTGCGCGACGGGCTGCTCAACGAGACCCTTTTCCTGAGCCTAGACCCTATCCGCATGATGATTTGCGCCTGTCGCCCGCCGTCGGGCGGACTACAGATCCAGCAGCTTCCTTATCGTGGGACGGTCCGCAAGATGCTCGAATGGGGTATTGGCTCTCCACGGCAGCAGGCATATCTGTCAGGTCACGCGCCCCACCCTTAATCCAGGCAAGGCTCCACCGACACATATTGATCAATCAGCTGAGCTCCGCCAAAAGCAGTGAGGAACGCAACATCGGCCGCATCCCGTCCCACGCCAATCTTCGCCATGCCAGCTTCGCGCGCCATACCGGTAGCATCGACGAGATGCCATTCGCCGCCAAGGAAAATCTCGGCCACCGCATGAAAATCGGGAGGATCAACGCCAAGGGCATAAACGCTTGCTATCCTGGCGGGAATACCGGCAGAGCGAGTCAAAGTGATAAGGAGGTGGGCATAATCGCGACAAATGCCGCGTCGGGAAATGAAGGTATCAGCCGCAGTTGTCATTATGTTGCTTGAACCGGGAACATAGCGCAGATGGTCATGTACCCAGTCCCGCATAGCCATCACAAGCTCGCCGCCCTCAAGCGTCCTGAACTCCTCTTTCACAAAGCTCTGAAAGCGATCAGATTCGCAATAGCGGGAAGAAAGTAGATAGGGAATTGTTTCACCGGGCAGCAGATGCGGCGGCACCCTCTGCAGCTGTCTGCAGTCGGCCAGATTGCGGTTGACGATTATTCTTGCTCGGTAGTCGACCACCATCTTGCCCGACATGCGCAACCAAATCCGCTCCCCGATACAGTCTTGCGCAGGGACATGGGCGATATGATCGGCCTGAGGAAGAATGATGTCCTTCCATTCTATCGCCTGCTCGGGAATATCAGCTGCCTCGATCTGCAAAAGCAGATCCGTGGGGCCAGACAGCTCATAGTCAAGATGTACATGGACGTTTAGTTTCATACGCACTCCATCCCGACAATAATTTTAGATTAAAACGTCTACAAAACTATTTTTTCATAAAACCTAATAATTCATCAAATGAAAATATGTAAAAGACTTTATGCTGACGCTAATACCATTTTACCTGACTTTTATAATCATCAAAACTATCCGATATTTGAATAACCTACTGTGGATAGATATTCGAGCACGACCATGCTTTCACGCGTAATTCTTATATGATCAAGCCCTGCAACGCCGCGACGCCACCGTTTGTAACGATGGCGGCAACGTTGAACGCTATTCTCTAGCGGGCAAGATCATGGTGCCGTTTCGGGCGTTCGAGAGAAGATCTCGACCAGCCGCTCGCAAAAAGCAGGCAGATCTTTGGGGTTGCGACTGGTGATGATGGCCTCGTCGACAACCACCTCCTGGTCCACCCAATTGCCACCTGCATTTTCGATATCAGTGCGTAGCGTCGGAAAGGACGTTACAGTCCGCTCTTCGAGCGCACCGGCCTCGACCAGCAGCCAGGGACCGTGACAGATAGCGGCGATGGGCTTTTTCTGCCTCGCGAAATTGCGCACCAAGCCGACCACCTCCTGACTAGCCCGCAGCTTGTCCGCGCCAACGGTGCCGCCCGGGATGATGAGCCCATCAAATTCCTCGGCCGAGACGTTCGCCACCTGCTTGTCCACGGCATAGGCGTTGCCAGGATCAAGGTCATTATTATTGGTTTGCGCCGCGCCGGCTTCAAGACTGATTATCGTGATTTTACCGCCCGCTGCGATGACTGCATCGCGAGGCTGGACAAATTCCGGCTCCTCAGTTCCTTTCGGGGCAATCAGAATGGCTATGGATTTTCCTTCAAGGGTCATGATGGTCTCCTGCAAAAAATTGATTCAGGCAAGGTCTGTGCCGCAGAGCCGCGCTTACCTGCGACGCCCTGCGCGATTCCTACCTGCATATGCGCCGGCAGTTGCCTATGTAACGGAAGGCCGCGGCTGGTTTCACCATAGCTCATGGCTCCTGCTCGTGCAGTGTTCGCCCGCGTCACCGCCGCCATCACCTTGTCCAGTGACGACATTTTCGTCTCCGTTGTCACTGAAGCTGCCGTCCGGCCTTATTTCCCCTGCTGCGCAGCGAGAAAGCCCGCCGC
This sequence comes from Sphingobium sp. BHU LFT2, assembly GCF_018604485.1. Taxonomy (NCBI): domain Bacteria; kingdom Pseudomonadati; phylum Pseudomonadota; class Alphaproteobacteria; order Sphingomonadales; family Sphingobiaceae; genus Sphingobium; species Sphingobium sp. BHU LFT2. The sequence goes on from NZ_JAFCGW010000008.1 coordinate 7,481, forward strand.
ATCCAGATCGACCTTATATTCCCGGTCCCAAAGACGCAGCGACGCGCAGTTTTTGAGAAAGCCCGCGATGCTTTTCGCGTCAGTCAAGGCGATCAGCCCATCATCCATGTCGCTTTCACCGATACCCGCTGCGTCGATCAACGGCAGCGCGTCTTCGGTATAGCCTATGAATTTCGCATGGGCGAAAGCGTCGCTGACGAAGTCCTTGGCCGTTTTGTCCAAAGCAAGTTGCGCCGCGCCATCAGGAGCGAGGAGTAGGGCAACCGCGTCGTAGAGCACTGATGGACCGCCATCGATCTTTTGCTTGGCGTCGACCATGCTCCCATCGTCGAGCCTTGCGCCCGCGATCTTTGGCGCGATGATTTCAAAAGTGGCACCGGCCGCTTCCACGCCCGCAACAAGTGCCTTGAGCAACTTGGATGGCGCTTCGTCACTGACCAATATGCCAAGCTTGCGACCGGAAAAACTTTCCGGTCCCCGTGCCACGATGCTGAGTGCGGGCGACGGGGGGAGATCGGTGCGGGTCGCTACCAACGCTTGCGCCGGTTCGGGCAGTTCCGTGAGGCCAAGACCTCCGGCAACTACGGTCGCAAGCGTCTCATCGATATGGCGCAAATGACCCACGATCCTTTCGCGAATGTCAGCGCGTTCGCATTTCGACAGCTCGAAAACCAGTGCATCGCCAATATGCTTTTGCTCGATAGGCGTCTGGCTGATGAAGAATTGCCGCGCCTGGCTATAATGATCGGCAAAGCTTTCGGCACGGACTTGCACCTTTGCCCCATTCACCTCCTGCGCAAAATGGCGATAGCCCCTTGTCGGGTCGGCCCGCGGATTATTATCGCCTGGTGCCCAACTATTAGGTTCATAGTTCACGCGCCCCTTCGGGTTACGCATTGCCATATGCCCGTCCTGCTGAAAATTATGGAAGGGACACCCTTTGGGAGCATTGATCGGGATATGGGTGAAGTTGGGACTGCCCAACCTCTTGAGCTGGGTATCGAGATAGGAGAAATTTCGACCCTGGAGCAGCGGGTCGTTCGAAAATCCGATGCCAGGCACAACATTTTGCGTGCAAAATGCAACCTGCTCTGTCTCGGCGAAGAAATTGTCTACATGATTGTCGAGGACAAAACTGCCGATGATCTTTACCGGAACCTGTTCCTCGGGGATGATCTTGGTGGCATCGAGTATGTCGAACTCGAAATTTTCGGCAAAATCCTCGTCAAAAATCTGAACGCCGAAATCCCACTCGGGCGGGTTGCCCTGCTCGATGGCGTCCCAAAGGTCCCGACGATGGAAATCGGGGTCGGCACCATTGATCTTGACTGCCTCGTTCCAGAGGACCGATTGCAGACCTTGCCGGGGCTTGAAGTGGAATTTGACAAATACGCTCTTTCCCTCAGCATTGATGAGGCGGAAGCTATGGACGCCAAAGCCTTCCATGAACCGGAAGGAGCGCGGAATGGCTCGGTCCGACATGGTCCACATGATCATGTGCATGGATTCAGGCGTCAGACCAATAAAGTCCCAGAAATTGTCATGCGCAGTCTGCGCCTGAGGGAAGCCGCGATCGGGCTCCTGCTTGGCCGCATGGACCAAATCAGGAAACTTCATTGCGTCCTGAATGAAGAATACCGGGATGTTGTTTCCTACAATGTCCCAATTTCCTTCCTTGGTGTAGAATTTGGCGGCAAAGCCCCGCACATCTCGAGCCAGATCGAACGAACCCTTATTGCCGGCGACCGTCGAGAAGCGCACGAACATCGGCGTCTGCTCACCAACTTCCGTCAGCATTTTCGCCGTGGTGAATTCTTCCAGGCTCTCAGTCAGCGTGAAAGTACCATGCACGCCAAAACCTCGTGCATGTACGACCCGCTCGGGGATGCGCTCATGGTCAAAATGAAAGATTTTCTCGCGAAAGTGAAAATCTTCCAGCAAGGTCGGGCCGCGTTCGCCCACACGCAAAGAATTTTGGTCATCGGCAACCGGCACGCCTTGCTGGGTCGTGAGAACCGGACTGGCCTCTGCGGGCAGCTGATGCAATTCCCCGCCAGTGCCGATCTTTGTCTCAAATTCGCCAGCCTGGGTATCGGCCCCATTGTCCTGATCGATCTTGCGCGCCATGCGACCTCCTCCTTCTGCGTTAAATTCAGGGCTGTCGCGGAATGCGCCGCTTGGACGCCCGCTGCGCATGGAAGCGCGCAGCCGCGCCTATGTTCCCTGTAATCGACCAAGACTGATCTGCATCAGTGAGATTCCCGCTCTTGCAGAAGAACATCTGCCCGCTCGCACGCGATGCGCGTGCTGGAGCTATTTTTGATCGTGGCAGTTGCTCGCTCATTGGCGGCGATCGGATGGCCTTTAGTCCATAGCCTCACGCAGCGCTTATCACCCGGCCCCACACCCGAGGATGTGCCTTTCGGCAAGCGAAGGCGCCTGTTCTTCTGGTTGCCGGGACCTGACAAGTTCCGCCATGGTACGGCTCGGCAGTTCACATCATGAGGATGTCAAGAGGGCCGCAGGGTGGGAACGAGTCTGGCGCCGCGCGAATTATCCCTTTGTCGAGCAAGCGATGAGGTCGGGACCCACTGATGCCGCGCAAAGCTCAAAAAGCTGAAGTAAAGTCGCTCGAAGGGCTCGCGCGTATCATTCCAAGCGTGATTTCGCCGAACGACCGAGCCGTCGGGCAATACGACAGCCACCAGCGGTAAAGGCTTTGTTGTGCAGAAGCACGACGCAACGCGGTTACACCATGATTTTCGCCTCGAGCTCGATGGCACGCTCAAGGGCTGGGCTGTTACGCGCGGCCCCAGTCTTGATCCCAACGACAAGCGTCTCGCCGTCCGTACAGAAGACCACCCGCTCGACTATGCACGCTTTGAAGGGACGATCCCCAAGGGGCAATATGGCGGCGGTACCGTCATGTTGTGGGATAACGGCATCTGGGAGCCAGTGCCGGGCAAGGATGCAGTCAAGACACTTGGAGAGGGACATTTGCACTTCATCCTGCACGGACACAGTATGAAGGGCGAATGGCTGCTGATCCGGCTCAAGCCTCGCGGCAAGGAAAGGAGCGAGAATTGGCTGCTTCGTAAGATCGCTGATGAGCATGCCGCAGGCTCGGACGATCTGGTTGCTATACATCTCACAAGCATCCAAAGCGGTAGAACCATGGCGGAAATCGCTTCGGGAGCTGCGGCTAAGACAAAGAAAAGGTCGGCCAAAGGCAGGGGTTTGGCAAAGCAGAGGAAGGAAGATGCCCGCGAGAAGCACATTGATGTGCCTCCTCCCTACCAGCCCGTACAACTCGCAACACTTGTGGATCATGTTCCTGCTGGCGATCGCTGGCTTCATGAGATGAAATTCGACGGCTACCGAACCTTGATTTCGTGTGCGGTGGCGATGGCAGGGCATATACGCGCTCGGGTCTTGACTGGTCGGACCGCTTTGCGTCGATCATCGCAGAGGCTGTCGCGCTCAATGCCCGTTCGGCCCTCATTGATGGCGAGGCCGTGATGATCGACGCGCAGGGAAGGACAAGTTTTCAGGCGTTGCAAGCAGCGCTCAAAGGCGATCCTGGCGAGATCCTCTATTATGCCTTCGATCTTCTCGCTGTTGACGGCGAGGACCTGACGAGCCTTCCTTTAATCGACCGCAAGAGGAAGCTGGCCGAGCAGATCGGCCAGGGATCTCCACATATCCGCTACTCTGCCGCGATGCACCGTCGGGATTGTTGCCCATCCAACACATCCAATCAGGCCTTCCTCTTCGGCAACGAGCATACCGACACCGGCCTTGTCGCCGGTAGAGAGATATGTGGCGACATCCTTTCTTGTCCGCTTGATTCCGCGAAACTCGCCAAGCAGGGCGCAAATAGGGCTTATGTCTCGTTTCGTGGGTTTACGCAGCACAACTGGTCGGGAGGCTGCTGGATTGTCAAAAACAGACCGTTTGCGCATCAATGGCTCGCTGGCCTTGGCGCTTGTCGGTCTGCTGTGAGATGATCCCCCCTTTCCCCTAACCTCGATTAAATTTCTGGCCCGAACGTCAGACACTCTTTGTTGGCGTGCCCCCTTTGACGGGCGTGCCTTGTCCGTGCCGGGCTTCTCTTGGGTCTGCTCTCTCCCGGCTCGCCCAGCTGAACCAAGCGCGAATGTCGCCGATGCCTTCCAGCTGTCGAGTGTGCCTGAGCGCAGATAGGCTTCGATCTGCTCTGGCAATGCAGTGAGGCCCTCAGGGCCGACGCCCAGCACCGGCTTGCCTGCGGCATCTGTCAGCCCGTATCGAGCAAAGTCACCAGCACCCGGTTTGCGCCGGCGCGACTTTAACAGCCGGAACCCGCGATGCTGCGCCATCTCCCGAAGCATATCGGGGTCAACATGGTGATCGCCCATGAAGCTTCTCGCCTATTATAGCCGGTCATGATCATATGATTTGCGGGTCAAGCGCGTTCCCCCCGGTGGGCGTAAAGATCGCGATATTGTCAGCTGGCGGCGCGAGAAATCCCCAGCAATCGCGCCATTGCTGGGCACAGCTCGCCTTCATCCTCCATTGCATATTCGCTGCCCCTGGAGCAGGTAGATATCTCATAGGTTGGACGAAGTTCATCAAGATGCAGTCCTTCGCGAGAAAACTCCGTCCGCCATCTTGATACCAGCTTAATTTGAACTCTCCATGACGCACCCGCGGAGATTATCAAACAACCCACCCGGCTTGGCCGGAGTGGGCAGGTATGAAGACTGCGAGAAGGCTCGCACCGACAATACGAAGCCCGATGATCCTGGTTCCTCCAGCCAAGTGACAAAATTGCAACAACTGCAGATTAACGACCGTCGTGTGAAACTAGCTCGCGATCCAACCTGTTCTATGCTCGACCTATCGCAACGAACAGGGATTTGTATGAAAAAGTTTCTTGCCGCCGCAGCGGTTATGGCCGCCTTCCCCGCAGTTGCCTTTGCGCAGGAAACTGCTCCCGATGGTACAGATGCTTTCGGGATTGAGCCTTATGTCGGCGTTTTGGGCGGCTATCACACCTTCGATCGCGGTTCTGAATTCGGCGACATTCCTGGCGAAACAATCATGAATGGCGCGCTGATCAGCGGCATTGCCGGTGTCAATGTTCCGCTTGGACCGGTCTTCGTCGGTGTTGAAGGCAACGCCACCAAGGGCTTTAGCGACATCGACTGGGAATATGGTGTCAAAGGTCGCTTCGGCGCTCGCGCTGGTGAGAGCGGCCTGATCTATGCCTCGGCTGGCTATCAGTGGGTCAATGGTAAGGGCGGTTGGCCCGATCGCAAGGACTGGATGTACGGCGCGGGCGTTGAAGTGGGGCCCAAGGAAATCGGCCTCGGCGGCGTCACGGGCAACAGCGGCGTGCGCCTGCGCGTGCAGCTCGATACCTATGACTGGGACAGCTTCCGTCCCATGGCCGGTGTCATTTTCCACTTCTAGAGTGCTGTGACGTTAGTAGCTCCGTCCGCGAAACCAGCGGACGGGGCTTTTAAATTCCTTCCCAAATGCTCCCATCGCATCCGTGCTGGAAACCTTGCCGGGTAGCGATGTCAACTTCCTATCATGATGGCGCAGACTTTTCGGTGGAGAGCCCTCGCAATCACCTTGGTGACATAGCTGGGTCATATTGCGCCCGCAGCGTCGTGACGCGACCATCATGTCACCGTTCTCAGCTGATCGATATGAGCATGTAAGGTAGAAAGAGGCGTTTCACCATTGCGTTATGACCAAGCGGGGCGGTGAACTGCCGCGATGCTCGACCGGGCGAGCGCCGATTAAGACAGTTGAGCTCTTCCACATTGCTCGAACCGCTGCTGGCCTGTGCCGGGCCATGTTTTCTATCGAAACATCGAGATCGAACGTTGATAACGGAAGCTGCGATCCCAATGGATCGCATAGTAATGCGACATCCGGCAGGGGCTGGAACGCGTTCTTTGCAAGGCACGCATACAGCTACCGCGCCGGTCCATCTGGAACATTCATATCCGGCATTTGTTCTAAAATCGGGTGGCCGATGGCCGCAATCCATATCCCTTGTAGAGGAGGACCAACCATGTTCCGCTGGGCTATCATTCTGGCTGTAGTCGCCGTCATCGCTGCCCTTTTAGGCTTTGGCGGCGTCGCTGGCCTCTCCGCTGAGCTCGCCAAGATTTTCCTTCTCGTAGCGGTTGTACTCGTTGTCCTTGGCTTCTTTTTCGGCCGGGGTGGTAGAGTAAGGTAACTGGCGATCTAAAACCGACGATTTCCTGTTTCGCCTTTTTTTGCATCCGCCACAGCCTAACGACCCTGAAAAGCGCGAGATATTGCGAATTTTCGGGGTCGATAGGCTGTTTGATGTTTCCGCTGCGGGCAGGCCAGTGCGCCCTCTCCCGAAGCAATCGACAAGACTATCGAAACCTATGCGAGATGCCCATCCCTCCAGTATCCGTAACGGGGAATTGCCCAGCGCTCCAGCCGGCCGTCGGCTCTGGGTTAAGCTGAGCAGTTCAGCAGGAGTGTCGTCCGGGCACCAGGAACCCCGCCGCGCGTTGATAGCGGACATCACCATGAAAGGATCCCAATGCCCCATCACAAGGAACGTCCTGCCCGCAAGGCCACCAGTCGCCTTGCACTCTACCTCGTCTTCGCATTCATCGTTGCAGCCATCCTGGCTTTCATCTGGGTCAACATGCACGCTTGACCGGACGATAGACCCTTAGTCCGACCCAGGCTTCGCCACCGTGCGCGCCAGTTCATCGATCTGATCGACCGGGATACGTCTTGCTATCATCGCCATAGTATCCGGCGGCAAGCGCGCGTCGATGACATTATCGTCTTGCTGCCAAAGCCGCAGGCGCGCAGCGAGATAGCCTGGCTTCTGCCCTTCAAGAATGGGCGCGGCCTTGCCGGCCGCATGACAATTGCTGCAGGCGGGCAGGGGCTGGCCGAAACGATCCAGCCCCGGTGAACTGCGTGTGGTCGCAATATTCGCCAGCCCAGGCATCGCAGAGAAATAGGTCGCGAGCCTCGCGATGTCCTCGCGCCCGGTCGTTGCAAGCGCCGTCTGCATGACTGCACTGGTGCGCTGCCCCGACCTATATTGGCGCATGCTGGCGACCAGATAGGCCGCGCTCTGCCCAGCCAGGACCGGAATATCGGATTGCCCTCTCCCCCGACCATCGACGCCATGGCAGCTTGTGCATGCCGACAAGGTTGCCGGAGCAACGCCGGGCAGACGTCTTTCCTCGCCAGCCTGGGTCAGCGCTTGATATTGCGCCGCCGTCATCTGCGGCAAGCGACGGACGAAAGCGGTCATGCGCCTCACCTCGTCCGGTCGATCAGCCGCCGCCCAGGCCGGCATGCCGGTGAATTTGACGCCATGCCGGATGATCCAGAATAATTCGCGATCCCGCCATTCCCCTGCCGTCCGGGCGAGATCTGGCGCTGGCGGGGTTGCCTGCTGCATCACGGGTGATGAACGCACACCCGGCGCGCCATGACAGACCTGGCAGGCCTGACGAAAATGCCCCGCTGCACTGACCAGTCCCTCATCGTCGATCGGATCAGAAGGCGCGTCCAGCCAGGCATAAGTCCGCACGGAATTGCGCATCGTCCAGTGAAGGAACCAGTCGGTGACACGCCAATGGCCCGACGACGCGGAAATCTGCATGGCCCCGGACCATGCGAACAGCATGCCGAAAATCCCAAGTCCGAGCAACGCGGCGATCGCGCGCTTCAAGCTGATGCGAATGATCATGCCGCCCCCCTCTGGCGAAGGAGGCTCGCCAACAGGACAAGACCGCCGATGAAATAACTGGCCCCGCCCACCAGCAGCATCAGGACGCCGCCCAGTTGCTGGTCGATCAGTGGATCCATGCCGGCCAGGTGATGATCCGCAGCCGCGTAGAGAGGCCTTGGCGCCAGGCCGATCAGGACACCAAGCAGGGTCATGTGCATCGATGTCAGCAACAGGGCACCGATGCCAGCGGCCCGATGATCGGCGCGGAGCACCGATGACCAGAGCAGCAGACCTGCTCCGAGGAAACAGAGCTGCTCGAGCCCGAGCAATGGGAAGGAGGTCATTGTCGCCGCGCGAAGGGCCGGCAGGTGCCAGAGCCAGACCGTGACAAGTTCCACCAGCATCATCGCCATAGGGGTTATGAGGGCGGGCCAGAGACGCGCAGGATCAAACCGCCCTTGCGACAGACCAAGGGCAAGAAAAGGCGCTGCAAGCGCCACGGCAATCATATGGCCTGCCATATGGCCAGTCATGCCAAGCGGAACGCCAGCCAGGAGCCAGCCGATCGGTACCAGCGCTACGCCGGCGGCAAGTGCGGCGCGTTTCATCGGCAATCCCGCAGGAAGATGACCGGAAGCGCCGTGAACAGCACCCCGACGAAGCTCAGCCCTGCCAGGAGCAAGGTCGACTTGGCCAGGAAACGCAGCCGGTCGATCCGGGTCGAGTCCTCATGGGGCGGCGGATTGCCCGGCAGGCGTGCCTGCGCCCAGGCGATCCATCCCGAAAGCCCGATCAGCAGCAGCGCAAGCATCGTGCCGATGACGAACAATAGCGGAAAACTGGCAAAGCGCCCGGCCTTGGCACAGGAGATGGCCGCCCAGAGATAGGAGGCGAGGAAATGCCCTGCCCAGATTGCTGGTGGAATGATGAGCGTCCAGAGCGTGACCTTGAGCCGCTCATGCCATTTGCCTCGTTCGCTCATGCGACCTCCGGAAACAGCCCGATCGTCGCATAGGTGACGATCGCGGTGAGCGCATAGAAATGCATGTAGACGGTGACGTTGCGCAGATCCGCGTCATGGACCGGGTCCATGCGTCCGGCGAGACTGCGGGCCAGCGCATAGCCCTGCATGATGGCGGCAACACCCGCATGACCCGCTGCCCAGATGGCGAGCGTCCACACGATTGCAGGATAGCTGTGCGCCTGCGGGTCCATGCCATGCGTCCAGGGGCCGGCAAGCCCCGCCCCGATCCCGGCAAGGCTGAGTAGCAGCGCGACCATGAGGCAGAGCCGTGCCATGCCGACATGCTTGCTGGCATGCACCTCGCGCGCGCCAAGCGTCAGCAGCCAGCTTCCAAGCCCTAGGAAGAGTGCGAGCATGGGCCAGGCCATGCCGGGCCCGTCCGCCAGAGCGACCGGCGGGAAATCTGCATGACGGGTCCAGAAGAAGAAATAGCCGAAGACGAGCCCGGAAAAAGCCGTCGCATCGGCCATCATCGTAATGAACATCGCCCACCAGCCTGGCGCCGAGGGCCCGGAGAGATAGAGCGGCAGCTCAAGGCCGTGGCCGATCGGCTTGCAGGGCTTTTCAGGAATTTCGGCCGTCCCGGTCCAGAGCCACCACAGCGCCATAGCGAGTGTGGCACCACCACTGACGAGCGCAGCCCAGTAGAGATGATAGGTGGTTAGGATGAAGACCCCGCCGAGCGCGACCGCCGTCAGCATCGGCTTGATGCTCGGGGTTCCCAGGCGGATCACTGCCAGTGGCCGGGCATCAAGGACGCTCGTGACAATCGTCTCGCGTCGCCCTTCCTCTGCATCGGGCAGGAAGAAGCGGCCCTCATCCACCTTGCGCACGAAATCTGTCTGGTCCCAGATCGGATAGCGGCTCTCGATCAATGGCACCGACCTTATGCCCCAGTCCTCGTCCTCGGGATGGGCGAGCCACTCAAGGGTGCCGGCATTCCAGGGATTGCGGGCGGCCCGAGCCCGGCGCGGAGAGAGGCTAAGATCGAGGCAAATCACCGCCACCCCCGCGGCAAACAGCCAGGCCCCCAGGGTGGAAGCCATGTTGAGCCCGCCCAGCCCCAGTTCGGCCGGATAGGTGAAGACGCGCCGCGGCATGCCCATCAGTCCTGAAAGATGCATCGGGAAGAAGGTCAGGTTGGCACCGACAAACAGCATCCAGAATGCGATCCGGCCAAGCCGGTCGGACAGCTTCTTGCCTGTCACCAACGGCCAATAATAATAAAGACCAGCAAAAAGCGGCATCAGCGTGCCGCCGATCAGCACATAATGAAGATGGGCGACGACGAAATAGCTGTCATGCGCCTGCCAGTCGAACGGTGCCACCGCCACCATCACGCCGGTAAGGCCGCCGATCACGAAAATGGCGAGACTACCGGTCGCATAGAGAAGAGGTGTGGACCAGGTGACCCGCCCTGCCCACAGCGTCGCGATGAACACGAATATCTGGACGCCGGTCGGAATGGCCACGGCTTCAGAGGCGGCCGAGAAGAAGGCCAGGCTGATCTTTGGCAGCCCGGTGGTGAACATGTGGTGGACCCAAAGCCCGAAGGACAGGAAAGCGGTGCCCACGGCCGCCAGCACGATCCACGGATAGCCCAGGAGATGGCGGTTGGCGAAGGTCGGCACCAGCATCGCGAACAGCGCGATCGAGGGCAGAAATATGATGTAGACCTCGGGATGACCGAAGATCCAGAACAGATGCTGCCACAAGAGCGGGTCCCCGCCCCGGCGCGCATCGAAGAAGGGCCAGTCGAGCAGCCTTTCCATTTCGAACAATATGTCGCCCGCAATGAGCGGCGGAAAGGCAAAGAGGATCATCACCGCCACGACCAGAATGTACCAGGCATATAGCGGCATGAGATTGAGCCGCATGCCAGGCGGTCGACATTTGAGCACGCCGACGATCAGTTCGACTGCGGCCGCGACCGACGACACCTCGATGAAGGAAAGACCGAGCATCCAGATATCGGCCCCCAGCCCCGACAGATCGGTCCGGGTGGTCAGCGGAGGATACATGAACCAGCCGCCGTCAGGGGCGGCATTGAAGAAGATCGATCCCCCGACGAACAGCCCGCCGATCAGGAAGGACCAGTAGCCAAAGGCCGACAGGCGAGGAAACGGCAGGTCGCGCGCGCCCAGCAATTGCGGCAGAAGGATGATCGACACCGCCTCGAACATCGGCACGGCGAAGAGAAACATCATCATCGAGCCGTGCAGGGTGAAGAGCTGGTTGAAGGTACCAGGCCCCACCAGATCATTGTCGGGCACGGCAAGCTGGGTGCGCATGATGAGAGCGAGCACGCCGGCAAAGAGCATGAAGCCGAAGGCGGTCAGCACATACCAGACGCCCACCTGATTATTGTTGCAGTCGGTCCAGCGCAGGAAGACCCCTCTGGGCGGCGCCCACACCGCGCGCAACCTTTCTTCCTGCGCCGCGCGAAGCGCCGGGTCATCCTGATCGTGGAGGCTCATTTCAGCCCCTTGAGATAATGGGCAATGGCAATGGCCTCCTGCTCGGACAGCTGGGGATAGGCGGGCATGCGCGCGCCTGGCTTTGCGATCTGGGGCGCACGGATGAAGGCGGCGATATTGGCGGTGGTCGGTGGCAATATCCCAGCCCCCAGCGTCCGCCTCTGTCCAAAACGGCTAAGGTCAGGCCCGATTGCCGCATCATGCGCGGTTCCCCGGATGGCATGGCAGGCGCCGCAGCCATGCGCATCGAAGAGGGACCGGCCCCTCGATGGCACTAGGCCCTTGCCGGCGCCGCGCGCGCCCGCCAGCCATGCGTCGAAATCAGCCGGGTTCATCGCGATCACGTCGAAGGCCATTAGCGCGTGCGACAGGCCGCAGAATTCCGCGCAAACGCCCCGGAAGCGGCCAGCATTTTCGGCGCGCACAACCAGCCTGTTGGTCCGTCCGGGGATCATGTCCATCTTCCCGGCAAGACCGGGAATCCAGAAACTGTGGATCACGTCCTGCGCGCCGAGTTCAAGGATCACCGTCCGCCCCACGGGAAGGCGGATCTCATTGGCAGAAACAAGTCCAGGCCCTGCGCGTGGTGCCCCATAGGCGACCCGCCACCAGAATTGCTCGCCCTCGACGCGAATGGTGAGGTCGCCAGGCGCTGTCTCGCGCGGGCGCATGGCAGGCAAAGCATAGAGAAGCAGCGCGCCAAGGATCAGGGCCGGGCAGATGGCGCCCAGCCACAAGATGATCCGCATGCCGCTACGATGGCTGAGCGCCCCTGCCGGAGCGCGAAGCGCGCGAACATAGATGAGGACCATGACCGTCACGATGATCGCCGCGCCGATGGTCAACAGGATCGCCATCTCGCGCACCTGCCGTGCTTCGGCGCCGAAGACATGGAGGGCCGACTGCTGCGCATTGCAGGCGCCAAGGCCGAGCAGTGAAATGGTCCAGAGCCATGGATTGCGCATTGCGCCCGCGTCACCCCTTTCGCGCCGCATCCGTGTGCAGCGTCTTTCATGCCAACACGCGAAGCGGCATCCGGTTCAAACATTTCTGTTTCGTAACAAGCGGATGAATTGCTGGTGTCGGCGAAACCAAAAGCCAGCCGGCGCATTAGCGAGGGATCATTCTTGCTTCGACACGGAGACCTGTCTTGCCCAGCGCCCCGCCGCGCACCCGGCCCCTGCTCCATCCGCTTCACGGCCTGCTGCTCGCCTGGCCGGTCGCCCTGTTTCCCGCTGCCCTGCTGTCGGACATCACCTATCTCAACAGCGCGGAAATCCAGTGGAGCAACTTTTCGGCCTGGCTGATCACCGGCGCGCTGATCGGCGGCGGCCTGGTACTGCTATGGGCCTTGATCGCGCTGGCGCGCGCCGAAGGGCCTGCACGCCGACAGCATGGTCTTTATCTGCTGCTGTTGGCGCTGATGTGGGTCTGCGGGCTCATCAACGCCTTCCAGCATAGTCGCGACGGCTGGAGTTCAGTCGGGACCATCGGTCTCATCCTTTCCCTCCTCAGCAGCCTGGCTGCCCTTGCCGCCGGTTGGGTGGCCTTCGCCGGCTACCGGGAGGTTCGGCCATGACCGTGCGTGCCTTCATCCTGGGCGCCAGTCTCCTGGCCCTTGCCGCCTGCGGGCGCAGCCAGTCCGGCCTTGACCAGACCGGTGCGCAGCCGGACCTGCCCGATCAGCGCCAGACATTGCTGCCGCCGATGAAAGTCGCGACGCCCGCAGGCTGGGGCAATGAAAAGCCGACGGCACCGGCCGGCTTTAGCGTGACGGCCTTTGCCACGGGGCTCGCCATTCCGCGCCAGATGCTGGTGCTGCCCAATGGCGACATTCTGGTGGCGGAAGGGTCGGGCGGTTCGGCCCCTGCCCTGCGGCCCAAGGATGTCATCGCGACCCAGATCAAGGCCATGGGGAAGACATCGGTCAAGGGTGGCAATCGCGTCACCCTGCTGCGCGATGCCGATGGCGATGGCCGCGCCGAATTGCGCAGTGCGCTCATCACCGGATTGAATGCGCCCTATGGCCTCGCCCTGGTCGAGGGCCAGCTCTATGTCGCGACACAGGACGCGCTGCTGCGCTTTCCCTATCGCGAGGGCGAAACGCGCATCACCACGCCGGGCGTCGAGGTGACCAGATTGCCCTCACGCATCAATCATCACTGGACCAAGTCGCTGGCAGCTGGCCCGGACGGATCGAAACTCTATGTCGGTATCGGCTCCAACAGCAATGTCGGCGAACGCGGCATGGCGGTGGAGGAAGATCGCGCCGTCATCTGGGAGGTAGATCGCCAGTCCGGCATGCATCACACCTATGCCTCGGGCATCCGCAATCCGACGGCACTTGCAGTTGAGCCGCAGACGCGCCGGCTCTGGGCCGTGGTGAACGAACGCGATGAGCTCGGACCGCAACTGGCGCCCGATTATATGACTGCGGTTCGCCCCAGGGCCTTTTATGGCTGGCCCTACAGCTATTGGGGACAGAATGTCGATCCGCGGGTGCGTCCGCAGCAGCCCGATATGGTGCGACGCGCGATCCGGCCCGATTATGCCCTGGGATCCCATGTCGCGGCGCTCGGCATCAGCTTCGCAACCGGCGGAGGTCTTGGCCCCGCCTATGCGCAGGGCGCCTTCGTCGGACAGCATGGCAGCTGGAACAGGCAAGATCTGGCCGGCTACAAGGTGGTATTCATCCCATTCGCCGATGGTCGGCCCGCCGGCAAGCCCCAGGACTTCCTGACCGGGTTCATCAAGGATGGACATGCGCGCGGACGTCCGGTGGGCGTAAGCTATGATCCGGTCCATGGCGCGCTGCTTGTCGCCGATGACCTGTCCAACAGCGTCTGGCGGATAGCCCCAACCCGTCGCTGACATCAGGCAAAGGGCAAGGAGAGAGGATATGGAGAAACGACAGGAAGATGGCGAAACGGTAACCCATCTCTCGAAAGTCGAGGCACGCAGCGGATCGCGAACGACCGTGACCCGATCCATATTGGTGACAAGCCTCGCGCTCGTCATCGCGGTTCTGCTCATCGTGGTTGCGATCGGCTATTTCAGGGCCGACCAGACCGGCGCAGACGAGGTCAATAGCGACAACAGCGCAAGGTCAGCCGCACCTCAGCGCTGACGTTTTTAATCAGACAGTAAAATGCCAGATTAATTGCGCCGTATGGATGGAAGGAACGCCGTCATGCCCGATGACAGGATGGCGCGTTGCGTCTATCGCCAAGTCATGGCCTCCATTTTTTCTCCGGCGCGCGCGCGCGCGAATTCGCTCAGAGCTCGTGTAGCCGATTTCCCCTGGGAGAAAACAGCACTGGGGGCGAAGGCGGATTGGCCAATATCGCTACGGACCACGGTCGAGCTCGTGCTTTCATCGGATTTTCCGATGCTCATCATGTGGGGAGAGGCGCAACTTTTCCTCTATAATGACGCTTATGCGCCCTTCCTCGGAGCCCGCCATCCCTCAGCGCTCGGTCAGTCGCTGCGCGACGTGTGGCCCGAAATCTGGTCTGAGATCTCGCCCCTGATCGACCAAGCCCTTAGCGGCGAGACGGTCTCGGTCGAAGACATGCACCTCGTCATGACCCGCAATGGCTATGCCGAAGACACATGGTGGACCTTTTGCTACAGTCCCTTGCGCAACGACGCAGGGGAGATTGCAGGCATTCTCGACGTTGCGGTGGATGTCACGCAAAAGTTTATTGACGCCCGCCGGATCGAAGAGAAACGGGCAAGGCTGGAGAAAAGTGAAGCGCGTTTTAGCGCACTGGTGAGCGCGACTTCCGATGCCATCTATCAGATGAGCGCCGACTGGCAGGAGATGCTCCAGCTCGAAGGCCGCGGTTTCCTAACCGATATGCAGGCGCCATCAACTCGTTGGCTCGAACTCTATATCCCAGTAGATGACCAGTCCGTGGTGATGGCTGCGATTGCCCATGCTATCGAAGCTAAAACGCCTCTCATGTTGGAGCATCGCGTCCACAAGGCCAATGGGACCATCGGCTGGACCGCGTCCCGTGCGGTTCCGATTCTCGACGATGACGGCCATATCCTTGAGTGGTTCGGTACGGCCACCGACGTGACCGCATCGCATCTGTCGAGCGAAGCCCTGGCCACAAGCCGGGAGAAGCTGGAACTCGCCACGCGCGCCGCCCGCCTTGGGCAGTTCGACTATTGGCCGCAGACCGGACAGCTTGAATGGGACGAGCGCTGTCGCGCCCTCTTCGGCCTGCATCCCGGCGCACCAGTCAGCTATGAAACCGCCTTTCTGGCCGGCCTGCACCCCGATGATCGCGAAGAGGCCGACGCAGCGGTCCGCGCCGCGCTCGATCCGGCGGGTGCCGGCATCTTCGACACGGAGTATCGCACGGTCGGGATCGAGGACGGGGTCGAGCGGCACATCCATGCCCAGGGCCTGGCGATGTTCGAGGGCGACGTACCGATCCGCCTTATCGGCACCGTACAGGACGTCACCGCCGACCGTCAGGCGCAGGCCAGTTTGCGGGAAGTGGAGGAGCGGCTACGCCTTGCCGGGCGGGCCACCAATGATGCGGTGTGGGACTGGAACTTCCGCGACGATCATGTGACCTGGAACATCGCCCTTGAGCATGCCTATGGCCACAGGCTCGAAAATGTCGAACCGACCGGCGAATGGTGGCTGGACCATATCCACCCGGATGACCGACAGCGGATCAACGACAGCATCCATGCGGTGATCGATGGCGAGGGGACCGACTGGACCGACGAATATCGCTTTGCCCGCTGCGACGGCGGCTATGCCGATGTCCTCGATCGCGGCTATGTCATACGCGGTCCTGCCGGGGAACCGTTGCGCATGGTCGGCGCGATGCAGGACATGTCCGCCCGCAAGGCGATCGAGCGGCAGCTCGAGGAGGATCGCCGCAGGCTTGCCGAGGAGGTCGAGACCAAGACGGCCGAGCGCGACAGGGCGGAGGAAGCGCTGCGCCAGTCGCAGAAGATGGAAGCGGTCGGCCAGCTGACAGGTGGCCTTGCCCATGATTTCAACAATCTGCTGACGGGCATTTCCGGAGCCCTGGAAATGATGCAGATACGCATAGCGCAGGGCCGGGTCGGCGAGATCGACAAATATTCTGTCGCAGCCCAGGGCGCCGTCCGCCGCGCCGCTGCGCTCACCCACCGCCTGCTCGCCTTCTCCCGCCGGCAGACGCTTGATCCCAAGCCGGTCAATTCCAACCGCCTGATCTTCGATCTGGAAGAGCTGATCCGGCGCACGGTGGGACCACAGATCGAGGTCGAGACTGTCGGCAAGGCCGGTATCTGGACGACCCTGGTCGATCCCAACCAGCTTGAAAATGCGCTGCTCAACCTCTGCATCAATGCGCGCGACGCAATGCCGGACGGGGGACGCATCACGATCGAGACTGCAAATAAGTGGCTGGACGACATGGCCGCGCGCGAACGGGATCTGGAGCCGGGCCAATATGTCTCGATCTGCGTGACCGACACCGGCACGGGCATGACACCCGAGGTGATTTCGCGCGCCTTCGATCCCTTTTTCACGACCAAGCCGATGGGCGAAGGCACCGGCCTTGGCCTGTCCATGATCTATGGTTTTGCCCGCCAGTCCGGCGGGCATGTGCGGATCTATAGCGAGATCGGCACGGGCACGACCATGTGCATCTATCTGCCCCGCCACTTCATGGAGGACGAAGGGAGTGACGATGCATCCCCGCCCCCCCTCCTGCCCGCGATGGCAGCCGACAAGGCGATGAAACGGGGCAGTATCCTGGTGGTCGATGATGAACCCACGGTACGCCTCCTCGTCGTCGAGATTGCGCAGGAACTGGGCTATGATGTGCAGGAGGCAATGGATGGTCCGGGCGCCATGCGGCTGCTGCAAAATGGTGCGGCCTTTGATCTGCTGATCACGGATGTCGGGCTACCCGGTGGCATGAACGGTCGCCAGGTGGCCGATGCCGCGCTCAGCCTCCTGCCCGATCTCAAGATCCTGTTCATTACCGGCTATGCGGAAAATGCCGTCATCGGTAACGGACAATTGGCGCCGAACATGGCGCTGGTGACCAAACCCTTCGCAATGGACGCGCTGGCCAAGAGAATTGGCGACATGCTCCCCTGATCCTTCAGGCCACGACCAATCAGCCAACGCACCTGTCGACAACATCACCAACAGCGCTGGCCGGCCTCCGGTTGGCGACTGCCATTTTGCGGCCAGCGTCCAGCAACGACTTCCACAGACGACGGATCATGTGCGGGGTCTTCCGCGTTCATGGGGCAAGCAAAAAGGACAGAGATGATGCTTGCCAACGCCCGCCGTGAAATCCTGACCCGCCCGATCTTCTCCCTCGTCGAGGCAGCCCTGCCCGCCCTTTCCGCTACGGAGAGCGAAGCGATCGAAGCCGGCAACAGCTGGTGGGACGCGGCCCTGTTTACCGGCAATCCGGATTGGGATCAGCTTCTTGCCGTGCCGCCCGCCAGGCTGACCGCCGCAGAACAGGCATTCATGGATGGCCCTGTCGAACAGCTGTGCGGCATGATCGACGACTGGCGCATGACCTGGGAAACGCACGACCTGTCGCAGGAAGCCTGGGACTATCTCAAGCAGGAAAAATTCTTCGGCATCATCATTCCCGAGGAATATGGCGGCCTTGGCTTCTCCAATTTCGCCCATAGCGAGATTGTCCGCAAGATCGCCACCCGATCCGTATCTGCGGCGGTCACTGCGATGGTCCCCAACAGCCTGGGCCCGGGCGAACTCATCCTGCGTTTTGGAACCGAGGAACAGCAGCGCTACTGGCTGCCGCGGCTGGCGGACGGACGCGAAATTCCCGCCTTTGGCCTGACCAGCCCGGAAGCCGGCTCCGATGCCGCCGCGATGGTCGACGAAGGCGTCATCTGCAAGGGTCAGTGGGACGGCGAGGAGGTGGTGGGAATCCGCCTCAACTGGCGCAAGCGCTATATCACCCTGGGTCCGGTCGCGACCTTGCTGGGCCTCGCCTTCAAGCTGCGCGATCCCGACCATCTGCTGGGCGGGCAGGAGGAGATCGGCATCACGGTCGCGCTTGTCCCCACCGACCTGCCCGGCGTGTCGATCGGGCGCCGGCATATCCCCTCGATGCAGAGTTTCCAGAACGGCCCCAATGAGGGCCATGACGTGTTCATCCCGCTCGACAACATCATCGGCGGCCCGGATCGCGTCGGCCAGGGCTGGAAAATGCTGATGAGCGCGCTGGCGGCCGGCCGGGGCATTTCCCTGCCCTCCCTGTCTGCAGCCGCCGGCGCCTTTGCGGCCCATACGACCGGTGCCTATGCGCGGGTCCGCTCCCAGTTCAACCTGCCGATCGGCAAGTTCGAAGGCATACAGGAGCGGCTGGCGCGGATCGCGGCCAATGCCTATCTGCTCGATGGCGCGCGCCGCCTTACCTGCGCGGGGCTCGATCAGGGGAACCACCCCGCCGTCATTTCCTCGATCCTCAAGCTGCATGCGACCGAACGCATGCGGACCGTCATCAACGACGCAATGGATGTGCATGGCGGCAAGGGCGTGATCGACGGACCCAATAATTATCTCGGCAACCAGTATCGCGCGATCCCGGTAGGCATCACGGTCGAGGGCGCCAATATCCTCACCCGCAGCCTGATGGTGTTTGGCCAGGGCGCGATCCGCTCCCATCCCTATCTGCTCAAGGAAATCCGCGCGGTCGCCGATGCCAATCGCGGGCGGGCGCTGGCGCAGTTCGACGATGTGCTGTGGAAGCATGTCGGCCACGCGCTCAAGACCGCGATCCGGGCCTTCGCGCGCAACTGGACCGGCGGCCTGTTTGCGCCGGCGCCCAAAGCCGGACGCGCGACCCGCTATTATCGCCAGATGAGCCGCTATGCCGCGGCCTTTGCCTTCATATCCGACATATCCTTCCTGACCCTGGGCGGCGAGCTCAAGCGGCGCGAACTCCTGTCCGCCCGGCTGGGCGACATCCTGTCGGAACTCTATCTTCTTTCCGGCGCGCTCAAGCGGTGGGAGGATGAAGGGCGCCAGGATGATGATCTTCCCCTGCTCGCCTGGTGCATGGACAGCGGCTTTGCCACGATCGAGCAAAGGTTCGTCGAGATCATCGAGAATTTTCCCGCGCGGCCCGTCGGCTGGATGCTGCGCCTGTTCATCCTGCCGTTCGGCCGCCGTCGTCATGGCCCGACGGACCGGACCATCCGCCAGTGCGCGCAGATCATCCTGGAACCCTGCCCAGCGCGCGAACGGCTGATCGACAATGTGTTCATCGGTGGCCCGGAAGAACCCGTCGCCCGCCTGACCGAAGCCTTCCGCCTGATGGTCGATACCCAGCCGATCCACGACCGGCTGCGCAAGGCATGGATCAAGGATTGGGCCAAGGCGCACGAGCGCGGCCTGCTGTCGAGCACAGAACTGGCGCAGCTTGAAGAAGCCGATCGCGCGGTCGCGGACGTCATCGCCGTCGATGATTTCGCACCCGAAGATCTGCGGCGCAATCCCGCTGCATCGGATCTGGCTCAGGCCGCCGAATGAGCCGGCCGGTCTACATTGTCGACGGCGCCAGAACGCCCTTTCTCAAAGCGCGTGGCGGCCCCGGCCCCTTCACGCCTGTTGACCTGGCGGTGCAATGTGGGCGCCCGCTCCTGCTGAGGCAGAAATTTGCCCCCACCGATTTCGATCAGGTCATATTGGGGTGCGTCAATGTCATCGCCGATGAAGCCAATCCAGCCCGCGTCGCGGCGCTGCGTCTGGGCTGCGGGACGCAGACGACCGCCTTTACCGTTCAAATCAATTGCGGTTCGGGCATGCAGTCGATGGACACTGCCTACCGCTATATTGCCGACGGTGGCAGCGACCTCATCTTGGCCGGTGGCGCCGAAGCGCTCAGTCACGCCCCCCTCGTGTTTCGGCAGGATGCGGTCCAATGGTTCGCCGCGATGCAGGGCGACAAGAACAGCCCCCTGGCCTCGCTCAAAGCGGCCAGCGGATTTCGGCCCGACTTCCTCAAGCCCATAATCGGACTGGAACGCGGCCTCACTGATCCCATCACCGATCTGGGGATGGGCCAGACCGCAGAAATATTGGCGCACCTCTTTTCAATCTCGCGGGCGGACGCGGACGCCTATGCGGTCGAAAGCCACAAGCGTCTTGCCAGGGCGCAAGCGGAAGGATGGCTGGAGGGGGAAGTTGTGCCCGCTTTTGCCAGGGATGGAACCGTCCATTCCAGGGATGATGGCGTGCGACCCGACAGCAACACAGAGAAGCTCGCGACGCTGAAGCCCGTTTTCGAGCGTCCTTATGGGAAGGTCACTGCGGGCAATAGTTCGCAGATCAGCGACGGCGCCTGCTGGACCATCCTGGCATCGCAGGAAGCCGTCGAGCGCCATGGCCTCGTCCCCCGCGCGCGGATCGTCGACAGCCAGTGGTCGGCGCTTGATCCCGCCATCATGGGCCTGGGTCCGGTGCTCGCCTCGACGGCACTCCTCAAGCGCAACGGTCTTGGATTGGCAGACATCGCCTTGTGGGAATTGAATGAAGCCTTCGCTGCGCAGGTGCTGGCATGCCTTGCGGCATGGGAGGACGAAGCATTCTGTCGCACCATATTGGGCCTTGAGGGGGCGGCCGGGCGAATCGATCCCTCGCGCCTCAATGTCGATGGCGGCGCGATTTCCCTGGGGCACCCGGTGGGCACGAGTGGCACGCGGATCGCACTGCATCTTGTTCAGGCGATGGAGCGGCTCGGGCTCAGGCGCGGCATCGCCACCCAATGTATCGGCGGCGGCCAAGGCGGCGCGATGTTAATCGAACGGCTGTGAAGGAGGCCATGATGAACGATCCTGTCTGGTCCTTTCTTGCCGATCGCGATCTTGAGACCGGTCCCGCGCCCCATCGCGCGGGCGCCCTGCATCACTGGCGCTTCACGCGAGACGCCCAGGACATTGGCTGGGCTGTCCTCGATCAGCAGGGAACGGACACCAATCTGCTGTCCCAGGCCGTGCTCGAAGAGCTTGGCCATATACTCGACATGATCGCCGACCGAGCGCCTCGGGCGCTGGTCATTCGCTCAGGCAAGAAACAGGGCTTTCTTGCCGGCGCGGATATCAGCGAATTTCGTGACATGCGCGACGAGGCGATGGTGCGCGACCGGATCGCCGCCGCGCATGCGATCGTCGACCGTCTCGAAGCGCTGACCCTTCCAACCATTGCGGTCATCCACGGCTATGCCATGGGTGGCGGCCTTGAGGTCGCGCTGGCGTGCCATCAGCGCATTGCCATCGAAGGTACAAGGCTCGGCTTCCCCGAAGTGCAGCTTGGCCTTCATCCAGGGCTCGGCGGCACGGCACGCTTCACCCATTTATGCGATCCGATCGCGGCGATGGAGCTGATGCTGACCGGCAAGTCGATTGATGCTGGCTACGCGAAAGACATGGGGCTGGTCGATGCGGTCGTCCCTGAACGGCATGTCCACGCCGCCATCATGGCAGCGGTTGAAGGGGACATGGATCAGGGCCGTCAGGCATTGCTGGCTCGCCTGAAGGAAGCCGCGCCAGTCCGACATCTGGCGGCGCGGCAGATGCGCAGCCAGGCTGAAGCCAGGGCATCCCTGGCCCATTATCCTGCGCCCCATGCGCTCATCGACCTTTGGGAAACTCATGGGGGCGACCGAGAGGCGATGAAACAGGCGGAGATCATCTCCTTCGCGCGTCTCATGATGAGCGATAGCGCGCAAAATCTCATCCGCGCCTTCTTCCTGCGGCAGAAGCTCAAGGGACTCGCGGGGCCAGGTGATAAGACGATCGCCCATGTCCATGTCATCGGTGCGGGCGCGATGGGCGGCGACATCGCGGCCTGGTGCGCCTGGCGCGGCCTGCGCACCAGCATTTCCGACGTGAAACCCGAGCCGATTGGCGCTGCTCTTGGCCGAGCCGCGAAGCTGTATGAAAAGCTCGCCCATGGAGATCGGCTCAAGGTTCGCGATGCGCTCGATCGGTTGATCCCTGACCTGGATGGTGCGGGCATCGCCAAAGCCGACCTCCTGATCGAGGCTGCCCCGGAAAAGGCCGATCTCAAGCGCACCCTCTATGCGAGCGCCGAGCCACGCATGAAGGACGGCGCAATCCTGGCGACCAACACCTCTTCCATTCCGCTTGAGCAATTGCGCGAGGGGTTGCGCCATCCCGAGCGGCTGATCGGCATACATTTCTTCAATCCCGTGTCGCGGCTCGACCTGGTGGAGGTCGTCAGCCATGACGGCGCCAATCCGGAAGTCGAGACAGGCGCAAAAGCCTTTGTCGGCATGATAGGCAAGCTGCCGGCCCCGGCCCGCAGCGCCCCTGGCTTCATCGTCAATCGCATCCTCACCCCCTATCTGGTTGAGGCCATGACGATGATGGACGAGGGCATCGCGCCCGAGACGATCGACAGGGCGGCAATCGATTTCGGCATGCCCATGGGCCCTCTGGAACTTGCCGATCAGGTCGGCCTCGATATCGGCCTTGCGGTTGCCGACATGCTGAAACGGGAACTGGACTGGCCCATGCCGGCCACGCCGATATGGCTGGCAGACAAGGTTTCGGCGGGTCAGCTGGGCCGGAAAGCCGGGAAAGGCATATATGCCTGGAAGGACGGCCATGCGGTCAAGAACAGCGCCCCGCAGCCCCCGCCGGAGATGGCGGACCGGCTCATCATGCCGATGCTCAACATGGCCGCTGCGGTCCTGCGCGAGAAGGTGACCGATGATCCCGATATCATCGACGCTGCCATGATCTTCGGCACCGGATTTGCGCCCTTTCGTGGCGGACCGCTCCATTATGCCCGCGCACGCGGGATTGGCGAGGTAAAAGCCGTGCTGGAAGGGCTGCGCGAAGCCCATGGCGAGCGGTTCCGGCCCGATCCGGGTTGGGACATGCTGCAATGAGGACCGGCGGGACCGAGCCTGTGGAACTTGGTTCGGCAGAAGAGGTAGCCGACCGCATCATCGCTCGCACCGACGGGCATATCGTCCTTGGCCTGCCGCTGGGCCTTGGCAAGGCGCCCCATATCGTCAATGCCCTCTTCGCCCGTGCCAGCGCTGATCCCGCCATCAGGCTGCGTATCTTCACGGCGCTCACGCTCGAGCAGCCCTCGCTCGGCACGGACCTCGAGCGTCGCTTCCTCGCCCCCGTGTTCGAGCGGACAATGGGCGGATATCCGCGCTTTGCCTATGCGCAGGCGCAGCGCGCGGGCGAGATGCCGGCGAATATCGAGGTGAATGAATTTTTCTTCCAGGCCGGCAGCCGGCTCGGCAATGGAGATGCGCAGCGCCACTATATCGCGGCCAACTATACCCATGCGATGCGCTATCTGATCGACCAGGGCGTCAATGTCGTGGCGCAGATCGTGGCGCGACGGGCAAACAGCTATAGCCTGAGCTGCAATAGCGACATGACGCTCGACCTGCTTGCCGAGCGCGATCGGGGCCGGGCCGATTTTGCCCTGATCGGTCAGGTAAATGACGAGTTGCCCTTCATGCGCGGGCCGGCCGAAATCCCGTCTGATCGGTTCGCGATCATCCTCGACAGCGCTCAGACACGCTTTCCCCTCTTCGGACCGCCACGCCAACCCGTAAGCCCTGCCCAGCACGCCATCGGCGCCCATGTTGCCGCACTGATAGCCGATGGCGGCTCGCTTCAGATCGGCATCGGCGCGATCGGCGACGCGATCGCCCACAGTCTGATCCTCCGGCAGGAACGGCCCGATGCCTATCGCGCAACGCTCGACCGGCTGGGCGCTCCCGAGCCATGGGAAACCGGCCCCTTTGAGGAAGGCCTATATGCGCCGACCGAGATGCTGGTCGACTGTTTCCTCGATCTCATAAGGGCCGGCATCGTCAAGCGTGAAGCGGATGGCGCGATCGTGCATGGCGGCTTCTTCGTTGGCCCGCGCAGCTTCTACGCCGCGCTGCGGGACATGGACGAAAAGCTGCGCAATCGCATCCATATGCGCGAGATCAGCTATATCAATGCGCTGTTCGGCGACGAAGCGGCCAAGCGCAAGGCGCGGCAAAAGGCCCGTTTCGTCAACAGCGCCATGATGGTCACGCTGCTGGGCGCCACAATCTCGGACGGGCTTGAAGATGGTCAGGTCGTCAGCGGCGTGGGCGGACAGTATAATTTCGTGGCGCAGGCACTCGAACTCGACGGCGCGCGTTCGATCATCACCCTGCCCGCCACCCGGCGTCACAAGGGCGAGACCCGGTCCAATATTGTCTGGAGCTATGGCCATGAAACCATCCCGCGCCATTTGCGCGACATGGTCGTGACCGAATATGGCGTTGCAGACCTGCGCGGCCAAAGCGATGAGCAGGTCATCCAGCGCCTGATCGCCATTGCCGACAGCCGTTTTCAGCGCGAACTTGTGGAAAAGGCACGGTCCGCAGGCAAGATAGCGCCCGACTGGGACATTCCCGAAGCACACAGGGATAATCTGCCCGAGCGGATCGGCGCGGCCATGCCCATCGAGACGTTCCCGCCCTTCCCGTTCGGCACGGACTTTACGCTGATCGAGCAGCGGCTGCTGCCGGCGATGCAATATCTGGCAGACCATGCGGCAAGGCCCGCCCAGCTGGCCACTCTGGTTGCGCGCGGCCTGCGCGGTGGTCAGCCTGACGAAGCGGAATTGGCCGCGCTCGAGCGCATGGGGCTGGATGCGCCCCATGGCGTCAGGGAGCATAGCTACCGTGCGCTCATCCTGGGGGCCCTGCGCAGTGCCGGACAGTAAGGACAGGAAAGCGGCGACCAGGGCAGGCGTCATCTCGGCAGACAGGGGAATGGTCCAGATGCATGAAGCCAAGGATAGCCCGCACCCCGATCTTGACGCGGAAGAGGCCGCCCATGTCGAGGAGCGCAGCACGGGTTCGACAAAGGTCGTCCATGAGGTCGTGCGGCTCCAGGGCGAGGAAGAGCTGGATCGACCGATCCTGGCACTCATGCTTTCTGGCCTCGCCGCCGGCCTCGCGATCACCCTGTCGCTCATGTCCGAGCTGTTCCTGCGGGCAAGGCTGCCCGACACAGACTGGGCGCCCCTCATCTACCTGCTGGGCTATCCGGTCGGATATCTGATCGTGATCATGGGGCGGCTGCAGCTCTTTACCGAAAGCACGGTCACAGCGGTGCTGCCGGTCGCGACCCGTCCGAGCCTTGGCAATCTGGGCCGGCTCGCGCGCCTGTGGGCCTGCGTGCTGGTGGGGAACCTTGTCGGCGTCACGCTCGTGAGCGCGCTGATGGCCGGTGAGGTCATCATCACGCATGAACAGCGCATCGTGGCGCTGGATATTCTCGCCAAGCTCGAATGGCAGGACTGGTCGAAAACCCTGATGCTCGGCATTCCGGCGGGCTTCATCATGGCCGCGATTGCCTGGGCTTTGCCCAATGCCAAAGGCAGCGAATTCTGGGTGATCTTCCTTCTGACCTATGTCATCGGCCTTGGCGGCTTTTCGCATGTCGTCACCGGCTCGTCCCAGATCAGTTTCCTCTGGCTGAGCGGCGAGGTCAGCTTCCAGCAGGCCTGGTTCGGTTTCTCCCTCCCTGCACTCATCGGCAACATCATCGGTGGCAGCGGCCTGTTCGCGGTCCTGGCCCATGGGCAGATGCGAAGCGACCTAACCGAATGAGGGGGCGATGCCGGCATGGCCGCCAGGGCGGTTGGCGTCCTGCAGAAAAGGTCGGATGGAGGCGCCTGCCGCGGGCGGCATGACACCCGTTGGAAGCCTCGCTCAGCATGATGGCCGCATCGCCCGTCGAGCCACGCAACGATCGCCTGGTTCAGGTGTTGGAAGGACGGCGCGGGTGCGAGGCGGGGACATCCAATGCAACGGTCCGTGCCAGGAGAGGCCCCGAAATCCTGATGCCTTGCCCGGAGCTCGCCAATGTCCAGAATGACCGTTTCCGACCTCTTCACCCAGACGCTCCATCTGGCTGGGGTGAAACGCATTTATGGCGTGGTGGGCGATAGCCTCAATGGCATCACCGAAAGCCTGCGGCGTCAGGGCAAGATCGACTGGATCCATGTTCGGAACGAGGAGGCAGGCGCATTTGCCGCCGGTGCGGAGGCGCAGCTGACCGGTGAACTGGCCGTTTGCGCGGGGTCCTGTGGCCCCGGCAACATGCATCTGATCAACGGCCTCTATGATTGCCACCGAACCCGGGTTCCCGTCCTCGCCATTGCCGCGCAGATCCCCAGTGCCGAGATAGGCTCCAACTATTTTCAGGAAACCAAGCCTGAAGCCCTGTTTAAGGATTGCAGCGTCTATTGCGAGACCATTTCCGATCCTGACCAGATGCCGCGCACGCTCGAGACGGCTATACGTGCTGCGGTAGGGCATCGCGGCGTTGCCGTCGTATCGATCCCCGGCGACGTGGCGCTTCAGGCCGCCGAGGGAAAACTCGCGCGATCAATCGAGGCCCTCCTGCCCGCCCGGCCCCTGATCCACGCGGCGCCCCGCGAGATCGAGAAACTGGCAACCCTGCTCAACGAGGCTGGGCGCGTCACGATCCTTGCCGGGCGAGGCTGCAGGGATGCCCATAAACAATTGCTGCAGATCGCCGGTGCGCTCCAGGCGCCCATCGTTCACGCGCTGGGCGGCAAGGAATGGGTCGAACATGCCAATCCCTATGATGTGGGCATGACCGGTCTAATCGGCTTTTCGTCGGGCTATGAGGCGATGATGGCCTGCGATCTCCTGCTGATGCTCGGCACCGATTTTCCCTATCGTCAATTTTATCCGACCAGGGCGAAGGTCGTGCAGATCGACATGCGCCCTGAAAATCTGGGACGCAGGACACCGATCGATCTTGGCTTGGTGGGGGATGTCGGTTCGACGATCGAAGCCCTTCTGCCCTTGCTCAAAGGCGGTCGCGACACCGCCTTCCTTGCTTCAGCCAAAGACAATTATGCCAGGGCGCGCGAGGGACTGGACGAGCTTGCCGATGGCAAGCCGGGCGGGATCCTGCATCCCCAGCATGTCGCGCGGGTTCTAAGCGAACAGGCAAGCGACGACGCGGTCTTTGCCTGCGACGTCGGCACGCCGACAGTCTGGGCGGCCCGCTATCTCAAGATGAATGGCCGTCGCCGACTGCTTGGCTCCTTCAACCATGGTTCGATGGCCAACGCGCTGCCGCAGGCCATCGGCGCGCAAGTTACCTATCCCGATCGGCAGATCGTCACCTTGTCGGGCGATGGCGGCCTAGCTATGCTGATGGGCGAGTTACTGACCCTGCGGCAGCTCAAACTTCCAGTGAAGATCATCCTTTTCAACAACGGTACCCTGGGCTTTGTCGAGATGGAAATGAAGGCGGCCGGCCTTGTCGAAACAGGTGTCGCGCTCGACAATCCGGATTTTGCGGCCATGGCGCGCAGCATAGGCATCCATGGCGTAAGGGTGAGCGATCCCGGCGATCTCGACAGCGCGATGCGGGACGTTCTGTCGCATCCCGGCCCGGCCTTGCTGGATGCCGTCACCGCGCGAACCGAACTGTCGCTCCCGCCCAAGGTCACGCTTGAACAGATGAAGGGCTTCACCCTCTATATGGCCAAGGCGATCATGAGCGGCCGCGGCGATGCCATCATCGAACTTGGCAAGACCAATGCCGGGCTGCTGCGAAAGCTGTTCTGAGGACTATTTTGCTTTCGATAGGTGCGTTTCATCCAGGAAGTGGCACCAGTGCGGCTTAAAAAGCTGCGTGCAATTTGCATAGCAGTGCAGTTTCAAAGGCCCCGGTCTTCTACCTGTGGAGAGTGGCCCGGCCATCACACACGCCGCTGAAATTCTGAAGCACGCCGCATAGCTCTGTCGGACACGTGGCGCGGCAGCCAGCAGCGTCATCCGACATCAGGCACGGTATACCGGCCTTGCCGGACGGGTGCTTATCATTTGGTCAACGGCCGCCCTGCTCTTTGATCTGAATGGCAGAAATGGGTTCCGTTCGGATATGGCCGAGGTCAAGGCGATGGTCTCGATCGAAGAGATCGAGGAGGATCTCGAAACCGTAGTTTGCAACATCCTGGCACCGCTTTACGAGCGGTTCGACGGCTACGTCCTGCCGGCCAGACTGGTAGGCGCACAGCTCAATCTTCAGACCCTCGATTAGCCGCCAAAACTAGCTCTCGCCGTCAACGCGCGCTTCGTCCACACCTACCCCACTTTTTTAGGCATTCACTCGGCAGCAAGGGGCTGCACCTCCTCTGCGGCCCAGATCTTGCAAGGCGCGAGCTCGGTCGGCTGCCTCGAGAGCGACCCTTTGGGCAGTGACGAATGCCTCGATTTTTCCGGTCACCTGCAAAGTAGCGATCGCGGCAAGGCCGCTGCTGCGGCCATGAAGCTCGCTGCTTTGGCAGGTGCCCAAGAATATGGTGATCCCATAGCTGATCTTTACCTTGAGCAGGCTCTGAACGCCGGCGCTGGACAATGGGATCTCATCTCCAGGGGTCCGGAAATGACATGGGCTTGGGCTACCATTACGTCCCAAATATGAACGCTAGTCAGGCTCGGCGCCGGCGTCTGCGTTTCATCAAGGCCCGACATCATCGCCGCCGGCTCGAACGCGGGCCCCCTCCCGCGGGCCAAAGCCAAGGGCCTCTGCCACCCGAGCATTCCAACCATAAGGGTCTGCCCGGATTATGGGCGCATCGTCATCATCGAACAATATTGTCGAATAGAAAAGGCGAACAGGTATCTCCCGCGGCAGTTCGACAAAGCTTTCCTTGCCGGTCGCGCGCGCCTTAGTCCATTGATCGAGTATGCCTTCGTCCCGAGCTATCCTCTCGGCAAAACCAATCGCATCCTCCACTCGAACGCAGCCATGGCTGCGCTGGCGCTGAACCTCGGCAAACAACTGCTTGGCCGGCGTATCATGAAGATAGATTTCGTGGTCGTTCTTCATGTCGAACTTGACCAGCCCCAACGAGTTTTTGGGGCCTGGCTGTTGGACGATCCAGCCATCCTTCCAGACCATGTCATTGCGCTTCATATAGCCAGCGCCCTTGCCCGCGATCTCTTTGTTCTGAATCGACCGAGGAACCGTCCAGGTCGGATTGGCCACCAGCCGATAGATGGGCGATCCAAGCTGGGGCGTTTCGGTGTCCGGTTCGCCCACCACAACCTTGCGCGTGTCGGCAATCTTCCCATCGCGCCAATAAGTGAGGCGCGCGGCGGCGAGGTTGACGTCGATCCGCGTTCCGGGCGTCGCCCGGTCAAGCCACCGCATCCGCTCCATGGCAACGGCGATTTCCCGCGCCCGATCGGCATCCGACAGGTTGAGGATTTCAAGGGCCTTTTCGCCGATCACGCCGTCGGGCTTGATGCCATAATCGACCTGCATATGCTTGACGGCGCGCACCAGCGGCTCGGCGTAGCGATCGCCGGCATTGCCGACCCGATCCAGATAGCCCGACGCCACCAGCTGCCGTGCGATCGCGGGCATGCGGTTGTCGGATGTTCCAGGATCGATCGGCTTTCCTGCGTCCGGGATGGTTTTTTCGGTATCGCTTCCCTGCTTCCCAAGCGCCATATAGGCCCGCGAAAGATTGCGATAGTCTTCCTCCTGCGGCGCAAGGCCATCGAGCCAGCCACGCAGCTTGCCCGATGCCAGCGCGTCTTTCAGCCCGCGTTCGAGATCCAGCTTGGGGGCGCCCAGAGTGTAGACCTCATAGAGCTTTTGGGGATCGCTCGCGCCACCAGCCAGCGCCCTGGCATAGCGCAGGGCGCTTCGGGTAAGCGCGTCCTGACCGGCGCCTGTTCCTGGCTCGCCTTCAACGGCGAAGGAGAGATGGTCGAGGCCATGCGCGGCGCGACTGTCAATGGCCTGCTTGAGATCACGAATTGCATCCTCGTTCCATTGCGCTTGCCGCTGCGCCGATGCCGTGGCGGCCGCGTTTCCACCAGACTGGCTGCCGCACGCGGCCAGGGTCAGGGCGATGGCGACCATCGGAAGGGCGACAAGGGACTTGGGCACGCATTTCTCCTTACAAGCTCTTTCCTGCAACGCGCGACCCTGGTCGAGGCTCCGGCGCATCGGCGCGGCCTTGCCATTGATCGGAGGCCACAGGCCGATGACGCCCCTCAGGCGACAAATTCGGCAGGCGTGTCGGCCTGCAGCATCTGGGCGAGACGGGCTGCATCCCAATTGCTCAGGCGAATGCAGCCGTGACTTTGTGAGCGCCCAATCAGGGTGGGTTCGGGGGTTCCGTGGATACCATAATGGGGTTTGTCCAGATCGATCCAGACGACCCCTACAGGGCTATTGGGACCTGGATTAAGCTGCGCTTTCTTATCGCTGCTGTCCGCATCCCAGAAAAGATCAGGATTATAATGATAGGTGGGCATGAAGGCAGTCGTCCTGATCATCCATTTCCCCACCGGCAACGGATCATGGTCGCTGCCTGTCGTTGCGGGGAACTGCGCAATGAGCCGATCCTTCCCGTCATAAACCCGCAGCACGCTCTGCGATTTACTCACAATGATCCTGGCTGCGCGGGGCTGGGTCGCACTTATATTGAGATCGGCCAGTACATCCCGCCATCTTGACGGGAGACCCGGATCATAGGCCCGATCAGAAGGGAGCAGTCCCGGTAGCAGTAATTCCATTCCGGCTTTGGGAGCGTTGAGACCAGGATTGAGCTGCAATAGGGTATCGCTGCTTGTATGGAAACGCTCGGACAGCTTTTCTAGAAGGTTGCGATAACCAAGAAAGGGAAGCGAGGCCTGATCAATGATCCTTGAGGGTATGTCCGGTGTGAAAGATGCCTCCAGCGCTTCGGCTCGCAGAACCATGCGGATAAGCGTTGGCGCCCTGTCGCTAGCCAGAGCCTTGCGGCTTGCGGCATCAAGGGCCCCGCTTTGCTCTAGTCCGCGCGCCTCCTGAAAGGCCTTGAGGGCCATCACGAAGAAGCGGCCATGCTTTCCATCGATTATGCCGGGCGCAAAGCCCGCTCGGTCGAGCTCGACCTGGGCCTGGAATATGGCCGGGTCGATGCTTGCTGGAAAAGTGGCTGGCGCGCCCGTCTGATCCGTGGCTGGCACGGCGGCCTGTACCCAAGCCGCAAAAATGAGACCAACCGAGGCCAAAATCCGAAATTTCCATGGAACCGATCTGTTCACGTTGTCAGAATCACTTTATATGACAGGAGCATAGGCAACGCCTGCGGGCTGCCTTTATCTCCCTGAAGCATGTTCGGGACCAACGACATTTATGATATTCGATCGACGGTCGGCGCTGTTTGGCGCTGCAGCTTGCGGTATGGCGCAGTTATTTTCCAAGCCCTCATGGGCAGCGATTCCCGAAAGACGGCTTGCCTTTCGCAATCTGCATAATTCCGAGCATATCGACATCTGCTATTTTTCTGGCGGACGCTTCCGGAGGGATGGCATCGCCGAGCTCAATCATTTCATGCGCGACTGGCGGACGGGCGAGGCGATCAGGATGGATACGAGCTTACTCGACACGCTTGTCCATCTCCAGGCAGCGACTGGCGCAGACAAGCGCGCCTACTTCACCCTGATCTCGGGTTATCGCTCGCCAAAGACCAATGGCAGGCTGCATCGCAATTCGACGGGCGTGGCGTCCAAGAGCCAGCATATGCTTGGCAAGGCAGTCGACATAAGGCTCAAAAATATTCGCCTCACCAATCTTCACAAGGCCGCCCTCTCGCTGCGTGCAGGCGGGGTGGGCTATTATCCCGAAAGTAATTTCGTCCATGTCGATACTGGCCGGGTCCGGCATTGGTAGGACGGGTGTCCTGCCAAAGTGAGCCATCAGGAGGAAATGGCCTGTGGTCCTGACCGCATGCAAGACGGAGCGATCTTGCGACGCATCTTCCTATGTTTCTTGAAGAACTGGCCGCGGCACAGGGCCAGGTAAGGTAAGTTGCTCGGTTTCAAGCCCTTTACATCAGGCCCGGCGCCGATCTGCCGCAGGGCTGCGCGTCAGTGTAAATGACGGCGGTCGGCGCGCGGCTTGGAAATATTCCGGCCGTCACCGACATCTTCAGATGGTAGAAATCACGCACTTGGCCCTACCGGCTCACGAAGGGCCGGTCCAATCTTTCGAGCACGTTAAGGTAATTCAGGACAATGGCCAGCCTGACTCTTGCCTGCCCAAAGGACATAACAGGCCGTCCTTCCGCAGCCAGAGTGAGGATGGGACGGAGATCAGGCGGCTTTTGCCAGCAGCGAGATGTCGAACGGCTTTGCTGCAAGCCCATGCTGCACACGGATCGATTCCAAATAGTCAAAAATGCTTACGACAACATTGTCCTGCGTGCTCATGTCGCTCCGACTATTTTCGAGCCGCCCGCTATTGACGAGAATTTCAAGCGCAGCCCGCGCTCTTGCGACACGGCTCTTGATCGTTCCGACCGCAACACCAACAATCTGCGCTGTTTCCTCATAGGAGATGCCGGCGGCCCCTACCAGGATCAGCGCCTCCCGCTGAGGGACGGGCAATTGCATCAATGCCCGTACCATGTCGCGCAGTTCGACGCTCGTTTCCTGGTCGGCAGGCGCTGCAAGGAAGCGATCAGCGACAAGATCGTCCCATTCGCCAACGAACCGATTGCGCCGCATTTCACTGAGAAAATGGTTGCGAAGGATCACGAACGCCCAGGCACGAAAATTAGTACCCGCAATGAAGCGGTCACGCGCACGCCATAGCTTGAGCATCGTCTCCTGGACCAGATCGTCCGCTATATCCCGATGCCCCGCCAAACTCCGCGCGAATGCGCGAAGCTGTGGAAGAACCGCAGCAAGCTCGGCCTTGAAATCCGTGTCACAAAGGCACGGCATCTCAGCCAAGGCGTTTATCTCATTCTGCATGTCGCTTCCTTCCACCGTTGGTACAAAGAACCTTTCGCCCACCTATCTGTTCCCCTAGACCAGTTATCGGCACGTCAAAGCCGACCGCCGTTTGCATGGGTCCTTGATCTGGCCATCCGCCAGCCGAGTGGTCTGAAATTGGGCAATGATCGGCAGGAAACCCTGCTGGTCGCCGTTCGAGTCGTGCAACGCAGGTGCCCGCTGCAGCCGTAGGCAAAGCAGCAGGTCTTAAGAAAGCAGCGCGCAATTTGCTTGCGGCTACGCCCCGTAATGCCTGGTCTGGCTTCCGGACGCGGCACGTCGGCACGAGTGCGCGCGAGCCGTGCCGCCGCGCCCGCCTACCAATTGGCCCGAGATCTTTTCTCGCTGACGCGCAAGATGTGAAGCGCCAAGCCAACCAGTTTTCGCACATCAGAGATTTGACCATGTCGGAACGTTTGCCCGGCGTAACCCCGCGGATCAGTGCTGATCCTGGTTGCCTCGTCCCCTGCCAGCATATTGGAAACGATCTTTTGCCCGGCGCCCGAGCTGTTCGCTGTTCCAAGCGATCGGGTATTTGCAGCGCGATGATAAGCAGCTGACACTGACAGGCTGGTTTTGCTCATCACATAATCTCCTTTGCCTTGAAGAACTCATTGCCGCCCCGCGAGTTCTGATGGCGAAGAATGGATGGTTGCCTCGAGCGAGCATCATTTGTCCACGTCCCTTTGAGGAGATGAACTATGCCGCTCAAGGCACTGGCGCTTAACTGCACGCTCAAGGCAGACGGGGTCGAGGAGAGTTCTACCGATGCAATGATCGCCGTCCTGGCGGAAGCCTTCAAGCACAATGATGTGATAGTCAGCGAAACGGTCCGGATTGCTGCTCTCGACATCAAGCCAGGTGTCACTTCCGACGAAGGCAATGGCGACGCCTGGCCGGCACTGCGCGAGAAGATACTCGCCCATGACATTCTGATCCTTGGCGGACCAATCTGGATGGGGCAGATCAGCAGCGTTGCCAAAAGGGTGCTGGAGCGGATGGATGCCTTTCTTTCCGAGACCGACAATCAGGGCCGGATGCCAAGCTATGGGAAGGTCGCTGTTGCGGCCATCGTCGGCAATGAGGATGGCGCACATTTTTGCAGCGCCCAGCTGTTCCAGGCATTGAACGACGTGGGCTGGACGATCCCGGCTGTTGCCGCCTGCTACTGGGTCGGCGAAGCGATGGGGTCGGTTGATTTCAAGGATCTCGACAAGACGCCCGAGATGGTGACGAAGACAGCCAAGATGGTCGCCAGCAATGCAGCGCATCTGGCCGGCCTGCTTCGCTCCAGCCCCTATCCCGGTTGAGTCCTGTGGCCGATCTGCCGCGCAGGTTCCGCGACAATATCGTCCTTTATGGCGCCCTTTTCGCCAATGTCGGGATCGCCATCGCCAAATTCGTAGCGGCGGCGATCAGCGGCTCGTCTTCCATGCTGACGGAGGGGGTTCACTCGCTGGTCGACAGCGGCAACCAGATCCTGCTGCTCTATGGCCAGGCTAAGGCGAGGCGTCCAGCCGACGTCACCCATCCCTTCGGCTATGGCCGCGAACTCTACTTCTGGGCCTTCGTCGTCGCGATTCTGATCTTTGCTGTTGGCGCCGGTGTCTCGATCTATGAGGGCTGGCTGCACATTGCTGAGCCTGAAGCTTTGCGCGATCCCACGATCAATTATGTGGTGCTGGCAGTCGCCGCGCTCCTTGAAGGCTCAAGCTGGGCCATTGCGGTGCGCGAGTTTAATGCAAAGCGGGGATCGAGCAGTTGGTGGCTATCGGTTCGCCGTTCGAAAGATCCTGCGGGCTTCATCGTCCTGTTCGAGGATAGCGCAGCGTTGATCGGCCTTGGTATTGCTGGGATTGGCGTGTGGGCCAGCCATCATTTTGCCGATCCACGGATTGACGGTCTCGCATCGATCGTGATCGGTCTCATTCTGGCTGGTGTCGCCATGCTGCTCGCGCGCGAAGCCAAAGGACTGCTGATCGGCGAAAGCGCCAATCCGGCGATCATTTCGGCTTTATGGGCCATTCTCGACCAACGTCCGCAGATCAGCGCAGTCAATCATGTCCGCACGATCCACACGGCGCCCGATGCAGTGTTTGTGGCGATTAGTGCCGATTTCGTCGATGACCTGCCGATGGGAGAAGCAGAGCACCTGATCGAAGACATTGAGCGTGAAATGAAGGCTTGCGTCCCTGATCTAACCTCCATCTACATCAGACCGGAAAAGCAGGCAGATGCCGTGCAGCAATCGCGGCCGAGCTAGTCTGAGCCATCGCCCTTAACTGGAGGGATGAAGCTGACCTGCGCCAGCCGCCAGGCCCTGTCCTCGCCTTGCGGCCAATAATCGCGCGGATGACGGCACTGCGCCGGGGGATGGGCGTCATGGACTTCGGCCCGGATGAGGCGGCCGGTCTCACGCAGTCGGATCGTGGCACCGGGAAATTCTGCATGAAGCCGATCGCATAAACTTTGCGCATCGTCCGAAAGTTCAGTGCTCGACAGCGCCCTTGGCGCACCATCAACCAGTTCGGCTGTTGAGGATCGCAATGCCTTGATCCCGTCATTGAGGACGTCGAGCGAAATGATGGCAGCCGCCACCGAGTCTGCCCACCACCAACCAAGTCCAAGACCTATGATGCCAGCGAGCCCGGCTGCCCCAGTAAGCCAGTTCGCCTTGTTCATGAGCGCATCTGTATGCAACAGCTTGTCGTTGAGCGCCTTCGCCAGAGGCAATTCTTTGCGACCAATAAAGAGCGGCGGAATGAGGGAATAGATCTGCGCGGCAATCATCAGCCAGCCCAGCCAGATATCCTGACCCAGAATGACGATCGAACCGACGGTCGCGTGCTCCTGCGAGCCAAGGGCCATCACGGCATTATAGAGAAGCAATGCACCGACCGCTGTGAGCGCGACCGCAGCGACGAAGAAGCCAAGGCCGTTGACCCGCTCAAAGCCAAAGGGGAAACGGCGCGAGCGATGGGCATGGCGTTCCATATGCGCGGCAATCAGGAACATGATAGGGGGTACAAGCCCCAGCGTGTCCTCGATCCAGGCGGTCTTCATCGTCTGGCTCTGGCCAAGCACCAACCCCATCGTCACGATGATCGTGAGCGTCCAGAAGATGTTCCAATATTCCAGGCGTACCGCCCGCGCCATGGGCTCACGCAGTTCGTCGGGAAGGCTTGTATCGCTCATTCTTCGCGGGCCTCCTGCGAGACTGCGCGGCTGGCGCGCTCAACTGTCATGATCCACCGGTTCTCGCCATTGCGCATCGCCGCCTTGAGTTCCAGCGGTCCCTCCTTCGTCCCGGTCTTCAAGAGGGGCGGGCCAAAGGCCACATTCATCGCCCAGGGGCTGTCGGCCTGGAAGCGCCCGATCACCAGGTCAAGTGTGCCATCATCAAGCTGCGCGAAAAGCCCCTCGCCTGTGCCTGGCCGCCAATGCACCTGCGCGCCGGTTCGTCGCTCGATTTCATGAACCAGCCGTTGGACCTCTGGTGCCCCGTTAACGGCAGGATCGGCCAGCGCCACGGTGAAGGCTCGCTCTTTGGCAACGCGTGTCGATGTGCCGGCCGGATCGCGCGGCAGAACGTTGCAGGCGGCAAGCAGGAGCATGGGCAGGACCATAACACCCTTCATCGGTCGTTCGCCCTTTGCCCGCTGCTGCTGTCAGAAGGATAGGGATCAAACCTATCCCGAATTGGGAGCGCGCGTCGCTCCGGCTCGAATTCTCGCATGCGCGCTGCGAATGAAGAAAGGACGAACTCATTGCCGCGATAGCCTCCTGCGAGCAAGACATCGGGCTTATGTGATGTCGCTCGGCTGACCGCCGCCACGTCTATCCGAGCGCCCGTCGACGCAGCCCATTGGGGCTCCAGCTTCAGGCCAAGGACCTCGACGGAGCCTGCAAAGGCAATATCATGCTTCAGGGCCTGGGCAGGATCGAGCTTCCAGCCGTGCCCCGGAGGT
Organism: Sphingobium sp. BHU LFT2; assembly: GCF_018604485.1. Lineage (NCBI taxonomy): Bacteria > Pseudomonadati > Pseudomonadota > Alphaproteobacteria > Sphingomonadales > Sphingobiaceae > Sphingobium > Sphingobium sp. BHU LFT2. Next base: position 44,560 of record NZ_JAFCGW010000008.1, read on the forward strand.
AAAAAGACCTCGCACCGCATATCATATTGTCCACTCAGACCTGCCGCACAATGCGCCATGCTACCCTTCGAGATTGTTGCTGAGAGATAACGTCCGGAACTGCAAAATATCCAAGCGATTGCGCGTAAAAGATTCGTCGATGCAACCAACGCGATTGGGACAAGCATCAGACACCAATAACGCTGAACGTCAGTGCAGCGATACGCCATCTGAACGGACGACGAGGACATCGCGCCAACGCAATATTGCACTGCATTCTTGTAGACGCTCACTTCATCAGGCTCAGTTCATGCTAAACCGCAATCAAAGCGTAAGGCCGGCCAAATTTTTCTGAAACGACAAATTGCGCGCAATTATACACAGGGACGCCGCGCGGGGTCTTACCCTCGAACGCACCGCGGTGCGCATGCCCATGGACAGCAAAGCGGACATTATCGAACCGGTCGATGGCGTCGGCAAGCCGGGAAGAACCGAGAAACGGAAATATCTCAGGCGGCTCGCCCACGACCGTCTCAGAGATAGGGGAATAATGCAGAACAGCCACAACGCGGTCGGTTCTTAGCGTGCGAAGGGCATTCTCCAGCTTGCGCGCCTCATTGATCGACTCTTCAACGAAGCCCTTGATTGCCGGTTCGCCAAATGCGCCCAATTCGCCGCGACCAAAGCCCCCCACGAAGCCCTTAACCCCGGCGAACCCAACACCTTTTATTTCGACAGCCTGCTCATCCAGAACCGTGACCCCGGCGCTTTGAAGAATACGGGTCACCTCGTCTGGCTGACCGCATTCAAAGTCATGATTTCCAAGCACCGCGACGGCCGGGATCCTACATGCCTGTAAATCTTCTGCCAATATTTCCGCCTCGCGCCTTTTGCCAAAATTGGTCAGATCGCCACACAGCGCAAGAATATCGGCCTTGTCGGAGATTTCCGCGAACATTTCGCGATATCGATGTTCCGACGTCTCGCTTACATGAAGGTCGCCGATCGCGGCTACGGTAAGTCTCCCGGCCGGCACCGCATCACTTGTTTCGGTCATGGCTTTCCTCCAGTCCTTTCCCGACAACATCAGCAAATCCCCAATCGGTGATGTCGACCAGATAATCGCGTGGAGAGAGCAATCTTCCACGACAAACCCGAATTTTGGGGACAGGAAGCTCCGCCCGGGTTTCCAGCCTGCCAAGAAGCTCTTCGAACAGCCAGAGCGGAATGCAGTGCCGTTCGGTTGGATAGACGAAGCGGAAGTGGAGCAAATGGATCAACAGCAATTCCCAATGCAGTTCCATCGCGTCCAGCATGCGCTGCCAATCGATGGTCTCGTGCTGCTTGAGGATCATGTGCGCGACATCTGCGCCGTCATAGCGATAGCGATCCTGGATGAAGAGCTTGGAGAGGATGAATTCAGTGGGCGGTGTGATGCGGACACGGGTTCCGTAGACCTCGGCGTAGAATTCGTCGCGAAACCATTCTTCGGTCACCGGCAGGCTGGCCGACGAGATATTGTAGATCACATCGAAGAAATTGCCATCCTTCCAAACCTTCCCGATCCAGCGCTCGTCCTCGAATTCGACGTCATGGCCCAGATGACGGAAGTGGGCCAGGATCCGTGGCGCATCGCCTGCCTTGCAGAAGACATCCAAATCCTTGGTCGGGCGAGATATCCCCGTATGACAGCCTAAAGCGTAAGTACCTGAAAGCATAAAGGGGATGCCCGAGGCGACCAGCTCTGCGAGACTATTAGCATAAAACTGCCTTGCTTCCGGCGGTGGGTCAAACGCGGCGGGATCACACGTCATGGTAACATCTTTGTCAGCATAGAGCGGGTAACCAGCGGGCCGACTATCCGTTCCGATATGTACTGCCCGATGCAGGCGAAGCTGCGCCGGTCTGACAGAAATCCCGGCAGCCAAGCAGGTTGCCGCCAATGGTACAGCCAATCGCTTCCGTCCTAACCCTTCTCACCATGCCGAAAGCCGCTTGAGCGCCGCCTACCTTGCCCTCTCGCTAATTCTTCCGGGTCATACAGAGGTGACACCAATGCGAGGTTAGGGTCGACACAGAGCTATTGAGCGATCTTTCCGCGACTTGGGACGGGAGGCCGGCAGCAGCATTTCTTTAGGGAGCTTCTGCGAATGTCTTGGCTCAGCCGCGCTGCGTGTCTGCACGTCAGCGATTCAACCAAATATGGCAATGACATGTTGGACGGTGGGCCAGGCGCTGGAGCGTTCGCGAACGCAGCTGGACCGATAGCAGCGGCACGGCTTGACGGCCCTTCTGACTTAGATTTGATCTCACTCCAACAGCCAGGCTTCCGCCGCGAAAGCGGATTGAAAGAATTGCACATTAGCACGCGTGGTGAGGCGCTGTGCCTGTAGGCGGGCAAGGGTGGAACCGCAAATAAAAGCCAGTTTGCGCGAACGCGTCGTCGGAGAGGCCATGAAGTCTGCAAAAGCAATCACGATATCCTGAGCCTGAATGGCCATTTCTCGAATATCGGCAAGTGTCAGATGACCGTAGCCGTCAAGTTGCCCCAGCCCCTCGCGATAGGCATGGGCGAAACTAGCGACGTCCTGTTGGGTGAAAAAGCCAGCCAGCTTTACCCTCATCAAATTATTGTGCCGGTCCGGCACGATCGTGAATTCCGCGCGCATTGGAACACTCCTCCCACCAAAACGCGCGGACGTGATGGGAGTTCAAAACGACCCTTTGGAATATTGTTGAGCCGCAGCGGCCTGACGTTTCAGTTATTTTGCAAGGCGTTTCGCGTGGGAAAAGCTATTGTGCTTTGGCTTATCGGCATGCTGATCCGCGTCATCATCCTGCTGTGGCTTGTATTCCATTGATGCGCTAACAGCATGCCCATTTTATCATACGTTTGCTAATGCTCGGCTCTACTTAGAAGACCAATTTAAACTTGCCTATGCTATCTGGTTTATTTCCTTCGTTTCAAACCACTCGACGAAAACCGATCTCTATAACCACGAGCAGCCTACCGCGCTTTGAGGCAAGTGGCGTAGGCGCTTTGCGTTGATGGATTCGGCATCGGAGCGCATCCTTGCCACTCGCGGCATTCCATCACTAATCGGGCAGACGCATGCCGTCCCAGGCGAACAGGCCGCCACTGTCAGCATGGGTGAGGCGATCGACCACACCGAGCAGCTTTTCAGCCGCATAGTCTGGCGTAAAAAGCTTGTCCGATGGAACACCGCGTCGGAATGGCGCGGAAAGGTTGCTTTCGACGGTACCGGGGTGCAACGCCGCGACGATGGCTTGGGGATGTGTTCGCCTCATTTCGATCGCGAAATTGCGTATCATCATATTTAGGGCGGCCTTGCTTGCGCGATAGGCGTGCCATCCCCCCAGACGGTTGTCACCGATGGAGCCGACTTTTGCTGAAAGAACGGCGAAAACACAGCGTCCCTGTCTTGGAAGTCGGGGCATCACATGTTTGGCGATGAGCGCTGGACCGATCGCATTTACTGCATAAAGCCGCGCCAACGTTGCGCCATCAAGTGCCCGCAAGGTTTTCTCAGGAACGATGTTTGACGCTTGATCGTGCAATAAGCCGGTGCATACGAGCACCAGCCCAATTGGTTGGGGAAGGGCTGCAGCAGCTTCAGCAATCGACGCTTCGTCGTCGAGGTCGAAACGAAAGGGCCTGCAACCAGCCACCGGGAGGATCACAGCCCGCGACCCGGCCATGACCGCGCTGAAACGCCCATTTTTGGCCAGGCTTGCTGCCATCGATCCCCCGATTGCTCCGCTTGAGCCAAACACCGCAGCGGTCATGTTTCCAGTGCCGTCTCCACCCGCTCTATCTTCCATGCCTGAAATCTCCCTCTAACCTCGCGCCATTTTCACCCATTGTTCCGATCATTTTTTCAGCCAGTCGTACGCCCGAAAGCCAGGCCCCTTCTACCGTCGGCTCGGTGCACCAGTCGCCGCATGCTCCCAGCCCTAGCGCGGGATTCCAGATGACATTGCCCGATTGTCCGCGTGGCCTTGAATAGCGCCACCTATGAGCCTTGATGAATGAGGGCTCTGGGAGATCGATGCTGATTTCTGCGGCGAAAGCCTCGAGCAACAGCGGCGCCACTTCGGCGGGCGACAACTCCAAATGATCGCGCGACCACTGCCCGTTGGCATGAAGGATCCAACATTCCTCTTCGCCTCTTGCTGGCTTGGAGCGGTTGCTGGCGACAAGGGAGAAGATTCCCCAATCCGACATCAAATGCGTGGCAACAGGGAGTGGGCGGGCAAATTCGACCATAACGGCCCAGCAGGGCGAAGACCGGACAGATGCTGCGTCGCGCGCGGCGTCAAGATCATGGAGGGAAAGAAGCGGAGCGGCCTGTTCGGCCGGAACGGCGACGACCAATGCATCAAAAGATCCTATGCGGCCGGCGTGGCTTTCGAGCATCCACCCGTAACCCTTCCTGACAAGCGACCGGGCTTGGAAACCGAACATGATTTCATGCCCCCTGCTCTGCTCGGCAATGAGACTTGCCATCGACGTGACGCCCACCCATGCGTTCGGGGGGCCTAAATCCCAGCGCGCCACCCAGCCGGCCCTTTGCCAGTTCATGACTTGGGCGCGGAACTGGGGATCGCAAGCCGTAAAAAAGGGTGCCCCCAGGTCCCAGGACGAATTCCCGATCGTAACGGTAGTTAGGCGCCCCCCTGGGCGGCGCCCCTTGTCGACCAGTATGATATCGCCGATGGAGCGCAGCCGCTCGGCACAGGCTAGACCAGCAACGCCTGCGCCCACAATCCCGATCCGCGGTCTCATATTTCTTGACCCTCCCTCGAAGCGAAAAAATTCTGGATGTTACTAGGGTCCCGATCGAGGCAACCGAACATCTTGCCGATCAGCATGCTCGAGGATTTTCCATCATGCCCGACGCAATAATTCTTCCACATGCGCGGCAGCGGGTCGCGCATATCGAGAATAAAGCCGCGATCAGCCTCTGATGGGATCGTGTGGGCGGTGCAGCTTGCTTCACCGCTCTGATGATAGGGCAACACCCCCGCAAATATGAGTTTCATCATGTTTCTGACAGCTTCACCGCCAGCCCAACACCAGCGGATGCGTCATAACGTTCTAGGCTTTTCGACAGGTCTCTGCGATATGGCCTAACGGGAAGGGAAGCACAGTGCCAAAGACAATGGATCCAAACTCCCTCATCACCAACAGCCGAGTTGCCGCCGTGGTCAGCGATCCCCGCATGGCGGACAATCCGATCGTTGCCTGTAATGAGGCCTTCATCGAGTTGACGGGCTATTCGAGGGAGGAGGTGATCGGCCGTAACTGCCGGTTCCTGCGGGGGGCCCGAACCGAAAGAATGCAGGCGGCGATGCTTCGCGATGCCATCGCACAGGTTCGCCCGACGATGGTTGAGCTGATCAACTATCGCAAGGACGGCACGGCCTTTCGTAACGCCGTGATGGTCGCCCCCTTGTTCAACGGCGACGGTGAAATCGAATTCTTCCTCGGCTCACAAATGGCCATAGACGATACGCAGGCCAATCGCCATCAGCAGGCAAGTGCTCGTATTGAAAGGCTCAGCCGGCGGCAACTCCAGATACTTCAAGCGCTAGCGCAAGGACGCCTCAACAAGCAGATCTCCTTCGAACTTGGCGTGACCGAACGGACCATCAAGATGCACCGTGCCGCACTGTTGCGCGCTTTAGAAGTGCGCACGGTGGCGGAAGCGATCCGGGTCGCCATCGAGGCCGGCTTTTAGCACGTTCGTTGGGCAGCGAAACGGGTCAGTTCAAGGAGACCTGCGGCACTGTCACCAAATGACTCAAGCAGAGTCTTGCAGGACGCAAGAAGACGCTCCGCCTCCCTAGCTGCCGCTTCGGATCCCAGCACCAAGATGGCATTTTTCCGTTTGTTGGCGGCATCCTTACGCAGAGCCTTGCCGACTGCTCGCTCATCGCCAGCTGCGTCCAGGAAGTCGTCTTGCAACTGGAACAGCAGGCCGAGATTTTCCGCAAAGGATCGGAGTTGTGCCCGACGGCGCGCATCTGTTCGACCTAGCAGGATGCCGGCTTCGACGGCAAAGCGTACGAGTGCGCCCGTCTTCCCGGAGAGGCAGGCGATCAATTCCTCTCGAGTTATGTTTTCGCTAGGGTAAAGATCCATCATTTGGCCGCCTGCAAGCCCGTCCTGCCCCATCGTCTGCGCAAGGCGTAGCACCAATTGAGTACGTACTTCCGCTTCGGGATGTGTCCTTGGATCGGCCAGTATCTCGAACGCGAGGGCAAGCAAGGCGTCGCCAGCCAGTACCGCAGTAGCCTCGTCGAAGCGCCGATGCAGGGTCGGCCTGCCCCGCCGCAAATCGTCGTTGTCCATGCAGGGGAGGTCGTCGTGAACGAGGGACTGGGCATGAACACATTCGATTGCAGCAGCCGCGCGCAGCGCCATCTGCCTCGACCCGCCAAGCATATGGGTAACCGTAACGGTAAGAGCAGCGCGAAACCGTTTGCCACCCCCGGTCGCCGCATAGCGCATGGCATCGGCAAGCCGCATGCTGCGCGAAGGAGAATGACCGATCGCTTCGAGTATGGCCTCGTCTACGTCTTTGTGAATGTCGGCCGCGAACAACAACGAAGTAGACGGCTTGCGGTCATCCAGCGCAACCGATACCGGCCGGAACTTCATCGCTTCCTCGGCCCCCGCCATTTCGTTGAATGCGAAGCCTTGTTCGCGCAGCCAACCGCACACTTCTTCGATCACCTCGTCAGGGGCCGACGCTGCCGCGCTAAGGCCAACTACGGAGGCGCCGGCTGGAAAGCATCGCGGCAAGTCGTCCGCCCCTTCCACCAGAATTGCTTGGGGGCAGCCGGCCGCTACCGCAGTTTCTACCAATCGGCGCGCGTTAGAGGACGTGGTATCGCCAACGATCAGCATGACATCGCATTGCGCTGCGATCGCGGCAACAGCGGTCTGGCGGTTTGTTGTCGCATAGCAGATGTCACTTGAGCGCGGACCGACACAGTCAGAAAAACGGGCCTTGATCGCCTCGATCACTGTCGCCGCCTCGCCTACGGAGAAGGTGGTCTGAACAGCGTAGGCGACCGGCGTCAAGGCAGCAAGTTGCAGCGCGTCCACGTCGGCCACATTACCCACCACGAAGATTTCTCTGCGGGGGATCTGGCCGATCGTTCCGATGATTTCCGGATGGTCGACGTGTCCTATAAGAATTACACGGCGACCTTGCAGGTGCCACTGAACCACTTCTGAATGCACTTTGGCGACCAGGGGACAAATCGCATCGACGACACGTAGATTGGCTTGCTGGGCTTCCGACTTCACGATTGCAGCGCTACCATGTGCAGATAGTATCGTGACAGCCCCCTCAGGTATTTCGCTTACTTCCTGAACGAAGACTGCGCCGCGCTGCTCAAGGCTCTCGACCACCCGGCGATTATGCACGATCGCGCGTCGAACATACACCGGAGCGCCATAGGCTTCCAATGCATCTTCAACAGCCCTGATCGCGCGCCGCACTCCTGCACAAAAACCACGCGGATTGGCAAGCAGCACAGATTTCCCCCCAACCGAGAGAGCATCATCGATATTTGGGTTTGGTGCATGCATCCTGATCTATCCTATCGCGCTGACATCTTGGCGACTTTTCCCGTTTTTTCCACCCTCCCCTTTGGACAGGTGGCGATCTGACGAGGATATTATACGCAACAGGACCATTCCGATCCTCTATAATGGCGAATTAGTTTATGCCCTCCAAACCGTCCGCTATCGTTATTGGGTCTGGTTTTGGAGGACTGGCACTGGCGATACGTCTGCAGAGCGCGGGTATCGAGACCACCGTGATCGAAGCGCGAGACCGGGCAGGCGGCCGGGCCTATCATTGGGAGCGAGAAGGGTACATTTTCGATGCCGGTCCAACCGTAATTACAGACCCTTCCTGTCTGGAGGAACTTTGGTCTCTGTCGGAAAGCGCAATGGACAAGGACGTGACGTTGCGGGCGGTGGACCCATTTTATCGCCTTGTCTGGAACGATGGTACACAGTTCGATTACTCAAACGATGATAGCCGGCTGGAAGCGGAAATTCGCAAGCTCGACCCTCGCGATGTCGATGGCTACCGCCGTTTCCTGGACTATTCGCGCGCAGTATATGAGGAAGGCTATGTGAAGTTAGGGGCGGTCCCGTTTCTCAATTTTAGAAGCATGCTCAAGGCAGCGCCGGCACTGGCGCGCTACAAGGCGTGGCGCTCGGTCTATGCAACGGTTGCCTCCTTTGTGCGCAGCGAGAAGCTGCGGCAAATATTGTCATTCCACACTTTGCTGGTAGGCGGCAATCCTATGGAGACAAGCGGCATTTATGCTCTCATCCACAATCTCGAGAAAACTGGCGGGGTGTGGTGTGCAGTGGGCGGCACCAACGCACTTATTGATGGGCTTGTAACCTTGTTTGGCCGGCTTGGCGGAAAGCTTTTGCTGAACGAAAAAGTCGAAACGATCACTTACGAAGGCCGCTATGTCACGGGCGTAATTACCCAGTCAGGAATGCAATTAGCTTCTGATCAGGTCGCCAGTAACGGTGACATAGTGAACACCTACGGAATGATCACACACTCGCCTGAAGCAATTCGTAAGTTTAAATCTCTAAAATCCAAGAGATTCTCCCCCAGCTTGTTCGTTGTGCATTTCGGGTTGGACGGTACATTCCCCGATATCGCGCATCATTCAATTCTATTTTCCGATCGCTACGGCCCATTGCTTGAAGATATTTACAAGAAAGGTCGCCTTCCCGAGGATCCTTCGATCTACCTGCACAATCCCGGCGCCAGCGATGCGACGGTCGCCCCACCGGGCAAATCAGCATTCTATGCCTTGGCTCCCGTGCCACACCTCGGCGTTGCACCGATCGACTGGTCCAAGGAAGGGGAACGTTACCGCAAAATTGTCATTGAGCGCATCCGCGCCCTGCTAATCCCCGACATTGAAGATCGCATTGAAGTCTGCTTCCACTATACGCCGCGAGACTTTGAGAGCGATCTCGGCGCTCATCTAGGTAGCGCCTTCAGCTTGGAGCCGACACTGACACAAAGCGCCTGGTTCCGTGCCCACAACCGCGACGATCATTTCGAGAATCTCTTTTTTGTTGGAGCAGGCACTCATCCTGGCGCGGGCATCCCCGGAGTGGTGGGAAGCGCGAAAGCGACAGCAGGATTGATGATTTAGCTGACTGGCTGCGGCACATCATCAGAACACAGGAAATCCCGTCTTCTGGACAATCGCTCCGCAAGGAATCTTTGAAGTCGGAGAGGTTAACGATCGAAATCGCGAAAGAAAAGGACCTGTATCTTTTTACCCGGACGCGTCTTTTCATCCTTCTAGAACTTTGCTTGATCGTGGCTGATATAACTTATCTAAGGAAGCAATAAAGCAGTCTCAATCGCAAGGTTACGTCCGAAAAAGCAATAATTTGAACGAGCACATTCGCTTTCCCGATCGGGAAAAAGCAGCTTGCCAGTCACCAGAATCCGCCTTACTTTCCCGATCGGGAAACGAGGCGATCTTTATGCACGAAAATCTATTGGAGGACGCTGCATCCTACTCACGGCGGTTCGGCGCGATGATCCGCCGTGAACGTGAGGCTCATGGCTTACGACTCGAGGACTTATCCGCGGCAACGGGGGTTGGTATCCGTTTTCTCCATGACCTGGAGACAGGCAAACCTACATGCCAGATCGGTCGATCCCTTGTGGTCGCAGCAGCTATCGGTCTCGACGCGATCAAGCTGCTTGAACTGGCATCAGAACCACATGATGGACAGGGCAGTTCGCGATGATTGCGCTCTTTGTATTTTTCGGAAGTCGACATGTCGGGGATGTGGTTCACGAGAACGGTCCGCGCTTCATTTATGATGAAGTATGGCTCGGTTCACGCGACGCCTTCCCAATCTCCACATCCATGCCACTGCAGACGAAGCGCGTTCCCGCCTAGACGTTGCTGCCTTGGGCGGCGAATCTGCTGCCGGAGGCAGAGCAATTAACGATGGTGGGGCGCCAACTTGGCATCGCACCTGGTGACATTCTCGGTATGCTATCCGCTATCGGCCGGGATACTGCCGGCGCGCTCTCGTTCGGCACACCAGGATTAACCAGCGAAAAATTCTGGAAACCGATCAGGGACGAGACTGATCTTGAACGCATCATTGAGGAATTGCCGCAAAAGCCATTCCTAGCTGGCGACGACGGGGTATCCATGTCCCTGGCGGGCGTCCAAACCAAACTTGCCTTGGCGCAGGATGTCAATGGCACCCTTCATGTCCCTCTGGAAGGTGCACCATCGACGCATATCCTCAAACCCGATAGTGATCGGCTTGTTGGGAGCGTCCAGAATGAGGCCTTTTGCCTTACATTGGCTCGCCTGTGCGGGCTCACCGTCCCTGCCATAACAACTGGCAAAGCAGGCAAGCGCCAATATTTTCTGATCGAGCGATATGATCGCGTGCAGCGCGATGACGAATGGGTTCGCCTTCATCAAGAGGACTTCTGCCAGGCACTGGGCCGCTACCCGAGCGAAAAATACGAACGAAAAAGCAGTGGCCGAGGGCCCACGATCGTAGATATGGTTGGCATCTTGCGGAAGCATGGCCTCGCTCCTGACGCTCTGTCCATGATTGATTATGTGGCCTTCAACATACTTGTTTGCAACACCGATGCGCATGCCAAGAACTATTCGCTAATGGTCCAGCCGGGAATGGCTAGGCTTGCCCCCCTCTACGATGTGATGTGCGCAGATCCTTATGATGGGATAACTCGAAACCTCGCCCAAACAATTGCCGGCGAGAGTCGAGGTGATCATATCAAGCAGCGCCACTGGGTGAGGATGCTCGGAGCGGGCAAATTTCAACCCAGGCTGATGCTGCGCCGCATACACCGTCTGGCAACTTCAGTACTTGGCAATCTTGAGAAGGCGCTTGCCCAGGTCGACGCTATGCCAGCTGGAGGCCACGCGATCATGCCAGCCGTTATGCGTGCGGTTGAGCGACGGTCCCGTGCAGTTCTCGCAGGTCTTGAAGAGCTATGAGCATGGAGAAACGCACCTCGTGCAACAACTCCACAATGCAAACAGTCTGGCTTCCGTCGACTTTCGACCGACTCAAGCCGCTCTGGCATGACAGCGATAACGTCAGGTTACGCCAGAACCTGGTAGGGTCGTCTAATCGCTGCCAGTTTTGCAAGCAGATATTGAGCTAATCGTATGCCGGGTTCAGGGTCGTCTTCGCGGTCAGCATGAGTTGCCGCATGTTGGGTCTTCGTAGGACGGAACTTTCCAATGTGGACGGCGCATTCGGACAGCGTCCGATGCATCCCATCAGTCGGAATGGTCCAGGCCACGTCCCGGCAGGGACGAGTCCGCTCGTTGGCTGCCTGCCAGCGAAATTGCTATGCTGGGGCGCCGGCGGTCCTGTCAAACAGCTCGTCTGACTTGAGCATGGCATGCATTACGACGGAGAGTTTCCGCGCCACGGCCACTGCGGCCCGTTTGAAGCCGATGCGTTCGCGAAGCTTGAGACCCCAGTCTCGTAAGGCACTCTCAGCCGAGCTGCGGGTCAGGATGACGCACGCCGCTTCATACAGAAGGGCTCGTACTTGGTGGTCGCCGCGCCTGGAGATATGTCCGTCGTAATCCACCCGTCATGGAGATTAGCACGATCGGCCTCAATTTGGCCAAGAACGTTTTTCAGGTTCACGGTATCAGCGCGACCGGTGAGGTCGTCATTCGCAAGGCGCTGCGACGATCGCAGATGCTACCGTTCTTCGAGAAGCTGCCGCCGTGCCTGGCAGGCGCCGAGTCTTGCGGGACGTCGCACCACTGGGCGCGCGCACTGACCAAGCTGGGTCATGAGGTTCGGCTGATGCCCGCGGGTTACGTGAAGCCTCACGTAAAGCGCGGAAAGAACGACGCCGCCGATGCTAGGGCAATCTGCGAAGCGGTTACACGTCAGACGATGCGGTTCGTGCCCATCAAGTCGCGTGAGCAGCAGGCGGCGTTGTCGCTGCATCGCGTTCGCCAGCTGTTGATCAAACAGCGCACGCAGCTGGTCAACATGATGCACAGCTTGCTCGCAGAACTGGGCGTCGCCATCCCGGTCGGGATCGTGAAGGCACTGCAGATGGCGCGGGAAATCGTCGACGGCGACTCAAAGATCGATCTGCCGACCGAGGCGACCAACGTCGTTGCCATGTTGGCAGGGCAACGGCTCCAGCTTCACGCCCAGTTACAAGCTCGACCTGCGTCTCGCCGCTCTGCAGCGGAGCGACGAGCGGGCCCGGCGTCTGGCGACGATCCTTGGTATCGGGCCGGTCGGCGCGACCGCACTCGCCGCGTCGGTAACCGGTCCAAGCCAGTTCTCGTCAGGGCGCCAATTCGCCGCCTGGCTAGGGCTGACCCCGCGACAGAGTTCGAGTGGTGGCAAGGAACGCTCGGGGCGCATTACCAAGATGGCCGACCGATATCTGCGGCAGCTCCTGGTTGTCGGCGCAACCGCGCTCGTCCGATACGCCAAGGAGAAACCCAGCACGGTCGATCCGCGCTTCGTCGCATTGCTCGCAGAAAGCCCGCGCGTGTCGCCTCGGTCGCCATCGCCAACAAGATGGCGCGGATTGCATGGGCGGTCATGGCGCGCGGCGGCGTCTTCGAACGCGGGCATGCGCCGATGCTGGCGGCAGCATAGATTAAGAGTCTAGCTGAGGACATCAGCTTCACGAGGTTGTGAGAGCGAAGGATGTGATGGCAAAACCGGCCGGACCGGGAACAAGGACAACCCAAGGAATGTCATAGGCGTAATAGCGTGCAAACCCGATCGGACCTTGTTCGCGAACCCCATCAGGGCCAGCAGTCTGCACCGACTGCATCAACAGGCCGGACAGACGACTGCACCCGACAGAACGTCAGATCATCACCTTATGCTTGCAACGCGGAGCCATCCACAGACGACATTCCGAAATCAGCCAGCTCCGGCCGGAAAGCGGCCTCCGCTTTGGCACGTCTCTCTCCAAGAAGGGCAGCCAGCGGTCTTCCGACACCCTTACTTCATGCGGCTAAGCAATCGCCCTGCGGCACCATGCTCAGCAGCCAGATTGCGATTATAAGCGAGCGGCATTTTGGGCGAGCGCCAGCGCAGCGCGTCCATGATGCCGGCGAGATCTTCGCCGCTGGCAAAAAGGTCGTTGGTGATCCCGACGCGTGTCGAATGCGCGCTGATCCCCTTGTGCCAATGGACAAATTCCTCCGGCGTCAGGTCGGGCAGAAGCCCCTGCTCCCAGGCCCCTTTCAAGCGCGCCTTGAAAATCTGGGTGACCGCCTGGGGCCGCAGCGCTTGGGTTCCTACCGTCACCACGGTCCTAGGATCAATGCCAGTGCGACGGGGTTCCGGATCGCGGTCCGCGCCCAGGGCAAGACCGAGATGGCGTTCCGCTGCGCGGCGCCGTTCGCGCGCCTGCACCGCGCGCGGGTCTGCCGGTTTCAGGCGCTTGATGAAGAGGCGGCGGAAGATCGGCCCCGTCGTTACTTCAGGAACATCGGTGAGCCCCGCCAACACCGACAGCCAGGCCTGCAGCGCGAGCACGCTGCGCTCGGACAGAAAGGCGGTAGCCCCCTTCCCCTCCTGGTCACCCTTGTGCCGCGGTATGGCGAGCAGCCGGCTATGCGGATCACTGGCCGCCAGTATGTGGGCAAGCTCGATCGCCACTAGTTCGGAGGCGCGCAGCCCCGTATCATAGGCGATCGAGAGCAGAGCGAAGTCCCTCAGCCCTTTTTCATCGGCGCCACATGCCTTCAGCAGTGCCTGGAGGCTGACGCCGCGCGCCGGTTCCTGGACCGGGTCGCGCACAGCGCCCTTGAACCGAAGGGGCCGCGCCTGTGTCTGCGCAGTACCGAGGCGCCGGCGCAGCGCCTTCATCTCGAGGCGCACCAGGTCGTCCCTGGTCGGATCGTCGAGCTTGAAGAGCCGATGGAAGGTGGCGATCGCCCAGAGAATGCGCGAGAGGGTTGCAGGCTTGGCCCCCTTACCCCCTTGCCCGTCTGCCCGCGTCCGCAGAAAGGCGATCACCGAGGCTGGCTGTGCCGGCAGCGCGCTGACTCCCTGCCGCCGGCAGGCCTCGCCGAAGCCGCGCATGTCGGCGAGCAGGCCGCGCACCGTGTTGGCCGCGCTTGCGGCGAGCGTCGCCGCGACGAGATCATGGTCGAGTGCGGGCCGCCCTGTGGTCGGAAGATAGACGAGTACCGTCTCGAACCGCTCAAGCAGGGTCCGCGCCTGCCCGGCCTCGCGCGATGCGCGACGCGCGGCCATCTCCTGCTTGCGCGCGCCATAGGCCCAGCGCTGGCCCGGCGCCGGCAGCACAAAGGGGGCGGGAGTCTTAACAGGGTGCGCGGAAACGACGGGCGATGGGTCTGTCCCCGGCGGCAGGTCATCGCGATCGTCACCTATCGCCGGAAGAGTGGCCTTAGCCGCCTCCCCCGCCAGTGCATCATCTGCGTCCGCCAACGGCGCGCGATCGGCCGCATTGTCCGGGTCGACCGATGCGAGGGGATCCAGCGCGCCTGTATGCGCTTCAACCTCGCGCGCGTGCCCGTCCTCGGGCAACGCCAGAAAGGCGCGCAGCCCGCGCAGCGGCGGCCTCGGCGCATCATTCATTGCTGTTTCTCACCCAGAGCCATCTGCCGCCTTATATAAAGCACCAGATTTTGGATCAATGATAATGGCCCTTGTCAGTTATCCATTTTTTTAAACATCATTTATCGTTTTCTTAACAGCGTTTACAGTTGAATTACGCCTTATAATCGTCCAGCTAATATGGATATTATGACCGATTCCGCACCATGAAAAATGAGCTCCGAATGGAGGCAGAAAGCCATTTGCTCGCCTACGCAAAATCCCATGGCGCGTTGGAGCGCTTGGATGATCGGTACGCCATGTCTCCGGTCGGGCCGGCCTGGCGTGCACGTATGGCCTGGACCGAGCGACATGCTTTGGCCTGGGCGGACAGCTTCGATATCCCACGGGAGGCGCTCGTCTTCGGCAAGGGCGGACGGCTGCAATCCACGCAGTTTGATCTCACCAATTGTAAGGAGGCGATCGGAACGCCAATTAGTCGCAGGGCCATTCTGGAAGACCCGGAACAGCTTCTCACATGGCTTGGCTGGGGTCAGACCGGCGCCGGTCTGCGGTCGCGATGGGACACGCTTGCGGCTATCGAGGACTGGTCGAAAATGTGTGCGGCCCTCCCCCCTGCCCCGCCATTGATCATGGCTGCTCGCCTGTCGTCTCTTTGGCGCCTCCACGCTCCTCTTGGACGCGGGGATATCGTTGCCAGCCTGCTTATCGGCGACCGATGGAGCATGGGTCGCCGACAAGGATCGCAAGGTGGCCTTGTTGCGCTTGGCATGCGACTTAACGGCGGACGATGGAAAGTGGCGACGGCGGAGGAAGCTGAGCATCTGTGGCTCGGCGCTTTACGCGAGGGCGCAAGGGCGCATCTCGAAATTGAAAGCCGATTGCGCGCATTTGCCGTCCGTGCCCGGCACGTCCTCGAACGCCGCCGACGCAACGGTCATCTGGGTGACTTGCTGGCCTTTGCGATGGAGCGTCCGAACATTAATAGCAGCGATGTGGCCCTGCGGACCGGACTCAGCCACGCTGGTGCGATCAAACTTCTTTCCATTGCTGAGGGCGAAGGCCTGCTGATCGAAACGACAGGCCAGGCCAGCTATCGACGGTATGCAATACCACTTAGCGAGCCGGGAAGGACATATTCGGGGACCGAGCCAAGCTCCCGGAGTGGTGACGGCCTATTTACGATCGAATAACGCCAAAAATTGCCTTCGCCAGGAGCGTCCGTGAGAGCCAAAATGAGGGCGAGACGACCCATTTATCGTCAGCGCCTGAAAGGCTCTCCAGCCCCCTTTAAAACGCCCTAGGAGCATTTTCGTGTTTTGTTCTCGCCCCGCTAGCTCCCGGGAACTATTTGCGGTTGGGCTAAGATAGCGATCGGCAACAGTCGCCCTTCCAGGGGCCGCGTGATGTCTTTCTCGGTGCGGGCAGCAGCTGGGGCATAGTGGCCAGAAGAGGTCGTGCACCTGCCTGTGCCTTTACTGGTGGCTTCTGAAGGACCGATCGCACCGTATGGCACCATTATGTTCAAATCCGGCATGTCAACGCTGCCAGACTCGTAGCGGTCGGCTGATAACCAGCGTACGCTCGTTAGTGCCCACATTGCTCGGCCATAGCCACCTAGTTCGTAGTGGCGGATCGGTTGGTTCGGCAAAGTTGAGGCCGTACCGTTCCTACAGGTGTGGAAGGCGGAATAAAAAAGCAATGCGGTTGGCCGATATTGCTGCCATGCGCGGCTACCGACATCGCCAGTGTCTCTACATCCTACATTCTGGCGTCACAGCATCAGAGCCCTACGCCGGGTCTGGGCAGAGGCTAGCAAAGCGAGCTAAGCCTATCATCTGGACCGGCCTGCACGTCTGGCTCATGAGCTTTATTCGCCCTTGGCTCAGTTTCGAAGACACTGGTGCGCGGACGAACCGCTCAGTGTCCGCAGGCTTGTTCACCCTCCCCTACCGAGCTTGCGTGAGAGCTGACCATTGCTCGCAGACACGGTCTTGTCGACATATTTTACCAGTCCTGAGCGCGCGCTACTGGGCACAGCACCATAGGCGGTGGCGGCTCTGTCTTTCAGTGAAACAGCAAATGGCGTTTGGATCGTCATCGTCACGGCGACTGCTTTCTTGTCTCCGTTAGTAGCTGCGCGCAGTGCATTGCGAGCAAAATGATGTGACGATCTAGCCCGCCCTACCCCGGCGATCCGCCGCACGGACTGGCCTATTTGACGGCGGCCAACATGTTTTTGTCAGTCATTCGGCCCATGTTTGGCGGACGGCGCTCGTTAAGTCGGATCTGGCAGCGATCGAGCGGCTCAGCGCCACCCCAAGATATTGATGCCTCCAGGTTTAGCAATCTGCCCACGGACGGGCTGAACTCACGGTTCTACAGATTTTCGGTCTGCCGCTCGCTGCTGCCATCCAGATGCAACTCCCCTCCCCTTTCCCGGGCTGGCGCGACATTTGCTTTGTCGCTGCGGTCGGTGTCGTGGCTAAAGGGCGCGGGGCAATTCTCATTTGATTATTCTCATGAAGGAAGCGCCGCGAGGCGCGCCTTATAGCTTTAGAAGAATCTATAAGAAGTTAGCCGTGCCGGTGAACCCTGGCGAATCGCCGAGTCAGCGCGATTCGCTCATTATGGTCCGTTCCTAAAGTCCCGCTTCTCTGTTCCTGAAGTCCCGCCACCGGCGTTCCTGATACCCCGTAGATGCGTTCCTAAAGTCCCGTAACTCGTTCCTGATATACCGTGCTCGTTCATTAGGAGCCAAATCCCAGGCATGAGTAAAACATGTTTTACTCCCTCATAAGCTACCGAAAACTGGGCGTTTTTGTTCAAGGTCGGTCTGTTCAACTGGCTCTCTCATAGAACCGGCATGGACGCCAAAGGCCCTGGATGCAACAGGCAGCGACGCGGCTGTGGACCTTATACACGGTATTTGGGGAACGTCTTCTCCAACCACGCCGATCGGCGTAGAGCTCCGTCAATGCGCTGTGAAGCAAGGCCGTCGGGAGTTTGGGCCCCTTAGCCTGATATCGACTAACGGGACTTCAGGAACGGCTTATGAGATGCACGACGATTCCCGTTCCTGATATCCCGAAGTCGGTTTGTTGAGAGGAAAATCCGGAGCTCGGGTAAAACATGTTTTACTTTGCGATAACTGCCCGAAAAATGGGCGTTTCCTATGCTTTATAGGGCTATTGAGACGAGCGGATCGTGGGATCGGTACGTGCGCCCGGGCACTTGGCGTCAACGCACCGCTGCGCGGTGAACCGCGGACATCGGTACTGGGAAAACTTCCTCTCCAACGGCAGTGATCGGCGAATATCCCCATCAAATCGACGCTAGGCCAAGGGGCGAGGGCGAATTTGGCCATTTTTGGCTGAGACGGACCAACGGGACTTCAGGAACAGCCGTCTGAGAGAGTTGGCATATAGCATCGAATGTTCGGGATTTCAGGAACGGGGCTTTTAGATATCGCAACGCAGATACGCCATGCACCTGAGCCCCCTCCCCTCCCCTCCCCTCCCCTCCCCTCCCCGCACAAATTTCCTGCAGATGTGGCGCTGGTCACCGCCATCGGGGCGCCGATACGGAGCCGCAAAAAAATGCCCTGGGAAGATCAACTTTCCTAAGATTCCGGTGGGCTGATCTTGCTGTTGCTCTTCCCGTAGGGGAACACTCAGTTCGCTTTTACGGCAATCCGCTGAAGTGTTGCCACGCTGAGTTTCGAGAGTTGGCGCCCTTTTTGTGGTGCCATTGCTGAGCTGTAATCGCGGCACCGCGATCACCCCGGGGCGATGATGGCGCTGGATGCAGGCCGTTCCTGAAGTACCGCATCTAGCCGCCGTAGAGAATGCAGAGCGGGTGAATGTGTCGGGACAGTATAATGATGCTGGCGCAAGGGAGGCTACCGCCTACGTTTGATCATAGGGACGGCACGTGTGGAGAGGGCCGCTATATTGTGAGCCTGATCTAGACGGGGAGGGGAGGGGAAGAGAAGGAGCGATGCCCGCAGTCGCAGGAAACACGCTCATCATATTTGATCAGCGCTCCGCGCGACCAGCCTTGCCTGCTGCGGCGCACCTCCTCGTTTGGCGTTGAGAGACATAGGGCGGCCGGAAACAGGTGAAGACGACCCCTTAGCCAAGCGTTGTTGACCGGATCCAGCACGTCAGGGCAGGGACGGGGGGATAGGTCAGCGCTCCTCGACGCGGTATTTCAGGAACGAGGAACTTTTGATTTTAGAAGATGGATCACAGGCGTCGCAGCAACGACGGCTTCAGGAAGCGGGTCGTTGCTTCGCGCAAAAGGATGCAAAGATAGTTGTGATGTTTCTGGCGTCAAATGCGATGTCTCGGGCGCGCAAGAAGGCGCGGAAATCATCTGCAACGCTATTATGATCGCGCTGGGGCGCGGGCAGGTTAGCGCGCGCTATCGCTCCGAATGCTCCATACCCGATATGGCCTTGATCTGGAAAGCGTATGAGCTCGTCTTTGCCCCTGACGGCCTCCTTAGCTTTAGGAGACGGCGGGCTCGCCGATTTGGTGTCTGGGGAGGAGAGGGCAGGGGCCCTGGCCTCGGAGTCGCGCCTCGCCATGCGGATCATCGGCTCGGCTCCGTCCCTTTGGACAAGGTCGAGGCTATAGCCTGGCAATGCATTTTCCCTGACGATCTTCGCCATTTCAAATTTAAAACGACGATAGTCGCCCTCTGCTCCTGATTTCTCGAAGAGCGTAGGCATACTGATCGAGAAGCCTTCTGAGCCTGCACCACCTGCATGTTTGCGCGCAACACGGTAGAGCCAGCGCTCGCGTCCGCCTGTGAGTGAGAAATAGGCGGGATCGATCGCAAGAACGCCGCCTTCCATCAGGACGCCGTCATAGAACCATTTGGCGAGCGTGATTCGCATACCACGGACCTGGCCGTTCCTGTCTTTGAGCTGGCTATAGCTATCGATCCAGGAAAATGTTGTCTCTACGGCGTCGCCTGACCGGATGTTGGTCTTGACGGTGGTCGATTGAAGCCGATCAAGTGCATTGCCAAGCAGCTCATAGGAGCGTCCGCCCGCATCGCGCTTGAGCGTGGTGAGCATGTCATAAGGGACGATATGGAGCGTCTGGGGGATATCATTCGCGCCCCGTCGCTTGTGCTCGATCAAAACAGAGGCACAGTAGATCAGAATGTCGAGATCGTAAATTGTCGCCAAACCATATTCGGAGTTGGCGCTCACATGAACTGTGACCTTACGATCGGGACTCACATAGTCGATCGGCTTGAGCCGTTTGCGCTTGGAGAGCGAAAAAAAAGGCCGCTCCATGGTCTCGCGCTGATCGCGCATGGGCAGGCTGGTGAGCTGCGGTAGGAACAGATCAACCTGAATTTCGTCTCGGGCATCCTTCCGTGAAGCCATGTGCGTCCCTGAACCCTCTTAGAGTAAAACATGTTTTACTCTCGAATAAGTATCTGAATTAAAACGATAAAATCCTATCGCGATGTGAATTTTGCGCTTTCAATCACAGGCCGCAATGCGGCAAGGATTTCCTCGACATCAAGCCTGGTGCGAGGGTTTATCGTCAGCGTCATACCCTTGGTGCGACTGTCTGTAACAATTTCGCCGAATTCCTCGCCTTTGCTGGTGGCGAGGCTCGAGCGATGGCGAGGCGCGGCCTTAGCCTGCGGGCGAATATTAGCCGCTGCCAAACGCTGGAGGACCTGCGGGCCATCGATCATCGGTTCGCCCGCTGCCCGGCGACGCGCTTGTTCCGCCTTTATGACCGTGGCTTCCGCCATGATGGCGTCGCGCAACGCCGGCTGCTTGAGGAGCGGCGACAACTTCATGCCATGACGCACTTTGAGGTCGGAGAGAGCTGCAAATGCGTCTACCACCTCTTGTGGAAGCTCAGCCAGCTGCAAAAGATTGTGCAGGTTCTGCTTCCCGATAGCGAGCCGCTCAGCCATATGCGCCCGCACGCCACCATAATAGGCGTCGACTGCATGCTGGTAATTGCGGGCCCGCTCGACATCCGATACGTCCTCGCGTTCGCGGTTCTCGATGTCCGCGAGACGGAAGGCGCCTTCATCATCCAGCGTCTCGATACGCGCGATGAGATCGATCTGAGCATGATTATTCGCGCGTAACCAGGCGACCGAGAAATGACGCCTTGTTCCAACGATCAGTTCATAAGGCTTTTCACCATCCTGTGTTCTGCGAATGACAACCGGCTCGCGGTTACCATTCTCCTCCTTGATGGAGTCGATAAGCGAAGCGCAGCGCTCATAACTCAGGCTTGCATAGTCGCGTGCATTGCCCGGCCAAACGGTGCACTCGTCTGGACGGATGCGGATCGTGGGCCGTTTGACAGTCCGCGCAATCTCGTCGAACGCAACGCCGCGCCGCTCGAGAAAGGAGGGCGTTGCTGGCTCAGGTCGCGTAGGCGATGGACTTGCCGGGGCAGGGGCCACCGCCAAGCTATCCTGTTCAGCGACAGGCGCCACAGTATCGAGGCTGTCGATTGCGCTGGCCAAAAGGCTCCGGCGGCGTCCCCCGGCGGTGCTCATGCGGCCTCCGTCAGCCGGTCAGTGCCCAGCTGGGCAAGGCGAGAGGGCCATTGCTTGCAGATATCTTTCTCAAGCTCCTTGAACACCGTGTTGAGATTGTCCCTGCAGCGCGTGTAAGTCTGATGAGACCCGTAAGGCTTGTTGATTTCGTAGATCGAAGACATCGCGATGCCGGCATTCTTGATTTCTTCCGACAGCAGGATTGGGGTCGAAAGCATCTGCCCAGCATAGGTCTTCTCCATGACCTGCAGCATCTGCGCCTCGTTGGTGCGATTAGGCTGAAACATCGTGCACACGACCCTGATGAAGCCATAATCAATCGAACTATCGAACTTTGACACCAGGCTCATTGCCTCGCGGCAGGTCTGCATGAAGTGGATCGTCGAGAGATAGTCGAGCTGGCGGGCAGGCACCGGAATGAGGAGGCCGTCCGCCGCGCTCAGCGTATTAACGCCAAGAAAGCCCATGGCCGGCGGGGGATCAAGAATGATGACGTCATAATCGTGACGAACCTCCTCCAGACCGACGCGCAGCATTCTGAAGGCTCCGGCGATGGCGTGCGGCCCTTCCTCGATAGTGGCGGTCAGCTCCCACTCCGTATCCTGAAGCCCGAGATTGGCCGGACAGATGTCGATGTTAGGCCACGCGGTGCGCTTGATCGTCTTACGGAAGGAATCCGCCTCATCGATGCGCGGCGAGAGATAATTGGAAAGCGTGTGTGTCTCTTCGACCAACTCTTCTAGATTGACATCGAACATGACGCTCATCGAAGCTTGGGGATCGCAGTCGACGACCAGCACCCGGTAGCCCCGCAAAGCCAGATAGTCGGCCAGATGCTTGGACGTGGTCGATTTGCTGACACCGCCCTTAAAATTCTGGACCGCAACCACAACCGCGCGTTCCTCTGGGAGCTTGCCTGCCTTGATGCCGAGAGCCTCGCGGATCGCTATCAAATCCTCGACCGTGTAGAAGCGCCGGCCGTTATTTGCGGTCTTGGGCGCGGGCAGGCGACCGCGCGCCTCCGCCTTTGCCAGTGCCTCAGGAGTGCGTCCGAGGAATTCGGCAGCGACCGATGCGCCCATGGTGATGCTCAGCGTCTTGCGATCAGACGGATCGATGGCCGCTCGGCGCAATACGCTCTTGGCGTTTTCGCACGATGTGATCATGGTGTCCAAAATCTGGCCGGACAACATCGGCACGTCCCCTTGTTACGGTCTCGAATCAGGAGGGTTCGTAAAAAATGTCGAAATTGAACCCCCTATCCCGGACATCTATGTCAAAAAGGCGATGGTTAGTCAAACCTGCTGGCGGGCGGATGATATGCGGGACAGCCGAGCATTCAAGATATCTGTCGGGTACACAGCAGACAGCGGCGACCCGACATTTTTTTCGGCCTACCGCAATATCCCGACTGCAACCAGATGAGGCTTAAGCTTGCCGGCAAGGGCAATTGGCTGACGTGCCGAAATTTAATGGCGTTGGCGCGCACTATATCCTTACCTGGAGATTATGCAGAGCGGATTATCACCGAGCTGATCGGCCGGCTGACCAAAAAAGGCAGTCGAGATTGTGAGGCTGCCGGGTCCCAATGGAAGCTCTGGTGGTGGCCATTGTTCAAGGCCCAGCGCTGGCGCTGGTACAGGAGCGCAGCGTTGCGCTTGCCCGGGGTAAAGATCAGGAAGGACAATTCGCGACGTTCGATGCAGTTGCCATACTCGGCGAGCCCATGGAAGCACCGGTCCACACGCGCAGATATCGCGCGATGGAACGAGTCTGTCGCTCGCGCACTTTGCCTATTATGATCAGTAGCGGCCGTCCATCATGGCGCGCGTGACCCCGACGCACCGAAAAGTAGCTTCGAGGGGCGCTCCGCCGTTTCGAGCGGTGCAGCTTGCTACGCTGGTCGACACCGTTCCCACTGGCAATCGCTGGCTGCATGAGATGAAGTATGACGGCTACCGCGTGCTGCTGAGCGTGGGCAGCGGCGAGGCCATTGCCTATACGCGTTCGGGGCTCGACTGGTCGGAGAAGTTCGCCGGTCTGGTCGCAGATGCGGCAAAGCTCAAGGTCTCCTCCGCGCTCATCGATGGCGAGGCGGTGGTGCTCGATAGTGATGGTCGCTCGAGTTTCCAGGCACTGCAAAATGCGCTCAAGGGCGCTCCAGGAGCGATCGACTATTTCGCGTTCGATCTGCTGGAGCTCGACGGTGAGGACCTGACCCAGTTGCCGCTGACCGAGCGCAAGGCGAAGCTCGCGAAAATCCTGCCCAAGGGTAAGTCGCGGTTGCGCTATTCTGACCACATTACGGGCAACGGCGAGAAGCTGCTTCATCAATTTTGCGCTGCGGGCCTGGAGGGGGTCATCTCCAAGCAGGCTGACGGCCGCTATGTTGGTTCACGATCGGGCGGCTGGCTCAAGACCAAATGCATCAAGCGGCAGGAGTTCGTCGTAGTTGGCCGGACACCCTCTACTACATCGCGATTGTTCCGCTCGCTGATCCTGGGCGTGCATGAGGATGGCGTCCTGCGCTACGCCGGCAAGGTCGGCACCGGTTTCGACAACCAGGAGATCGTCGACCTGATGGCAATCATGGCGCCGCTCGAACAGGAGGCGCCGCCCGTCAAGGCGCCGCGTGCGGAAGTGCGCGGGGCGCACTGGCTGCGCCCAAAGCTGGTCGCGGAGATTGCCTTTACCGAGATGACCAGGGAGGGAACGCTCCGGCATCCGTCATACCTCGGCCTGCGCGAAGATAAGAAGCCTGAAGCGGTCGTGATGGAGAAGGAGGCGCCGGTCGAGGCGGCGATCGCTCAAGCCTCGTCGATCACCATCAGCAACCGCGACCGCGTCATCTTTCCCGAGGGCAAGTTCACCAAGGGCCAATTGGCGGATTATTATGCGCAAGTCGCTCCGATCATGCTGCCCTGGGTCGGCTCACGGCCCATCAGTCTCGTGCGCTGCCCCCAGGGACGTGCGAAGAAATGCTTCTTCCAGAAGCATGACGCGGGCAGCTTCGGCGACGCTGTCCGGCATGTCGCGATTCGCGAGAAAGACGGACATGACGAGCCCTATCTCTACATCGACACGGCAGAAGGGCTGCTTACCTGCGTGCAGATGGGCACCATCGAGTTTCACGGCTGGGGCTCCAGGATCGAGGATGTCGAGAAAGCCGACCGGCTGGTGTTCGATCTCGATCCCGACGTGGGCCTCGACTTCGAGAATGTGCGCAGCGCCGCCTTCCAGTTTCGCGAAATCCTCAAATCTATCGGGCTCGAGACCTTCCCGATGTTGACCGGCGGCAAGGGCGTCCATGTGATCGCGCCGCTGGTTCCGCAGGCGGAATGGCCGGAGGTGAAAGACTTCGCGCATCGGCTGGCCCACGCTGTCGCCCAAAGCGACCCGGAGCATTTCACCGCCGCCTTGCCCAAAGTGCAGCGCAAGGGCCGCATCTTCGTGGATTACCTTCGTAACCAGCGCGGCGCCACGGCAGTCATGCCATACGGGGTCCGCGCGCGCGAAGGCGCGCCAGTCGCCGTGCCGATCACTTGGAAGGAAATGGAGACGATCGACAAGCCTTCGCATTGGAGTATCCGCGACGGCGCTGAGCTGGTGAAGCGGGCCGGCTCGAAGGCGCTAAGCGGCTGGGGCCGCGCCGATCAGACATTGCCTGACCTATGAAGATCGCCACCTACAATGTGAATGGCGTAAACGGCCGACTGCCGGTGCTGCTGCGCTGGCTCGAGGAAGGGGAGCCCGATGTGGTCGTGCTCCAGGAATTGAAGGCGCCGCAGGAGAAGTTTCCGGAAAGCGCCATCCGTGACCTTGGCTATGATGTCATCTGGCACGGCCAGAAGTCCTGGAACGGCGTCGCGCTGCTGAGCCGCGTCGGGGAAATCCACGAGACGCGTCGGGGCCTGCCCGACGATCCCGACCCAAGCCAGAGCCGCTATATCGAGGCCGCCGTCAACGGGATCCTGATCGGCGGGCTTTATCTGCCTAATGGCAATCCGCGTCCCGGTCCGAAATTCGATTACAAGCTGCGCTGGTTCGACCGGCTGATCGAGCATGCCGCCGGGCTGCTGGAGAGCGGGCTGCCGGTGATGCTGGCGGGCGACTTCAATGTCATGCCGACAGATCTTGACGTCTACAAGCCAGAGCGATGGCTTGATGATGCCTTGTTCGCGCCCGAAGTCAGGGCGGCCTATTTCAGGCTGCTGGACCAAGGCTGGACCGACGCGCTGCGCACGCTGCACCCAGGCGAGGTTATCTACACCTTCTGGGACTATTTCCGGAACGCCTACGGCCGCAATGCCGGCCTGCGCATCGATCACCTGCTGCTCAGCCCCGCTCTTGCCGATCGACTGCTCGATGCGCAGGTCGACAGCCATGTGCGTGGTTGGGAAAAGACCAGCGATCACGCGCCGGTCTGGATCGAACTGGCCGACAAGCCCAAGCGCAAGCGAGCCCCGAAGGCGAAGATGTGATGGAGATCGAGAGCTTCCTCCTGAGCGAAAATGGCTGGGTACCTAACAATGCTCGGTTGCCCGTGGTCGTCTATCGCGGGGCGCTGGGGGGCGAAGGGAACGACTTGGCTGACCGGTTCGAGGCATTGTTCGACGAGCATGGCTGGACCCCGGACTGGCGCGACGGGGTGTTCGACTATCATCACTATCATTCGACCGCGCATGAGGCTTTGGGCGTATTCGCAGGCGAGGCGACCCTGGAGCTTGGGGGGCGAGGCGGGCGGAAGGTGTCCGTTACAGCTGGCGATGCGGTCATGCTGCCGACAGGCACCGGCCATCGTGCAGTTTCTGCAAGCGAGGACTTCCGGGTCGTGGGCGCCTATCCGCAGGGACAGACGTGGGACATTTGCCGTGACGCACCCGATGACGCAGGCCGCGCGCGGATGGGGGCGCTTCCTGATCCCAAGCGCGACCCAGTGACCGGCGCGGCGGGGGCACGAACCGGCGGTGAGCCATGAACGAGTGGACGGGCGGCTGCGCGTGCGGTGCGGTCCGCTATGCGCTTGGCTCGCAGCCTTTCGACGCGGGTTACTGCCACTGCCGGATGTGTCAGCGGACTAGTGGTGCACCCGTCATGGCGTTTGCGACGGTGCTCATTGACGAGTTTCACATCATCGAGGGACATCTGGCGCTGCGTCGATCATCAGATTTTGGCGAGCGGGGATTTTGCGGCGCGTGCGGCACCCCGCTCACCATGCATGTGAAGCACCAGCCAGACACGATAGATTTCACGATCGCGACGCTCGACGCGCCGGAAAGGGTCGTTCCGCGATTTCATATCTGGTGCGCAAGCAGCATCGGATGGTTCGAGATTGCCGACAAGCAACCACGCCATGCTCGGTTCAGACCTAATACCGTAGGATTGACTGCAGGCCGCGCCGAGCCCGGCGACATTACCCGTGACTAGGCTCGACCAAGCTTCGATTTGAGCGCGTCAATCCGCTGAGACGCATCGGCCTTGGTCAGATTTTCAGGTGGCAGTTCCTCGCCGGCTTCCTCGCTCAAGGTCGTCAGATAGCTTGCCTGCGCTCCGGTCATGGGTTCATCGCCGGAAACCCAGTCGTTGGGATTCTTTTCGGTATTGGAGCCGGGGCGGTCTTCGAGCTTGGGGTTGTGTAATTGATCGGTCATGATCGCTCTCTCGTTTCCTGTTTGTTCTATACAAACGGGAGCCCGGCTTTACAGTTCCCCAGCGCTTCAATTCGGTGCGATCAGCTCCATCAGTTCGGCGGGCTTCAGCTCACGGATGAGCTGGTCATAGCGGCATTGCCGGCCCGCTTTGTCCGGGCGCCAGCGATGGAAGCGCGTGCCGTGGCGGAAACGGCCGGCTGTTATCTGGTCGTAGATCACCTCAACGACCAGATCATGATCAAGTGAGATATAGTCGCCGCTCTTGTCCGGGTTCCAGCGACTTGGGCCTCCCGGCGACTTGCCCGTAAAGCCCGGGCCGCCTTCATGCGGCTCGAGGATCGCGCCAAGCGCCTTTCGCTCTGCTGCCGGGAATGCCGAGCTGAACCCGACAAGGTCCAGCTTTCCGGCTTCATTAAAGAGCCCGAGCAATAACGACGCGACCTCGCCCTTGGCATTGGTTCGATAGCCACCAACCACGCAGTCCGCAGTGCGCAGCTGCTTGACCTTTCGCATGACCCGCTCGCCCTGCTGATAGGGTTGATCGAGCGGCTTGGCGATCACCCCGTCGAGCGCGCTGCCGGTCGCGGTCAGCCAGGTCCTTGCCTGCTCAAGAGATTGCGATGCGGGAGACAGGATCAGGGCGGGGTTCGCGATTGTCTTGTGCAGCGCCTCGAGCGCGGTGCGCCGTTCCGCGAGCGGCTTGACGCTGAGATCGATCCGGCCGATCCTGAGAGCGTCGAACAGGATCAATTGCGCGGGCGTGTCGCGGGACAGTTTGGCGACACGCGAGGCGGCCGGGTGAAGCCGAGCCTGCAGCGCATCGAACGAAAGACGATCGCCGATCGAAATGACAAGTTCCCCGTCCAGCAGCAGGATCTTTTGGTCCAGCGTGCGAATATGCTCGATCACTTCCGGAAAATAGCGACCCAGCGATTTACCCGACTTCGACCAGATCGCGATGTCGTCGCCCTTCCGATCGACGAGGGCGCGAAAGCCATCCCACTTGGGCTCATATTGCCATCCCGGTGGCTCCGGAAGCGTTTTGACCAGCAGCGCCTCCATCGGCGCGAGCGGGGCGTCGGTATGTTCGGTCGATGGAGAGGATCGCGTGCGGGCCATGCTAGGATAACCCCAGATAGCACCGGCGGTTGCCCGACAACGGTCTCACCATATCGGCCAGCCTCCCAGAAGCCACTCCAATTACATAGCTGGGGTGGGACGACATGTTTGACAGACGTCCCCAAATGCTTGACCGCCATATTGATGATTTCCTGCGTTACAGCCTGGGGCCCTGGCCTACGGCAGCGAGGCGGGCTAACGCCATGCGCTGCATCGGAAGAACAAGATCGGGAGTTGGGCCGCTGTGCATGGCGAGCCGGCGGGGTTGTCGCGCATGTCAGATGCGGGATCATTCTATGCCGGTTCATTTAGTCGGCGAGACGATCGATGCCAAGCGCACGCATGCGCGTAGTCGTGCGAACTTATCCAGCTCATGCGTGGCATCTATGTTGAACAGGAGGCCGATGCCGAGGCCGCCTTACCTACTCATCCAGTCCGCACAGCGCTTTGTAGCTATCCCAAGGCCCATCTGTCGTCGGCGAGCGCGGAGCTGTTGATGCCCACACCGGATGGAGGGCTGCTCATCAACGGGCGTCGCAACCAGCGGACTCGCTCGCGCGGCCTAGAAATCATCCAGACCGAGGCACCGTCGTATCCTCCACGGCTGCAGCGGTGGTCGGCGCGTACCTCGGCGAGTTGCGGATCAACGCCTCTTCGCCGAGGCAGCGCCTTCTCGAAGCCTTGCCTCATGAATTTGGCAAACAAAACCCGGACGACTTCGTCGAGCTCGCGCTGCCTGGCTGCAGGAAGGTGGTCGCGGTCGGTACGCATCAATGATTTGCAACAAGATGAACTGGGTCCTTGCCGCCGCTCACCCCCCTAGGCGAGAGCCGCCGGCCGAACGTTGCGAGCTTGCCCTTGTTGGCGACCGCTAGGGCGAGGAGATAGGTGTCCGTCGCCTGCGCGGACGTAAGGATCTGACTGATGTTGACGTGTTCAGCCGTTAGCAGGCTGATATCGTCCGCCCAAAATCTGTGGCCGGGAAGCCCGCACATTTGTGACATGATCGTCGCGACTTCGGCTGGCGAGTCAGGCGTCGAGGGATGTCGGACATTGCCCACGATCCGGATAACGCCATTTTCCGTGACAAGACAGGTTGCCCATGCGTGCTACAGTCCCGATCGGGAAAGGTGGTAGCGATGGATATACAGTAAATTGGCAAACCGTACGCAATAGCGCTACTTACCATGTCCCAATGATGTGTCGCAACCAGACAGCTAATGCCCACGAATGTCGCAAGAGCAAATAGCTCTGGGGTATCTTTGGGTCCATTTAGCCATAGATCAAGGAGCAGGCGGCGGGCTCGCAAGGCGCTGCTCTGTCAGTATTTGCCATCCCGTCATGAACAGCGCACCCGCTAGCGGTCCTACCACTATGCCGCTCAAGCCAATCAATTCGATCCCGCCTAGCGTTGTGACCAAGACCAGCCAATCGGGAATACCGGTATCTCGCCCGACCAGCATCGGACGAAGAATATTGTCTGCAAGTCCGATAACGAAAACCCCAGAGGCGATGACGACAATGCCCTGCCATATCGCGCCTGTGGCAAGAAGATACACCGCGACCGGTCCCCAAATGATGGCTGGGCCGATCGCAGGTAGGAGGGCAGCTATCGCCATCAACATTCCCCAAAGGATCGCCGCTGGCAAACCCACGATCCAGAAGGTGATCGCGCCCAGGGCACCTTGAGCGAGCGCCACCAGACCCGAACCTTTAACAGTCGCGCGCACCACGGTGACGAACCGGGTGGCGATCCGCTCGGCTGCCGACGGCTCGAGGGGGAGGGCGCGCACAATGGCGGGCCCGAGGGTCTCGCCATCGCGCAGAAGGAAGAAAGTGACATAGAGGCCGACGCCAAAAGCGAGCATAAACGCCGCGGCATTTGCGCCAATGGCCAAGGCACGCTGCGTGAGCACGCTCACGCTATTGCTGACCGCTTCGGAAATCTTGGCCTGAGCGCGTTCAAATGTACCAAAGCCCGCATGTTCCACCAGAATCTGTATCCGACGCGGCAGGGCATTGTGGATCTGCTCGAAATAGAAGGCGAAATTGATCTGCCCGCTGCGGATTTGCGCATAGACACCCGTTGCCTGCTCCGCGACGAGGCCCCCTAAAATCAGCGAGGGGATGATCACCGACACAGTGATTGTCAGCAACGTAAGTGCAGACGCAAGGTTGCGGCGGCCCGGCCATCGCGCAAGCAGATGTTGATAAAGCGGCTGGAACAGTAACGCTGCGAGCGCGGCCCACAGGAGGGCGCTCAGGAAGTTCGAAACGACGAGCGTCAATCCGACTGTCACGACTGCCAGAAACAGGATCAGGCCGCCATTTTCAACTTTTTGCCTGACTATCATGTAACGTTCCCCCCAAGTTCGGCCAGATCACAAGCCTTAGCAAGATAACCCACGGTCGCCTGATTTCGTTTCGGCGAGGCGGAAATAAGCGGATGCAGGACAGGACGTGGCGCGGTTCGTGGCGGCGGAATGATAGCGCGTAAGAAGAGTAAAAGCGGCGGCATCCAGTCTGAATGTGAATGTTGGTCAAAGGCCTGGCGCATCGCTATTTTGCCTGGGCATTGCTGCTTCCAAGCCATTTGAGAAAAAGTGCGCGTTCCGCTAGATGTCAGAATCGCTAACCATGGGTCGGATCCGGCAGCTGGCGGCTTAGACACGCACATCAAAGGTCGCATTAAAATGCCGGATATAATGGTGGGACACCGCCTCTCCAATCCTTCCCACCAGGCATTCCTAACTGGTGGGGGCATGTGTGCGGATCTGATCGCGGCGAAGGATTGGTCTGCAAGTCCGCTAGGGGCGATGGACGAATGGCCCTCTCATCTGCGGACCGCTATTTCCATCATTCTCCGGTCGCAAGTGCCGATCGTGATGCTCTGGGGCAAAGAAGGCGTCATGCTCTATAACGACGCCTATTCGGTTTTTGCGGGTGGACGCCATCCCGAAGTCCTGGGATCAAACGTACGCGAGGGCTGGCCAGAGGTCGCCGCCTTCAACGATAATGTTATGGCGGTATGCCTCGCCGGCGGCACGCTGCATTATCACGATCAAGAGTTGACCCTGCATCGCAATGGCGCGCCGGAGCAGGTCTGGATGGATCTCGACTATTCCCCTGTCCTTGACTACGCAGGAAATCCAGCGGGCGTTATTTGCTTTCTAGCGGAGACGACGGACCGCGTCGCCGCTGAACGGCGAGAGGCATTCCTCTTGTCGCTCTCCGATGATCTGCGAGCCCTCAGCGCGCCCGCAGAGATCATGGACCTTACCGCTGACCGCCTCGGCCGGCTTCTTGGCGCTAGCCGCGTTTTCTATGCCGAGATCGCGAGTGGCGTCATGACGGTCAAGCGCGACTATGCCTGTGGGGTCAGCTCTATTGTCGGCGTGCATTCGCTCACAGACTTTGGCCCCGATCTGCTCGCTGCATACAAAGTCGGCACTCCTGTCGTGGTCCGCGACGTCGGTGCTGACTGGAGGCTTGGGGCAAGCGCGCGGGCGGGACTGCAGTCGCGCGAAGTGGGTGCCTTCGTGGACGTCGTGCTCTTCGAGGAAACGCGGTGGGTAGGTCTGCTGGCGGTGCAGAGTTCGACTCCTCGCACATGGACAATAGAGGAAGAGACTCTGGTCCAAGAGGTTGGCGAACGCGTCAAGCTCGCCATTGAACGGGCGCATGCGGAGCGCGACAGGCTCTGGAACCTATCTCAGGACATGCTTGCAAGGGCCAATTACGAAGGCATGATCTCTGCGGTCAATCCGGCATGGTCGCAAATCTTGGGCTGGACCGAAACTGAGCTTCTCACCCGTGGCTACGCGAGCTTTATGCACGCGGACGATGTGACCCCGACATTGGAGGCAATCGCGACAATGGCCGCCACGGGCCAGCCGACGCGCTTTGAAAATCGCATCGCTACCAGCGTTGGCGGATGGAAACCTATTGAATGGACGGTCGCACCCGAGCCTGACGGTGTTAATTTTGTCGCCGTTGGAAGAGACCTTAGTGATGCCAAGGCGAGGGAAGCCGAACTTGATTCAGCGCGCGAAGCCCTTCGACAGAGCCAAAAGATGGAGGCAATGGGCAGCTTGACCGGCGGCGTAGCCCACGACTTCAACAATTTGCTCACGCCCATCCTTGGATCGCTCGACCTTTTGATGCGCAAAGGCGTCGGCAGCGAGCGCGAGCAGCGGCTCATCGAAGGGGCGTTCCAGTCGGCCGAGCGCGCAAAAACGCTTGTCCAGAGGCTGCTTGCTTTCGCGCGTCGCCAACCACTTCAGGCAGTGGCAGTTGATCTGGGGCAGCTCGTCGAAGGGTTAAGGGGCCTGATCGGCTCGACCTTGGGCCCGGCAATCATATTGGATGTTGATGTTGCCGCTGACGTGCCTGCTGCAAAGGTCGATCCTAACCAGCTCGAGATGGCGCTCCTTAACCTCGCAGTGAATGCGCGCGATGCCATGGCGGACGGCGGACGGCTGACGATTGCCGCCAGCATAGCAGCGGTGCATCCCGGCAATTCAGACGGCCTGGCGCCAGGCCGGTATGTTCGTCTGTGTGTAAGCGACACCGGCATCGGCATGGATGCCGAGACCGTCAAACGTGCTGCAGAACCCTTTTTCTCCACAAAGGGCGTTGGCAAAGGCACGGGGCTTGGCCTGTCGATGGCGCATGGTCTTGCCGCTCAGCTAGGTGGTCGGTTGGCAATCAGCAGTACGCTGGGCCAAGGCACCAGTATCGAACTGTGGTTTCCGGCAAGCTCTGGCGCTGTGGAACCGGTCCGACGCAAAACCGAACCTTCCCCGATTGTCAGGGAACAGGGGGTGGCGATACTTGTGGATGACGATGCCTATGTCAGGACAAGCATAGCCGACATGCTCGAGGATATCGGTTACGTCATCATCGAAGCAGGGTCCGCCGAGGAGGCTTTGGACCTGATCCGAGGCGGGGTGGAACCGGACCTACTCGTCACGGATCATCTGATGCATGGCATGAGCGGGACCCAGCTCATTCATGAGATCAAGTCATTGCGTCCCTCTCTCCCAGTGCTGATCATCTCAGGTTTCGCGGAAGAGGAGGGGATCGATCCGGACATCCCTCGACTCACCAAACCCTTCTGCCATTTTGAACTGGTGGAAAGCCTGAAGGCTCTGGCCGCGGTACCAGCCGCGGCGTAACCAGATGCTGGTTTGTTGAGGAGGCCGCCTACGTTCGAGAAATCTCCATCTTGACGGTAAGGCGGACAACCGTCGCTTCAAGCATATGGGCGCGCTGCGCATGTCTTGCGAAAGGAGGCCCGAACTCGCCAGCGGTTGCCCGTCGTCGTCCTTCACGGCATGCCCGACGCCCAGCACCCTGCGCGCCAGGGTGACCATCTCACGGCTCACATTACGTCCTCAATGTGAAGCTATCTCGACGATGGTCAAGGCCGGGAGGCAATCGAGGCCGGAGCGCGAGTTGCCGGACTGCAAATAGGTCGCATAGGGATAGCAATATTCAACGCGCGTGATGACGGGCGTCCTTGCTAAGCGAGACTGCTCGAAGCGTCTTTAGGCCCATCAGCACGACAAGGGGGGCTAAGCGGAATGGGTTTAGTTGCACTCCAGATCCTCAGGCCGCCAGCCTGCACGGGCGGACCACATCATCCCTGACTTCGTCGGTATGGACCTTAAAGCCGATCAATTGAACCGAGCCGAAGGCAGTGGTTAACGCTGTGTCGGCCGCGTCGCGGCCACATGCCATGAGGATTCTGCCAACACGGGGCACTCGATGTCGCGCGTCGAAGCTGTGCCATTCGCCGCTCAGATAAACCTCGAACCAGGCATGAAAATCCATCGGGATGTCTACCGGATCTATACCGATGTCGCCGAGATAGCCGCTACAGTAGCGCGCGGGAATATTCATGCAGCGGCACAGCGCCACAGCCAGATGCGCGAAATCCCGGCAGACGCCCACGCCCTCCTGATATGCCTCATAGGCGGTACGCGTAGCGCGCGCATATTGATAGCCGTAGGCAAGATGCTGGTGGACGAAATCCACGATCGCCTGCACCCTTTGCCAGCCGGCGGGCACGTGACCGAACAGCCCCCAAGCGATGTTCGAGAGATGTTCGGTTTCGCAATATCTGCTGCCGAAAAGATACATCAACACATCAGGTGGGAGGTCTGCGACCTCATGCTGGAGGGCTCCAGGCGACTGACGGTCAACGGTACCGTCATCCTCGATCACGAAGTCACAGGAAAGCGTTGTAACACCCGGCGGCATCGTCATGCGCGAGCACAAATTGCCGAACGCGTCATAATAATGATCCATGGGTACGTCACGATCCGCAGAGATGACGTGACCGGTTTTCAAATCGATGACGCGTTCGGGACGGATGTTGAGCATAGCGATCATGGGTGTCGAGGCGAACGCACGGAACTTCAGATCGTAACCGGCTCTAATCAACATGGACTAACTCCAGGTACCAGTTGAGGACTGGCAACAGTGTGGACGTCCTGCCAGAATGCTTTAGTCGAGGGTTCGCTCCTTTAAAATCGCTCATGGCGAAAAAAGCTTCGAGCGCCGCCTTGTCCCTAGTTGATCTCTACTGTTCTCGCATCGAAGTTTTTGCGTTGGCGAGTTCAGATATGGCGCTCCCTGTGTCAGACCCTGTGCGACCCTTTAGCCCCTGCCGTGAAGGCAATATCTGTGATCAGGCTGTTACTGGCGGGTGGGCCTGACCAGCGACCAGTCATAACCCAGCCCCCGAACCCGAGCTTCGAGCGCCGCCATGGTATCGTCATCTGGATGCTTTTCCCGGGTCAGGACCCAGAGATAGCGGCCGGAAGGCTCCCCGACTATCGACCAGTCATATTGGTCGCCATGGTCGAGAACCCAGTAATTGCCGAAAAACGGGCCGAAGAACGAGACTTTGAGCTTGGCGCTGGTATGAGCGTCCACCACCTTCGCCTTGCCGACGGATTCTTTCCATTTCCCCGCGCCTACTGCGCTCTTGCCCCGATTGACCACTTTAACCGTGCCATCCGTGTTGAGAGAGTAGCGAGCGGTAACCAGATCCATATTTTTCTGAAACGGGGCCTCATAACGAAACTGCTCATACCACAGGCCCATATATTTCTCGACGTCCACCGGCTTTGCGGGCTGCGGTACGGCGCGATTTCCCACGGGTCCTGGCTTAGACATAGCCGCACAGGCCCCAAGGAGCACGGAAACTCCTAAAAAGCCGCCAATCGCTATTTTTCTTCGCATGGGTGCTCCTTCTTATCGACCATGGCTATACGTTCTCATCCAGGGAGGGTTGCGTATGATGAAGGTCACATCAGGGTGATTGCTGGTGGCTGCCGAACGACTTCTATGGCCGATTTGAGGGCAACTCTCAGAACTTTAACGGTCGTGGGCCGGCATTGCTCGCAGTCACAAGGCGGATAGACTGACGGTTTTTTTCAGGTCACGTCGCGGTTGTCGGGCCAGCGCATGTGGATCAACAAGATTGCAGACCTATTCGATGATTATGATCAGGTAAAGACTGTCAGCTCGAAGTCTGGCGCATAGGTAAGCCATTGTCGCTGCTCGGCTTCATCACCGCTCATTTCGGAGGACAGGCCGGGCGGGCGAGCTCAGGTCCTTCAACATGAGTTAAAGTCGACTGTGACCCAATGGCCTACATTTTCAGGCGACCTTGGGTGTCATCTGTAGCGACCGCACCTCGGTGATCGTTGGTCCGGAAAGGGCGACCATGCCCTCGATCTGATTGTAGCGGGGGTGGAGCTGGTAATCGCGGTGCTGCCAGCGCAGGACGGCGCCGGCAAGGCGGATGCTGTCCTCATGAGGAAGATGCCGACGAGATCGGCGGGGGGCTTCAATTTCCTGTTCACGCGCTGCAGCGGCTTGGTGCTGTGGAGTTTGACCCGGTGCCGTTTTAGGAAGATCATGTGAGCAAGTGCGTCGCGCTGGGCATCGTCCAGGCAAGGCAACGCGCTTCGGCCGGAAGCTGCGAAACTGGTCGTCGACCTGCCGACTGGCCTGCGTCGTGGCGGCATGGTCGGGCTGAAGGAAAAATCAGCTCCGCCATCTAGCCATTGGCCGTCGGGAGCGCTGGCCGTGAAGCTCGTGCCATCGAATTCGCCCACCCAGTACCAGGTTCCACCCGTGAAGCCGGAAGCCGTCCCATCTCCGCCTACCAGCAAAACCCATTTATCTGCCGAAGTTGTGCCGTCTGGATTGTATAGATGCAGTTTGAAGAGATGCGAGCATTCCATCACGCCACCGACGACCGTTGACAGAAAACCGCTGGAATAAGTCCAGTGCTTGAGATCTGGCGAAGTGTAGATGCCGATCTTGCCTTCCTCTGACAGCGTCATAATCCAATTACCGCTGGTCTCGTGCCAGAAAACCGTGGGGTCGCGAAATTGCCTGTTGCCTGGGAAATTGAGTAACACGATGTCGTGAAAGCTGAAGCTGGCACCCTCATCAAGAGAGTACCAGAGTGCGCAGGACTGGTTTTGCCCGGCGGCATTGTCTGCGGGCATGGTAACGAGTGCGATCAGTGCACCGGGGCCGAATCCGGCGGTATTGGTGACATCGACAACCGCGCTTCCGGTCCAGATGTCTCCAAAGGATGTTGTGCGGCGTGGGATCGATATACCTTGATCCTGCCAGGTGACTAGGTCTGTTGAGGTCCAGCGGCGCCATTCAGTGCCATCGGTGGGATAGGTTGGATTGAAGAGCGCCCAAATTGTCCAGCGATCTCCCATTCGCACGGGGCGCTGTGGGTCGTTGATCCAGCCTCCTGCCGGGGCCGCGATATGGTATTGCGGTCGTCCACTTATTGGGGTGGCTGTTGGTGAACCAGTAGAGACGGGAGCTCCACTCGATACAGGCATTGTGCCAATTGCAGGTTCTGCTTCGCCGCCGCAGGATGAAAGCATTGGAAAGCCGACGAGCATTTCCAATGTTTGCCTGCGCGAGTAAAAGGGGGGCATCGCCACCGGCCTACTCCTCTCTCAAACTTTCTTTGTTTTTTAATTGTCGTTGGCATGCACGCTTGTGGTGCATCGCAACGAGGTTTTTATTCCATTCAGGTTGAGGGAGGGGCCCGTGATATCTGCGTGCCGGTCAGATAGCTGCCTCTGACGGAATGCACCTTCATCATCCCTTCGTCCTGTGCGGCGTCATGCTTTCCATGACCGACGCCACTAAATCTATATATGTGATTTAGTGGCGTCAAGATCGCTGGCAGGATTGGGTGTTCGAGGCTTATTTTTAGTTAACATGTTGAAGCTATGGATATTATATAAAGGAAGAGGGCTCGCTCCTTTCTGTTTTGGGTGTTCAGTTTCTCAGCAGTGATGTGACCTCTTCCTTGTCACCCAGAATCACTCCAATGCGCTGATGAAGTTTTGATGGCGGGACTTCCATTAGTCGCTGTTCGCCATCGATCGCTGCGCCGCCTGCCTGCTCCACCAGAAAGGCCATCGGATTTGCCTCGTACATCAGGCGTAGTCTGGCCGTACCATCCGGGCGGGCGTCTTTAGGGTAGAGGAAGACGCCCCCTCTTTTCAGGATGCGGTGAACATCGGCTACCATTGAGGCGGTCCAGCGCATGTTATAGTCCTTGCCCAAAGGCCCTTCCGCGCCCTGAATTCGTTCGTCGACATAGCGTATGATTTGCGGCGACCATTGGCGGCGACGCGCCATGTTTATGGCAAATTCGCGATTGCCCTGGGGCATCTGCATGGGACCGTCGGTCATCCGCCAAGAGCCGATTTCACGATCGAGAGTGAATTCATAGACGCCAGATCCGATTGTCAGAACCAGCAGCGTTTGCGGTCCATAGATGGCATAGCCAGCTGCGACCTGATGCATGCCGGCTTGCAGAAAGTCCTGCTCTGTTACCTCGCGCCCTGAAGCATTTTCGGGTGCCTTGAGCACGGAGAAGATCGTACCGACGCTCAGGTCGACATCAATGTTGCTTGAGCCGTCGATCGGATCGAACAGCAGCAGATATTCGCCTTTGGGATAGCGGTTGGGGATGGGATAGAGGGTCTCCATCTCCTCGGAAGCCATGGCTGCCAGATGGCCCCCCCATTCATTGGCATCGAGCAATAGCTCATTGGCAATGACATCGAGCTTTTTCTGAACTTCTCCCTGAACATTCTCGCTGCCAAGGCTACCAAGAACTTCACCCAGTGCGCCTTTGGATACCGCGTGACTGATCGTCTTGCAGGCGCGTGCGACCGTTTCGATGAGCAGGCGTAATTCGCCTGGCAAAGCCTGGGCCTGGCGTTGCTGCTCGATCAGGAACCGGCTCAGGGAGATGGCTTGCATGGAAGGCCTTTGCATTGAAGGGGGAGGTTAATCAGCTATTCGTGCAGCTACGTCTGCGCCGTGGGCATATCGCGCTGCTTCACGGATGTCGTCGGCTTCAGGTCTCACGCCTGTGTATAGAATAAATTGCTCCACCGCCTGCAGGACGATGACCTCTCCGCCGGAAATCACGCTCTTTCCAGCAGCTCTGGCTGTGCGAACGAAAGGGGTGTCGACCGGTTGGGCAACGACGTCGAAAGCGGTGCTGCAGGCAGCGATCTGCTCTGCGCGGAATGCCAAGGCGTCCTGGTCCTTGCCCTCCATACCCAATGGCGTGACATTGATCAGCAGCGGCGCGCTATCGGGTGGTAGATCAGCCTGCCAGCAGAAGCCATATTGGTCTGCGATCGCCTGACCGGCTATTTCGTTGCGCGCGATGATCGTGCCGTTGACGAAGCCTGCATCTCTAAGCGCAGCAGCAACGGCTTTCGCCATTCCGCCACTTCCCCGGAGCAGAAATGGTACTGGTTCTTCGACCCGCTTCTCGAGAAGCTGGCGAACCGCAACATAATCCGTGTTGTAGCCAGTCAGGTGGCCATCATCATTGACGATGGTGTTGACGCTGTCGATCGCACGGGCTGAGCATTCAAGGTCATCGATCAGAGGAATGACCGCTTCCTTGAAGGGCATGGAAATGGCGCAGCCACGTACGTTCAATGCGCGGATGCCGCCGATTGCAGCTGCCAGATCCTGTGTACTGAAACTTTTATAGACATAATCCAGCCCCAAAATCTCATAGAGGCAATTGTGGAAGCGGGACCCGGCGTTACCAGGGCGACCTGACAGCGACATGCACAATCTGGTGTCCCTGCCGATTGGCGGTTTCATATCCTCATTCCCCATTATGGCTTGCTGGTTTTTGACGACGGATCGTGGATCCCCGGGTGATGAGACGCCCGCTTAGAACCACCTTACGAGCGGCGGCGTTGGGATGGTCGAGGCGGTCGAGCAGCATGGCCATGGCGGTGCGCCCGATCTCCTCCACGGGTTGTTCGATAACGCTCAGCCCATCAGCTGCAAATTCCGTCCAGCTGTCATTGTCGAAGCCGGCCAAGGCGAAGTCGCCAGGAACGCTCAGGCCCAGCGCATGTGCCGCTCGCAACACCGACATCAGCATCAGGCCATTGCTCGCAATGATCGCTTCGGGCCGATCAGGCGCTTGCAGGAGAGCGCTGACCAGCTTCTCCGCTTCACCCTCTCCATGCGGCACAGACAAGGATCGCGTGGGGATGCCGATCATTTGGGCCGCCTGCTCAAAACCGGCGCGGCGTTCGGCACCCGTCGTGCTGGCTGCGCCGAACAGGCCGGTAATCGATCTGAACCCCTGCGCATGCAGATGGGCAACCAGTGTGCGAGCCATCGCATCATTGTCGAGCACGACACAGTCCGTGGTCGTCCCGGCTACGCGATCGATCAGGATGATGGGATGCTCTGCCTTTGTCTGCGATGCCTTCTTTGCGCCTTGCCGAGTGGGCGCCAGGATCACCCCTGTCACCCGTTCCTCCTGCATCAACTGGAGATACATCGCCTCTTTGGCGGGATCTTCATCCGTATTGCACAATATAACCCGCAGGCCGCGTTCATAGGCGATATCCTCGACCGTGCGAGACACTGCAGTGAAAAAGGGGTTGCGGATATCTGCAACGATGAGGCCGATCGTGTTGCTGTGGCGCGAACGGAGCCGACGGGCTGCGAGGTTGGGCCGGTAGCCTGTTGACCTGACCGCGGCGAGCACTCTGTCGCGCATGGCTGGATCAACCGCACGCCCCGAAAGTACCCGGGAGACGGTGGCAGGCGATACTTCGGCCACTCGCGCTACGTCCTTGATGCCGACCGTCATGGGAAAATCGTTTTCCTCATCCTCTCTCAATTCCGCCCGAGATATGGCCGATCGCGGGGGGTAAATGCAAGCGTATTGACAGAATCATGAGAAAACGTTTTCTTGAGAGAAGAGAGAGGATACTGAAGAGCCATGACTGCCGACCTCCTAAGTGTACTTCGCCATGAAGACCTGATCCGCATCGACGCGCAGGCGTCCGACAAGGAAGCCGCCATCCTGCAGGCTGGCCAGATACTGGTCGCCGCTGGCTGCGTTTCGCCCGGCTATGAACAGAGCATGGTCCGGCGGGAGGCGGTGGCAAACACCTATTTGGGGTCGGGCGTCGCCATTCCTCATGGCCTGGGTGAGGACAAAGGGCTGGTGCGCCACGATGGGATCGTGGTTCTGCAACTGCGCGAAGGGATTGAGTGGAATCCCGGGCAGCGCGCCCATCTGGTTGTCGGTATCGCTGCCAGCTCCGACAGTCATATCGCGATCCTGCGCCGCCTCACCCGCCTGATTCAGGATGAGGCGCGTCTTGCGGCCCTTCTCGCCACCGACGATCCGGCGGATATTGCCGCCGCCCTCCATGAAGACGCCAACCCCAGCGAGGCCCGTCCCGCTGCCGAGGATCTGGCCGAGCGGATCGAATGGACGGTCGACTATCCTGCTGGTCTGCATGCCCGGCCCGCCTCAGCCTGGGCGGAAGCAGCCAAGAGCCTGGCGACGCCCTTACGCATCCGACATGACGAAGACATGGCCGATCCGCGCAGTATCGTCTCGCTGCTGCAACTGGGGCTGAAGGCAGGCGAACGCGCTACCATTTCGTCGAGCGACAGGAACACGCTGGACCAGTTCATGCGTACCGTCACCAGCCTCACGGTTCGTGAGAAGGCCGATGCCGCCCGTGCCGCCGAAAAGGCGAAGGCTCCGGTGCGCGGCTGGCAACCGGCCGGCAATCCCGCGATGATCGCCGGGGTCGCCGCCAGCCCGGGCCTCGCCATCGGTCCCGTCCATATCCTGGCCTCAGCGGAACTGGACGTGCCCGACCAGCCGGTCGATCTGGTCGCGGGCGGCGCGCTGCTGAACGATGCGCTGGTGCGCACCCGGGCGCAGATGAAGGCGCTGGTCGATGACACCACCCGCCGTCTGGGGGCGGAGGATGCCGCGATCTTTGCGGCGCAGGCCGGGCTGCTGGACGATACTGACCTTATCACGCTTACCTGCCAGTTGATGGTGGAGGGCCATGGCGTCGCCTGGTCCTGGCATCAGGCGATCGATCGCATGGCAGGACAGCTTTCGGCACTGGGTAATCCGGTGCTGGCTGCACGCGCCGCCGATTTGCACGATGTCGGTCGGCGCGTGCTAGCCCAGATTGATCCGGCGCTCAGCATTGGGACATTGGCTGACCTGCCCGACCAGCCCTGCGTGCTGGTGGCGACCGATCTGTCGCCATCGGATACGGCGACGCTCGACACGCGCCGCGTGGCCGGCATTGCCACCGCACTGGGCGGGCCGACGTCGCACAGCGCGATCCTGGCACGGACGCTGGGCCTGCCCTCTGTCGTGGCGGGCGGGGCCGATCTGCTGACGCAGGCGGCCGGCACGACCGCCATCGTCGATGGCGACAGCGGCCGTATCTGGCTCGATCC
The DNA here is from genome assembly GCF_018604485.1 of Sphingobium sp. BHU LFT2. NCBI lineage: Bacteria > Pseudomonadati > Pseudomonadota > Alphaproteobacteria > Sphingomonadales > Sphingobiaceae > Sphingobium > Sphingobium sp. BHU LFT2. The sequence goes on from NZ_JAFCGW010000008.1 coordinate 86,380, forward strand.
CTCGGCGCAGGACATTGCCTCCGCCCGCGCTTGGATCGAGGAGATCGCGGCACGACGCGCTGCCGAAGAGGCGGAGCGAGCTCTGCCGGCACGGACCAGCGACGGTCATGATATGGTGATCGGCACCAATGTGAACCGCCCGGATCAGGTGGCCTTCGCGATGGCGCAGGGCGGCGAGGGGGTCGGGCTGATGCGCACCGAATTCCTGTTCCTCGAACGCGGCGACAGCCCGAGCGAGGAGGAGCAATGCGCCATTTATCGCGGGATGATCGAGGCTTTGGGCGATCGGCCGCTGATCGTCCGTGCGCTCGACATTGGCGGCGACAAGCAGGTGCCGCATCTCGACCTGCCTAAGGAGGAGAATCCCTTCCTGGGGGTGCGCGGCGCGCGCCTGTTGCTGCGACGGCCCGACCTGCTGGAGCCGCAATTGCGCGCCCTGTATCGCGCGGCGAAGCTGGGCGGCGACCTATCGATCATGTTCCCGATGATTACATCCTCGGCCGAACTGTTGATCCTGAGGGAACGTTGTGAAGCGATCAGGGCGGAGCTGAATGCGCCGACAGTGCCGATCGGCATCATGATCGAAGTCCCCGCGGCCGCCGTTCAGGCCCATGCGCTGGCGGAGCATGCGGATTTCTTCTCGATCGGCACCAATGATCTGACGCAATATGCACTCGCCATCGACCGTCAAAATCCGGAATTGGCGAGCGAGGCCGACAGCCTGCACCCGGCCGTTCTGCGCCTGATCGCCATGACCGTGGAGGGCGCGCGCCGCCATGGCCGCTGGGTCGGCGTGTGTGGCGGCATTGCCGGCGATCCGTTCGGCGCTGCGTTGCTGGCGGGGCTTGGGGTCCATGAATTGTCGATGACCCCGCGCGACATTCCTGCCGTAAAGGCACGCATCCGCGCCAGCAGCCTTGGCGATCTTCAGGCCCTTGCCGCGCGTGCGCTCGACGCCACAAGCGCCGCCGATGTACGCGCGCTGGACGGGGAGGGGGCATGATGGCCGTCTTCACCGTCACGCTCAATCCGGCGATCGACCAGACGGTCATGCTCGAGCGTCTCGTTCCCGGGGAGGTCCATCGTGCGGGTTCCGTGCGGCAGGATGCTGGCGGCAAGGGGATCAATGCAGCCAGTTGCCTCGCCGACTGGGATGTGCCCGTTACCGTCATGGGTCTGTTGGGCAGGGCCAATGCGGCGCCCTTCGATGCGCTTTTTGCCGCCAAGTCGATCATTGACCGCTGCCAGCGCCATGGCGGCAGCACGCGTGTCAATCTGAAGCTGGTCGACGCCCATGGCACGACCGACATCAACATGGATGGCTCACCGGCAAGCCAAGTGCATATCGATGCCGTCATTGCGGCGCTGGATGAACAGGTCCGGGCGGGAGATCTTGTCATCCTCTCCGGCAGCCTGCCACCCGACTGCCCGGCCGATATCTATGCCTCCCTTACCGCCATGCTGCGGGCGCGGGGCGCCCTTGTCCTGCTTGACAGTAGTGGCCCGGCGCTGCGCCATGCGCTCGCCGGCCCCGTTCTGCCGACTATCCTGAAACCCAATCTGCATGAACTGGCCGAATGGCATGATGGTCCGGTCGATGCGCCGCATCAGATCGTCGACGTCGCACGCGGGTTGCTGGATCGGGGTGTAGACCTGATCGCCGTGTCGATGGGGGCGCAGGGCGCGCTGTTCCTGACCGGCTCGGAAATGCTGCGCGCGCGCCTGACCGCGCACAGCGTTGAAAGCACGGTCGGTGCAGGCGATGCCATGGTTGCCGGTCTGGCCGCCGCCCTAATCGCAGGGGCGGGGCTGGATCGTATCGCGCGTCTGTCCACCGCCTTTGCCGTCGGCAAGTTGGGCCGTGCCGGACCGCATCTGCCGACAAGGGATGAGATCGAAGCCCTGGCGGCCAGCGTGGAGACGGATTTTCTGATGGGAGAGACGCAATGAGCAGGATTTTCGCGGTGGTGGATGCCGGCGAAGCCGGTGTCGCCGGCGTCCTGGCCGGCGAAGCGCTGCGCAAGGCCGCACAGGCCAGTGGGCAGGCCATCGAAATCGAATTGCGGACCGCACAGGGGATCGTCAATCCCTTGCCGAGCGACGCGGACGGCGATCTGCTGCTGATCGCTCCGGACGGCGTCGACGGCCCGTCGGAAAACCGACCGCATCGCCGCCTGACGCTGGAGGCGGTTCTGGCCGATCCCGTCGCCGCGCTGCACGGGGGCAAGGTCGCGAACGTGTCGAATGCCGTGCCGCGCATCGTCGCCATCACCTCCTGCCCGACCGGCATCGCCCATACCTTCATGGCGGCCGAGGGGCTGACCGAAGGCGCGCGCCAGCTTGGCTATGCCATTCGGGTTGAGACGCAGGGGTCGGTCGGTGCGGGCAATGCGCTGACGGCCGAGGAAATCGCGGCCGCCGACATCGTGCTGATCGCCGCCGATCGAGAGGTGGATCGCAGCCGCTTTGCCGGCAAGCGCGTCTTTGCCGGCAATACCAAGCCCGCCATCACCGGCGGCGCGAAGCTGATCGAGCGGGCGCTTGCGGAGGCGACCATACAGGGTGGCGAAAAGGTAGCATCGCAATCGGCCGATTCTGCCGCCGCCGCATCGGGCGCGAAGCGCGCGGGCCCTTATAAACATCTGATGACCGGCGTGTCCTTCATGCTGCCCTTCGTGGTGGCAGGCGGCCTGCTCATCGCGCTCGCTTTCGCGCTGGGCGGCATCCACGCCAATAATGCGGCGGCGCAGGGCACGCTGGCCTATGCCCTGTTCGAAATCGGCGCCAAGGGCGGCTTCATGCTGATGGTGCCGGCGCTGGCGGGCTATATCGCCTATTCGGTTGCGGATCGCCCCGGCATCGCACCGGGCATGATCGGCGGCATGCTGGCCACCAATCTCGGCGCGGGCTTCCTCGGCGGCATCGTCGCCGGCTTTATCGCGGGCTATGGCGTCGACTGGCTCAATCGCCTGATTCAACTGCCCAAGAATTTGCAGGGACTGAAGCCGGTCCTCATCCTGCCGCTGCTCGGCACGCTGCTGACCGGGCTGCTGATGCTCTATGCGATCGGCACGCCGGTCGCCGCTGCGCTGGCCTTCCTGACCGACTGGCTGCGCAGCATGCAGGGGTCGAGCGCGTTGATGCTGGGGCTGATGCTGGGCGCCATGTCGGCATTCGACATGGGCGGGCCGGTTAACAAGGCGGGCTATGCTTTCTCGGTCGGCCTGATCGCCAGCCAGGTCTATACGCCGATGGCCGCCACCATGGCGGCTGGCATGACGCCGCCGCTCGCCGTCGCGCTCGCCACCCGCCTGTTCCGCAATCGCTTCACCCCTGAAGAGCGCGAAGCCGGCGCGGCCGCCGCGGTCCTCGGCCTGGCATTCATCACCGAAGGGGCGATCCCCTTTGCCGCACGTGATCCGCTGCGGGTCATTCCGGCGCTGATGGCAGGTTCGGCTGTGACCGGGGCCATCTCCATGGCGATGGGCGTGGAGCTAAAGGTGCCGCATGGCGGGCTGTTCGTGCTGCCGATCCCCGGCGCGGTCACCCATGTCGGCGTCTATGCGCTGGCCATTCTGGCCGGAACGCTGGTGAGCGCGTTGCTGGTCGGGCTGGTCAAGCGACCCATATCGGAAATCAAGGCCTGACGCCCCGAACGCGTCACCATAATCGGAGAGGCTGTTCATGTATTTCAGGAAGATGGGTGCCGCCTGCATGGCCGGCGCAATGGCCTGTACCGTGCCTGTTGCACTGGCACGAGATCAGGTGGTTGCCGATCTCGATCCGCCATCGGTCCAATCGGAGCCGCCGGCCCAATGGCAACCGCTGGCGGCGGAAGGGGTGACATTAGCGCTCAGCTATACCGGTGAGGCGGCGACCAATGTCTCGGGCGGTCTTCGCCATGACGCGGCCCATGCCGGGCAGGTCTATGTGGGCGCTGATCTTGATCTTGACCGGATGATCGGCATCGATGGCGCGACGCTGCATTTTGCTGTCACCAATCGCCATGGCAAGAATCTGGCCGCCATGGCGATCGGCAATAATACGTCGGTGCAGGAAATCTATGGTACCCAGAATACCCATCTGGCGATATTGACCTGGCAGCAGAGCTTCCTCGACGGGCGACTGGATATCGAGGCGGGGCGTAGTCAGGCGAACATCCATTTTCTAAACTCGCCGCTCTACTGTCATTTTCAGACCAATTCGGCCTGCGGCAACCCAGCCTTCGTCTTCAAGAACAGCAATTTCACCTATTTTCCTGCATCCAGCTGGATGGCCCATGCCAAGCTGCATGTAACGCAGCAGGTCATGCTGCATGCCGGCGTTTACGAAGTGAACCCAGACCGCAAGCGCGCAAGCGACCATGGTTTCAATTTCAGCACGAAAAATGCGACTGGGGTGATCATCCCCTGGGAACTAAGCTATGGCCGGGATTGGCCGGACAGCAGATTGCCGGGCCATTATATTCTGGGCGGCTGGTTTGATCGTGGCGATTATGCTGATCCACTGCGGGACGACCAGGGTGGCATCGCGATCCTGACCGGGCGGCAGGCGGCGACGCGGAACGGGCGGTCGGGCCTTTATGCCCGCTTCGATCAGCAGCTGACCCGTCCTAATCCCGCCTCGCCGCGGGGGCTGAGCATCTTTGGCGTGGCGATGACCAACCTGTCCGGCAAGGTCGAGGAAAGTCGTTATCTGGGGATGGGGATCGTACAGACCGGCACCTTCGCCGGGCGCGATCAGGACACGATCGGTTTCGCCATAAACGATCAGCGTTTCAGCGACTTGGCGATGCAGCGGATGACCGCCGCGCGGGTTGCGGCGGGCGGGCGCGCCGATATTCGTCGCCATCAATATATGATGGAACTGGCTTATGGATTTGAGGTCAACGCGGCAATCCGTCTGTCGCCCAACCTGCAATATATTCTGCATCCAGACCAGACCGGGGCGCCCGATCGCACGCGGAATATCCGGAATGCCTTCATTCTGGGTTTCAAATTTACCGTGGATGCCATGCCACTATTGTTCCGCTAATACTGCCATTATTGCATTCATATTCAATTATCATTTCGGTGATTATGTGATTTAACCGCCAATAGGCTGCATTGGAATGCGACTGGCGCGGAATTACACTTCCAAAAATGAGAACATCTGGTGAAGAAAAATCGAGGATTATACTTCCGCCAATGGGACGACGGCATCGCTTTTGAGCAAGGAAATCAGGTTCGGTGCGTAGGTCGAAAATAGCGGAAGGAGGCCAGCGCCCATCGCGGGAGCCTTTTCCCCATTTTCGCCAATCTTCAATTCTGGACAGAAGAAATCGCGGGGCGCGGTCTTTTGAATAGTATTTTTGACGCGCTCTGAGAGATTGCGAAGCTGGGCTTGCGATAGTCCGCCCCCGATGACCACGGCATCAAGGTCTAGTAAGCTATTCGCGCTAATAATCACGAATGCCAGTGCCTCAGCGCAGCGATTCAACCAAGCTTCCCAAGCCGGATCATGTTCGTCCTGCCCACTGGTGGTCATCTGGTATAGGGAGGCGGCGTGTAGCAGGAAGTCTGTGCTGGTGCCTTGAGGAATTGGCATTGAGGCAAGAGCCCCAGCATTGCCGTTTTTACCGCGCTTGATCTCTCCATTCAGGATAAGACCACCGCCCACGAAACTCCCGATATGAACATAGAGGAAATTGGTCAGCCCCACGGCTGATCCCGACATGAGTTCGGCAAGGGCGCCTGCATTACCGTCATTTTCGAAGATGACCGGGCCATCCAATTCCTTCTGGAAAAACTCTTCGAGCTCTGGTGCTGCCCAGGCAGCGGCCTGCTGGGCCGCGATGCCCGCCTCTTCGCGCCATTCCCCGATGAACCAGGGCATGGCGATGCCGAAACCCAGAAAGCCTTCGCGCTGTTCTTCCCGCAGCTGCGGCAAATGTTTTCGCGCAAAGCATTGGATAAGCTCCACGGCACTGGCTGGGCTGGGATAGGATGTGGTCGTGCTTTCGCATGCGATGATGCGGCCATCAAAATCGAGCATGGTGCAAACCAGCCGGTCGCGGCCGATTTCAGCTCCGATGGTGCAGCCACTGCCTCCGTTGATCCGGTAGATGATCGAGGGCTGTCCCATGCCTCCTGTGCGCTTCCCGGCCTTTATCAGTCGCCCTTCGTCCGCAAGGCTTTCGACAATTCGGACAGCCGCCTGCGGTGAGAGGCCGGTTATCCGGGAGAGGTCGGCTTTGGAGGCTCCGTTGAGCCGTCGTACCGTCGAGAGAATGAGGCGCTCATTATACCGCCGCACGCCCACCGCATTGCTGCCACGCTTATTCACCTGCAACTCCGCTCAACATATCGGCAGCAAGATGATGCGCGATAGGGGTGGTGATTTGGAACAGCCCTGCTCCAAATGGCAAGGGCGAGTGACGACAAGAGCTGCTTGACAGACTAAATCACATCGATAGATTTAATGGGTCAGGTAGCAGATTCGAGCTTGAGACTATGGCAGGGCGGGCAGCATAGTTCCTTGTCATTTGGCTTCGTTCGGACCTGCGGGCGCGCGGCGGCTGAGAACCTCTCCTTTCTTCCTCTGCGAGCGCCTGACCAACCCGACAAAGCTCGTCCAAATCAGACGGGAAGTGCCCAGTTTCCAGACTGCACGCTGGAAATGTAAGGGGGGAGGATAGGGGCTTTCAGCTCTGATCCTCCCCCATTTTTTGGCAGTATGGGTTCCTCTCACAATCGCGAAGAATGTTATTGACAGACTAAATCACATTTGTAGATTTAATGGCGTCGCAAGGTCGACTGGCAAGCACGAATACGTGCTGCAGGACAGGGAAGAGGATGATCGTGGAGGCTGATCCACATGCTTTGTTCCGCAGTTTGCATGGCGCCTCGACGGTGTCCTGTTTCTGGTCATGTGTGGAGCAGGCGGCCCGCCATGCCCACAGTCAATTCTTTCTCCTTAAAGCTTCATCCCCGGCCCTGTTGGGTGCGGAACAGCTTGTCGTGCGAGTAAAACATGCAGAATGACGATCTTCTTCTGGGCGGTATTGAAGCGGGGGGCACGAAATTCCTCTGCGGCATCGCTGACCGCAATGGGCGCATAATCCGGCAGCAACGGATCGCCACTATGCTCCCTGCGGACACGCTGGGCGCGGCCAGCGCGTTCTTCGAGCAGGCCGAACTGGACCTGGGACGATTGTTCGCTTTTTCGATCGGCAGCTTTGGTCCCCTGTCTCTCAATCCAGTCGCAAAGGATTATGGCTCCATTACATCGACGCCCAAGGCAGGGTGGCAGCATGTCGACCTGCTTGGTCATTTTGCGCGGTCGATCGATGCGCCGATGGCGCTCGATACCGATGTCAACTGTGCGGCAGTCGGCGAAAAGCTGTTCGGCAGCGGACAGGGCCTCGACACCTTCTGTTATGTGACGGTTGGGACCGGCATTGGCGTGGGTCTGCTGATCGATGGCGCGCCCCATGGCGGTGCCAATCACCCCGAAGCGGGGCATATCCGACTGCCGCGTGCTGAAGGAGACGAACTTTTTTCGGGCATTTGTCCTTTTCATGGCGATTGCCTTGAAGGTCTGGCTTGCGGCCCTGCAATGCGCGCCCGCTGGGGTGTTCCAGCTGAGCAACTTCCCCCAGATCATCCTGGCTGGGAGATTGAAGCGGACTATCTTGCCGGACTATGCGCGACACTGACCTACATCGTGCGCCCGGACCGTATCATCATCGGCGGCGGCGTCATGGAGGCTCCCGGCATGTATGAGCGCGTCCGGCGCGCTCTGATCGCTAAACTTGCCGGCTATGACGCCAGCATGTGCGTCCTCGATATGGACGACTATATCGCAGCGCCCACGGCGGGTGCATCGGCGGGACTGACCGGCGCGCTCGCGCTCGCTTATCGGACCGCAACACGCCAGTGGCCGATGCACTGGTCTGTCGAACTTGCGTCATCTTCCAATCAATCCTCTCTCTTAGGAGCTGCAGTTGCATAGTCCCTCTTTATCGGATCACGCGGCTCACAGGATGGCAGCGCCAAGCGATGCTCGGGTGACCGGTGCAGTCGTCCTGAGCGCAGCCGGCGCGGCGCTCGGTGGCCTCTTATTTGGTTTTGATACTGCCGTGATTTCTGGAACGACCACGGCGCTGCAGACGCGGTTTGGCCTGAGCGATGGCATGCTGGGCTTTACAGTTGCATCCGCTCTGATCGGGACCGTACTCGGCTCGCTGGTGGCCGGGGCGCCGGCTGACCGGTTCGGTCGGCGCGCGGTCATGCTTGCGGTCGCGATCTGCTACGTTGTGTCGTCGCTTGGCACAGGCCTGGCGGGCAGCTGGGGCACGCTCCTGGCCTTTCGGTTCCTGGGAGGTCTCGCGATCGGCGCTGCCTCGGTGGTTACGCCGATCTATATTGCCGAGGTCTCCCCGGCACGTTTCAGAGGGCGGTTGGTTGCGCTGAACCAGCTCAACATCGTGATGGGCATCTTGATAGCCTTTCTCTCTAATTATCTGATCGCCAATCTCGCCCCTGCAGAGACTGCCTGGCGGTGGATGTTCGGCATCGTCACTCTTCCCTCAGCACTGTTCCTCGCCGTCAGTCTCCTATTGCCGGAAAGCCCGCGCTGGCTGGCGATTCATGGGCGGGGTCCGCAGGCGCTGCGTGTCATGAAAAGGCTGGGATTTCTCGATCCGGCGAATGAACTTCGTCATATCCAGGAAGCTGAGGTCCGTCTTGATCGATCAATCGCACCAGGCCTGTTTCAGGCCGCCTATGCTCGCCCGGTCGCCTGCGCCATCGCAATTGCGATGTTCAACCAACTTTCGGGTATCAACGCGCTGCTTTACTACGCGCCGCGTGTCTTTGAACTGGCTGGAGCTGGCGCCGACAGCGCGCTGCTGCAGTCTATCGCCATTGGCGGGACCAATCTGGTGTTTACCATTTTAGCGCTGTTTCTGATCGATCGCTTTGGTCGCAAGCCGCTCCTGTACACCGGGTCGATCTTATGTGCTGTAGCCCTGCTTCTCGTGGGCTATCAGCTGGAAAGCTCTGATCCCGACGGAACGTTGATCCTTGTTGGTCTGTTGGGTTTCATCGCTGCCTTTGCGGTGTCGCAAGGTGCAGTCATCTGGGTATTCATTTCCGAGGTCTTTCCCAGTGCTGTGCGCGGCAAGGGACAGGCGCTTGGTAGCACGACCCATTGGGTCATGGCTGCTGCGATCACCTGGGCCTTTCCCGTCTTTGCAGCCCGGGTGGGCGGTTGGGTCTTTGCCTTCTTCGGCGCAATGATGCTGCTCCAGTTCGTCTGGACCTGGAAAGCGATGCCCGAAACCAACGGTGTCGCGCTCGAAGACATGGATCTTGGGAGCGCGCAGGCATGATCAGGACGCTTTTCATGATGACCGCTACAGCTCTGATGGTTCCAGCTGCGGCCCAGGCGCAGCGAGCAGATCCTCGCCCCGCCTATCATTTTGCACCCAAGCGCAACTGGATGAATGACCCCAATGGCCTCGTCTATTTCGAAGGCGAATATCATCTCTTCTATCAATATAATCCCCACGGTGACCGTTGGGGGCATATGAGTTGGGGGCACGCCGTCAGCCGGGATCTTGTGACCTGGGAGGAATTGCCGGTCGCGATCCCGGAGACCGCCGACGTCATGGCGTTTTCCGGCAGCGCAGCGATCGACTGGAAGAATAGCAGCGGCCTGGGACGCAATGGGAAGCCGCCGATGATCGCGGTCTATACCGGTCATAATCCCAAAGCCAAGCTGCAGTCCCAATATCTTGCCTACAGCAATGACCGCGGACGAACATGGACCGTACATGGCGAGGTGCTGAGTGTGGGGTCGCCGGAATTTCGGGATCCCAAGATTTTCTGGCATGAACCGACAAAGTCTTGGGTCATGGTCGCTGTCATGGCGATCGAGAACCGCGCCGTCATCTTCACGTCGCCCAATCTCAAGCAATGGACCTTTGCCAGCAGTTTCGGTCCGGCGGGCGGACGGGGACGAAATTGGGAATGCCCCGATCTCAATCTCCTTCCCGTTGAAGGCGGAAAGCCCGGAGAGCAGCTTTGGGTGCTCAGCGTCAATCTGGGCGACCAGGCTGTGGGCGGCGGTTCGGGTGGCCAATATTTCGTGGGCGACTTTGATGGTCGTCGCTTCACGCCTGTCGAAGGGTGGGGTGGGGAGCCGGCCTGGACCGATTATGGCGCCGATTTCTACGCTGCGGTCACCTGGAATGATCTTCCCAAGGACGATCCTCGCCGCATCTGGATCGGATGGGCCAATGACTGGCGTTATGCCGAGGCGATACCCACTTATCCCGCTCGCGGAATCATGACTGTACCGCGCAGCATTTCCCTGAGGAAAACCGCCGAAGGCTATCGTCTGACACAGCGGCCAGTGCAGGAACTGGAACATTTGCGAGGCGGCATACAGACCGTGCGTCAACTGTCGCTTGGTGAAGAACCGGTTCCGCTTTCCGTCGAGGGTGGTGCCATTGATCTTCAGGCCAATCTTTCATTGGGACAAAGCGAGCAGGTGGCGATCACGCTGACCGATGCCGAGGGTTATCAGATGGTGGTCGGCGTCAATCCGACAGTGAACGAGGTCTTCATCGATCGTTCGCGCTCTGGCCCACATTTCCACGACGGGTTTGCAAACCGTCATGTGGCGCCAGTTGACCTGAGTAAGGGCAGTGTGTCTCTTCGCCTGCTCGTGGATGAATCGATCGTCGAACTGTTCATCAACGATGGTGAGCAGACGATCACTGATCGTTTCTTCCGCGGGTCAGGAGCCTTGCGCTGGAGCGCTTCTGCGCGCGGCGCACCGGCAATCATGGATATCACTGCATGGCCGATCAGGCCGGAGGCGTCCCGCTGACGATCACGGCACAGGAGAGCTGACAAGCTCGATCACCATCGGATGATTTTGAATTTCCGCTGCATGGACAGTCGGAACGCGGCTTCGCGCGGCCTGCATAGCAATAAACAAAGGGAGGATAATCATGAACTTCAAGGCAGTGGCACTACTTGGATCAACGTCGCTTGCATCGCTTCTTTTGGCTGCGCCGGCCATCGCTCAGGATGGAGGCGGTAACGCGCCTTGGGCAAAGAAGAAAGGCGAGGAGACGATCGACTCCGCGTCGGTTCCAGACATCGTCGTCACTGGTTATCGCGCTGCGCTGGGCTCTGCGCAGGACATGAAGCGCCAGTCCGACGCGATTGTCGATGCGATCGTGTCGGAGGATATCGGCAAGCTTCCTGACAATAATGCGGCTGAAGCGATTTCGCGCGTCGTGGGTGTGCAGGTCCTACGCTATAATGACGAGGCGGGTGTGGTCCTTGTCCGTGGACTTCCGGACGTGAACACGACCTTCAACGGCCGGGAATTCTTCACCGCTGATGATCGCGTACTGCATCTGCAGGATTTTCCGGCTGGCGTGGCCGCAGGTTTGGAGGTCTACAAATCGGGCACGTCCGATCTCATCGAGCCAGGGCTTGCCGGCTTGATCAATCTGCGCGCGCGTCGGCCGTTCGACGTCAAGGATACGCAAATTGCCGGCGAAGTGCGTGGATCCTATAATGACCAGTCCAAGGCCTTCGACCCTTCCGCCAATCTCCTGCTGACCAAGCGCTGGGATACGCCGATCGGCGAGATCGGTGCGCTCGTCAATTTCAGCTATGTTCGGATGACCTATCGCAACGCCGATCGCTATGCAGATTCCGCTATCATCAGCCCGCTGGGCTTTGGTGCTGATGATCCCGCCGATGATATGACCGTCACGACGCCAGGCGTGGGCAATTTCCGTTTTCCCGCCAATGCCGGCAATTTCTACGAAAAGGGCGTTCGGCACCGTCCCGCGATCAATGGCGCAATCCAGTGGCGACCGACCCCCGATCTGGAAGTCTATGCGGAAGGCCTTTGGCAGGCCTATCGCGGCAAGGTCCTTCGCGATGGATTCAACGTCAATTTCGAGCGTCGCAGCATCGATGGCATCGCCCCGACACTGAGCAATGTGGTTCTGGTCGAGGGCGAGCCCCTCAAGGCGGCAAGCTTCACCAAGACCGGCGGCTATGTGCCCGAGTTCTTCCGGTCCACCCAGGACGACCAGACCGACACCTATCAGGCGGCACTGGGATTCAAATGGAAGACCGACCGAGCCACCTTGTCTGGCGACTTCGCCTACACCTACAGCAAATATGAGGCGGACGAAGACAGCGTCGATGGCCAGCTCGCCAGCGCGCCGACCATTAATGTCGAATGGGACGTCAAGGGTTCGGCCATCTTCGATCTGGGGGACTTCGACAAGACGAACCCCGCCAACTATATCTGGCGCGGCTATTATCAGCGGCATTTCGTCACCAAGGGTGATGGCGTGCAAGGACGGCTCGACCTCGATCTCGATACCGACTTTGACTGGCTGCCCAAGATCCAGGTCGGCATTCGGGCGAGCGACCGCACTGCGCTCATGCAGAATAACAACCGCTACGCCTATACAGCTGGCCTGGGTCTCCCGCTCGCGAGCCTGCCGACAGGCGCGCTTGAACTCATCAATGATGGCTTCCGCGGCGATCCGCAGCGCTTCCAGAACTGGCTGGCACCGACCCGCGGTTCCATCCGGGACAATGTGGAAGCGCTGCGGCAGCTGGCCTATGCGTCTGTGCAGCAACTGACGATCATGTTCCCCAATGACGGTGGCATCCGCGACGCCGTGACCAATTTCGCGACCGAGGAAATACCGTTCGATCCGCTCAATGGCTTCACTGCCAAGGAAAAAAGCTATGCGATGTACGGCCAGGGCAAATATGAGTTTGACCTTGGGGATGTCGCTGTCGACGGTACATTCGGCGTTCGCGTCGTCAACACCGATGGCCGCTATTCCGGCTTCTCACGGGTAAACGGCTCTGATGGCACATCCCAGATCGTCCCGCAGGTATCGCGCCAGAACTATCTTGATGTCCTGCCTTCGTTCCAGACCCGGATCCGATTGACGCCCGAATTCCAGGTGCGACTGGCCTATAACCAGACCCGCACGCGGCCAAGTTTCGGCCAACTCAACCCATCCCTCAATATCACCCGTAACAGCCCCGGTCCTGACGGCTCGCCGCCGCAATATGCCGCCTTTGGCAACGGCGGTAATCCGAACCTCAAGCCGCTGACGTCGAAAAATTATGACGCGACGCTCGAATATTATTTCTCCAAGAACGGGTCGGCGACACTCGCGGTGTTCTACCGGGATCTTGAGGGCTTCATCAGCAACTACACCCGGGACGTGATGGACCCGGATTATGGCCGTATCCAGATCAACCGCCCGGAAAATGCCGGTAAGGGCGAAATCAAAGGCGCTGAAGCGTCCTTCCAGACCTTCTTCGATTTTCTGCCAGGTTTCCTCTCCGGCTTTGGCGTCCAAGCCAACGTCACCTATCTCGACGGCACCAATGCACTTCCAACGGTGTTGGGCGAAGGCGCTCGCCAGGTACGGATTACCGGCCTTTCTAAATGGGCATATAATCTGACCGGTTTCTATGAGAAGGGTCCGGTTTCTGCGCGTCTGTCCTACAATCATCGTTCGAGCTTCATCAACAGCTACAACCGGAACTCGAACGAGGATCAATATGCCGGGGAAATTACCCGCGGCATTTCGCGCCTCGATTTCTCCGCCTCCTATGAAGCGATTAAGGGAATCACGATCGTCGGCAATGTCAGCAATATCCTGGGCAAACCGTTCAACAATTATCGCTACTATAACGAAACTCAGTATTTCCCCCGCGATCTTAGGGTTGAGGGGCGTTATTTCAGCCTCGGTGTCAGGTTCAAGATGTGAGCCAGAGGCATTGTTGTAGGGGGGGCGGGAGGCACTTGTCTCAACCTCAAAACCGAGAGAGCGAACTCATGAAATTGTTTTCATCCGATCGTCTAGTTTGACGTACAGAAAGACTACCTATGCGGTTCGGAATGCGGTTATGCGCAGTACTCAGCAAAACACTATGTGGATAGTATGAAAAAGTTCATGGGGATTTATGATCATTCGCAGTGACGAAATTGAAGATGTTGTGACCGATATGGGTGGCGTGATGCGTATGCATATTTTTCGCCCTGCTCGAGAGGGGCGGTTTCCTGCTCTACTATTCTTTTCGGAAATATATCAGGTCACCGCCCCAATCAGAAGGATCGCTGCATTTTTAGCCGGACACGGTTTCCTGGTGGCCGTTCCGGAAGTCTATCATGAATATGAAAAGGCGGGCACGGTGCTGCCGTATGATTCTGAAGGCACCGACAGAGGCAACGCGCTCAAGTTTCTCAAGCCAGTCAGTGCCTTCGATGCAGATGCTCGTGCCGGTATTGATTTCCTGACGGCTCACCCGTCGTCGAGCGGACAAGTCGGCACGATCGGCAAATGCCTTGGGGGCCATCTGGCTTTGCGTGCGGCATTGGATACCAGGGTAAAGGCGGCAGCCTGTTTTTATCCAACGGACGTCCATAGCGGGACATTGGGGGAAGGACGAAGCGACGACACATTCGCCAGATTGATCGAGCTACACGCTGAAACGCTGTTCATATGGGGACGGCAGGATCCTCATATTCCATTTGAAGGTCGCGAAAAAATTCGGTTGCGGCTTGAAGCCGTCGGGGCGAACTATGAATGGCTGGAGTTCAATGCAGCCCATGCTTTCATGCGCGACGAAGGTCCTCGCTATGATCCTGCTCTGACTATGCGCGCGCTCCTGGCTTCCATCGCGCTATTCCAGCGAACATTGTAAATAAGAATAGGCGGTGATGCCATCTGCGATCTCATGTTAGCTATTAAATTGATTTCAAAATGTGAGAATAAGCTGTGGGGCGTGGCGGAAATAAAGATAATTTAGCGCGCCTTGCTGCACTGTCGACCGGCGGCGCGCTCGGCCGGCTGATCCGCGCCGTCGAAACCTTCGGCTTCCATTTCGCCATTAGCGACGTGCATCGGTCCCAATTTTGTTCCGGGTCTGGCCCATCCGGTAATGATCGCGGGCAGCGGGCGGACCCGTCCAGCTCTACTTGGCTTCGCCAGCAACCAGCTGCGCCTTCCTTGCGGGTGCGCACTGTGTAGCGCCCTTATGCCTGTGTTCGCCGGCGTGTGCCATCACCCCTGCCGCTGGCGTGTCTGTGGCGCACACAGGTCCCCCCAGCAGCCCCGGGCGGGGCACTCCTTCGTACCTTTCGGCTCGCTCTTCCCTGCGATGACAAGCGGCAGCTCTTGTTGACTCTCGGCGTGTCTGGAAAACGAAGTTTGGTAGCCATAAGGAAGCGACCAGGGGTGAAATGCGTGCCGGAGATAATGTTCAGCGCTGTACCTCCGCTAGAGGTGCCGTGTGTCGCTGCTGACACTTTACCCTGAAGCGATGGGTAAAGTGTCACTGGTGATTAAAGCGGAAGAAAGGCGACAAAAGGGATTCACTTTTCGTTCTTCATGTGCTTGGATTCCTCCATGTTTCAGCCGGACCTCTTCACGCAGGACGTGGTCGCTAAGGGGGATGATCTCGCAGCGGATATTGCGACGCTGCGCGTCGCGAAAGCGCGCAAGGCCTCGTCGCCGGCCCTGGCCGACGACGAATATCTCGATCTTCCAGCCGTGCTGGAACGCCTTGCCCGCATTTCCTCGCGGCCACGCTACACCTTCATGGTTCTGAACCTGATCGCACGGGCTGCGGGTGGGTCAAACAGCGCGGGGCCCTATGTTGAGGACAAGGGACGAGCGGTGCCGGTGCGCGACTGGCTTAGCAATGCACTCTTGCCAATGGCGCAGAGAGATGCCCGCCGCCGCGCCGTCGTCGATCAGGTGCGCAGGGACCTCACCTGCAAAGGCCTGCTCCCCCCGAACCAGGATGCAGCAGAACGCCTGATTGCTGACGAAGTGCGCGAACGACTGCTACATTCCGGGCGCACTAATGTCAGTCGTGCTGTTTCGGATCTGGTTCGCGCGGGCCTTATACACCGTCACTACCAGGGATATCGCGTCGACCATTGCAATCGCGGAGCGCAGCGCGAAGCCGTCTACACGATTACCCCTGCGGTCCACGCGGCGCTTGGTAAAAATTGCTAGGGGAGCGCTGGAAGGAAAGATTGGGCCATTTGGTCTGCCCGGCTCGAATAGCTGATAGTGAATGTGCTGGCACCCCGCTGTTTAGGGCGTCAGCTTTTCAGAAGCGTGCAACGATGCGTCGCTCACTTCTGTTCTCAAAGCATCACCAAGGATGTAGGCCTGCGGTTCGATGCCGTTGAGCTTGGCGGTCTCGATGACGGGATCGATGGCGGCCGCCCGTTCGCCGCCAGCCTTCGATCCGGCAAAGATTCCGTTCTTCGCGCGCTGCATGCCACGGCGCTGCGCCCCATCGAGAGCACAGCCCTTGAGCCTGGGAAAGCGCGTCGCTCGCGTCAACATGATATGCGCCGCTTCGAACAAGGCGGTCTGCACCATTGTATCGCCGATTTCGCTGACACCGCCAACACAGTCCGTCGCTGCAGGGACGACCTGCTGGGCCGAGCTCGAACGTGAGCAATAGAGACATTGCCAAGGCTTGGGCTTGACCGCAGTGGAAACAGCAGGCGTCGCCTCCGTCTCCGGGCCTGTGCTTGGCCACCCCCAAACTAGCCAGCGAAACTCAGATGGAACCGCGTTCAGTTGCCCAAGTTCTGGGACAAGCGAGAAACAAATGCGGGATCAAGGCCGGAATGACCAGAACAACGAGAGGCGGATACAGCAGCCCCGACGCGCAAAGAATTGAAGCCGAGGTCCTGGGCCTCGACGCTGGAACAGACCCGTTTGTTGCCGCTGTGCGCGCGACCCGCATGCCAATGATCATAACCAATCCGCGTCTCGACGATAATCCTATCGTGTTTGCTAATGACTCTTTCTGCCGGCTGACAGGATACAAGCGCGACGAAATTCTCGGACGCAACTGTCGATTTTTGCAGGGACCTGAGACCGATCCGGCGCATGTTCAGGCGATCCATGACGCTGTGGAGGCGGTTCGTCCTATCGAGATCGACATTCGCAACCACCGCAAGTCAGGCGAGCCATTCTGGAACCGGCTTCTGCTCGCTCCGGTATTCGACGAGAGTGGAAAACTTGCCTACTTCTTTGCAAGCCAGGTCGACGTCACGCTTGAGCGTGAGCGGCTCGAAGGGCTCGAGAGCTCGAACGCTCAGCTCTTGGGGGAGATTACGAGCCGGCTCCAGCGCCAAAGCGAACAGGAGCGTGAACTCGATTTCGCACTTCGCGCGGGAAAGTTTGGGACCTGGAGTATCAACTTTGAGACCGGGGAGCTCACCTCTTCTCCCGCCTGCAGGGCGCTGTTCCAGGTGGACACGGGAAAGCCCTTCACATTTGAGGACCGGCTGGCTGCGATCCATCCCGCTGATCGCGCGGCTAATATTGATGCCATCGAGTTGACGCGCCGCACCGGTGCGGAATTCGACATAACGTATCGGATCGTGACGCCCAAGGGGGGAGTGCGTTGGTTGACCTCCCGGGGACAGCCATTTTTCAATGCCGAAGGCAAAACATTACGGCTTGCAGGCGTATCTTCGGACGTCACGGATCAGCGACGCGCCGAGCGGATGCGCATTGCGCTGGTGGAACTGAGCGACGTCGTGCGCGATGTGAAGGACCCAGCCGACATCTCCTTTGCTGCGGCGCGGATTTTGGGCGAGGCTCTTGAAGTCAGCAGGGCGGGTTATGGTGTCATCGATCCGGGACATGAGACGATCACGATCGAACGTGACTGGAATGCACAAGGCATATCATCACTGGCAGGTGTGCTCCACTTTCGTGACTACGGATCCTACATTGAGGATCTCAAACGCGGCAAAGACGTCATTATCGCCGATGCCGATCTTGATCCACGCTCGAGCGAAGGGGCCGACGCTCTCAAGGCCATAAGCGCACAGGCCGTCGTCAACATGCCGCTCACCGAGGAGGGCGGCCTTGTCGCATTGCTCTACCTCAATCACGCTACCGCGCGAGAATGGCTGGATGACGAGATCGCTTTTGTGCGAGAGGTTGCAGAGCGGACCCGGGTTGCCATCGAGCGACGACGGGCTGAAATCGAGCTGAGCGAACTGGCAGCCTCTCTTGAACAGCAAGTGGCGGAAAGAACGAGAGACCTCCTAGCCGCGCAAGAGGCTCTGCGTCAGTCGCAGAAGATGGAGGCTGTCGGACAACTGACCGGTGGACTGGCCCACGACTTCAATAATCTGCTCACTGGTATCACCAGGGCTTGAGATGATCCAGATGCGTCTGACGCAGGGACGTGCCGGAGAGGTGGATCGCTATGTGCAGGCGGCGCAGGGCGCCGCACGGCGAGCGGCTGCGCTTACGCACCGATTGCTGGCTTTTTCCCGTCGCCAGACACTCGCGCCAAAGCCGACATGCGTTATCGATCTGGTCAATAGCATGATGGATCTCATCGTACGCACTGTTGGTCCCGCTATTGAAGTGGAAGCCGTCCACGGCGTGGGGCTCTGGCCGGTTCTTGTCGACCCGAGCCAGCTCGAGAACGCTCTCCTCAATCTTTGTATCAATGCGCGAGACGCCATGCCCGATGGCGGTAAGATCACGATCGAGACTGGTAATCGATGGCTTGATCGCCGTACAGCCGCCGAGCGCGACATGGAGCCGGGTCAATATGTCTCGCTCTGCGTTTCCGATACCGGCACGGGCATGAGCAAGGAGACGATCTCCAAGGCTTTTGATCCATTCTTCACGACGAAACCTATCGGAATGGGAACGGGTCTTGGCCTCTCGATGATCTATGGCTTCACGCGCCAGTCAGGCGGTCAGACGCGGATCTATTCCGAGCTTGGTCAAGGTTCGATGGTGTGTCTTTATCTTCCACGCCATGTGGGGAGGGCGGACAGACCGGTAACGGTGGATGCTCAGCCGGTGCTTGCGCACCAGGCGCGCGAAGGCGAAAGCGTCCTTGTCATCGACGACGAACCCACGGTACGAATGCTCGTGGTCGAAATTCTCGAGGGGCTCGGCTATGGCGCGATCGAGGCCGTTGATGGTGCTGCAGGCCTTAAAATCCTAAATAGCGACGTCCGAGTGGATCTGCTAATAACTGACGTGGGTCTACCAGGAGGAATGAACGGCAGGCAGGTCGCGGACGCGGCACGTGTGCAACGCCCCGACCTCAGAATTCTCTTCATCACCGGATATGCGGAAAACGCCGTGTTAAGTCATGGGCATCTTGATCCTGGAATGCACGTCCTGACCAAGCCTTTCTCGATGGATGCCATGAAACAACGCATCACAGAATTGTTGCGATGAGGCGGGACCTTTGACGCGCCTGACTGCAGCATCCCTAAGGTACGAGAGACGCTTGACGTGCGCATCTTCAGTCCGCAGATTATAACGCAGCACGGGCCTGAGTTCGGCGGAGAGCAATAAAATGTCGATCAGCCCAGATGCCATCCTCGACATTTTCGAAACCGAGACCGGCCTCCCTCGCGACAAATTCCGGCCGGACGCGACCTTGGCAGAACTCGACATTGCCTCGCTCGACCTTGTCAGCATTGCCTTCGAAGTCGAAGATAAGTTGGGGGTCGAGATAAAAACGGACGACCTCAAGGCCGATATGACCGTCGGCGCGCTGATCGAGCAGATCCAGCTTTTGCGTTCAGCCTGATGGCAGAAGCTGTCGTCCTCACCGGCATGGGCTGCATCAGCGGCCTGGGTGTCGGAGTGGCGAGAAACTGGTCACGAACGCTCGCCGGAGAGAGCGCGATCCGACCGATCGAACGGAATGGAATTACCGGCGTCGCTGCTTGGATTGCGACACAGGACAAACCAGATCCAGCAGTCTGGCGCCGTTTCGGACGGCTCGATCCACTGTCTCTATTTGCATTGGTTGCCGCAACGGAAGCCGTGGCACAGGCCGGCCTTGAAGGCCATTGTGTGCTGGAGGACCGAACGGCCATACTGCTGGGCTGTGGCAGTGGCGGCAATGCAACGATCGACGAGGCATATGAGCGCCTCTATGCCCATCAGTCAAAGGTTCATCCCCAGACCATCCCATCCTCGATGATCTCCGCACCAGCCTCTCATGTGGCCATGGCGCTGGGCGCGCATGGCCCGACCTTCGTCCTGGGCAGTGCCTGCGCCTCATCGGCCCATGCACTTGGAGAGGCGATGCACATGATCCGTTCTGGTCGGGTGGACGTCGCCATAGCCGGGGGAACGGAGGCTTGTCTGACGCCAGGATCATGGACGGCATGGTCGGCGCTGGGCGTGCTGGCATCCGACACATGCCGCCCTTTCTCCCGCGATCGGCGCGGCATGGTGCTGGGAGAGGGAGCCGCAATATTGGTGCTGGAAAGCGAGGCGCATGCCCGGTCGCGAGGCGCAACGATCTTGGGCGAATTGGTCGGCTATGGCGCCAGCAGTGATGCCGCCCATATCACAGCACCCGACTGCGAGGGCATCATACGCGCCATCCGGGCTGCATATGCGGATGCAGATGTCGATCCCACTTCGCCTGCGCTCATCTCTACCCATGGGACGGGAACGCGGCTCAACGATGCGTCAGAGGCGCAAGCGCTGCACGCCTTCTATGGCGCTAACCTCAAAGCGCATCGTGCCGTGGCGACCAAATCCAGTCATGGTCATATGATTGGAGCGACCGGCGCGATGGAATTCCTGCTTGGAATGGTGGCGCTTCGCGAAGGATGGGCACCGCCTGTCCTCCATCATCTAGGCCCAGACGATGGCTGCGACATGGTGCCATTGATATTGGAAGCGGAGAAGATCGGCCAGCGGCTGCTCGTGTCGAACAGTTTCGCCTTCGGCGG
This sequence comes from Sphingobium sp. BHU LFT2, assembly GCF_018604485.1. NCBI lineage: Bacteria > Pseudomonadati > Pseudomonadota > Alphaproteobacteria > Sphingomonadales > Sphingobiaceae > Sphingobium > Sphingobium sp. BHU LFT2. The sequence continues at coordinate 107,206 of NZ_JAFCGW010000008.1, forward strand.
TCTCAACGCGGTGCTCATCGGACGATTGGCATGACGGCGGTTGCACACATCAACGCCATCGGCACTGCCAAGCCGCCGCACGAGGTCCATGACGCTTTCGTGCGGTTTGTAGCAGGTCGCATAGAAGCCCCCAAGACGCGACGGCTGTTCGAGCGGATGGTGGAGCGTGCTGGCATAGAACAACGTTTCTCCTATCTTGAGCCCGTTACGCTCGATGATGGAACGATCACGGATAGCGACGGCTTCTATGGTCCTGGGGAATGGCCTGGGACAGACGCGCGCATGGCTCGCTACGAGCGCGACGCTCCGCGTCTTGGCCTGGCCGCCATCAGTGCCTTGGGTGATGCGCTTGACCCTGGCTCGGTGACCCATCTGGTGGTCGCCTCCTGTACCGGCTTCATGGCCCCGGGCCTTGATCAGCGGATCGCTGCGGCGCTCGGCCTCGACCCTGGTGTGGAACGGACTGTTGTGGGGTTCATGGGCTGTTATGCCGCCGTCAATTCGTTGCGGCTGGCGCATCATATCGTCCGCTCGCAGCCGGCTGCGCGCGTGCTCGTGCTGACGCTGGAATTGTGCACGCTACATTTCCAGAAGACGCTCGATCTCGAGCGGCTTTTGGCGATGCTGCTATTCGGCGATGGCGCGGCCGTCGCGCTGGTGAGTGCCGAGCCGCGAGGTCTTGCGCTTGATGATTTTCGTGCAACCACCTTGCCCGGCTCAGCAGAAGCGATCCGATGGACGATCCGCAATCAGGGTTTCGACATGCACCTGGGCGGCGAGGTCCCGGGGCATATCGGGAATGCGCTGCGGCAGGAGATGAAGCGGAACGACGCCGACGGGCTCCTACGGGGACAAAAAAATTATGATCTCTGGGCCGTTCATGCCGGTGGCCGATCCATCCTGGACGCGGTGGAGCAGGCACTGGAACTGTCGCCCGATGCACTGGATACGTCTCGCGCGGTTTTGCGGGAGCAGGGTAACATGTCCTCCGCCACATTGATGTTCGTGCTGGCACGCATGCTGGCAGAGCAAGCGCAGGCGCGCGGCATCGCCATGGCATTTGGACCAGGATTGGCTGCCGAGAGCTTCCGCTTCACGCGGCTTGGTTGATCCATGGTCGACCTCTCCGCGCGATCTGATCAACTGGAGTGGATGGACAGTGATAATGTGCCGGCAGAGCAGTTCGCTGCCTGTCTCACCGATCTGGCCAGAGTCAACACTGTCACCCTCGCCCGACCGCCGACGCTAGGCTTCGTGGCGCAGGCGCTGGAAAAGACGTCGCCGGGTCATGTCCTGACCCTGGTGGATATAGGCTATGGCGCGGGAGACATGCTGCGCGCCATTCGCCGCCTGGCCGAGCGCAAGGGACGGGCGATCCGCCTGATCGGCATCGACATCAACCCGCGTAGCCTGCCCGCTGCCCGAACCCACACGCCGCCGGAAATGGCGATCGAATATCGAACCGGCGACGCGATGGCGATGGATGAGCCGATCGACCTCATCATCAGTTCGCTCGTCACGCATCATATGAGCAATGAGGAAATCATACGCTTCCTCCGTTGGATGGAAAATCGAGCGCGGGTCGGCTGGTTCGTGAACGACCTGCATCGCCATGCGCTGCCTTATCATGGCTTTCGTCTGCTTTCGGCGGCGATGCGCTGGCACGCCTTCGTACGGCATGACGGGCCGCTCTCCGTCGCCCGCGCTTTTCGTCACGAGGACTGGCTGGGGTTGCTGGAGCAGGCAGCCCTTGCAGACAAGGCCACGCTCCGCTGGCATTTCCCTTTCCGTTATTGCGTGTCGCGCTGGCAGTGAAGCCAGATGCACTGATCGTGGGCGGCGGACTGTCCGGGGCTGCAGCGGCAATCTGCCTCGCTCGGGCGGGCCGATCCGTCCATCTACTGGAATCGCAGGAGGGCATTCACCACAAGGCGTGCGGCGAATTTCTGTCCGTCGAGGCGCAACAGCATCTAACGCATATCGGCCTCGACCTCGACGTTCTGGGCGCCTCCCAAATGCGCTTCATGCGGCTGGTGACGAACGGTGGGATAGCCGAGGCCCGTCTTCCGTTCTTGGCACGAGGCCTCAGCCGATCGCGGTTGGACGAGGCGTTGATCGACATGGCTACAAAGTCCGGGGCATATGTAGAGCGGCCGGTCCGGGCGCTTGATCTCCTGCCGGGCGGCATACGCACGAATCTTGGCGAGCGGCAAGGTCGTGCCATTTTGCTGGCGACCGGCAAGGTCGGTTTGCGCACCTTGCCAAAGATGGTGCCCGAAAATGCGCATGTTGGTTTCAAGATGCACTGGCGCCTGCCTGGAGCCGCGCTCGCCCGACTTGAAGAGTTGATCGAATTGACACTCTTCCCCGATGGCTACGCAGGTCTCCAATTGGTGGAGGGCGGCATTGCGAACCTCTGCCTTGTCCTGCGGCGGGAACGGCTGACAGCGCTGGGCGGAAAATGGGAGGATGTTCTGGCAATGATCGCGCCGCTTTCGCCAGGCCTTCGCGCCGTTGCGGATGGGGAGCCGTTGCTCGCCCGACCTGTAACCATCGCCAATCTATCCTATGGCCGCATTCACGCATCACAAGATGCTGAAGACATTTATCGGGTGGGTGACCAGGCCGCAATGACGGCCTCGCTCACAGGTGATGGTATGGCCATCGCACTACGCAGCGGCTGGCTTGCGGCGCAATCCATTCTCGCAGGACAGCCCGCGCCAATCTATCATGAAAGGCTGCGGGCGATGGTCGGGCCGCAGGTTCGGCGAGGTATGGTCTTGCAGCGTCTCGCCGAAATATCCTGGTTGCCTGGCACGGCCATTGGCCTGATGCGAACTTGCCCTGCTATGCTCCAATGGATGGTGCGCATGACGAGATTGCCCGATATGAAGCAGGAGGAAGGCGCGGCCCAAGAATAGACTGTCAATCCCAAGGCATTTGTATGGTTAAAGAGTGAGCGGGGCTAAGGAAAATTTGCGTGGCACCAGTAAGGGACAGGCGGGCTCTCTACAAGCAACGTGCGGCGGCAGGCCCCGCGACGGCTCAGAGCAACCAAAAACGGCAAGAAAGAACAATTCTTCACTGACCTGGACTGAGCTTCGAAGATGGTGAGGCTAAAGGGGGGGGCGACGCGTGCCAAACCAGCGCATTGAGAGTGCAAATGGTGGTCGGGCCTGGGCCCACAAAGGCTATGGTCGGGATCATTCCTTCACAATTCATCATCGCCTTGTTCGCTCCCCGATGCGCAGCGATAATCGGGCTGATCCAAGTCGGTCGCCTATAGCCTTCCACAAGATGCAGATCACCTTTAACTGAACGCCTTGGACGGAAGGGCCGACAATTAAGGAAAAGTTCACGATGCAAAAGGTCGGACTAGATAGATTGCTCGGTCTGGCTTTAAATTGACCAGTTCTTGGACGCTAGCTCTCTTGTAATGCCCTATAGGATGAAAGCGGCTCGGGACCTGTCAAGTTGGGCATTTGAAAGCAAATCGGCGCTTTCTTGAAAAGCAGCGCTCACAGACCTGGTTTCGATCATGCTTTAAGATGGTCGGTCCGGCAGCTTTTTCTCCAATTCCTCCAGCCACAACGCTGCGCTGCTATCGGAAGGCGCCCGCCAGTCGCCGCGCGGCGATAGGGCGCCTCCAGAGGAGATTTTAGGACCGTTGGGAAGCGCTGAACGCTTGAACTGGCTCATACCAAAAAAGCGGCGAAGAAAATTTTCCAGCCAGTGCCGGATTTGCGCAAGACCATAGGCTCGCCTCGCATCGTCAGGATAGCCTGCCGGCCAATCCCCAACCGACGCATCGCGCCAAGCGTGCCAAGCCAGAAAAGCCACTTTCGATGGCGGCAGCCCTTGGCGAACTATATGGTGCAGAAAAAAGTCATTGAGGGCATAGGGGCCGACCTTCGATTCTGTGCTTTGCAGTTCGCCTGGCGCGTCGGCTGGCACTAGCTCGGGCGAGATTTCGGTGTTCACGATAGCGTCGAGCACCAATTTGGTTGCATCGTCGAACTGGCCGGTCGCAACGCACCAGCGGATCAGGAACTGGATCAACGTTTTTGGCACGCCGCTATTGATGGCGTAATGGCTCATTTGGTCGCCCACACCATAAGTGCACCAGCCAAGCGCCAGTTCGCTCAAGTCCCCGGTTCCCACAACGAAGCCGTCATGCCGGTTGGCGAGCCGGAACAGATAGTCCGTGCGAAGTCCCGCCTGCACATTCTCGAAAGTCACGTCGTAAACAGGATCGCCGTGTGCGAACGGATGGTCCATGTCGACCAGCATCTGTCGAGCGGCAGGCCGGATATCGATTTCCTCGCCAGCAACCCCCAGAGCGTTCATCAGCGCCCAGGCATTGCCCCTCGTGGCCTCACCCGTGGCGAAGCCCGGCATGGTATAACCAAGGATTGCGGAGCGGGGCAGACCAAGTCGGTCGCATGCCTTGGCGGCGATGATCAGCGCGTGGGTGGAATCCAGACCACCAGACACGCCGACAATAAAATGCTTCCCTTGCGTCGCGCGGAAGCGGGTCACGAGCGCCTCCACCTGGATATTGAAGGCTTCGTAGCAGTCGGCATCGAGTTGCGAGGGATCGTCAGGCACAAACGGGTAGCGGCGGACCGGCCGGCAGAGGCCAATGTCGCCTGTTCGAGGCTTGAAAGGAAAGGTGATGGACCGAAAATGTTTCTCGGGATGGGCCGCGGCACCAACGCTGTCATTAAAAGTCCCGTTGCGCATTCTCTCCAGCCGCAGGCGCTCGAGATCTATATCAGCATATAGGAGTTTGGGCTGCGCAGCGAAGCGTTCAGACTCGCCAAGCAGATCACCCATTTCATGCACCATGGCCTGCCCGTCCCACGCAAGATCGGTCGTGCTTTCTCCCGCGCCCGCTGCTGAATAGGCGTAGGCAGCGATGCAACGTGCCGACTGCGAGGCGGACAGTAGGTGGCGGTCACGCGACTTGCCGATCGTGATGTTGGAAGCTGAGAGATTGCAGAGCAGCAATGCACCGGCGAGCGCGCCCATCGTGGATGGCGGGAGCGGAGCCCAGAAATCTTCGCATATTTCTGCATGCACGGTGAAATCGCTTTGGCCTGCGGCAGTAAACAGCAGATCAGTGCCGAACGCCGCGCGGTGGCCCGCGACGTTGATTTCCAGCCCTGTCAGACCCGCACCCGAGGCGAACCAGCGCTTTTCATAATATTCTCGATAATTTGGCAGGAAGCTTTTGGGCACGACGCCCAGCAGTCGTCCGTCGGCGATAGCGAGCGCGCAATTATAAAGGCGGCCCTTCCGCCGCAGAGGTGCGCCTACCAAAAGAAGCGGAAGATTCTTGCTGGCGTCGATCAGCGAACCGACTGCTGTCTCAACTCGGTCGACCACGGCTTCTTGGAGATGAAGATCGTCGATCGCGTAGGACGAGAGGCAAAGTTCGGGAAACAAGACCAAGTCGGCCCCGCCACTTGCGGCTTGTTGCGCCAGCTCCAGTATTGAGGCGGCATTAGCCGCTATGTCGCCGACGCTGGCACGCGACGTCGCCGCGGCGATGCGGACGAGACCATGGGAATGAATGGACTTGAAAGCGTCACTGTCCGTCAACGGCCTGCCTCATCATGCCAAGCGCTACGCGCAGAGATTTTATGCGTATCGGCCCGCGTCCGATCTCGCCGAAATGCTCAACCCGATGTAAGGTCTCGCCGGCCCGCCGCGCACAAGCAAAATGAACAAGGCCTGCTTCCTCGCCCTTCGGAGCTTCTCCTGCAAAGCCTGTCACGGCCAGCGCGACGTGCCCAAGGGAATGTTTTAGGGCGCCCTCAGCCATGGCAATCGACACCTCCTTGCTCACCGCTCCGCACCTCTCGATCTGCTCCTTGCCGATGCCCAGAAGATCGCATTTCGACTCTTCGCTATAAACGGCAAAGCCGCGCTCGAAGGCGTGACTTGCACCCTCTATATCGGTAAGCAGCGATGCCAGCAGCCCGCCAGTGCAACTCTCGGCTGTCACCAACTGTATCTGGCGAGCGCAGGCTGCCTCCAGCAACCTCTTTGCCGCATCTTCCACGTCGGGTGGAAGAACGGGCGACAAAGTTTCGGATGCTTGTGCGCTCAAGGGATCAAACAGTGCATGTTTGTGGGTGCTGTTCGCCCACCTGGGCGACTATCGCTCGCTCTCCTGCCGAGGACAGAGCGGCCTGGGCCATGGCCCAATGTGCCGGTCGACCCGGGCGGCGCGGCGCCGTCTGGCGGGTTTCGACTCGAAAAATTAAAGGGGCCTGAGCCTTCAGCAGGAGACACGCCTCCCTTTTGGACATTCTTTGTCATGATATTTTCCTTCCCATCTTGAAAGGAGATGCTCAGCGTTCGTTCCCCATGCACCCGCTCAAATAGGTTAATGTCAAAGCGAGTTGATGTGATTGCCCTAATTTCATTCAAGCTTTGCAATGAAGCGGATATAGTCGAGCTTTATTCCCTCAAAAACAGGATGCCTCGTCTTGAGCAGAGAAGTCATGGGGTTGCTCACGTTTGATGATCGCCGCATGCACTTGCGGAAAAAAGCAGCAGGCGTGAGCCAAGGAAATACTCCCGCTCATCAAGTCGATTTTCGGCCGTCAGCTTGAATCGCTTTGAGATGCTCACGGGAAAAAGGACGTCAGCCTCGTGAAGAAGATGAGGCCGACACCGCTATATAGATCGACATTTCCCGCACGTGGCGTGAGGACCTGTACTTATCGCCCAATGGCGCGCTTGCCGGAGTAAGCATTAAAATTGACTTACGGGCACTCACCATCGACATTATAAAGCTGCCCGCATATTCTCAAGGTCTGGAATCATCCCGGTCTTTTTCGGGATAATCTTCGGGCATCACAGTATCGACATTGGGGCGGTCCTCCACATCCTCCTGCGGCTTGGCGCCGCCGGTGCGAGGATCTGCCTTCTCGCGACCGGGCAACGTATCGCCACCGGGACCTCGCGGTGTTCGTGAATCCTCGCGGGGGTCTATTTCGTCCATCATCATTCTCCTTCAGGTGCAGATCCAGGCTCGGCCATTGCGCGATGCCGCTCGGCAAGGATGGAGGCGGGCGTCACATGAGCCGCTGCCGCCTGCAGCTTGTTCTTCCAGCCCGAAACGATACGCTCCTTGCCCGCCATGAGAGCGTCCCAACCATCCCTGGCGACCTTGTGCGGGTCGTCCTTCTTCTGGCTGCCCACGCTGGTATCTAGCATGTCGGCCCGATCGAAAAATTCCGTCTCCGTGGGACCAGGCATCAAGGTAGTGACGGTAACGCCGCTCATTTCCTTGATCTCATTGCGGAGCGCGTCTGCAAAGCTGTCTATGAAGGCCTTCGATCCATTATATACCGCCTGGAAGCTGCCCGGAATGAAGCCAGCGATTGAACCGGTTATCAGCACCTTGCCTTCATTGCGGGCGACCATGACTTTGAGGACCTTGTGCAGCAGATAAAGGGTGCCGGTGATGTTGGTGTCGACCACTCGTCGCCACTCGGCGACCTCTTGCTCCAGAAAGCCATGGCCCAGCCCTTTTCCGGCATTGGCGCAAAGCAGATCAATTGTTCGTCCATCAGTCGCTGCCAGCAGCTGGTCTACGCCTTCGACGGTGGATAGGTCGGCTTCGAGTGACTTTACCTCGACGCCATGACGGCGAAAATCGGTGGCTGACGCATCAATCAGCGGTTCGTCCGCTACAACCAAAAGGTCATAGCCGTCTTGTGCGGCAAGATGGGCAAGCTCGAAGCCAATGCCCGTCGACGCGCCGGTAATGATCGCGAATTTACCCATCGATAATTTCCTTTATGATCCCAGCTTCTCCAGCATTTCGACATGGCTGCGAACAACCGGGACGATTTCGCCGGCCGCCTGCTTCAAAGGAATAACATCGCCAGTGGCGGCAAAGCCCTGATGCAGAGACAGTGCGGCCTGATGTGCAGCCTTCTGACTGGCAATGTACACCGCATCCACGCTGTCGCTCGAAGCCGCATTGATATCGTCGAGCATCGATTGCTGGTCCGGCATCAAAATAGGCGGTCGCACCGTCAGCTTCGCCTGCGCCGCAGCATCTTTGAGCTTAGCGGTCGAGCCTTGATGCGCTTTTATCATCATCTGGGCAAAGTTGCGGATCTTGGGATTTTGCGTTTTTTCCAAGACCGCCTTTGACGATTCAGTCTCGAACAGGTCGCCAGCGCCAGCCTGCGCCAGATAATCAGACGAGCTCTGGGACGAGATGGCTGAAACTGGTGGGGCGGGAGCCATCGCGTTGTTGGCCGCGGCTGCGTTTCGGGACCCAGAGTCGCCCATTCCTGCCGCGGTTGGCTTTTCATTGCAGGCGGCCAGCAGCAGAGCTGGCATTATGCCCAAGCCCAGGAATTTGGTGGATGACATTTTCTCTCTCTCCTTATTCCTCCGGCGCAAAGTCCATGCCCGGCTTCAGAACGATCTTCGTCACTTCATTCTGCTTGTCGTGAAACAGCTTGTAACCCTCGGCTGCCTGCTCGAGCGGCATGCGATGGCTGATCAGAAAGGTAGTGTCGATTTTCTCTTCCATGATCGCATTGAGGAGGGCAGGCATGTAATGCTGCACATGGGTCTGGCCGGTCTTCAGCGTCAGCCCCTTTTCCATGAAGGCGCCCAGCGGGAACTTGTCGACGAAACCGCCATAGACAGCCGGCATCGAAACACGGCCGCCCTTGCGACAGGCGAGGATCGCTTGCCGTATCGAATGCGTTCGGTCCGTGCCGGTGAAGGTAGATACCTTGATCTGGTCCCAGACATTATCAGCAAAAAAGCCATGAGCTTCGAGACCTACAGAGTCGATGCAGGCATCCGGACCGATACCGCCGGTCATCTCCATCAGCGCTTCATAGGTCTTGGATTTTTCGAAATTGATTGTCTCTGCCCCAAACTTGCGGGCCAGTTCCAGCCGATGGGGGAAATGGTCGATGGCGATGACCCGCTCGGCCCCCATCAGGAAGGCGGACTGGACAGCGAACAAGCCGACCGGACCACAGCCCCAGACCGCGACCGTATCGCCCGGCTCGATCTGAGCATTTTCAGCCGCCATCCAGCCGGTGGGCAGGATGTCGGATAAGAACAGCACTTTGTCGTCCTCGATGCCATCGGGGATGACGATCGGCCCGACGTCGGAGAAAGGCACGCGGACATACTCCGCCTGGCCGCCGGCATAGCCGCCGGTCATGTGGCTGTAGCCGAACAGGCCGGACATGGGCTGGCCATAGGCGGCTTGCGCGATATCCTGATTGTCAGCGGGCAGTCCATTGTCACATGCTGAGTATTGATGTTTGGTGCAATGGAAGCATGAGCCACAGGCAATGGTAAATGGTACGACGACCCGCTGACCTTTGATCAGCGTCGATTTGGAGCCGGTCTCGACGACTTCCCCCATAAATTCATGACCTAATATGTCGCCGGCCTTCATCGTGGGAATATAGCCGTCATAAAGATGAAGGTCCGATCCGCAGATGGCGGTAGAGCTGATCTTGATGATAGCGTCGCGAGGATTAAGGATTTCAGGATCGTCCACGGTATCGACCCGAACGTCGTGCTTCCCGTGCCATCTCAAAGCGCGCATCACTCATTCTCCTCGGCAAATTGTGCCTGGGTTCGGGCGCCGGTCGCGATCTCCCCAGTCTCCATCAACTGCTTGAAGCGGCGCAGGTCGCGCCTAGCCTGGATAGAAGGTTCACGCTGGAAAAGCTTTGCAACGACTTTGCCGATGAGACCAACTGGCGGATCATAGAGAATGGTCGCGGTAACCCATGTGCCACGCTCACCGGGCGCGTCGCGGAAGTCGATACGACCGCTATTGGGAACGTCTGCACCTTCCTCCGAGGCCCAGGCCAGAACCTCGCCGGGCACATCCTGGGTGATCGCCGCAGTCCACTCGACCGTTTTACCGGCAGGAGCCTTCACCACCCAATGATAGCGGCTGTCGCCCAGATCCTCGATCCGCTCGACGTTCTCCATGAACGACGAGAGATTTTCGAGCGCACGCCAATAGTCGTAAAGCTCCTGGCGCGGACGATTAATGGTGACGGTTTTGCTGGAGAGATTGTCGCCCTTCACATCCACCAGCGAGAGGGGCATATCCTCCAGTCCGTCGCCGTGCTTGGATGTGCTCAATGGCGCTTCATCATGCGCCGGCGTCCTGCTGTCGCCCACTTTTATCTCCTTGTCTGGATGTTTCGGCGAACCATCGGCCCCTCCTTGCCGTTCCACCATTTCCAACTAAAACGCGCCAAAGCGCCGCTTTACTAATCTGTGTAAGTCGCTTCTTTGGGGGCCCGGTCATGCAGAGCGAACAAAGCTGGGTAGCCGGTTTGCTTAGTCCACAGCGACCGCGTCCCATGATCGACATGTGCCAACGAGGCGTTTTTATTGGCGAACCACCGGCTAATTGTCAGCTTTCAGGCGGAGGAGCATTCACCCCAATCGCGTCGAGGAAAACCATATCCTCGGGCTCAATCATTATTGCGTGGCCATTTTTACCGCTGTCGACAGGTCATGTTCGATATCCGTTGACGAAAACTCACCGGTCGAAGGCAGCGGCCGTCTTTGCTCGCCTGGCCTGCGGCCTACCAATAGATCGAATATGGATGCGGCCGCGAACAGGGGATAGCGCCGCAGAGCCCAGAGCCCAGAGCCCAGGCCCCAGAGCCCAGAGCCCAGAGCCCAGAGCCCAGAGCCCAGGGCGCCCAGACGACCAGATCGCAGCCACACCAAGTGCGGCAAGATCAAGTCCATGACTTAGCCCGCGGTTCCATATGATGGCGGAACGCGCAGGGGTAGGCAGCAAAACTGCCGCAGCAAAGACCTCGCGGACACCAACGAAACGGAGCAGCCCGACCTGGCTGATTATTTTGACCAAGTGCGCTGGCAATGTGTTTGCTAGCAAGAAATTCAGCCGCTCCAAGAGCAATGCGAAATGCCGAGCCCAAGCCTCAACTTCGCGTCTTCATGACTTGGGTCTCTGCCATATGCCGCGCCGGGCCACACGTTCGGCACGGTCTGCAAAGCGGCGGGATGCAGCCGATTTGAGAAACGAGCGCCACGCGGCAGAAGTGCCCGGTCCCACCACCTCGTCGCTGCCTGGGCCACAGCTACCTTTTCATTCGCCACTTGTTCGGCTTGGTCGGCAGATACCAAATTTGCGCTTAGCGCGGAGCTGTCCTTATCGTTGGAAGCGATTTTGTCGCATTCCCTAATATGCCTCGATCCCCCGGCGCGTTTGTCGATCATGTCGAGATTTTTCAGTCGCTCGATTTTTCCCTACGGCCTGTCAGCATGTTTTCCAACCGCAGCCTTTGAATCGGGCGACTGTACGGCTCGCACCATTTTGGCGAGACCTTTGATGATATTCTTCTCGGTAAAACAAGTCGCGGAGCATATAGTGGAAAAGTCGTCGTTGATGACGACATCAGTGGTTTGTAAGAGGTCAAGGGGAACGAGCCGCTTTTCACGGCGCCTTCCGGATAAGCTCGGCGATTGCAAGCTCGGCCCTCAGGTGGCCGCACGGCGGACCTGGGGATTGCGGGATTAGACAGGGGGCCTGATTGTCGGCGCCCTGTGCAGGATCCTGCTCGAGATGTTGTTTCGACTTCATCGAACCGGCTCTGCTTGAAACTTTCACCACGCGCGTGCTCAGCGTGGGGATAATGGCCGACCGACCAGGCGGCTGCGGAGGCCTGGTTACATAGGTTGGCCCGTGCCGCGTCATGTCGACGCTCTGTATCCTCATCCTAATACACTAGGATAGCCAATAAAGCGCATCATTCGATCAAGTCACCCGCGCGAAGAGCCGCCACCTGTCGCAACAAATCGGGGTCGGGGATTCTGAGCCATCTTCCCTCAAGCTCGACCTGACCGCGGGCGCGCATACCCTGGATCGTCCGGTTCACATGCACTGACGTAAGACCAGTCAGGTCAGCAATTTCCGTTTGAGTCAGGTTGAAAGCACATTGCTGGCCATAGGCGAGGCCAGCCCGGCGCATCCGCTCGTGAATTTCAAGAAACAGATAGGCGATGCGTTCGCCTGCTGAGCGACGGCCCAATGTTAGAAGCCAGCGTTGCTGACGCCTTTCGACCATCGACAACGCCCGCCAGAATTCGCGCTCTTGTGCATCGCTGCCACCGGCGAGCCGGTTGGATAGAGGGATAGCTTTGATCGTGGTGAGTGTCAGGACTTCCTTGGGCTGATCCGAGCCGATGATCCAGCGCGGGTCGCAGATGTCACCTGGGAGGTAAAGACTGATGATCTGTCGACGACCGTCAGGCAGCAAAGCATAATGGCAGGCCCATCCCTCTTGGATCCGAAATATCGCTTCTTGAGCCATCTGGATGAATTGGTGTGGCTTGAATGATACGACCGCACGGACTGGCTCAAACTGAACAGACATTTCTATCCCCTGCTGCCCCGCTGGGATCACCATCAATGGTCAGATTAAGCGCGCAATAACCTATGTTGGAAGGGCGGCACTGTTGCGATGAATGGGAATATTATTCGGACCGACACGTTGGGCCAAGCTCAATACTAAAATGGATTAGCAAAAGGGCCTATTGCCTGGAACCAGGACAAGTTTCGTCCTCTTGTTCCTTAGATAGGAAAAGAAAGGAAGAAATCATGGTAGCGCCATGGCGTCGTCCAGACGACGGCGAACGGAAGCAACCCAAGCACACTGATAAAGGCGCCGAGGGCACGAGGAAGAAGGACAGTACCGAAGGAAGCAGCAACGTCAATCCGCTGGCGCCTCCGATCAATGTCGAACCGGGCAGCTGAGCCATGCACATGCTTAAAGGGCCAACTGATCCTACGTCCAGAATCCTCCCGGCCGATAGCAAATATGTTTGCGTCGATCGATATGATGAAGCGGAGTATTGGCGACGCGTTTTCGGAGTGACCCGGGATGAACTTGAGCGGGCGGTGGAAGCGGTGGGGCACGGCCATGCTGCGGTATCAGCTTTTCTCCAACATGTCTGAACGGGCCCGTGGGGGTGCTAAGAGCGCCTTCGGTCTAGCGGCATATCGATCCAGACGATGACTATAAGAACAGCCAGTGAGCCTGCGAGCTAGCTGTCCTTGGCAGCGAGGTAGGCTTCTCTGCTTCACACGCATTCAGTCGCTCGGGCGCGGCGATAGGCCAAACGCATGTCACAATATTGCTTCAGGAAATCTCTGCCTGCCGAGATTGAATTATGTCATGCTTCTTCGTCGATGAACGTTTCTAGTCGAACCGAATACATAGCGGGTTTCGGCCTGGGCTGGCGCTCTCACATCAGCTTGCCGCCCCAAGCTGCTCGCTGCCGAGTTTGTCGGCATTGTCCCACCGTTGATCGGCCCCAGCGTCTGGTCAACGCGAAGCCGCCAAATCAAGACGCAACAATCGACTTGGAGTCAGAACTACCGCGTTCTATTATCTCCTAAATCATGGCAGCCCCTCAATCGCTTACGCGTGAGAAGCTAGCGTCCATTCTAGATTACGGCGGACGCAGGCGTCCGGCATTTGAGTTGGCGGAAGGGAAAGGCCGGATCGCTGCCAAATGCCGCAGGAGTGATGGCCGGCTTACCTTGCCGCCAGTTTGTCACATAAGTCGGATCGTCGGAGCTGTTCCACTTGGCCGCGAACACTTCTGGCGGCTTTTATTGGCAGAAAAATATGGGACGAGCCCCAGCCAGGCGATGAAGTATGTGCGAGACGAGCTTTGAAAAAATGATCTGCCTATGCATGGATCACCATCGCCATCTTGCGCTCTCGATTGTAGGCCACCGGAACTTCGGCTGGCACGCCTATGTGAAAGAAACTCGGAGCCATTGCGAGCAAGTTGCCGGCCTTGCCGAATATTCCCTGGCGAGGTTGTCGGTGCTGAGCTCTCTATTCCATCAACTGATTGAGCTGGCTCGAAACGGCTTTGAAGGCCGGCAGTGCGAACTCCTTCAACTGCCATGGCAGGTGCTGGGATTCAAATTTCTATACCTCGGCTCGCCGGCTGGAAAGAGGGTGACGATTGCATTGAAGTGAAAATCGATGCGCTCATTCGCCTGAGGGGAGGTGCCGATGCCGAAAAGCTAATCGCTTACATTGATGCACGCCATCTGCATGGAAATGGCCAGGCCGAGCTTTATGAGTTTGACGATGAAAATGCCTGTTATCAACCGTGAGCGCGGATATCCGCTTCGTGCCTGATGCTGGTTGCGGCTCTCGCAAGAGAATAGTCATTTGAAATTTGGGTCATGGCTCATATGAATAAGTCCGCGACGTTTCGGCGACATGATGCGTTATGCACGGCATACGCTCGGTTGGGACAATGCATGACAATTGCAGCAAATGACAAATGGCCATTTTCCAAGGCCGATATGGCGAGATGTATACGCGAACGCGACTGGTCCGACACGCTGCTCGGGCCGATCGATCAGTGGCCGGCCCTTTTGCGCTCCACCGTGGAAATGCTGCTCAGTCACGGCTTTCCCATGATCATCTTATGGGGCCCGGATCTGCTGCAGATCTACAATGACGGCTATGCTGATCTCATGGTGGACAAACATCCTTGGGGCCTTGGCATTGCCAATCCGATATGCTGGCCCGAAGTCTGGCACATCAACGAGCCGATTTATGCTCGCGTGTTTGCTGGCGAAACCGTTACCATCGAAAACGGCCTATATCCGTTAGTCCGTCGTGGCGTTCGACAGGACATTTGGCTCAGCCTGACCTACAGCCCGGTTCTAGACACAGATGGAACAGTAGCGGGAGTCTTGGTCACGATCGTGGAGACGACTCGGCGCGTTCTCGCTGAAGCAGCCCTGGAAGAGCGCTCTCAGCAACTCAATATGGTTGTCGCAGAATTGCAGCATCGTGTGCGCAACATTCTCACGGTCGTAAGGTCGATATTCTCCCGAACCGTCGAGACGGGTACGGATTTTGAGGAGATCGCGGGTCACTTCAGGGGACGCCTCGACGCGCTGGCCCGCGTGCAGGTGATCGTGACGCAGAGCGCTGACGGAACTGCCGACTTTGAGAATCTTTTGCGTGACGAACTCGTCAGCGTCGGCGTTCAGGAGGGCCCCAATCTGGAAATCATCGGCCAGGACGTGCAGATGCCTGCCGAGATTTTCGAAACCATGGGCCTTGCAGTCCACGAACTGACCACGAATGCCGTCAAATATGGCGCTTTCAGGACAGAGACCGGAAAGCTAACGGTGACTTGGCAAATCGAGTCCGGCGGCGACGCTACGCCGATGTTGTCCTTTCTTTGGAAGGAAGAAGGTGTGCCGGCTGTGGGATTGGCTCCGCGGCACGAAGGCTTTGGACGCGAATTAATCGAGGAGGCGATCCCCTATCGACTGGGTGGCTCAGCATGCTTGGAATTTCTTCCGGGCGGCATACAATGTTCGATCAAGGTGCCGCTACCGGGCAAAAGTTGCGGGCAACAGACTGCGTTCGAGCATCGGTCATGAGCGGCATACTGGGAAGTAGACACATCCTCATCGTCGAAGACGACTATTTTATCGCATCTGATCTCAAGAAGATTCTTTTGGCTGAGGGCGCCAACGTTGTTGGACCGGTCGGTGATCTGTTCGGCGCAACGCGTCTGGCTGAGAGTGAAAAGATTGACATCGCGGTCTTAGACGTGAACCTGCGCGGCAGCAACTCCTATACCCTGGCAGACAGCCTCGCCAAACGCGCGATCCCGCATATGTTTCTCACAGGCTATGATGGCTGGTCTATGCCAGAAAAATATCGGCACACGCCGCGTCTCTCAAAGCCCTTTTGCGTGACGCAGGTCGTCAAGATGATCGAGGAGCTGCTTGAGACGAGAAGTTGATGGTGGGCGCACCTTTTTCGCGAAATATCGCTCCTGCCACAATATTGCGGTTAAAAACGGCACAACTTGATCGACGTTCATTTCGGCGGCCGTTGTGATCCTTCGGACTGATCGAGAAGCGTGGCAGCGAGAGTCAGTCTCAAGCCCAGGCAAGGGTTGGCAGTGTCAATCCTCGCGCGCAACATGCCCGACCTGCTCCGTAAATGGAAACCGCAAGCTGCAGCGGAAGCCCTCGGGATCAAAGCTGATTGTTACCTCGGCTTTCAACTCATATCCTAGAACCTGCCGGAGCAGTTCCATCCCAAACCCTTCGCGGACAGGTTCACGGGTTGTCCGCTGAGATTCTTCCTCCCAGTTGAAAGTCAGCCAAGGATTTGTGTCCTCGGTCACCCACCAACGGACCGATACCCGTCCGACTGGATCGAGATCGCCATGCTCAAGCGCATTGATCGTCAGCTCGTGAATGGCCATTGCCATCACCTGGCCGGCGCGCGGCTGAAATTCGACGTCCCTGCCGAGGAGCGAGACTCTTTCGCCTTCGGATACGCCGTAGTGCGCCAGTTCATCGGCCAGCAGATGGTGCAAGCTCACCGATCCGTTATCGTCAGCAGCAGCCTGAGCTCGCATAAGTGCATCGAGACGATCTTCCAGGTGCCCGACATAAGCATCAAAGTCCCGTTCGGTCTCGGCGGTGCGGCGAATAATCGTACGCAGCATAGCAACCGTGCTTCGCAACCGATGGCGCAACTCGCCTGGCGCGTCTCGCGTGTCCAAGAGTCGTCGCAAACGGCGATTGTCAGCCTCAAGCTCGGAAATACGCAACTGATCCTCGAGCCGATCTGTCATGTTCCCACCTCATATCCTTGCGCCCCCTCAGCCTCAACGGTTGCAGGAGAGCGGCTCGTCGAGCGATCTAAGTGAAGATAGGTCGGGTCGAACAAGGCCAAATCTCTTAGGCCAACTAGATCATGGATCATGAGACGCCGGCCTTTAAGGGAAATCAGCCCGGTCTCCCTCAGTATCTTCAAGGAACGGTTCACATGGACTGAGGTGAGGCCTAACATATCGCTCATATCGGTTTGGGTGATCAACAATTCATAGCCCTCGTTATCGGCTTGGCCGATAATCATGAGACGTACGTGAAGCTCACAGAAGAGATGTGCGACACGTTCCGCGGCCGAGCGGCGGCCGAGACTGACAAGCCGCTCTTGGTCAATGCTCGATGCCATGAGCAAATCCCACCAGAACGCTTCTCTCAAACTCGGACTCGATCGCGCTGCCGCCGCGACTGCGTCAAGCGAGGCAAGCGCAATCTTGGTTGGGGTTAAGGCGGCAAAAGTACTGTCTGGAAACCGAGGTAGGATCCCGAACGGTTCGCACAAATCACCTGGGATAAAAAGGCCTGTGATCTGCCGTTTACCGTTCTCCAACAAGCGGTATCGGCATGCCCACCCTTCAAGGATGATGGGCAAGTAACGGCAGGCACGGTCTTGTGAAGCGATGTCGCGCTGCGATTTTACATCTCGTACATGCTTGCAAAGATCTGCCAATATTTGCTTGTCGTTGAGCGTGAGTGACGCACCGTGTTGCAGCTTTGTGAAAAACGGTTCGGATACGGAACGAATTTGCACTGTAGCCGAGCCCTCCTTGATTCCCTGTTGTGAGCTGTGCACGGCCACTGTCGCCGTTAGCTAACTTCTGGTAGTGGTTCGCCAGCTGAAGCGAATTAACATTTGTTTGCCATAGGGGCGATTGCCAAGCTCGGACAAAAACTGATCGGTCCGCGCTGATCGAAGATGCGCCGATTGGAGTAGGCATTGCCTAGTTCACTGGCAATCATGGCCCCATAGAAGCTAAATCAAGTTAAAAAGACTCTCGATCACGGTTTCTAAAAACCGATATTCTTGTTGCGCGTGGCAAGTCAGTGACTAAATGTCATGCTGAAGCCGGCAAGTGCTTTACAGCTTGATCAATTTTTCGATCTATGTAGCGCCGCTTTAAGGGCGCTCCCGCAAGTATGTCGGCTTGGGGACGACTTCGGCGCGGCGCGAGCTAGGTGCGGGGAATTCAGGAAAGTCCGCAGGAAAGTTTGTGCGTATTGATGTTCAAGGGGCGACGGAGGCGGAGGGCATCGTGCGTCTGCCGGCGTGCCAACGCTTCTTTCCACTCCTACGCGAGCAAGGCGAACGATCCGGCGGTTGCCAAGGACATCACACAAGGGTGACGGGCCGGCGTCCCCCATTTTTTGAAACGGGCAGGCGGTGTCGCGCTGGTCAACGTCCCGATTTTGCTTTCCATATCAGTTCCCCGCCGTTGCGTGACGACAGAGGAGCTTGCCGAGATACTTTTGTTGCGCATGGCACCCTTTGCGGCGAGACCGGCGAGGCGATCGCATCTTTGTCAACGTGGTCATGTGCGCTCTCATTCCTGAGCGCGTTATTATGTTACTTCCGGTCAGAGGCAATCGGAGTGCGTCATCGGAACGCCCGCTTGACGACCAAGGTTGGACACTCACAGCGGTCGCGTTTTGCGCAGGGACCTCCCAGAAGCTTGCATGAACTATGGGACCGTGAAGATTGGGGTACCGTTTCTCGCTCCTTTCCCCACGGATTAACGGCACCCTGATATTCCCATCCGCCTGCACGAACCGCGCAGGATCATTCGTTACCCTCGTCCGCTTCAAGGCTGCTCGCGATCATTGCCGCCAGCGTTTCTTCGGCACGCCGTCGCGCGGTTTCTTCTTTCGCGCTCAGGTCGTGCCTGATCCAGATCGGAGCGCGTGCGAGGACCGCTAACACGCGGGTCATGACATTCGTCTTCATACCGAGGCCGGCCTGCTTTCTGCGTCCTGGCGCGGGTTCATATGCAGGGAGGTGGTTTGCAGCGGTGCGGTCCGCAAGCTGCGGGCGAACATATCTATTGCCTCGTCGAGCGAGGGCAGCAGCTTTCCCCCGTTGCTGTGCAGCGCTACGTTGGTCGGCCGTTTCGCGCGCCAGCCGGCTGCCGCGCCTGTGACGTCGTCGATCAGCGCAGGGTCGAGCCCAGTGGCCCGTGCTATTCGTCGCGCGAAGTCGGCCCATGACAAACCTTCTCCATGGGTGACGTGTCGAACTCCCCGCGCGCCGTCGATCGCCAAGTCTAGCACGGCGTCGCACAAGGAAGGGACATAGGTTGGACTAACGACATGATCACGCACGGCAGCAAACCGGCGGCCGCGCGACAGTGTATCCACGACATGCACGGCGAAATTTTGAGAATCGAAAGGGGAGAAGAAGGCGGCTGTCCGTACAACGAGATGGGAGCCCGGCAGCGTCCGGATCGCCGCCTCAGCCAGTGCCTTGCTGCGACCGTAAACGTTGAGCGGCGCAGCCACATCGTCTTCCGTCAAGGCGCGGCCCAGAAGCCCGTCGAACAGCAGGTCCGTTGAGAATGTGACTGTTGCAACGTCGCGATCTGCACAAGCACGGGCTAGCCGCGCTGCACCGTCGGCATTGACGGCCAGGCATGTTTGCGCATCATCTTCCGCCTCATCGACACGTACCCATCCCGCTGCGTTGATGACAAGCCATGGGCGATAATGCTCGAGCGCACCAATAATGGATCCCATGTCCAGCAGGTTGAGATCGGACCGACCGCTCATCGCGTGAAAAATATTTCGCTCCGCACAGGCCCGACCCATCGCCTGACCCAAGGTGCCGGTTGCACCGACGATTAAGACTGGCGGCAGGGCGCTAACGGACCGCAGCGAGCGAGTAAGGTCATGCTCGCGGGCCGAGGCCGGTCGGAAAATCCTCCCTTGCGTAAGCCGCGCCTCGCGGCGCCACCAGCCCTCGCCTTGAAGGACGACATGGTCGGGCGGTCCCGCTGTGGCGAGCGAACGCAGCAAACTACAGATGGCGGTCGGGCGTGGAATGTCTGCGCGACCGTCATAGGCGCCCGGTTCATAGGCGCCGCGCGCAGTCAAAAGGGTGTTCCAGCCCTGGCTTCCGAACAGCGCCCAGCTTGTTATCGCCCTGATGTCGATGCCTTGGGCGCGCAGGGCTTGGGCGTCATCCCAGGCAGCCTTCGTCCATCGCATCTGCTCCTCGCGCGTGCATCCATTATGAGCTTCAGTGACGGCAAGCGGCAGGCCGTAGCGCTCCCACGCCTCACGCAAGGCACCGCCGAAGCCGCCAGCACCCGGCTCGAGCACCCGGACTGCCTCGGTATCGACAAAAGCGCGTTGATCATTGCCGCCGCGCAGCTCGGCCGGATAGCGTCGAACGCGGTGATCCAGGAAACGATCGCTGGTCAGATAATGGTTGATGCCAATGATATCTGGGGGGCATGGGTCGTCGGCGATGGCCTCGAGACGACCGCGAAGCCCCATAGCGGCGAGGCGGTCGTGGAGGGGATGATCTTCGTTCACGCGCCCCAGCAGCAGATCCCACCCCATCCACCGGCGCTGATTGTCGAACGCCGCCTGCTCACGCATCGCCGCCGTGGCATAGGTCCTACCGAGATCGTCGGTTTGGATCAGTTGGGCTTGGGGATTGATGGCCCGGATTTGCCGCATCGCCAGGCGTGTGCCGTCAACCTGATTGAGGAGCGCGAGCCAGAAAGCGCGCTCGTCGCGAAGGTGTGGATACCAGTGGCCGTAAAGGCAGGAGAAGCGAGCTGTAGTGCAGGGCTCGTTCACCGGTGTCCACGCTTCCACCCACGGATAGCGCTCCGCCGCAGCCCGGGCGTGGCGCGCGAGGCCGGAGGCGAAATCTTCGCGCAAAAGGTTCGTATAGCGGGGGCCGCTGCCGTGGTGGATGAGGCCAACGATCGGGCGAATGCCCCTGTCGCGCAGGCCGGCCATGCGGCGATCGCTCCAGGACCAATCGCGCTTATCCGGATGCTCGGGGGCGACGCGTTCCCATAATATTGGATAGCGAACCGCCTTGGCACCGGTCTGTGCTATGAGGTCGAGGTCAGCGTCGCGATCATGATGACCAGTCAGGCGTAATTGGTCCGCGAAGCGGTCGCCAATGCGATTGACCGTACATTCCGGACCCGCCCAAAGTTCCAACATTGGCCTTCCTCCTATCGGCCGTCGCCGCGTGGCTAAACGCAGATTGTCCCCCGCACTGATATCATAGCCGTAAATATTAGAAAATAATCGAATACGCATAATGATATATGTTTCGTGAAAATAACTTGGGCGAGTTTTTCATGATAGTTATCGGAACCTATGAACAAATACGAATTTATACCTTTTTTAGATCGGAAAGATGTTCATGGTAGACCGCATGTCGATCCAAGATTTTTCGCATAAAAGCGGAAGCGGCAATATTATGCTGATCTGCTTCAGCCATTTGCGGTGGGATTTTGTCTATCAGCGGCCTCAGCATCTGATGAGCCGGTTCGCGCGAGGTGCCCAGGTTGTGTTCTGGGAGGAGCCAGCTGTGATGTCCGCTGAGCGGCCGCACCTCGCCATCCGCCGCTGCGAAACGAGTGGGGTGACCATTGCTACTCCCATATTTCCGCCCGCGTTCGACCTATCGACCCAGACGGCGACCCTTGCAGCCCTCCTTGAAGAGTTCATAGATCGTTTACCGGCGACCAGCGCCCTTGTGCGCTGGTACTATACCCCGATGATGTTGCCTTTTTCTCAGCAGATCGGCGCTGATTGCGTAGTCTATGACTGCATGGATGAGCTGGCCAACTTCAAGGGGGCCCCGCCGGAGCTTCTGTCGCTGGAACAACAGCTGCTAGACGAGGCTGATCTAGTGTTTACCGGTGGGTATAGCCTCTATGAGGCGAAAAGGGATCTTCATCCGTCGGTCCATCCTTTTCCTTCTAGCGTGGACGTTCATCATTTTGCAAAAGCGCGCCTCGAAGGGATCGATCCGCCGGACCAGGTCGGTCTGCCGGGCCCCCGGCTGGGCTATTACGGCGTCGTCGATGAGCGGATGGACCTGAGCCTACTTGCTCACCTCGCGGATGCCCGCCCGCAATGGTCCGTCGTCATCGTCGGGCCGGTAGTCAAGATCAGCGCAGACGACCTGCCACGCCGTCCCAACATCCATTATGTCGGCGGCAAGTCCTATGCTGCGCTGCCGGACTATCTGCGCGGCTGGGACGTCGCATTGATGCCGTTCGCCATCAATGATGCAACGCGCTTCATCAGTCCCACAAAGACACCTGAATATCTCGCTGCCGGCCGACCCGTCGTTTCCACCCCGATCAAGGATGTCATGCGCCATTATGGCGATTTGCAAGCTGTGCAGATCGCGGGTGACCCGGCAGCTTTTACTGAAGCGTGCGACCGCGCGCTCACACTTTCGCGTGGCAGGCGCGGCTGGCTGGAGCCAGTCGATCGGATGCTTGCGGGTCAATCGTGGGACGATACATTCCTCGCGATGGAGGCGTTGATCTGCCATACCCTCGACACCGCCAACTTGATCCAGCCTATAGTGTCGCCTACGGTATGGCCAGCGGAACGCCCCAAGCCCTATGACGTGATGGTGATTGGCGCCGGCTTCGCCGGGGCAGTCATGGCCGAACGACTGGCAGCGCACGGAGGCAAGCGCGTTCTGGTCGTGGATCGGCGGCCGCATGTTGCGGGCAATGCATTTGATCGGGTCGATGACGCCGGCGTGCTCATTCATCAATATGGCCCGCATATCTTCCATACCAATGCGCCTGATATTGTTGATTATCTTTCGCGTTTCACTGCCTGGCGCCCTTATGAGCATCGCGTGCTTGCCAGCGTGAACGGCATGCTGTTGCCGATGCCCATCAATAGGACCACTTTGACCCGCCTCTATGGGGTGGACTTGCGGACGGAAGAAGAGGCTGCCGCCTTTTTGCGCCAGCGTGCCGAGCCGGTAGAAACGATACGCACGTCCGCCGATGTGGTGATCTCGGCAGTCGGCAGGGATCTTTATGAGACCTTTTTCCAAGGATATACACGAAAGCAATGGGGAATGGATCCTAGCGAGCTCGACAGGGCGGTGACAGCCCGTGTGCCTACCCGCACCAATGTTGATGATCGCTATTTCACCGACAGCTTCCAGGCGATGCCGGCCAACGGCTACACCGCCATGTTCGCAGCCATGCTGGATCATCCCAATATCGATTTGTTGCTGGGGGTAGATTATCGCGACGCTCGAGAGGCGTATCCTCACAACCATCTGGTTTTCACCGGGCCGATCGACGAGTATTTCGGCTATTGTTACGGCAAGCTGCCTTATCGGTCTTTGCAGTTCCGTCACGAGACGCTGAACAAGGAGTTTTTCCAGCCGGTCGCCGTAGTTAACTACCCCTGCGAAGCGGTGCCCTACACACGCGTGACAGAATATAAGCATCTGACCGGCCAAGTTTCTCCCCTAACCAGCATAAGTTATGAATATCCGGTTGCCGAGGGCGATCCATACTACCCCATCCCGCGCGCGGAAAATCAGGCGTTGTTCAAGCGCTATGAGGCATTGGCACTTGCGCGGCAGGATGTGACCTTCGTCGGGCGGCTCGCGACCTATCGCTATTACAATATGGACCAGGTTGTGGGACAGGCTCTGGCAACTTATCGCAAGCGTTTTACTGATCCGATGCGGGTCCAGCCGCAGCCCGGCGCCCCTCCGATCCCGGCCGAATGACGTGCGCCACTCCGAGGTCGGTGCCACATTTCTCCTAAGAAATTCCGATCATGACCGAAGACGCCAATCATGTGAGGCTATCGTGGACGGCCAGCAAGGCTACCATGATGTGCCAGATCGCGGATGTAGAATTCACGCACATAGCGGAAGGTGGCGGCCGCCGCACGGACGTCATCTGCCGCATGGCCGCGGGAGCCGAGCGGCTGCGCCAGCTATTTCTTGAACGCATCGTCAGGTCGGAAAATCCTACATAGTTGGCTGCCCCTGCATTGAGGCAGCGGCGTACCCCCAAATGACGACCTGCCGTGGCTAGTTGCAATAAAAACGCAGTCCACTTCCCCGCTGCCGCCGCAGCAGCAGCGCGGGCAGATATCTCGCCTGTCGCTTTGGCGTTAGACGCGCCTTCATGGCCGAGCTTCCGTGGTGGCGAGGCGCGACTTAATCTTCTGCTTAGGGTGCGGCGCCACATCCGCGTGATAGGCCTGTTAAGATCCAACTCATAGCCGTGTTAATGGATTTAACCCGCGGGCGAGCCCTTGGTGGGCGGCGCAATATCATCGTCCCCTTCAGCCTTTTTGGGGGTCGTGGGCGCGGCATCGCTCCCGCCTGCGGGGTCGCTGTCGAAATCCTCGGGGTTACCGCCACCTCCGGCTCCCGCGCCCGAGCCCTTCACTTCTCCACTTCCTTCGGGTGGCCTCCGCCCGCGATTTTTTCCGCCTTGGTCGGTGTCGTTGGTCATGTGGATACCTTCCGCGTTTGTGGGGCCACGCAACATAAGGAGTGACCGCAACCATAACGTGGCATTGTGCTGTCTAGCTCCGCGAGCGGCGGCGCGAAGGCCATTTTCAAAGTGGCATAGGTTAGGTTTTTGACCGGAAAGTTCGGCAATACGGACGGAAAGTAACGCAGGATAGAACATTGCGAAGAGGTCGGGGCGCAAAACAGGTTCAGAAGGAGCCGGTAATTTCCCGGAGAATATCGTGACCGCCCGATCAAAGACAATCTCGGCGCCTGTCGAGGAGTTGCCCACGATGCCGGGTAACACCGCCATCCAGAACTTCACGATCAATTTTGGCCCCCAGCATCCGGCCGCCCACGGCGTGTTACGGTTGATTCTGGAGCTAGACGGCGAAGTGGTCGAGCGTGTCGATCCGCATATCGGCCTCTTGCATCGTGGCACGGAGAAGCTGATCGAGCATAAGACCTACCTCCAGGCACTGCCTTATTTTGACCGGCTCGATTATGTGTCGCCGATGTGCCAGGAACACAGCTACGTCTTGGCGGTCGAGAAGTTGCTCAATCTGGAAGTGCCTGCGCGCGGTCAGTATTTGCGCGTGTTGTTCGCAGAGCTGACGAGGATCAAGAATCATCTTCTGTCGATCGGCGCGCATATCATGGACGTTGGCGCAATGACACCCAACCTCTGGCTGCTTGAACTGCGCGAACAGCTACTGGGCTTCTACGAGCGGGTCTCGGGTGCGCGTATGCATGCAGCTTGGTTCCGGCCGGGCGGCGTGCATCAGGATGCGCCGCCCAGCCTTTTGGAGGATATCGGGAAGTGGCTGGATAGCTACCCGTCGATGTTCGAGGATGCCGTTGGGCTGGCCCAGAACAATCCTATCTTCAAAGTCCGCAATGTCGACATCGGCGCAGTTGGAAAGGAAGATGCCCTGCGCTGGGGATTTTCCGGGCCGGTGCTCCGGGCCAGCGGCGTTCCATGGGACCTGCGTCGCAGTCAGCCCTATGATGTTTATAATCAAATGGATTTTGAGGTTCCGGTCGGCGACAATGGCGACTGCTATGACCGTTTCCTAGTCCGGGTGGAAGAAGTGCGGCAGTCCGCCCGCATCATGCGGCAGTGCTTGAGCGCCATGCCGGGCGGTCCTGTGTCGAGCGACAACCGGAAGGTTGTGCCTCCGCTGCGTGGTGACATGAAACGGTCGATGGAAGCGCTGATCCACCACTTCAAGCTTTATACCGAAGGTTTCCACGTGCCCGCCGGGGAAGTCTATGTTGCAACCGAGAGTCCCAAGGGCGAATTTGGCGTCTACCTGGTCGCAGACGGCACGGACTCCCCTTATCGGTGCAAGATTCGTCCCACAGGATTCAGCCATCTTCAGGCAATGGAATTCCTTGCGCGGGGTCACATGCTGGCGGACGTCACCGCGATCCTGGGCTCGCTCGACATCGTATTCGGGGAAATCGACCGCTAGGTCAGCTATTTGTTTGGCAATGCTTTCATCCTCGACAGTCTTCTCGACCAAACGGAGGGTATGAAAGTTGATTTCCAATTGTCCCCGGACCGCAGGGCTGATCAGCTTTGGAGTTCGCTGCTCGCCGCGATGGGCCGCACGTTGCCAACCCCGGGCTGGGCGTACCCTCGTACAGATTGTGAATGCCGCGGGGATGATCCCCTCGCCAAACTGGTGCTCGCAGAAGCGATGCTTCTGTTTGAGCTTCCCTCCTTTGCGCAAACGCTGCGTCCGTCCCTCTTTCCGAGGCCAAGATGCGGCCGACCGCGTATGATTGGGGCGCGCAGAGCGATCTTTGCGAAATCGATGCAAGCCGGGCCGCGCGGCAGAAGTTTCAGATGATGGCGGTCCGCCCATTCGCGCACATGACAAATCATCATAAAATGACCACATCGGCCACCATGAAATCCGCATCAGCGGTCGCTATGCCCCAAAATGCCTCCAGCGCCCGACCCCCCCCAACCGCAGCTTCCATTGCCGAAGTGAGGCAGTGCCTCGATCACCTGTATCTTGGCCTGCAGGTAGGTTCTCATCGAGCTGCGCTCGATCCACAAAGAGCTTGCAGCTAACGGACATCGGCCACCTCTAAGCTTTTCTGCCAAAGCCGACGTGCCGTCATCGAGCTATATCTTGGCGCCGCCAACGAGGTCAAAGTGCCTGATCATCACCTCTTTGATGACCTTCCCTCACTTCCAAAGGGGCTCGCGACCAGATGCGCACGCAACATGCAGAGGCAATCGCCGATCGTTTCTGACGCCGCCTCTGCGGAAACCAGCGATTGCGACCAGCCGGCGATACCGCTTGAAACCTGCGGCAAGCGGGTATTGCCACCATTGGGCGGGAAGGCGATTTTTCGTATTAACTTCTGCAAAAAAAATCATTGAATTCAGCCTGACTTGGCCGTGCCGTCGACATCCTTGTCGACGTCCTTTTTGGGAGAGGCCGATTTCTTGCCACGGGCATTATTGCCACCTCCGCGACCGGTGCCAGTACTTCCATGTGCGCCGTCTCCGCCTTTGGCGGTAACCGCGCCGGGATTGCCGCCAGCGCCCTTTTGAGCCATCAGATTTCTCCTATTCGAGCAGTCAGTTAGCTTGACTTCGGCTTGTTTTTCCAGACAACCCCGGTGCTGCGGTGGGTGTGTCAGATGCGTTTACGGCGCCTCGCGTGCTTGTTTCGCCATCCGTTATTGTGCTGCCACTTCCCTGAGCGGGTGCACCGTCTGGGACCACGCCCTGAGTTGTATTGCTGGGGGCGAAGGTTTCGTCGCCGGCGTTGCTCTGGTTTGCCGGAGCGCACCCGAACAGCCCTATGCACAAAATAACAGGCGATAGTCTCATAGCTGGTCCCTTCTAACACTTGTGGCGTAACAGATAATGGCGCGGAAATATTCATGAAATGAATTATGTTAATCATATGTTATTTCTACCTAACGGAAGGTAGATTGTGGGAGGGGTATATATAAAATCGGCGGATGATACTTATACATGGTGAAACCAGAGGAGAAATAATAGAGGCACGTGCGGAATATAAGAATTTCTTCATCTTGGAACTCGCCCACGGTTGCGGATGCGCTCGTTTCGATCACAGCGTACTAAAGAAATTTCATCCTGCGGGTGAACGACCGGCGTATCGCCGGGCTTTGCCCTCGAAAGGTTCGGGGTTCTGCGGCGAACTGCCGAGACTTAAGACCTGATCGAGCCTGTGTGCCAAGGCGTCTCGGGCAAAGGCGATGCCGTTAGCCATCATAATATGGACTTTGCTCCATGATCCATGTTGTGGGGCAGGTGCTTTGTGCCTTGCGACTGGGCGTAATCTGGAGAGGATATGGTTCATGGCTGCGGCCAAAAGCGAGGTGCAAGTGCGTATTCATCACCTAAACTGCGGCACCGACTGCCCCTTAGGCGGCCGATTGTTCGATGGAGTCAGCAAGGGATTGACGGGGCGATTGGTCTGCCACTGTTTGTTGATCGAGAGCGATCAACATGGCCTTATACTGGTCGATACCGGCTATGGGCTGCAGGACGTGGCCTGCCCGCACGCTCCACCGTCTGCACGCATTACGCGAACAATGCGTACGATCCTCAATATTAGGCTCCGTGAAGAGGAGACAGCCTGCCGCCAGGTAGAGCGGCTGGGATATCGTTGCGAGGACGTTCAGCATATCGTTCTGACCCATCTCGACTTCGACCATGCCGGGGGACTGGATGACTTTCCGCAGGCGCGGATCCATCTGATGGGCGCGGAATATGACGCCGCGATCGGTCCCCGACACGGCTTTGTAACGCGCAATCGCTATCGGCCGGCGCAATGGGGGACAGCCGACCGCTGGCGGCGCTATGGCGCTAGGGGAGAGAAATGGTTCGGTTTTGGAGCGGTGCGAGATCTAGAAGGGCTGCCGCCGGAAATTCTTTTGGTTCCGCTACCCGGCCATACCTGGGGACACGCCGGTGTTGCCATTCATCGAGCGGGGGGATGGCTGCTCCATGCCGGTGACGCCTATTTTTATCGCGGCGAAATGCGCGAGGCAACCCGGCGATGCCCTGCAGGATCGCGCGCGTATCAAATGATGATGGAGGTGGATCGAAAGGCCAGACTGGAAAACCAACAAAGGCTCCGGCACCTCTCGATAGCCCATCACGACGATGTCCGAATCCTTTGTGCGCACGATCGTACCGAATTTGATCGGGCGATTGAGGGGCGCCTGCTTTGATTGAGGGCCGAAAACGAGCATGCCTAATGTGCGCCTGCTTGTTGCAAGGATCAGCGTGAAGGATCAACGGACGCGCCGCAAGACAACGATCAGCCAAATCGAAAATGCGCTTCGTCCCTAACATGCTTTGTTGGCATAGCCGGGGCCTTTGGGCCGGCAGCGCGTTTGGTCCGGCATGCCGTCGAGAGGAGCTCCCATGCTTGACCAACATCCAAGGACGATTTTTAGCGGTGCAACGCCCGCGGGAGCCTGCTGGCGCGCCGGCTGCCTCCTGACACTCTCTTCCTGCAGTCCCGAAGCACAAGGCGAAAATGGTCTTGCGCCCCTTAGTTCCAACCAACAGCAGGCGATCAATGAAGCGAGCGATGATGGTGCCACCAACACCATGGTCGATCCAGGCGGCCCAAGTGCCAGTGGCAATGGCAGGCAGCCGTGACGGCCGCTCTGCCCGCGTCCGCGTGGCTGCTGACGCTTGTCGCCAGCAGCGCCCTCGCCGCTTGCGATCAAACCAATGGCGACGGACCCGCCAATGGCAGCGCGACCGTTGCAAAACATTATGTGGGCCCCAAGCCTGAAGGGGTTTCTAGCCCCAATGATGCGGTAACTACGACATTCTACATCCCTCAGGCCGCGATCGGGGATATGTTCGAGATTGAAGCGGGAGAGATCGCTTCAGTACGGGCGCGATCTGGCGAGGTTAAAGCCTTCGCCCGCCGGATGGTGTCAGATCATCGCAAGAGCAGCGAAATTTTGCGCCGCTTCGTTGCCGAACATCCTGTCAATATTGCTATACCTTCCAATATTGATCCGCGTCGTGGCGCAATGCTCGCCAATCTTAACCAGGCGGGAGCGCGCGAGTTTGACGCAGTCTATATCGGAGAACAGGCTGCCGCTCATCAGGAAGCCTATAATCTTCATAGCAGCTATAGTCGAAGAGGCGATTATCCTGAGTTGAAAGCGGTTGCGGCGAAGATCGCGGATCTTGTCGCCGAGCATCGACGTCATGTCGAAGTGCTGGATGCAAAATTCGGCCCAGAAGCCCAGTCTATCCCCGCAGGAAAATAGGAAGGGTAGGGGCCACCTAAAGGAGAAACTGCTGATGCGAAAAGAAATTTTTGTCGCCGCGATCTTAGTCCAGCTTGTGGGATGCGGCAGGCCGCCTCCGTCTGTCGGACCAGAAAATGCGCAGAACCTTTCCATAAACCGCGCCGATGATGCGCCTGCCGGATCGCAAAATGTCCCGCCGCCCAAAAGCGGCTCGGGCAAGGTTCCGCCCAACTTTGAGCGAAAGGATCGAGCTACGGATGATTGAGGGCGGAGCCAAAACCATTATTACGCCCCAGCGCACTCGGCGATCCAAATGGTCGGGGCCCGCGTCTCAAGCCAGTCTTTAGGCCGCCCTGTTCTATTGCGGCGCCAGCTGGCGCCGCTGCGGCAACATGTAATCGCGAAACCACTTATGGCGGTCGAGACTGAATAGCGGCGGGGCAGTTTCTATTGCATATCACGCATTTCTCGATCTTTCTTGAAGGCGGTACATGGCTCCCGACAGACCTGCCTTCCTTGGGCGGCGAGCGATGCCGCTCATTTGCTTTTGCTCTTGGCGTGTGCGCCCTGCGCGTCAAATTGCTGCATCGCTAAGCAGATCGATTATCGGGGCTTCATTTCTGATAGCGTAACCGACAAAAGATGAGCACTAGTGGTGGGAGCAATGTTGCACGCCTGGCCTTTGTGGCGCTGACTGGGGCGACGCCTTTCTCTCAATTTCATTTAGCTTCTCAAGGACGGTGCGCGCGCATCGGTCCACACCAACGGATATAGCCGCGGAATGGCCGCTGCCACGGCGAGGGTGGGGAAACCCTGCAATTTTCCGCAAGAGCATCCGACCCAAAAAGCGCCTATGACGTCATAGCGTCAAGAGGGCCGGGTGATCATGAGCCACAATATA
Organism: Sphingobium sp. BHU LFT2; assembly: GCF_018604485.1. NCBI lineage: Bacteria > Pseudomonadati > Pseudomonadota > Alphaproteobacteria > Sphingomonadales > Sphingobiaceae > Sphingobium > Sphingobium sp. BHU LFT2. Next base: position 137,596 of record NZ_JAFCGW010000008.1, read on the forward strand.
CCCAGAACCGATGCAAAGGCCGGAAAGCCGAACGCAAACCAGAGCCGGAACAGGCGATGATAGGCTTTAGGGAGCGGTGCGCCATTGGCGGCAGCGGCCTTTGCAAGGTCGCGCATCCGCATTTGCATCCAGACAACCGGTAGCCAGAACAGTCCGGTCACAACATAAAGAAGCAAAGAGAGGACGATCCAAGTTTCCTTCACGGAGTAGCCGACTTCGCGCATCAGCAGCCAACCGGTCAGCGGCTGGATCAGCACGGCACTTGCGGTGAAGAGAAAATCTGCGATGACGACGATCCGCGCAACGCCCGCAATCAACGCTGGCTTTCCGGACAGATGGGCCAGCAGCATGAAGAATGCAATTCCTGCGCCGGTGCCCAACAAGACCGTGGCGCCGATGACATGCGCATATTTGAGAAGGAAATAGCTAGTCATCGTTCTTCAAGGATAGCTAGAAGCATGAAGTTGAGGCAGAGGATCGGCCAGATTTTTATCATCGGTCCAAGCGGGTCTGCCCACAAACGCGGCAGGACGATGGTTCCCGCCACAAGGTAGAACAAGGTGATCGTGACCGCGCCGATTAGCCCCAGTCTCGTGGTCGGCCGGTACAATATGGCAAGCCCGACTGCGATATCGGCAAGCGCGCCAGCTAAAACGGATGGCTCGCTGAGCTGTGCTGCCCCACTTTCCTGCATGTAGGACAACCCTATATCCCACCCGATTGTGAGTGAAATGACGCCGGTCATGACCCAGAACAGCGCGAACACGACAATCGCGAGGGGACGCAGAAAATAAAGGCGCGCGAACCACCGCTCCTGCACGGAGGCGGGGTCTGCTGCGAGCGTCCGCTCCAGCGACCGTGGAGCGATAGCCGTAACTCTGTTCCAAGCAGCGGGTTCGCCCTCTGCGCCGCGAGACATTTCTTTCATGCCAGTCGAGCGCATCGGCGGTCGCCATCCCATGTAGCCAGCGAGGTCGCCGAGCTTAGATCCAACCCGCATCGCCATTGACGAAACGGGTAAAAGCCTCGCCGGCTGCCACCCCAGCCACGCGCGATATCGCGCAACTATTTCATCGAAGGCGAGCGGCCGCGGCCCCGCCAGATCAATTGCTATGTGACCGCCGGAATTCGGGCGAAGCAGACGAATGACGGTTTCCGTCACGTCATCCAGCTGAACCAGCGAGACCCTGCCTGCCTGAGGCAGGCGCAACGATATCGGCAGGGAAGCGAGGCCGCGAAAAAGCGCGCTGCCGCCATAAGCATTCCTGCCCACGACCACCGAAGGACGCAGTATAACCCAATCGAGCTTGCTTGCGCCAAGGATGCGCTCAATTTGGCCTTTGCTTTCGGAGAATTCGCTCACCGCATCCTGATCGGCGTTGAGCGCGGAAAAGTGGATCACGCGGAAAATGCCGAGGCGCTCGCACGCTTCGTACAGCGCCGCCGGCGCTGTCACGTGAACGGCGCTGGTCGAGTCCCTGGCTCCGTCCTGCAGTACACCTGCACAATTAATAACCGCGTCAACGCCAGACAAAGCATCAAACCAATTTTCGGGGCTTGTCGCTGTACGAAGGTCAAGACGGATGCATCGGTCTAAAGGCAATCTGGCCACCGCGTTGGGATCGCGCACGACACCGGTGACGAAATAACCTTCTTGCTTCAGCCGGACAAGGAGTGGGACGCCGATGAAACCGCTGGCCCCAAGCACGAGAATGGTTCGGCATCGGTGCGTAGAACTCTCGAAACCAGGCGAAGTTGGGCTAATTTTCGGATACATATTAGCGAAATGCTGAGCACAGATTTCCGTTCAGTAGCCTCTTCATCATTCGAGTGGATGCATAACCCATGTTATCCAATATTTAATGTCATCATAGGTTGATCATGACACCTTGAGCTCGGCGGCCGCTGATCTCGTCTATCGCCTCTAGTTTCCTCGCAGTCAGCATGTAGTTCATCTTCAGCCTGCGCGCCGTCGCCGCTCTGGCAGATATTTGAGTTGCCAGAGAAAATGCTTGATTGCCCGGCTTCAGCGACTCTCGCCCCTTGATGATGATGAGCGTCGCGTCAGCGGAGCTCCGCCCGAACAGTCAGCGGCGTTTGTGACGAATTGTGAGCTGCTTTTAAGCCCGGCCAGTTCGACAGGCCCCGTCTGGTAACGCATTCAGTATCGCCCCCGGAGGCGGCGATTAGATGCCCGGCCGGAAGGCGGCATCCGATACCGTTGCGGAAGATCTTATTGTGCAGCGCCTTCGCCGCCTATGGTTAGACGCCATGGCGGTCCTTTTATGGCGACATCGACTTCAAGCCGCTAAGCCCCCGCGCTTTGCGTACCAACTTTAGGGGCGGCCCGGTGTGTGACACAGGCGGCGTCCTATTCTGCTTGCTCAGTCGCTTTCAGGTTTCGAGCCGCGCGGTCAATTTCTGCGCGACGCGACCTTGACTTGCGATCCGACATAACGCTCGGCATTTCGCTGCTGTTGCGACGCCCCCAGCATCACGCCTCGACCTGCCTTGATCTCCTGAAGGAGTGTGAGGGCCGTAGAAGGTGGCGGTGGCCGCAACGTTGGAGCTGGATGCGCCTCTGGGCCCAACCCCTGATATTATTTGGCTTCGCTGCCGCCCCGTTGGGAGATATCTGGACCGATGAGCCGGCGCTAGCCTGATCTCGAGCCGCCAAAAGGACAGATGCCGGGTCGTCGGCCATCGCCGACATTATGCCCCGACGATCATTGGGCACCGCTCCCGCCGGTGCCAGGCGCGCCGATTCCCGGCATGGCGTTGGATGAGCCGGCATCGCCGGCCGCGTTGATCGCATCCTACTGGTTCGTTACACCCGGGATTGGCCCGTTGTCCTCCCGGGCGGCAGGACTGCAGGCGTCGCCGAGGAGCGCAGTCACTGCCAAACCTATGTGCCGGCTTCGACGAAGCTTCTTAATTGGTGAGGACATGTTCCCCTCCTTGATGACGGTCGATAAATGCGTGAGGAGGCGGGAAGTGACATTGCCCCGCGCCAACATCTGTTACTGCTTAACCGGAATGACAGCCTCCTCATATGAAGGGACTGTGAGATCAATCATATGTGCTTTTCAGCTGGGACACATTACATCGCACGACAGGTGAAATGCTGCTCGCTTCATCAGGCTGGCGAATTGATGCCGGGTCTGATGTGGGACCGCAGTATAGAAAATCTTTAAAAATTTTATGCCGGCAGGCCTCCGGTTGCAGCCACGCCATTATTTGCATCCGGCCGCTATTGCGGGCTGGTGCTCCACTCGTGAAGCCAGGTGTTCTACGGCGATCCCGAAGCTGCGCGGGCACAACTTGGATCGAGCTGAGGCAAAGCCTTTAGGGATTGCTAGCTCAAGCGGGCCGGCCATATTCCTGTGTTCAGCAGTGCGGAAATGATCGTCAGGGTCGGCCCGAACAACTCGGGCCGAGCTGATTTTTTGGCGCTCACGACGTTCGCATGGCTGGCGTACGCCCGCCCTCATTGTGTTTGCGGTCGGACTTTTCATGGTTCGCGGCAACGCGCTAAGGTTCAGTATAGGAAAGGCTGCCATGCAGCGAGTGACCAGTATTGCGACACAAGTCGGGAAAATCAGATTGCTCCACGAAAGGACCAAGTGCTGGAGTGACAAGCTGGCCGCGGCATCGAGGGATGGAAAACGTACGGGCCGGGCGCGCGGTTGCGCACCGACCCGCAAGGCTGCCGCAGCAGCGGTCATCAGTCCATTTGTTGGCGGACCGACGCCTTAGCATGATAGCGCGCGGCCATCTCACCATGCGCCGCCGCAGCAGCCGGGTGAGCACCCCGCTTCATGGCTTCCTTTGCTTTGCGGCCTTCCTCGCGAGCGCGCCGCGAATAATATTGGGTGTCATCTTCGCTGTTCATGTGGCCCTCCATGATGAGCAGCTCTATCGTAAATCCGCTCAAGGCAGATCGAATTCATCTGTGTTAACTCGCTTGCTAATATCGACATCACATAGGTTGGCATGTGCATCGGAATTCAGCCCGCGCCTGTTGATTCACGGACGCCACGAGCTTGCATGGCCCCGGCAATGGCGCCGTTGTTTCACCTGGCGAGGGATTACCCCAAGGCGATGTCCAGCACCATCATCAAGCATAGGCCCCCGATTAGGCAGAGTTGAGCGCGATCAAAAGGCTCGCTGCCCAGCGTCGGTACGATCTGGCTCATGGTAACGCTCAACATCGCGCCCGCTGCTAGGCACAATGCCCAGGGTAGCAGCAGGGTGAAATGCGCGACCAGTAGTGCGCCGATCGTCCCCGCAATCGGTTCTACCAGCCCAGATAGCACCCCACCGGCGAAAGCGGTGAATGGCCGATAGCGAAGGGCGAGGGCTCCGGCCACGGCAAAGCCCTCGGGAACATTCTGGATGCCGATGCCGAGCGCGGTCGCGCTGCCCTGCGCATAGGCGCCGTCGCCGAAGCTGACGCCTACGGCCAGTCCCTCGGGCAGATTGTGCAATGTGATAGCCAGAACGAACAACCATAGTTGGCGATGCGGCAGCTCGCCCAGCGAGAGGTCATCGCGATGGTCCGGTAGGCATCGGGCGAGCCAGATGATCATTCCAGCGCCCATCATGACCGACCCGGCGACCAGAATAGCCGCCTGCCACGTTGGCGTGCCGAACACCTCCAGCCTGCCGAGCGCCGGCACAATGAGCGAAAAGAAGGACGCGGCGAGCATCACGCCCGCCGCGAAGCCTAGCATCATGCCTTGATGGCGTGTCGCTGAACGGCCCACGCCCAGGATTGGCAGCGCGCCGATCCCGGTCGCCAGCCCGGCGAGCAGGCTGCCGAGGGAGCCGGCAAGAACCGGCGTCCAGGCCAGAATCAATGGCTCGCCTGCTCGTTTTCGCTGCGTCTGGCGAGGAACTTCTGGATGACGACTGGCAGCGTTTCGTCGAGAAAGGCAACCATCGCCAGTTCTTCGCGAAGGCTCTCCTCCAGCTTGGGGATTGCGGCTTCGAACCCCCCTAGTGTCGCCATCTGGATCAGCGCCTTGTAGGTGGCCACTTCGAAGTTCTCGAATGCGTAATTGGCAAGGCTGTTCTTGATGATCTCGTCAGGAGCAAGCGCGTGGGAGAGAGCGGCCACGCTGCCGGACAGCTTCATCGCGGCGTCCTTGATCGCGGATGGGCTGTCAGCCATGCTCTCAAGGATGGAATCGAGGCGATCGATCTGCCGCTCAGTCTCTCCGCGATGACTGCGCAGTTTCGCTTCCACTTCGGCGTAATGGGCTAGATGCTCGATCTGGCGATCCATGATGCCAAGCGCCTGATGCTCAACCGCATGGGCGTCGCGCAGACCAACGATGAACATGTGGCGTACGGTGTCATGGTCCATCACTGGCCTCCATTTTCGATGGACTGTTCACGCGACATGGCGCGCGCTTCGTCCATGTCTGCAGCGCCGCCTAAATCCTCGTCACTAAGCCTGCCGGCACCGGGCCCGCCGCCTAGATCCGCCCCGGTCGTGGGGCTCGCGTTCGGATCGGAAGCTAGCCGGCCGGTCATGGCTGCGAAATCGGCCATGTCGCGCTCGTTAAGCTGGACAGACGCCTGGCCGTCGCCGCCGTCGACCGGCAGGTTGCCCGCAATGTCGTCGATCCGTTCCCACTGCTCGCCCTCATTCCAGGGGCCCACGACGTCACCTTCACCTTGGGAAGCATTGACATAGGTGCTGGCAAAGGCGGTGAGGCCGGGCAGTTTGCCAGGTGGAAAGTTGTTGGCGATCGAGTAAAGAGCCTTCTCGAAGCTTTTCTGGTGCGCCACCTCGCGTGTCATCAGAAAGCCGAGCGCGTCTTTGATCCCGGCGTCGTCCGTCAGGTTGATGAGGCGTTCATAGACAATCTTCGCGCGGCTTTCGGCGGCGATGTTGGAGCGCAGGTCACAGGTCGGGTCACCCCGGCTGTCGACATAGGCGGCGGTCCATGGCACGCCCGACGAGTTGGTGAGGGACGGCCCGCCGCCGTAGAGAATCGACTGGGTATGGCTGTTACCGCCCTGGTTGAGCGAAAGATAAAGCTCGGCTTCCTCCATGGACGCTTCGCTGATCGCGCTCTTCGCGCCTTTGTTCAGCATAGCTACAATCGATCCGATCACTTCGAGATGGCTCAGTTCCTCCGTTGCGATGTCGAGCAACATGTCCTTACGGCCAGGGTCGTCCTCCGCCAGCCCCTGTGTGAAATACCGCATCGCCGCCGCCAACTCGCCGTCGGGGCCGCCGAACTGCTCTAACAGAAAGGATGCAAGCACTGGATTGGGTTCTGATACGCGCACCGTATATTGCAGGCGCTTGTTATGCATGAACATCTTGTTCTTCTCCTAAGGATGGCAGAGATTTGGGTCAGCGGTTGGACGTGTCGGATCTGCCGCCGCTGGCGCGGTCATCATGGCCGCTTTGGGCGCTGTAGTAGAGGAGGGCGGTGAGTCCGCCGGCGACTAACACAGTCAATCCCACGCCCAATGTTGCCACCAGCACCACGGCCGGTCGCAGCGGCGCATCGATTGCCCAAAGATAAAAAAGGGCGAGGGCGACCGCAGCGCCAGCCGTGACTATGGACAAGCCGATGAGCAGCCGCAGCGTCCTGATGGCGGAAGGGGAAGCATCGTCCATTATCACATCCTTAACGGATAGCCTAAGTTCATTTAACAGCAATTACGATCTTGCAAAGAATAATGTTCCAATCTGATTGTTTAATCATGAAATTGTATATCACATGTTAGTGATTGCATATTGGATTTATTAAATTGTATGATTGATGTATGTCCATTTTATTGAAGGATAACATGTTTTGGTATTGACCTCGTGTTGAGCTAGAGCGTCATTGTTATTTTGAAAAGCGGGACAGGTGGCGAGCTCGGGAGATTGACATTCTTTGCCTGCCGACTGCTGCGTCTCAAAAACGCACGGTCAAAAGCTGTCCCCGTTACCGTCTTAGTGGCATCAAACACGTCCCCATGTATCGCGTGGCAGTGTAGTGAAAAATGGCAATGGGCTGGCGCGAGGACGCGGCTGATTGAAGCCTACGATGCAGCTGCTCTGCGGTAGCAGGGTAAGCCTTCGGGAAGGCCGACCCGCATCGCTACTTCAATGAGCCTGGGACGGTCGCCACCAGCGCCAATGATAATGCCACATAGGCGGTCAAAGCTTGATGATCGCGAACCCAACAGTATGATTCCTATCGATGACGGCGCAGCAGGTGGCTTGCGTCCCTGTTGTGGCTGGGGCGTCTATTCTGCGTCGCCGTACATTATGGCGGCTGGCAACCAACTGTGTCGCTTTGACCTACCGTGCCTGCCGCAGCGGCGGGAATGCGACACAGAGAGATCATTGAGCTCGCGCTGCCCCTGGGGGCTGCCCCATCGTTTGCAATGTCTCTATCTCAAAACGCGCCAGCACGCGATATCTTGGCTTGCGCTTTTGTCGCGGCGCCCTGGCCCGTTCATGTGTGATGGTCGCGCAGTGCTGACGCTATACCACCCCTGGGGCACCCGCGCTCGGGTTCGTGCTAGAGCGCATTGACGGTTGCCTGGTTTGCACTTCAGCTCAACAGGTTCGGCCGGCGCAGAAGAAGTGCTTGCGCCAGCATGATCAGCTTGGGATCGGAGTAATGATTAGCCAGAAGGTCGCGAGACAGGGCAGCGAGCGTGATTTCCTTCACGACGATGTTTTCGGCCTCGGCAGCAAGGCCTCCGCCACTGCCTATGCGATCCTTGGTTGAATAATGCCCTATAAAAAGGTGCAGACGCTCGGTCGACAATGCGGGCATGGTCCAAACGCGTCCGACCGGCTCCAACCCATTAAGGCGCACACCGCCCTCTTCCAGCGCTTCGATGCGCGCACAGTCTTCAGGCGGCCTGCCTTCTAGATTGCCCGCGATTGCCTCCAGGATCGGCGGCTCGCCGGTTGCCAGTATGGGGGCGCGCGGCAGGGAAATCACGAGAGCCATCCGTCGCTCTGGGTCATAGGGCAGGACAGCGGCTGCGTCGCCATGTTCTTCCACATGACGCTCAACCTCGGTTCCACACGGCATGCGGACGCACAACCGGCGCAACTTGTACCAGCCATCATAGACCAGCGTGTCCGCGACGATGCGGGCGCTCGTCATTATGCATGCGCCGCGTAGATGCTGTCGAGAAGCCCGGCCACAATCGCCAAGCTTTCGCATTCGGGATCGAAGGCGGGGGAGTGGACGAGCCGTCGCGCCCAAGCGGCGGCCATCTGTCCGCCCCAAGGGTCGCCTGGGATGGTCATCGTTTGACTGGTCGTGCCGGAGAATTGGGTGGCCGCGAAATCATAGAAGGAGCCGCCAACATTGTCGAAACTCGCTCCTCCTTTCTCGCCGAAGAACCGCGCCGAGAAGATCGCATCCTGACCGGCATGGAGGTGCCAGGACGTCGCTATGCGCATAACGGTGCCGCCAGCAAGGCGCACCGTTGCAATGCCATAGTCCTCGACCTGTCGCTTGCGGTCCATGAGGCGACGGCTCTTGCTGAAGAGATCGGCGCTGACCCATTCCACCTCCGGGAAGTCAAGCACCCATAAGGCAAGATCGACGAGATGGGTGCCCAAATCTGTCATGCAGCCTCCGCCTGAGAGGAGGGGATCGTAGAACCACGGCTTGTCGGGGCCAAAGGCGTTGTGGAAGACGAGATCTACGGCGTGCACATGACCAAGTTGACCCGTGCGGACCAGATCGCGGATCGCCCCCATTCCAGCCGTGCCGCGATAGGAGAGGTCGACGCCTAGCAGCCGATCGGCGGCTCGCGCGGCCGCGATCACACCTTCGACCTCTGCCCGGTTGCGCCCGAGCGGCTTCTGACAGAAGACCGGGATGCCTTGTTCGAGGGCGCGAATGGACTGTTCGGCGTGGAGGGCGCTTGGAGTGGCGATGACGAGGCCATCGAGCCGCTGTTTGAGCAGAGCATCGAGGGCCTCACAGCGCGCCGCGCCGGGCGCCAGCAGGCCCGCCTGCAAGACATTCTCGGGCGCTGGGTCGGCGATCGCGGCGACTTCGATCAACCCCGTCGCCGCCATCGCCTCCATGCGGGTGCGCCCGATCCAACCAACGCCCAGAAAGCCGATACGCGGCCGCTCGAGCGTCGGAGCGGGCAGGGCATGCGCGCTCATAGGAGGATTGCCGCTTTGACGAAGCCCTCCGGCTTGTCGCGCGTCGCGTCGAGCGCCTGGTCAAGCTGGTCGAGGCGATAGCGGTGCGTAACCAGACGGGTGGGGTCAAGCATGCCTTGCGCTATGGCCGTCACCGCCTCGCGCATGCCCTGTACGTAGATGAGCGGATCGCGCTCATGCGCGTTGACGACGTCGATGCCGCGCCAGTTCCACAGCCACATATTAACCTGACGTGGGCCGTCTTGATGATAGCCCGCGATGATCAGCCGCCCCCGCTCGGCGGTGAGTTCAGCGGCAAGATCGAGTGGCCACTGCTTTCCTACGGCCTCGATCACGCGCTCGCAGAAGTTGCCCCCGGTCAGGTCGTGGACCCGGTCGATGATGGCTCGATGATTGTCCATCGCTATCAATGCGGCCGCGCCGTGATCGCGCGCCAGTGCCAGCGAGGACATGCGGCGCGAAATAGCAATTACGCGGGCGCCGGCGTTGGTAGCAAGGCGCGTCAGGATTGCGCCCAGGAAGCCAATGCCGACGATGGCCACCGTCTGCCCAGAGCGGATGTCGGACCGGTGGAAGATATTGAAGGCACAGCCCAGCGCCTCGCCGGGGAACGCGATGCCCTCAAGCGCATCCGGGAGCTTCACCACTGATGCCGCATCCGCCAGATCATATTCGGCATAGGCGGCATAAGAAAGTGCGGCCACTCGATCTCCCGGAGTAAAAGCTGTCACGCCCTCGCCAAGCGCTTCGACAATGCCCCACCCCTCATGGCCCAACGCTCCGGCTGCCAGCGGATATTGTTGCCATTCCGGCCCGGCCCATGGCGTAAGATTCGAGGCGCAGACGCCACATCCTTCCAGCCGGATGCGGACCTGCTCCGTCCCCGGCTCGGGTCGAGCCACCGTCTGGAGGCGGATCGTGCCTGGAGCAATGACGACCGCCGCGCGCATAGTCTCCGCAGTCGTCGGCCGTTCGATTGCAACTGTCTTGCTCATTCTGCCGCCACCACCATCTTGGACGTGCTCCCGATGAACTGCTCCACCGCCTCATGCGCCTGATCGTCAGGCATCTGGCGCGGGGGATGCTTGCAGAAATATGCCGCGGCTGGATGGATCGGGCCTCCCAATCCTCTGTCTAGCGCCAGCTTAGCGCAGCGGATCATATCGATAGCGACGCCCGCGCTGTTAGGGCTGTCCTCCACCGAAAGGCGCATTTCCAGGTTCATCGGTACGCCGCCAAACAATTGCCCTTCCATGCGCAGGAAGCAGACCTTGTTGTCGTTCTGCCATGCCACATAGTCGCTGGGTCCAATATGGATGTTTTCGTCGGCAAGGCGGGCATCCGCCACCGACTGCACCGCTTCAGTCTTGGATATCTTCTTGGATGCAAGGCGTGTCCGGTTCGACATATTGAGGAAATCCGTATTTCCGCCGGTATTGAGCTGATAGGTCCGCTCGAGCTTGACACCGCGCTTGGCGAACAAGTCAGTTAGGACGCGATGCACAATGGTCGCGCCCAGCTGGGCTTTGATGTCGTCGCCGATGATCGGGACGCCCGCAGTACGGAATCGCTCAGCCCACACGGGATCGCTGGCAATGAAAACAGGAATGGCGTTGACGAAGGCGACGCCGGCCTCCAGCGCGCACTCAGCGTAGAATTCCGTCGCCTGCTGTGATCCGACAGGCAGATAGTTGATCAGCACATCGACCTTCGCCGCGCGCAGCCGCGCGACGACGGACCTGTGGTTGGCCTGCGCTCGGTCGGCGGGCAGGAAGGTCCGGTCGCACGGATACTCGCCCATATGCTCGGCAACTCCGTCGAGGACACAGCCCATCTCCACGATCGTGCCGGTGGACGCGACGTCGGGGCAGAAAAGCTCCGTGCAGTTTGGTTTGGCAAGAATAGCTTCCGCGACGTCCCGGTCGACCTTGCGCCGGTCAATATCCCATGCGGCAGCGACGCGGATGTCGAAGGGCCGATAGCCGCCGATCTCCCAGTGCATAAGTCCGCAATGGTCGTTGTTCTTGGCCCTGTAGTACGCAAGGCCTTGCACCAGCGAGCTGGCGCAGTTGCCTACCCCGACAATGCCAATGTTGATATTTGGCGACATGATAGCCTCCTCAAGCCATGCGCAAGGCGGGCAGCGCGGGCTCCGCCGGTGCGTAACGTTCAATCATCCAGGCGCAGAAATCGGCAAATGCTTGCGGGTCATGGACGGCGCTGCTGTGGTGCGGAGCGATCCCCAGATGCTCGGGCGTGAAGCAGAAGGTGGCGGTGACCTCGAAATCGGCTAGCGCCTCCATCTGCCGGTCGAACCAGTCGACAGCGTTCGGGCGAAAACTGTCCGCCCAGCTGATTCCGGTCCGCAGGTGCCGCACGCCCAACCGCTTCATCCAGGCGACCGCGTCGTCCAGGCGCGGATCCTCAAAGTGGAACCATTGCATCAGCCCCATATCTCTGGCGACCTTAGCATAGTCGTCAATTGCGGGCTTGGGCGTGCCGTCCGCTCGGATCAGTCCCATGTAGAAATGACGGTAGTAGCTGGAGCCCTCCGCCTCGCGGTGCCGGGTGGTCGCGCCCCACTCGAGGGGCAGGTCGAAGAGGCTGTACCAGTAGACCCGTGGCACCCGCCCGATAAGCAGCTGCGCGGTACGGTTGAGGCCAAAGACCTGCACTTCTTCCGCCCCAAAGGAACCGACTCCGACCTCCGTCACCCATACCGGCTTGTCTGGGATAACAGCCTCGATCTCGGCAATCTTGTCGGGCCAGGCGTGAATCGGCCACAGATTCCAGTCGAGCGGGAAGCCGTGAACAGCCACTACATCTACCGCATCCAGCGCGTTATGGCCACGCATGCGATCAATCCAGTGCGGATCGATGGGTGACATGCCTCCCAACACGCGGATCACCGCCGGATTGGCCTTCTTAATTGCGGTGCCCGCGCGGATCACCATATCGGCATAACGCGACCAGTCGGGATCTATCTCCGGGTCCCAGTGCGACTTGTTATTCGGTTCGTTCCAGATCATCGCGGCTTCAATCATGGCTTCGCCTCCCTGGCTGGGTAGACCGCCGCGCCGTCCATCAAATCCGCGAAGGGGACGGGCGCCAAGCGGCAGAGATAGACTTCTGCTTCAGGCTGCGCCTCTATCGCGAAGCCTGCTGCGCGGATCATCGCCTGTGAGCAGGCGGCATTGGGCGCCCACCAGTTGGTCCAGTCATTAGCAAACTTGCGTTCGATGAAATGCATCTTGGGGTAAGCGGGATTGTCGAAATAGCTGGGCGGCCGAGATGTGCCAGGGACATGAAACGGGTGGTCCTCCGGCACAAGCAGCACGTCCGATGCGCCCTGCTGCATCGTCTGGAACAGCAAAATGTCGCCCGCCACGTGCTCGCGGATGAGGTCGAGCGCCAGCAAAGGATGGCGCAGATGATAGAGCACGCCCATGAAGATCACGAGATCAAAGCGGCGACCAAGTGATGCGACGTCGTAAACCGAAAGGTTGCGGAAGCTGATGCCTCCCATCTCCAACGCGTCTACGGCGAACCGCGCTTGGTCAAGATAGCGTTCGTCCGTGTCGATACCCACGACTTCGGCTGCGCCGCGTCGTTTCATTTCGATCGAATAGAAGCCTGCGTTGCAGCCGATGTCGAGTACGCTCTTGCCTGAAAGGTCGGCGGGAAGGGCGTGGGCGAAGCGTGCGAATTTGAAAGCGGGATAATCGCCCAGGAAATGGTCGGGCGCTGTCTCCACTGCGCCAATTCGCAGATTCTGAAACCATGGCCCAAGTGCCTCTATCCTGTGGCGAAGAGCAAATGCGTCTTTGAGGTTGTTCGTCGCCGTCTTCATGCAGGCACCTCGTTAATGCGGGCTATGCAGGCCCCATGTTCGCCGATCTTGATTGTGCTGATCGAGCCGGGGCCGACGTCGAAACGGAGGATGTTGTCGAGATTAAGGCCTAGAAAATGTGCCAGCACGCCGCGAATTACGTCGCAATGGGTGACGAATAGAATCGTCGTGCCCCGACTAGCGCGAGCGGCAGCCACGACATATGAGACGGCGCGTCCGACTGATTGGGCCATCGTTTCGCCGCCCGGCGCAGAGGCGGTCGAGCGGCTGTGGTTCCACATAGCCCAGCGCGGATCGGCGTTCAGATCGGCGAAGGCGAGTCCGCTCCATTCGCCAAAATCAATCTCATCGAGGGCATCCGCACGGACAACCTCGGCCTCATGAAGCGCGGCAATGATATGAGCCGTCTCAAGCGTCCTTGATTGGGGACTGGCGTGCACTGAGAAAGGGGCCGCGAGACCGTGCCATGTGCCCACGCGCGAGGCTTGACGCCGCCCTGACTCGGTCAGGGCGGCAGTACCCGAGCGTCCACTCAACCTCTGGCCGAACTCGGCATGCTCGCCATGCCGGATCAGGTGAATGCAGGTCTCATTCGAGGACGGGGAGGGTGGCATCATCAACATAGATGATGCTTAACAAGTTTTGTTGAAAAAATGTTCCATCAATATGGCGATGGTAACAGGATAATGTAAATTAAACGAGCGCAAAAACTAACACACATCATGTAAAAACCGACAATTATAACATACTTTGTGTAAATGTATCATGTATGTAATTGATATTACTTCCTATTGATAGGAATCATATAGGTTCAACTTAGGAACAAGGCTGCTGAAGAAGATGTTCCTAAGCCTATCGCCGGCCTCGGGGCAGGTGTGAGCCATGCTCGGTTTGGGGACTGATTGGGAAGGAGCGGCCGTGGAAAAGATATTGGTGACGGGCGGAGCAGGCTTCATCGGTCGCAGCGTGTGCCGAGAACTGCTGCATCGCGGGTACCAGGTCCGCGTGCTCGACAGCCTGATCGAGCAGGTCCATGGTGATAACGGACGCCCGGAGGACCTAGACCCGGCTATCGAATTGATCCAGGCCGACGTGCGCAATGGCGATGCGGTCGAACGCGCGCTTAAGGATATCGACAGCGTGGTCCATCTCGCGGCCGAAGTCGGTGTCGGCCAATCCATGTACGAAGTCGAGCGTTATACGTCAGTCAACGATTTTGGGACCTCCGTTCTATTCGAGCGGCTGATCGGCCGTCCCGTTCGCCGGGTCGTGACAGCATCGTCGATGAGCATCTACGGCGAGGGTCTGTACCGCAGTTGCGATGGCCAGCTTGTGCAGGATGCCGAGCGCGGCGTTGTCCGGGATAAACAGCGTCAATGGGAACCGCTTGATGCAAGGGGCCGGCCGCTTACGCCAGTCGCGACGCCTGAATGGAAGCGGCCGAGCCTCACCTCCATCTATGCGCTAGGCAAATATGTGCAGGAGCGTACCACCCACATCATGACCACTCCGTACGGCATGGAAGGCGTGTGTCTGCGTCTATTCAACGTCTACGGTCCAGGGCAGGCACTGTCCAACCCCTATACCGGCGTGCTCGCTATCTTCGCCTCGCGTCTGCTTAACGGGCAGCGTCCGATGATCTTCGAGGATGGCGAGCAGCGGCGCGACTTCGTGCATGTCAGCGATGTGGCTCGCGCTTTCGCCGACGCACTGGAACTGCCGCAGGCAGCCGGCGGCACCTTTAACATCGGATCGGGCGAGGACCGATCGGTCACCCAGGTCGCGCAGGCGCTGGCACGCGCCATGGGACGCAACCTCGTCGAGCCTGACATCGTCGGGAAGGCGCGGACTGGCGATATCCGCCATTGCTTCTGCGACACCAGCCGGGCTGACGACGTTTTGGGGTTTAGGGCACGCCAGGACTTTGAGACCGGGCTGGCCGAACTCGCCGAATGGGTCGCCAGCCAGACGGCTTATGACCGGGTGGCAGAAGCCTGCGGGGAACTGGAAGCGCGGGGCTTGGTCGCATGATTGGAACCGATTCTCGACCCGTCCTAATAACTGGTGGCGCAGGCTTCATCGGCTGCAACATCGCCGACCGGTTGGCGGGAGAGGGGCACGAGATTATCATTTACGATTCCCTCGCTCGGCCGGGAGTGGAGCGCAATCTTGCCTGGTTGGAGGAGCGTCATGGCGCGCGCATCGCAGCGGTGCTGGCGGACATCCGGGACGAGGACCGCTTGTGCCAGGCGGTGAAGTCCGCCAAGGCGGTGTTCCATATGGCCGCGCAGGTCGCCGTGACAACGAGCTTGGCGGAGCCGCGCTTGGATTTCGAGGTGAATGCGCTTGGCACGCTTAATCTTTTGGAAGCTGCCCGCCGTTGCCCCATCCCGCCGCCGATCGTCTTTGCCTCGACCAACAAGGTCTATGGTGAACTGGAGGATATTGCGCTCGGGCAGACCAGCCAGGGCTATCTGCCCGTCGACCCGGCCATCGCTCGCAACGGCATAGACGAGAGCAGGCGGCTCGACTTCCATACTCCTTATGGATGTTCCAAGGGAGCTGCCGACCAATATGTGCTCGATTACGGTCGTAGCTTCGATGTGCCCACCGCCGTGCTGCGGATGAGCTGTATCTACGGCCAGCGTCAGATGGGGACGGAGGACCAGGGCTGGGTCGCCCATTTCCTGATCCGGGCGCTCGATGGCGACCCGATCACGCTGTACGGGGACGGATGGCAGGTTCGCGATATATTGGACGTGGCCGACGCCGTCGAAGGATATCTAGCTGTCTGGCGCAATATCGATCGACTTCGCGGCCGCGCCTTCAATCTGGGAGGGGGTAGCAGCAATGCTATAAGCCTGCGGACCCTGCTCTCTTATATTAGCGACCACCTCGGCTGCCCCGTCAGGATCGAGACATCGGCCTGGCGCGCGGGGGACCAGCGCTTTTTCGTGGCGGACAGCCGGGTGCTGCGTGAAGCGGCGGGCCTGGACAGTTTCAAGCCATGGCGTCAGGGGGTTGCAGACCTTGCGGCGTGGCTGAAGGAGGATCGGGCATCCCTCGGCCCGATCGGGGCCACCCCTATTGCCCAGAGGGCATGGTGATGGCCTGCCGACATCTGTTGCTGACGACGGACGCAGTGGGAGGCGTCTGGCAATATTCGATCGACCTGGCAGAGGCGCTGCAACCCTTGGGCTATGAAACAACGCTCGCTGTTCTGGGCCCGCCGCCGTCCTCGGCGCAGCGCGCGCGCGCCGGCAAGCTGCGTCTGATCGAGACCGGCCTAGACTTGGAATGGCTCGCCAGCGGCCCAGGAGCCGTCCTGGTTACCCAGCGCGAGCTTGCAACCCTAGCGGGCGATCTGCGCGCGGATGCCGTTCAGTTGCATAGTCCCGCGCTCATTGGCGCGAACCGATTTCCCTGCCCGGTCGTGGCGATGCTGCACAGCTGCGTCGCAACTTGGTGGACAGCGGTGCGCGGTGGACCCATGCCGGCTGACTTCGCCTGGCGCACCGACTTGGTGCGGCAGGGCCTGGCGCGCGCGACTATGGGCGTGGCGCCCAGTGCCGCCTTCGCGCAGGCGGCGATGCTTCACTATGGCGCGGCGCCGCAGGTCGTCTACAACGGACGCGCGCTGGTCGCCCGTCCTTCACCGATGCAGGATTTCGTCTTTACCGCCGGCCGTTTGTGGGACGAGGCCAAAAATGTTCGGCAACTCGCTCGCGCAGCTGCCGGTATCCCCGTGCCGTTCAAGGCGGCTGGGCCGGTGCGATCGCCGCAGGGTGATGTGACCGGCTTCGACACGCTGCATCTGCTGGGCACCCTCGACGAGGCGGCGTTGGCTCGGGCGCTAGGTGCCCGGCCGGTTTTCGCTTCAGCCGCACTATACGAACCTTTCGGCTTGTCGGTGCTGGAGGCAGCTTCGGCCGGATGTGCGCTCGTCCTGTCGGACATCCCGACTTTCCGTGAACTGTGGGGAGGTGCGGCAGTCTTCGTCGCCCCTGATGACGCCAAAGGGTTCTGCGCCGCGATCACCAGCCTGATCGAGGATCGCGCCAAACGCGTGGCGATGGGGGAGGTGGCACGCGACCGTGCCCGGCGCTACTCGCCTGCCGCAATGGCACAGGGCATGGCAACCCTCCACGCTCGCGCGCAGGAACGGAACGCGGCATGAGGATCGTCTATTTCACACATTCTCTGCTATCATGCTGGAATCATGGAAATGCCCATTTCCTGCGCGGCGTGCTGCGCGAACTCGGTGCGTTGGGCCATGAGGTGGTGGCGCTAGAACCTTTGGACAGCTGGAGCCTGAGCAATCTGACGGGAGACCATGGGGAGGCGGGGCTCGAAGCGTTTCGCAAGGCCTATCCCCAGCTGCATCCGCAGGTCTACAGCAGGGATGCCGATCTTTTCTCGCTGCTCCACGGTGCGGACGTCGTGATCGTGCACGAATGGAATGAGCCCGCGCTCGTGGCGGCGATCGGGCTGGTGCGCAGAGGCAGCGATTTCAAGCTTTTGTTCCACGACACGCACCACAGAGCCGTCTCGGACCCGGAGGCGATCCGTGCCTTCGACCTAACCGATTATGATGGCGTGTTGGCCTTCGGCGAGGCACTGAGCGAGGTCTACCGCCGCTGGGGCTGGGGGGAGCGGGTCTGGACCTGGCACGAGGCGGCAGATTTACGCCACTTTCATCCGCCGGCGCAGGAAGGCGAGCGCAAGGGCCTTGTCTGGATCGGAAACTGGGGGGACGGGGAGCGCACGTCGGAGCTGGAGCATTTCCTATTCCGTCCTGCTGAGCAGGCGGAGCTGCCGCTCGACATCTACGGCGTCCGCTACCCGACCGAAGCGCTGGCGATGCTGGAGCGACATGGCGCGCGCTACCATGGCTGGGCTGCCAACGCCGCGGCTCCGAGCATCTTCTCCCGCTATCTAGCGACCGTCCATGTCCCTCGGCGTTATTACACGCGAATGCTGCCCGGCATCCCGACGATCCGCGTTTTCGAGGCGCTGGCCTGCGGTGTGCCGCTTGTCTGCTCGCCATGGGAGGACAGCGAAGGGTTGTTTCGGCCGGGCAAGGATTTCCTTGTCGCCAAGGATAGCAGAGAGATGTTCGAACATCTGCGAGCTATCGCCGCCGACGCCGACTTACGTGACGCCCTCGTGCGCAGCGGACTTGAGACAGTGTGGAACCGGCACGGCTGTGCGCATCGCGCCCGCGAGCTGCTAGCCATCGTTGACACGCTGTCGTGCTCTCCCGCCATCTCTGAGGAACACGTCGCATGAAGATCGCCTTCTACGGCTCGAGCCTGCTTTCGTCTTACTGGAACGGCGCTGCGACTTATTATCGCGGTATATTGCGCGAGCTGGCCGCATATGGCCACCAGATCAGCTTCTACGAGCCCGATGCATTTGAACGGCAGCAGCATCGCGATATTGATCCGCCGGCTTGGGCGCGCGTGGTGGTCTATCCCGCGACGCCGGACGCCGTGCTGCGCGTGATGGACGAAGCGGCCTATGCCGACGTGGTCGTTAAGGCGAGCGGTGTCGGCATGTTCGACGATGAACTGCTAGAGGGCGTGATGAAGCGGGCGGCGCCTCACGCACTGCGAATATTCTGGGACGTCGATGCTGCGGCCACGCTGGACGAAATGCGCTGCGACGCGGATCATTCGCTCCGCCGCGCTCTGCCTGGGCTCGATCTCATACTGACCTATGGCGGCGGCGACCCGGTCGTGGATGCCTATCGCGACCTTGGCGCGCGGGAATGCATTCCGGTTTACAACGCCCTCGATCCAGAAAGCCATTTTCCTGTCGCGCCCGACGCCCGATTCGACTGCGACCTTGCCTTCCTCGGCAACCGATTGCCCGACAGGGAAGCACGGGTCGAGGAGTTCTTCCTGCGGCCCGCCGCTCTCCTTGCCGATCGCCGTTTCTTGATTGGAGGCAGCGGCTGGGCGGACAAGGCGATGTCGCGCAATGTTGCCCGGCGCGGCCATGTCTACACGGCCGAACATAATGCTTTCAATTCTACGCCGCTAGCCGTTCTCAACGTCGCGCGGGACAGCATGGCAAAAATGGGTTTCTCACCAGCGACCCGGTTGTTCGAGGCTGCAGGCGCGGCGGCCTGCCTCATCACGGACGCCTGGGAAGGGATCGAACGATTCTTGACCCCCGATCGGGAGGTGTTGGTCGCCCGCGACGGCCAGGATGTGGCTGAGCATCTTACCGCCATGACCCCTCAGCGGGCTCGAGCTGTCGGACAGGCAGCGCTAGAGCGCATTCGTCGCGAACACAGCTATGCCCTGCGGGGTGCGCAGGTCGACGCCATCCTGCAAGACAATGTTGCCGGTCGTCAGGCGATGGCGGTGAGGACATGAAACTTGTCGTCCTCGGCCTGAGCCTTTCTTCTTCCTGGGGCAATGGCCATGCCACCACTTTTCGAGCGTTGCTTTCAGCCTTTGCCCGGCGCGGGCACGACATCCTGTTTCTCGAACGGAACATGCCCTGGTATGCCGCGCACCGAGACATGCCATCGCCTGATTTTTGCCGACTTGCTTTCTATGAGGACCTGCCCGGTCTCGATCGCTGGCGCGGCGAAATCGCAGCGGCTGATGCCGTGATAGTGGGTTCCTATGTGCCCCAAGGCATCGAAGTGGGACATTATGTGCAGGATCATGCATGGGGTGTTCGTGCCTTCTACGACATCGATACCCCCGTGACCCTTGCAGCGCTTAGCAAGGGCCAGTGCGAATATCTGACGCCGGACCTTGTTAAGGGCTATGGTCTTTATTGTTCCTTCACCGGCGGCCCGGCCCTCGATCTGCTGGAGCGCGAATACGGCTCTCCTATGGCGCGAGCGCTCTATTGCTCGGTCGATGTCACCGCCTATCGGCCCCTGTCGATACCATTGCGGTGGGATCTCTCCTATCTTGGAACCTACAGTCCAGACCGTCAGCCGACTCTCGAAAAGTTGCTGATCGAACCGGCGCGGCTGATGCGCGAAAGGCGCTTTGTCGTCGCCGGTCCGCAATATCCATCCGATATCGACTGGCCAGCCAATGTGGAGCGGATTGAGCATCTGTCGCCCGCCGACCACGCCGCATTCTATTGTGCCTCGCGCTACACGCTCAACGTCACCCGCGCGGACATGATAGCGGCGGGATGGTCGCCCTCGGTCCGGCTCTTCGAGGCCGCCGCATGCGGCACGCCAATCATCACGGATATCTGGCCGGGGTTGGCCGATCTTTTTACGCCCAATCGCGAAATCCTTTTCGCCGACAAGGGCGAGCAGATCGTCGCCTATCTCGACGATCCTCGTCCGCATATCGGAGAGGCAGGTCGAACGCGCATCCTGTCATCTCATGGTGCCGATCATCGGGCGCAGGAACTTGAAAGCTTTCTGCGGGAAGCAGGCGTCGCTCACGCTGCCCCTGCGATCGTCGCGGCACAATAGGATGAGGAGAAGAACGCCGATGAAACAGTCAGCCATTGTCGCTCTGGTTGCCGGCGGAGCGGGCTTTATCGGATCCCATCTCTGCCGCGCACTGCTCGACCGGGGATTCGAGGTCATCTGCCTCGACAATCTTCAGACTGCGCGCCAGATCAATCTCGTCTCGCTCGAAGGCGCGCGCGGCTTCACCTTCATCCATGCCGACATCGTCGATCCGCTGCCTGACTCAGTGACGCGCCGCCGGGACATCGGCCGCATCTACAACCTGGCTTGCGCGGCATCGCCGCCGCAATATCAGGCCGATCCCGAGCATACAATGCTGACAAGCGTGGTGGGGACTGATCGCCTGCTTAGGCTTGCCGAGCAGACTCGCGCGCGCTTCTTGCTAACGTCGACCAGCGAGGTCTATGGCGATCCAGAGGCCCATCCTCAACGCGAGGAGTATCGAGGCTGGGTAAACTGCACCGGGCCGCGCGCCTGCTATGATGAGGGCAAGAGGGCCGCGGAAGCGATCGCTTTTGACTTTGGGCGGCTCGGCCGGGCCGATGTGCGGGTTGCGCGCATTTTCAACACATATGGCCCCAACATGCATCCCGATGACGGCCGCGTAATTTCTAACCTGCTCTGTCAGGCGCTGTCGGGCGAGGACATCACCATCTATGGCGACGGGTCACAGACCCGCAGCTTCTGTTTCGTGTCCGATATGGTGGACGGGTTGATGCAATTGATGGAAGCAGACGGAATTGAGCTGGCACCAGTCAATCTCGGCAATCCGGAAGAGTTTACGATACTGCAACTCCTAGAAAGGGTCGTGGCGCAGACGCGCAGTACATCGCGCGTGAGCTACAAGAGTCTTCCCATTGACGATCCACGCCGCCGCCGGCCCGACATCGGACGCGCGCGCGATCTGCTTGGTTGGACCCCCCGTGTCTCGCTGGAGGAAGGCTTGCGGATCACCTGCGATTTCTTCGCTACCGAGCTGCGCAGCGGAGGGGACGACATCCGCCGGCTAGGCGGAGACAACAGGCAGATTGCAGCGGAGTGACTATAGTGGCCATGGCCCGCCATCATATTCAAGATTGCTCCGCACGAAGCCGGCCTTGGGCCCATCGCAGTCTTCTGGAAATATTCTCGACCCGCGAGTGGCCAGCATTACGTCCTCGCGCATGCCGCGCATGATCGGATTCATGAGCATCTGCGTCATCCCACAAAATGGGCCGGCCGCATCTGCATCATCGCAAGCCTGTAGTCATCCCGGCGCCCGAGGTCCGCTCGCTTCGAAAAAAATGCCCAGCTCGCAAGATAGATTGGTGGCGTATATCCACGCGTGGAGGCGGCCAATTTGACGATCCGTCGCCGCAGCCGATGGGGCGCTGCCTCACGGCTGTCCAAGGTAACAACTGCGCCCTGTCTCGCTTGGTGGGCATGGAGCTTGGCAGCACAGTCCGGGCGAACGGAACAAGGGCCTGAAGAAAGCTCAAAGGCCTCTGGCGCCCCCAGGAGTCGCTGCGAAGCTCGATGGGTCATCGCTGGAAGCTGGCTATATCTCCAGGGCGGGTTGAAGGAAGGCACAATGCCTATGCGTGGCCGCCATGCGAGGCTGCAGATGGATTTTGTGCAGGGTGGCAACATGTTCGGCGATGATGCCGCGCGGCGCGAAACGCTTTGCCGTGCACAGCTGCAGGCTCAAGAAACTCCTGACTCTTTTGGTACTCCACGTACGCATCTTTGAACAGGTTGACCGGACAGTGCGTGGTTGCCGCTGCGGGCTATCACATGGCAGCGGGTACGGCCTTTCTTAATGTCGGTTTGACGTTCTCGCTGCGAGCCGTGCAGCTTATCAGACGTGTGTCTTTCTTAGTCCAGCAAGAGACAACATATGTCAGTTTGCTGATCCGCCATTGCGCTACCATGGCGGCAGGGGGTTTTGACAGGGGATAGTCCATGTTGAGCCAGATCGTATCGGAGGAGGATCTTGCCTTTTTCCGGCCGCATGAGTTTCTCGTGCGCGAGAGTCAGAAACCAAAGCGTCTGTTCCAGCTGCTCGAGGGTTGGGCATGTCGGTATCGGATGTTGCCGGACGGGCGGCGCCAGATCACCGCGCTTTATCTGCCGGGCGATTTTTGCGAGCCACATTGGGCGCTCGGCCGGCCCGCCTCACAATCCATCGTTGCTCTGACGAACATCCGGGCGCGCAGCTCGCCATGCGAAGTGCCCACTTCAGTCGGCGGTCATAATCAGCAAGAGGGCTTCTGGAACGACCTGTTAGACGGATGGGAACGCCAGTCCAGTTGGCTTGTCACCTTAGGCCGCCGCACTGCTCTTGAGCGCCTATCGCATCTGCTCCTCGAATTGTTCGCGCGAATGCGCCAGTCGGGCCTCACCTATGGGTCTCAATGCGCGCTTCCTCTAACGCAGATGGACATCGCGGATCTGACGGGTCTGACGCCGGTCCATGTGAACCGAACCCTACAGACGATGCGCAGCAAGGGGCTGGTGGAATTACAGTCCAAGTGGCTTCGGATTCCGGACATGGATGCCCTCAGGCAGGCCGCGGCCATGTCGACAGATAGCTTTCTGTGATCCAGCCGATGCCGCCCGTTCACAAAATCGATCTGGCATATTTCAGATCCTGTCGGTCGGCCCGGCTCAATTTTTAAAGATATTGCCCGATGAAACGTCCCGTGGGCCCTCACTCTGCGGATGCGGCTGTTGTTGGGAAGTTGCACAAGAGCTAGATTGACTGCTGCGCGATGTTCAAAGGAATATGGCCACTCCCCTTTTTGTTGAGCTTCAGCCTAGGGAGACGTGCCGCCGGTTGGGCATCTGCGTTGAAGTTGCCGCCGCAGCCTGATCGCCCCTGCCGAGAGGAAGCCCACGAAAATCAGGCCTTTCTGTGCCGAGCGTAAAGCAGCGCAGCAACAATTGCAGCGGACCCGATCCCAATCGCAGCGCTAACTACGGTGCCGCCTGAGGACGACTGCTTCCCCGTACCTACTTCGCGGCTGTCTGCCGGGTCCGGATAAGCCCCGATATTTTCTGGGAGCGGTGCCGGATGGAGAGGGTAAGGCGGTCTGCTGGCCGGTGGTACCGATGGCTTGTGGGTCATGTGTTCTCTCTTTCTTAATCTTCCTCCAACGATCTTTTGTGACGGAGGTTGCCACCCATGGCTTGTGCTGGACCGAACCGGCAATTTCGCTCCTTCCCGCGCGCTGTTGATCGCGCCTTGCAGTCCGGCCGCTGCTTGGCGCTTGGGCGCGCCTGGAATAAATTTTGGAACGACCGCAACTTCCTGGCCGGTGCCAGCGAAACTCAATGAGGAAGGCTGGTGCATCACGGCCTCCCGCCCGAAATGAGTAGGAGTAAGCCAAATGAAGTTCCCACAGAAAATTGCCGGCATGTTTGCCGGTGTGATGATGATTGCTTGCGTGTCTACGCCTGCCATAGCTGCCCTTCCTCAGGGCGCGAAGGCTCCCGATTTCAAACTCAGTGCGGCCCTGGGGGGCAAGCCTTTTAACTTCTCGCTCGGCGACACGCGTCGCAAGGGCCCCGTCGTGCTCTACTTCTTCCCGGCAGCCTTCACCAAGGGATGCACGATCGAGGCACATATGTTTGCCGAAGCGACCGACGACTTCAAGGCGCTTGGTGCTACCGTCGTCGGCGTCACTGCCGGGGCAGTGGATAGGGTCGCCGAATTCTCCAAGTCCGAATGCCGTGACAAGTTTGCCGTCGCTGCAGATTCCGGCGCCAAGGTGGCTGCGCAATATGAGACGGTCATGAAGTTGCCGAACCAGACGCTGTCGGAGCGCACGTCTTTCGTCATCGCCCCGGACGGCAAGATTCTGCTCAGCTACACCGACATGAATCCGCAGGAGCATATCGCCAAGGCAATGGCTGCTGTGCGCGCCTGGAAGGCAAAGCATAGCTGATCGTCCCAGACCCAATCGCTCCCTTGCATCACGGGGTTCCCATGTTGTTCGCTATACTTTCCGCATTTGCTGGCGGCCTCATCCTCAATCTCATGCCATGCGTCTTCCCTGTCATATCGCTCAAGGCCTTCGGGCTCGTGCGCCAAGGGGGCGATCAGGTCCGGCTGCGACAGGAGGGTATGGCCTTCTTTGTCGGCTCACTGCTCGCCATGCTTGCACTTGCTGGCGTATTGCTGGCGCTTCGGGCCGCCGGCCAAGGCGTGGGCTGGGGGTTCCAGCTCCAATCCCCGATCATCGTTACGCTGTTGATATTGGTCATCCTTGCTTCCTCGCTTAATCTTTTCGGCCTTTTTGAGTTCGGCGTCGGATTGCAGCGTGCCGGGCAGCAGATGGATACCAAGCAAGGGTTGTTAGGGGCTGCGCTTACCGGCGCCCTTGCCATCGTTCTGGCAACGCCGTGCGCGGGGCCGTTCATGGCCGGAGCGCTTGGCTATGCGCTCGTTCAACCGCCCCTGGCCGGCCTTGCGGTATTTGCAGCGCTCGGCGCCGGGGTCGCTGCACCATTCACATTATTGTCCTTCAGCCCGGCGCTCGCACGTCGCCTGCCGCGCCCGGGGCCCTGGATGTCCACCCTCAAGCATGTGCTGGCTTTTCCTATGCTTGCTGCTGCGGCTTGGTTGGTATGGGTGCTTGCCCAGCAAACCGGTCCGTCGGGACTTGCATTGATCCTCGGCTGCGCTGTTGGTCTGGCTTTTGTAGGCTGGATCTATGGAATGGCGCAAAAGCGGGGCTACATGGGGCAATCAACTGCCGTCTTCCATATTGTCGCAGGCGCGGGTGTTGTGGCGATCGGTACGGCGATCCTGTTGCCCGATAGCGCCATCCGGTCCCCTGTGCCGGCGGCATCCGCTTTGGCAACCATTGCTGATCCAGCTGAAGCAAATCCTGCCGAGGTACGTCCGGTCGCGTGGTCGGCCAAGCGGACCCAAGTGGAACGCGCTGCAGGACGGCCGATCTTCGTCGATTTCTCGGCAGCTTGGTGCGCGACATGTCAGGTCAACGAAAAAGCTGTCCTTTCAACCAAGGCGTTCAAGAATGCCATCGCTCGAACCAGGACCGTGTATATGGTGGCAGACTCGACAAATTATGATCCCGCGATCGAAAAGGCGATGAATGATCTTGGCCGTACAGGCCTACCCCTTTATCTCGTCTATCCAGCCGGTGGTGGCGACCCAGTGGTGCTGCCACAGGTTCTGAGCCAGGACATTGCCATCAAGGCTCTCGAAGCCGCAGCACGCGGAAAGGCTTGAGGTCAATGTTTCGATATTGCCTCCGTCGGGCGCGCGCATAGCCACTGTGCGAAACGAAATCCCTCATGAGCGGGACTGGCCGGCGCTGATGCGCCGGGCACAGGATGGGGACCAGGCGGCTTACCGCCTCGTTTTGCTGGCCATACTGCCCGTGATACGCGCCTTCGCGAGACGCCGGATCTTTGATGAGATACTTCTCGAGGACGTGGTTCAAGAGACACTGCTTACGGTCCACAAATTGCGGCACACCTATGACCCGCAACGCCCGCTCCTGCCGTGGCTCGCGACTATCACCTTCGCGCGTGCAATCGACGCCACGCGCAGAACAGTAAGGCTGCAGCGCCGTGAGGCTGCAGATGAAGACGCCATGACTTCAGCCGTCGACGACAGCTGGAATGAGCAGATCGAAGCCCTGGCGAATGACAATGAAGTTGGACGGCTTCTGAGCCGACTACCTGACCGGCAGAGAATGGCTGTTGAAATGGTCAAAATTCGCGAGATGAGCCTGGATGAAGCTGCAGCCGAAACTCGCACATCGGTTTCAGCAATTAAATCCTTGCTGCACCGGGCTATTTCAAGTCTTCGTGAAAATGGGAGCCAATAATGGCAGACCACGAAAAACTGATTGATGATTTATGTGCCAGTGCCACCCCGGTGAAGAGGGTCGCGCCGGTGTGGAAAAGGCTACTCTGGCTGTTGCCCATGATGCTGGGGCTTGCCTGCCTTAGCGTAATATCCTTCAGAATTGCTGCGGGAGGTTGGTCGTTCCCATCGGGCAGCAGAGACATGGTCAATGCCATCTTATGCCTGTCCCTGGGCGCGGCAAGCTTGGCGCAGGCGCTGGCGATAGGCGTCCCGGGACTGGTTTGGCGAGGCCGCAGGCTGCTGCTGATGGGTACCGCAGCCTGGCTTGCGATGACGGGGGTCGGATTGGAGACACCATCCGGTCAGGCCATCGTTCCAGACGATCAGCCATTTTGTTTTGCCTTCCTGTTGGCTGCCGGCCTTCCCATGGCAACTACCGCGATTTTCGCGCTTCGTAGAACCCGTTCGCTCGAACCTGTTCGTGCACTTGTCGCTGCAGGAATGGGGGTCGGATTTCTTTCCTTCGGATTGCTCGCCTTTTGCCATCCGGGAGGTGTCTCAGCGAGCGATTTCATCACGCATATAATGGCCGCTCTAGTCATAGGGCTTTTAACATTGGCTGTCGGTCGAAAAATTGTTTCGGTGTGATTGTTCCCGTCCACGCGCGCGAACCTCAATCCGAAGCTTGGTCGCACTTTGCCGCTGGCAGGTCGGTTGGTTGACCGACAGCCTCCGCCAAATTCGATCTTAGCGCGCTATGCTAGTTTGTTATAAGATGCCATTGACGTGTCGGCGTTCGGGACGTCTGGGTAAAGCCAGCTTGGTGATGCCTTAGCAACACGCCGTTGATGACCAACTTTGTGGCTTTTCAGCGCACGCTTTTTATCCCGTCAGTCTCAGGCAAGACGGGGGTGGCGGCACAACCTATCGGAGTGGGGGCAAGGTCTACGCCGCCTTGCAATGCGGCGAAAATTTCGCCTGGATCGGTCTATCACGTGGTGGGCGTGGATCATCGATTTTGGTACGCTTTCAAAGCAATGGACGTCGGGCTGAAGGCCGACGAGAATGAGCCGCTGCTTCTTGGGCTTGGCGGATGGCGTCCTGAGCGTGAGGAGAAATCTCGAACGCCCAGCGCGTTCGCTATGTCTTTTTTGAGAATGCGACGATAGTCACATAGTCTAAGTCGATGGCATGTAAGGTAGATACGGGTCGACTGATCAGGTTACCGCCATGAACCAGGGCCCATTTCCAAGATCCTGAGACTTCCTCTTGAGCGCGAACAGCATCTAAGAATTTATTTCCTTGTCGCTCTCCATATCCTTGCGGCAAGGTTGAGCGCGCGAAACAGTGCCGCGACGGTTGGGCATCTGAATGTCGTGGTCGCTGTGATCGGACGCATGCTTGCGGCGCGGAAGCAGACGTTCAACCAAAGTCGCTGCCCCAAGCAGCAGAAGGGCGAGGACAGTCCCAGCCAACACAAGAAGATACTGACCCGCTCCGGCCGTAATCCCTACAGCTGCTGCCATCCAAAGACTTGCCGCTGTTGTCATATTGCGTACATCGCCCCCGCGTACGAAGATCAGGCCGCCCGCTATGAAGCCGATCGCTTGCGCAAGTCCCTGTATGACGCGTACTGGATCACCCTCGCCATGATGCTCGACCAGCTCGAGCGCAGACAAGGTAAGCATGCTGGAACTGAGCGAAACCAGGCCATGCGTTCGCAGGCCCGCATCATGGCCTCGCCGCTCGCGTTCGAAACCAAGTGCCAAACCAAGTGCGGTTGCAAGACCCAGCCTTGCCAAGGTGGTTGTCAGATCGTCTTCAAGCATTGTGGCCTCCGGAGCGGAATGTCACGACGTGGTATATATAGTGAAGAAGAATAGCCGCAATAACGACCGTGACCGCTATCTCCAGATACCGGTCGATAGCGCCGAATCCGCGTCCCAACCAGTGGCCAATAGCCGCGAGTATGCCGTTCCAAGCCGTCGCACCGATGCTCGTGAGCGTCACAAACCTGCACAAATTTGTAACGAAAAAGCCTGTTGGAATGGATGTGAGAGGGCGAAGACTTGGAATGACTTGGGCAACCGGAATCCCCTAGCTGCGATGTCGGTCGAGCGAGCGACCAATATGGTCGACATCGGCCGCTGAGAGTGTGAGCCAGCGCCCATGGCTGTCGGCCCAGCGTCTCAATCTCTGCGCGTCGCATTATTGGCCATCCACCACCAGAAGAAGGCCCCAGCGGTCGTGCGGATCGGCCCTGTGAGAATGACCAGGAGAATGTCGAGTCCACCATCTGCACCCGAACATCCCGCGAGGCATGATCACTTCGGAGGGTATCGGAGGAAAGATATTCTCCATTGTCATCAGGAGGGCGATAACAAAATGTCCGAGCTCCCCGACAAGTCCAGTGATGCACTGCGTCATGGCCGTATCTCAGATATTGGGCATTTGCTGTGCATGGGGTACCTGCAGCGCCAGCCATGACTCACAAAAATTGCATTGCGACGAGATCAGGCGAGCTTGAGCCCCTCCTGGTTCATTCGGAGCGTAAGATCCTGGCTATCTTCTTTTGCCAAGGCAGCCTTCAGCCGTGGGAAAAGATCATGCTCTTCCTCGTGCATATGGGCTTGAATGTGCTTACGAAAATTCGCCAACTTGGCCTGAAAGGCGCTATTGTCGTTCACAAGGTCATTGAGCTCATAAAGATATTGTTTCACATAGCCATGCTCAGCATTGAGCGTGTCCGCCTCTGCCACTAACCCGTGTTCGCGCATGGCCGGATAGATCGCATTCTCCTCCTCCAACGCGTGTTTGCCTAGGGCATGTTTGAGCTGCGTAAGAAGCATCGTTCGCTTGGTTGAAGCATTTTCGCCTGTCTGGGCCAGACCGTCGAACAGTTTGAGCGCCATTTTATGCTCGAGCGCGAGCGCGACGTCCCAATCGCCAGCTAATGCGCTTGGCGCCTGAACAGCAAGCTTTCGCCCAAACATAGCAAGGACCGCCAGGCTGGCACCAATGCCGATATGTTTGAGCGACACCGAATGATTATGCGTTGCCATGGTTCTCTCCTATGCTGTTTCTTCCTCAACCGTATTGGGGCGAAGCTGTTCCCGTGGCGCAGAGATGGCCGCTTGCGCTTAAGCATGGTCAACCTGCTGATCGGCGCCAAATGGGGGTTTGTGCCAGCCGAACATATGGACCAATCTGCAGCCGATTTGTTCTGGTCCTTTCGCTCGAGGCCAGAGCGAGCCTGTCGCAGCGAGGGGCTATCTGACCAACACAGGTTAAGCGCGAAACGCCTGGGTTAGTTTCGTCGGAACACGCACGTCATTGGCAGGTTGCTGACCTTAAGCGCGGCGAGGGTGTGTCTGCGATCGATGCGCTGAGCACCAGCGCGCTCTTTTGGATACTCAGGATTTCAAGGAGATGATTATGGCGGACCTGACCAGCGTCGTTGAGCATATGGAGATCATCGGAGCCGATGGCGTCCACATTGGAACCGTAGACCGGGTCGAGGGCGACCGGATAAAAATGATAAAGGCCGATAGCGGTTCTCATGACGACCATCATCATTTCATTTCGACCGGCCTCGTGGCCGTAGTGGAAAATGGTCAGGTGCGACTTTCGGCAAACGCCGATGCCGCCGTCCTGCTTGAGGAGGAACAGGACGGGGGGGCCATAATGGACGAGGATGGATTAGCAAATGGAGAGACGGGGTAAGCAATGACGGACATGGTAGGCAGGTGCCATGAGGACGAACGCGTCCTCATGGCGCACGAGCAACTGATGCGGAACTGGCAGACAGCTTTCAGTGCAGAGATTGAAAATCCATCGCTCTTCGGACACTCGTTCATTGAGGCGATGGAGCGGCAAGTTAGCTCGTCGGCATTTGATCCACAGGTGGCCTCGTGACAAAGTCTCCCAAGGCCGGCGATCATGTGTCGTGGAAGAGCCATGGCGGCCAGGCAGATGGAACCGTCGTGAAGAAAGTTACAAAGCCCTTGCATATCAAAGGACACAAGGTAGCCGCCTCTCGAGATAACCCGGAATTCATCGTGGAAACGAGAGGGGCAACCGCGCTGCGCATAAGCCTGAGGCTCTCACCAAGCAGAAACCCTGAGCGAGCAAAGTCATAGTCGAAAGGATTTCCATTATGCATGACCAAGACCCTCCGTCCTCGCGGAAAAAGGAAAAAGCCGGCTGGCTCATTGCAGTAATTGTGATCCTTGTTGCATTTTTAATCTTCGTGGGCCGCAATTTCTGGCACGGCGAGGAACTTCAGGAAGATCAGTCGGTCGGGGACAATCTGGCTACCGAACATAGTGGGCCGTCTTACAATCAAAAGCCATGAGGGGATCGCCCGCACCGCAAGTAGCAGGAGGAATACCCATCGATGTCCCTTTGGAGGCCGGGAAAACCATTATGTTCCTCGGCGGCGAAGCCTGACCATATCTAATCTTCGTGCGGGAGCGATTGCTGAGCGCGTGCCATCTCCTCTAACATGCGCGCGCGCATCGCATATTGCTGGGCCATTTCCCAATGAAGGCGCTTGGCAAGCGGGCTTCTGATTCTCTTGGCGGTAGCCAGTTCTTGAAGTTCACGCTGCCGAAAATAGGCCGCGTCGTCAGGACTGTTCATCCTCATCATCCCTTATTCCTTAACCGGAATGCTGTGGCTTCGGCACAGAGATTTCCATTACATGGATCAAGAAGCAGCGTTCATGGGCCAAGATATTCTGATTCACGCAATCGTCCGGAAACAAAAAATTGGCGCTTCTCATAACCTAGGTGAGCAACCTTCCTGCAAAGGGCCGGACACGACTTCGTTCTCTTGTGTTGAAGCAACAGGACAGGAGGAGTGCGACCATGCCGCGCGGAGACAAGTCGAGCTATACGGACAAGCAGAAGCGTAAAGCCGGGCATATTGAAGAAGGCTATGAGGAGCGGGGCGTCGGCCGCAAAGAAGCCGAGCGCCGCGCCTGGGCTACTGTAAACAAGGAATCAGGC
Organism: Sphingobium sp. BHU LFT2; assembly: GCF_018604485.1. Taxonomy (NCBI): domain Bacteria; kingdom Pseudomonadati; phylum Pseudomonadota; class Alphaproteobacteria; order Sphingomonadales; family Sphingobiaceae; genus Sphingobium; species Sphingobium sp. BHU LFT2. The sequence continues at coordinate 168,892 of NZ_JAFCGW010000008.1, forward strand.
GGCGGCAACAAATCTGGATCCGGCCGTGGCAGGGCAGAAAAGCATGATTCCGCCCGAAAGGGTGGACGGATCGGCGGAGCGAGCCAAAGCCATGAGAAGCGGTCTCAAGCCGCCAAGAAAGGGTGGGAAACGCGTCGCAAGCGGGCAAATGGCTGATGTCTATTCAAAAGATGATATCACTCCATCCTGATGTCGGACAGGATTTCAATCCGCTTCTGGCTACTGCGGCACGTCATGCGATGTTCTGCGCGGAGATGTGTGTTTCCTGCGCAGACGCGTGCGTCGCGGAAAAGATGGATATGGCGCAGTGTATCCGGTCTTGCTTGGATTGCGCAGATGTCTGTGCCGCAACAGGCCGGGTCGCTGTGCGGCGTACGGGGCTCAATATCGAGGTTGTTGGGATTATGCTCGAAAGCTGCGCGCGTATTTGTGAGCTGTGTGCGGCAGAATGCCGTCGCCACGAGCATGAGCATTGCAAACTTTGCGCCGATATGTGCCGCGAATGTGCGGCAGACTGTCGTGCCGCGCTTCCAACCGTCCTATGAGGACGATCCGCGCTACTTGGGGAAGCCGAAAAGGTCGTGGCCTGGTGCCGGAAACCGATGAACTACTGGCAATAGCCATTTTCACGCAAAGGCGGCCTCCAGCGCGCTACGCAACTGCTTGGGAGTGGAAGGCTTGCTGCAGATTTGAGAGCCGGGATAACGATCAAGAAGATCTGAGACATCAGCATGGCCTGAGTGGAAAATTATCGGCACTTTGGCAATATGGAGACGATCAGCTACCGGAAACACCTCGCCGTCCTTCAAACGTACATCGAGGATCGCGCAATGCGGCATGCAGCGATCGAGGGCTTCACTGGTCTCGGCGACGGACGCATAGGGACCGTCGAACTGATAGCCGGAATCTTCAACGATGGTTTCCAGGTCAAGCGCGACGAAAAATTCATCTTCAACGATCATAACGGTAGGCACGGCTACTCCAGGATAGTTTCCGGCAGTTTCAGGACCAGATGAAGGTCATAAACCCCCATCTCCTGTTTTAGCTCCCCTTCCAGCTGCCTGACCGACGTATTGATCAGCACAGTGCCAAAACCTCCTTTATTTCGGGGTGGAAGGGGTGAGGAATTCGTTTCTTTCCAGAAGATCGTGAGGTGATGGTCGGCTAGTGCCCACCCGATGGTCAATTTGCCCTGTGGCGTGCGCAAGGCCCCGTATTTAGCCGCATTTACTGTCCATTCGTGAAGGATAAGCGCCACGCTCGACAAGGCATCAGAGGAAATTATGATGTCACTGCCCTCGATTTTGATGCGAGCTTGCCCTGAATAGGCCTCCAAAGTTGTCTCAACAAGAGCGCGCAGGCAGACAGACTGTTGCTCGCCTGACGGCGATGCAAGGGAATGGGCTCGGCCCAGCGCCGCTATTCGATCCCGCACATCTTCGCAGTAGGCTCTAACATCATCATGCGTCCGCGCAGCGACCGACATGATTCCGCTCACGATCGCAAAGAGGTTCTTAACCCGATGGTTCAATTCTCGCAGCATCATCGCGCGATTTTCCGCAAGAGAAAGTTCCGGTGTCACGTCGATCGTTGCCCCGATCAGTCGAGTAGGGACTGAGCCCCTTACCACCTGCGCGAAGCTTTTGAGATGTCTCTCCCTGCCGCCTGACCAAAGGCAATAGGTTTGTTCGAACACGGCGTGGGACGATGCTGCTTCACGCAAAGCGCCTAGCACGCGATCACGGTCCTGCAGGTCGATCGCGGCACCAAACATATCGATGCTCGCCCTGCCGTCTTTAAGACCAAGCAGTGACTGATGCGTCTCGTCGAGCATCAGTATGTCATCATCGGCGCATAACTCGAAAACGCCGATGCGGCCAGCTTGGGTCGCAAGTTTGAGGCGTTCGCGCTCAACCTCGAGGTCGTTTTGCAACTGGAGAGCATGAGAAATGTCGGTCAACACAAGCGTGGCGCCGTCTATTTCACCTTGCTGGGTCCGATAGGGCAGGGCCCGAAGCGAATAGGTCCGCTGACCGTCTTTGGATAAGATCTGCCGGCGAATGTCGTTACCCGAAGCCGCAACGCTTCTAGCATCGTCGAGATAACTGCTATCGGCCAGGCGGGTGGACACATCGGCTAGCGGGCGCCCGCGGTCGGAAGCTTTCATTGGGAAAACCCCCACTGCAGCTTGGGTGAAGTTCCGGATGCGCAGGTCACGATCAACAACGATAACCGCCATATCGGTGGATTCAAAGAAATTGCGTATGTCCGCGTTGGCGACCGTCAGCTGCTCAACCTTGTGCTTGAGCTCATCATTGACTGTCGAAAGCTCCTCGTTTGTCGACTGAAGCTCCTCATTCATGGACATCATTTCTTCGTTGGAACTTTTAAGTTCCTCATTGGCGGTCTCAAGTTCCTCTACGGCAGATCGCAACTTATGGCGGGTAAGGCGCAACTCTTCCTCGAGCGCGTCCATGTGGTCGCCGCCCGCTTCAAGATCATCGATATCAGGGGCATCGCTGACTACGAAGCTTCCGGTGTCGCGATAAATGACAAGAAAACTTTTATCTGGCAGGGGATCACAAATTATCTCGATGGGCTGGGTCCCAAAGTCCGTAACGACTGTGATATTGCGCGCTGCGGTACGCCGCCCTGTATCGCGAGATTGACGCAGCAGTGGCCCGAGTGCCTCGCGCAGTCCCGGCCGCGCGAGATTGAACGCGCTGATCCCGCCGGTGCGCGTAACCGGAAAATCGAAATAGCGGCCCAGTTTACCATATGCCGCCAGCACAAGGCCATCTTGGTTGAGGATCATCGATGGCGGTGCGTAACGCTCCGCGAGGCGGGTGACGGCATCTGAGGTCTGTATCGGATCGGCATGATCATTGCGCCGGCCGTAGCTTTCGTCTCGCCGCCGGACCGGGCGGTCATGCATCGGCAGATCTAGTGGATAGCGACTGCCGCCCTCGCTGCGCTCAAAGATCCGCGAATGATGATCGATTGCTGGGAACAGCTGATCGAAGCGGCCTATGCTTTCGGATGGGCCAAGGAAAAGATAGCCGCCAGGCCTAATCGCATAATGCAGAAGCGGCATTACGGTTTGCTGCAAGCGCTCGTCGAAATAGATCAGCAGATTGCGACAGGACACAAGGTCAATCCGCGAGAAGGGCGGATCGCGGACGATACTATGATTTGAAAAGCGGATTAGGTCCCGAATGTGCCCGGCGATTGTGAAATGATCGCCATGGGGAATGGTATAGTTTTCCTGAAACATACTCGGCATGTCGCCAAGCGCCGAGGCGGGATAGCGTCCCTCGCGCGCGACTTGCAGCATCTGTTCGTCGATATCGGACGCAAAAATCTGCACCGGATTAGGTACATCAAGATTTCGCGCAGCCTGCGCGAAAAGCATGGCAATCGTATAAGCTTCCTCACCGCTTGAGCAGCCGGGCACCCAGACCCTGATGTCCTCGTCAGGATGACGATTGCGCAACAACGGTTCGATCACTTTGGTTCGCAGGGCATCAAACATCTCGGCATCGCGGAAGAAGCGGGTTACGTTGATCAGAAGATCCCGAAACAACGCTTCGCATTCAGAGCTGTCAGCGCGAAGCCGATGCAAATAGGCCTTGCCAGATTTGATGTTACGCACGTGCATGCGCCTCTCGACGCGGCGTATGAAGGTCGATTTTTTATAGCCTGCGAAATCATGTCCGACAGCCTTGCGCAAGGTAGCGCACAAATCTTCTATATGATCCGCAACCTGCCCTGCCTCCTCTTCCAGTACGTCTAGACCGTTTCGGTCGAAAAACGAGAGCAAGCAATCGATGATCTGGTCCGGGGGGCGCACAAAATCGACCAGTCCCGTTCCGACGGCGGCAGTGGGCATCCCGTCGTAACGCGCGGTGTCGGGCTGCTGCGCGATGCTGATGCCGCCATGTTCCTTGATCGCCCGCAGCCCTGTCGAGCCATCTGCTCCCGTGCCAGAAAGGATCACGCAGGCCGCATTTCCTTGCTGATCGCTGGCAAGTGAGATAAAAAAATCGTCGATCGGTCGCCGAAGCCCGCGAGGCTGCGCGAAGTCGGTGAGGGCAAGCCGGCCTTCCTGGATTGCCAAACCTCGGCCAGGCGGAATGATGTAAACCCTGTCGGCAAGAATCTGCTCGCCGCCTTCGCATTGCAGGACGTCAAGCTCTGTCGCCCTGTCGAGCAGCTGTGCGAGCATGCTTTCATGGGTGGGATCGAGGTGCTGGACCACGACAAACGCAAGGCCTGTCGGAGCTTTGGCAGCGCCCAACATTTCGCGTAATGCTTCCAGGCCTCCGGCCGAGGCCCCAATGCCGATGATAGGCACAGGCGACTCTTCCGCTTCGGACATAGCCGATCCTCTGTCTTGCGCTGATGTCATTGAAAAAAAGCTCAACCCTCTAGATTAGCGAGCATCATTTTAGCCTGAGCTATCATATGCGCGGAATTGGCAATTGTCGTCAGCGAACCTTCGATAATCATCCCGGTTTCCGCGACGAGAGGGGTGATTGTTGCGAGCGTCTCATTTAGAGCTCTGTCATATTCCTCGAGACGTTCAGGGTGCGCTCGGCTCACATCAAATTGCGATGCGAAAAAAAACTGCGTCAAGCCATCCGGGCTACGAAGCCGCGACATGTAAAGCAGGTTTACAAACACGCTCCCGCTCTTTTTAAAGTTTACAATAGGCGTGCGGACATTTGGCGCAGCGTCATTTTCGAGAAATGCGCGTAAAGTCGCGCGCGCCTCGCTGTTATCCGCGTCGCGCTGCAACAGCCTGCAATTACGGCCTATCACTTCCTGCGAAGCATATCCAGTCAGCTTCTCAAAGCCAGGGTTTGTGAGAATTAAAGGGGTGTCATCATCCGTTGAAGCCAGCGCCAGCGCGATTGTAGATTTGTCAAAATATGCGCGTAAATGGGCCGGGACATCAAATGGTGCATATTCTGACATCTGGTTCTAAACTCCTGAAGCTCGTCACCCCCGTGGTTTGAAGCTGGATCCTTCTGCCCGATTCCGCAATATGGCGCTATCTTCATCTGGAGCCTGCCCCTTCAGTGTAACCCTAGGCGTCCAAGGGCCCTTGGAGCTTCATTCAGTCCTGACGTCGTTTGTTTCTGGTAGATGGGGCTTGCGCGTGGAGAAACGAAGTCGTGACCTGTAAAAACATTGCAGTTGATATGCGACTATTGAATGCATCAGTTCCACTGCGCGCCAAAGCAGGGGGCTGCCACCATGGTGTGGAAGAGTGAGGGGAAGTTGCAAACCTTCTAGCCACGGCAAAGGGAAGTCGGTCACATCCATTTACGATCTTAAAGCGACGTGCGTTGGGCAGGGGCAATCGTTGAGACGCAAGGAGGGCATTCGGATTGAGCGCCCGCTCAACCAAGGGAATTGTCTCGGCGTGGCGTCATGCCTTTCGAGCTTGAAATCCCTTCCCAAGCTTAAGCATGATATGTCGTGCCATAGAGCCCCCTCAGGTAAAAAAGAGCGTATCTGACACCTACTCCTCGGAGCAGCGCATCGAAATCTAGCTGCAGATATGTCCGCGATGATTTCACGGCACCGTCTCCCACAAGCAGCCCAATTTCCTCCAGCATATCATGACGAGCCTGCGCCCCGGCGGCCGTAGTGTTGCCCGACAACGTGCTGTTGGAGGGGGGCGCGGCTGAGGCAATCGGTAGGCGGCTGCTCAAGGACTTCAATTTCTACATGCTGCTGTTCGTGCCGACCGGTATTCTTTACAAACAGGGCGTGAAGGCGAACGTCCTGTTTGTCGAAGAGGTGGCAGCAGGCGAGCGCACCGCTCCCGAGGAGATGAGCTCTATCATTCCTGCGCCAAGCAGCGCCCCGCGAAAATTATCAGCAAATCCTCCAGCTCTATGCCTCGGTAGATAATGAGCAAAAATATCGCTGAATATTTTTTCACCGCAAGTCATATAGGTAATTTTACGTTTTGCTGGATTACCGCGCCGTGACGTTGGCGGAAGACCAATTCTTAATTTCGATCAACCGCCGTGTTTCTCGCCTCGCGAAAACACCCATTCGGCTTGTTAACCATCCATGTCCAGGCCTTGTTCATTGCGACATTTGCTAGAACGTTCGGGTAAATTGGAGGCAACCATGGATGCGGCGCTGATCTGTGAGAGGTTCGAACGCTGGCCAGGGTCATTGGCCGGCCAGTTGTTGTGGGGAGGCACAATCGAGGACATCACTATCCATAAGGTATCGGAATATGGGATCGTCTTCTCGGCTCTCTATGTGCCGCACGTAAATTCGCCAGTTACTCTCTTATTGGATGAGTATCGGGCAGAGGCCATCATCAGCTCCCGGAACGCGAAAAGGGGCGCAATGCTCTTTGTCCGGCCGGCCAGCAAGCAGTGAGCATAGAGCCGGGGTTGGATCTCATGTGTAACGATTGATCCGCCCGATAAGGACGATGGCAGAAGCAACATGAAGCAGGGCGGCTGCAGGTTTAATGGTTCGGTCGAACCCTTCTGCGTCGATCCCGATCTGCTCTTGGGTTCGGACCGCATGGCGGACCAGCCGACACAAAGCATCAAAATGAGGGCTGGTGATTTTCGGTGACAAAAAACCAAAGGGCGTAAGGCTCAGGCGGGTTCAATGCGCTCGATGTCGATCATGTCGAAGTCCGAGCCCAGGCCCAGGATCCGCACCCGCTGGCTAAGGAGGTGGCGGCAGGATTTGATGCAATTTAAGCGCCATTCTCCGCCATCATCGACGCGCATCACAGGGGAGGCCGGCGCTTAGCAAAATGCCGACAAGCTCATGATGAGTGCTGTGCGGCATCTCAGTTGCGCCTCCTTCGCTTGGCTCGGGTCTCGGAACCAGACTCGGTCTTGTTATGGTCGCGGGGCTGCTCGAAGACCCAATTGAGATAGGCGGCGATGCGGATGCCTGCATGTTTCAGCCGATCGTCAAGCTCGAGACGGTGCTGATAGGCATAGTCCCATGACAGGTTATTATCTGCGGGATAAATGGTCTTGCGCAGTGCAATACTCTCGCCAATCCAGGTATGCGGATCACGGTCATTCCAGGCAATGACCTGCAAGGGGGTGATTGCGCGCGACAGCCAGTCGGCCAGTTCGGAATAGGAAAGCGAGCGCTGCTCGATCATCGCGCTGTCCCACACCGAATGAAGATTAGTCGAACGACCAAACCAGCTAACCTTCACATCATTGCCCCCCCGGTCATCCCCGCCGCCGGCATGGAGCGGCTGGTGGAGGTCGCCGATGATATGAACGATGAACCGCAGGGCGAGGCGCCTGTCGTCAGCCGAGACAGAAGGATCGCGGAGCGTGGTGGTGAAACGGGTTAGTGCCGTCATGGCGTCTCCTTGGGCAGGTGCGTCGCCGCTGCTATAGGCGTCGCCCTCCCGGACCGTCACATAATGCCAAACACTGGCCTGCTTCTGCCAAAAATCGGAAGGATCGGACTTCATGTCATCAGGCCAAGTCGCCGCCTCGGCCAGATCCTCTTCCCCCAGCAGAAGCTCGACATTGGCCCGCGCGATACCACTCAGGTTGCGCTCCGCAATTGCGCCGGTCACCCGGTGGCCAATGGGTCCCCAGGCAAAAGCGGAAGGGGTGAGGGCAGAGGTCGTCAGCCCAATAACGAAGGCTGCTATGAAGGTCTTGTACATGATCCCTCCATAGCCCGCGCGCAGCATGAATCTAGGGTCTGGGTCAGCGTTATGCCCTGCACCTTTCGACAATCTGGCGCGGACATTGTCCAGGCGCCTTCCTGAACACAGCCTGCCTCGTCCGAAAAATTTCTGCTCCTGTGAGGCATTCGCACCTTCGCGCGGCAAATATGATTAGATGATGTGGCAAAGGGATTTCCATTATGCCCAGCAATAGATTGACCCGGCTCAAGCGCCTCCGCCTCCAACTCGACATTGACCGGCCCGTGGCGAAGGCGGGCCAACCAAGGCCCCGACCCGCCGCCCATGTCCCCAAGCTAAAAATATCCCACAATGCGGCAAGCCCGACGCGACGCAATCTGCGCCGTGCCCGAGGTTCGCGGGGCGATCAGCCAAACTAGGGAGCGCAGCGTCCGGTAGATACGCTGATGCTTACTTGCCGGCAGCCTCTCTGACAGAAAATACAGGACGCTGGACGGATTCGTCGCATTGTCCATGATCTGTTTGGGATTTTGCCATAGGCCGGGCCGGGATGGACCGCGAATCGCTCAGGCTGCGCCGCTTCCCAAAAGCCATGAAAGCACTTTGCATGATCGTATGCATGGTGATGATGGGGCTTGGGTGGTCCTCCCCCGCCTCTTCGGAAATGCTGCGGATCGGCCATCGCCTATGTTATGCCGTAAGCGAAATGACAATGCCCCGCGATGTTATGCCTTCAACATTCTCCTGTGCTGGGGTGCCCGAGGGATATCAAATGGGAACGCTCTGGCTTCGTGCCTCCGTGTCCCCCGACACCCACAAATCTGACGATCTCTCGCTGATCGTCCACAGTTCGCGCTTCGATCGCCTTATCGTGGCATTCACCTATGCCGATGGCATAGTTGAACGGCAGGATGTCCGCAGCGGTGATTTCGGGATCCATTGGCGTGCAGGTGGGCAACTGGTCTTTCAGGCGCCTCATCGGGATGCTCAACTGGCAGCGGTGACCCTCCGGTTCGACAAGGTGGCCAGTGCACGTCTGCTGCGTATCCGGTTGGTTCAGCGAGGCGAGGAAAGTACTCAGACGACCGGATTGGCCATTTTGATTGGTGCCGCACTCGTGCTTCTGCTCGTTGGCGCAGTCTACAACGCTTCCCTTGCGCTGGCCGTACGGAAGCAGTTCTCCGCTTGGCAGGCCGCATGGGCTGCCTCGATGGTGGCCTGGGGGGCATGCTGGTCGCAGATCCACCTCTTCGTCTTTCCTAAAATGGCCGGCGCACTATCAGCCCAAATCTGCACCGGCCTTTCCTGCCTCGCGATTGCGCTTGCGACCTTGAGCGTCGTTACAGCCCTAAACGACGTGCATCTTAGCCGCTGGCTCCGACGAACTGCGCTCGGCTTGTCAGGAGCGGTTGTCCTGCTCGGCATTCCGCTGTCCATGATGCGATCAGGTCCCATCGACCAGCTTGGGGCAGCCCTTGGTATGCTGGTCCTTGCCGATCTGGTTACGGTCGCCTTTTCGATCGGGCAGGCTTGGCGGCGTGGCAGCCACGAAGCCCGCAGCTTTGCGGGCGCATGGGCGGTGCCCATGCTTGTCCTTGCCTCCACGAGCTTTTTTGACGCGGACGCCATGTTTTGGGGCGCAGGCTCGCAGATCTTCGTGCTCTTCGCAGCCGCGTGGCAGACGCTCTGGCTTTCGATCGCTGCATCGCGGGTTTATGCCCGTATGCGCGTGGAACGCGATCTTGCGTGGCAGGCTGAGGCGCAAGCACAGGAACTGGCACGCCGCGACGCGCTCACTGGTCTGCCCAATCGGCGTGGCTTCATCGATCGGGTCGAAACAATCCTCGACCATATGAGGAACGCGGACGAAACGGTGGCCATGCTCCTGATCGACGTGGACTGGTTCAAATCCATCAATGATGTTTATGGTCATGATGCGGGCGATGTTGTGCTGCAGGGAATAGCGCGCTGCCTTGCCCCTGAGGAAAGTTCCGTGTGCGCAGTTGCCCGGTTAGGCGGCGAAGAGTTCGCCATGCTGGTCGCCGGAATGGAAAATGTCGCGCTCATGCGTTTTGCAGAATTGCTCCGCGGCAGAATAGGCAGCTACGATCATGGTGCGGTTATTGCCAGTCGCGCGGTAACGGCGAGCATAGGGATAGCAAGGGCCGAGAAGGCAGCCGACTTTCATTCCCTGTACCGCGCGGCGGACGAAGCGCTTTACGAGGCGAAGCGATGCGGACGGAACCGGGTAGCGATCCAGCTGCTGCATGCACCCGAGCCGTCTGACAATGTTCGTCGCCCAGTTGCTCTGGAAAGCTGAAAGATAGAGCTATTTTGATCACCGTCGCATCCACTCGTCCTCGTGAGCGCGTCGGATTAAGTGGGCTACACGATCATCGCGCTGCGATTGACGTGCTATGCTATCAGTACTGGGCATAGAGATAGGCCGCTATGTCTCTGGCTTCCTGGGGCTGTACGCCTTGTTCGGGCATTCCGCTACCAGGGCGCAGCTTCTGGGGATGCGCTATCCAAGCGACCATGGTCGTTGGGTCATTGCCAAGCGAGCCGGCCAGGGCTGCCCGCTGAGCCACGTGCGTCAGGTCAGGGCCCACCTTCCCCAACCCGCTGTCGATACCCGGGATGATGTGGCAGCTGCCGCAGCCATAGCGTTCGATCGCAAAGCGCCCACGATCCCACGCGCCGCCGGTTATCATGTTGGCCCGGCTTTGATGCTGTTCTTGCGTCTGGACGTACATCACGGCGCCCGTAGTCATGGCGAACACAACACATGCAAGCAACAAGATCGTGAGCCACCAAATGCTCGAAGGGATCGGCCGGCTAGCCATGAACAGGCCTCAGCATGCGGCGCAAGACAAGCAAAGCGGCACTGGCATGGACCAGGCCGCCCGGCACCCACATGAGAAGTCCCGCCAACTGCTGGTCCTCCGCGGGTGTCAGACCCAAAGGGGCAAGGCCAAGCCGAGCATAGCCAGCATACCAAGGGCTTGTTGCGAATGACATTAGTGCGCCTAGCGCGCCTGAAACTATCGAGGTCGCCACGAGGCAGAGCGCGGCCATGGGCTGCGCTGTCCTGCGACTGGTCATCGCGGTCCAGAAAAGGAGGGCAGTTACAAGGAAGGACAGATGCTGGGCCGCATGCCACCCCTCGCTGGCCAAGGCGCGGTCAAACAGCACAGGCGCATGCCAGAGCCAGAGCGCGCTGGCCTGGAGTAATGTCGCGGTGACAGGTTTGGTGAGAAATCGCCAGATTTGCCGCACGACAGCGACCCGGCTCCATCTTCCGATCAATGATCGAGATGTTGGAGAGACACCCCAGAGTATGACGGCCAAGGGTTCTGCGAGGACCAGGAAGGGAGCTGCGGCGAGCATGATCAGCTCGTGCTCGAACATATGCGCGCCAAACGAGCGCTCGCCGGCCTCGTGGAGCGGCGATACCAGTGCGGCCGCGAGGAGGAGCCAACCTGCGCCGAAAAGCCGGGCGCGTACCCACAGTGCTTTATGTCCGCGCCTGGAGCGGCGCGATAGGCGGACTGCGCCCAGTGCGAAGAGCCAAAGGGTCAGCAGCAGTGGTCCAACGATCCATGGATCCCAGGTCCACCCTACAGGCTCGTCGTGCACGCTGCCTGTGTCATGCGCCGCGGCCGCAGCAGCGTTGAGCGCGAGGCAAGTGGCGAAACATAGGATCATCCCACGCATGGCGGAACCAACCATAGTGCGAGGGTCTGAAAGACAATGGCGAGCGAAAAGATGCCGGCTACCGCGATCGCCATATGCGCGATCCACGGATGGGTAACCTCTCCCTCAGCCTCCCTGACGGGCCATGCAAGGTTGGCTGCGGCGCCGCAAAGCGCCAGGCTTGCAAGGCCCCAGAGGATTCCGATCGGTGCAGCCTCGCAGCGCGCATGCAGCAGGGCGGAAAGGCCCTGTTCGAAGCCGAACCAAATCGCTGGCGGAAGAAGCAGCGCCAACCATGCACGCGCGCGGAACGAGAGGCGTCTGTTCATGATGCTCTGGGCGCCCAGTAGATAAGGACGTAGACCGGGAGCCAGCACAGGACGACAAAGCTCCAATAGTTGGAATTATCCTCGACGTCAGCGAATTGATCATCGCCCACTTCGTGCGTGAAAAGCCAGGTACCAAGGACGAGCGTGTCACCCCAGTCCGTCACGACGTGAACGGTGTGCAGCATGAGCAGCAACCAGATAGCCGAGCCGTAAGCGTCCTGGTGCCACGGGACGCCCAGATGTGCGAATTCCAAAGCGCGCGGCACAAGCAAGAGGAGCCCTATGACGGTCATCGCCAATGTCCCCCAGCGAACGCCCGACAGCTTCTTTGCGCGGGCACAGCGCAACACCCACAGGTTGGGAATTGCGCTCACAAGCAGTCCTACGGAGAATATCCCGCTCCAAAAAAGGCCCGGCAGCCTGTCACCCGCTGGCGGCCAGACGGGCGCCTGGGTCATGAGATAAAGATATGCGGCAGCCGCCAGCGCGAAACCGGTGCCCTCGATCACCATGAAGCCGATATTGCCCCACCAGACGAGGTGTCGGGGCCCCGTTGCGCTGACGGGCAGGGCTGCCAGTGTGTCGATGATTTCGAAGTCGCGAGGAGCTGTCATGGTCGGGACCCCAGAGGACCATTCGCCGCCCGGGGCCGGTTTGGCCAAAACCAACCGGTCAGCGCCGCGGCGATCGGCAGCGTGCCCAACGCAATCGCCCAGGGCGTGAAGATGCTGCCGATGAACATCGTGGAGACCGCCAGCGCGGCCATGAGTGGCCAGATCGAGGGCGCCGGGCTCTTCTGTCGGTATATTGGCTCAGCATCAGTGACTGATGTGACCAGTACTTGGCGCTTGTCAGGAGAGAGGCCGTCCATCGCTTTGAGCGCCTTGCCGCCATTCCACATCGGCGTGAGATCTTCAACGACTGGGGTAAATGGGAGGTTCCAGGGTGGCGGGGGCGAGGGACTGGCCCATTCCAGCGTTGATCCGCCCCAAGGGTCCGAACCCGAAGGCTCGCCGTGCCAGTAGCTGATCAGTGCGTTTGCGACGAAGATGAGGCCGCCGATCACGGCAACACCACTTCCAGCAGTGGCGACCTGATTGAGGGTTTCCCAGCCCATTCCTGCAGGATAGGTGTACACCCGGCGCGGCATGCCCATGAGGCCAAGGACGTGCATCGGGAAAAAACCGAGATTGAAGCCGCCGACGATCAAGCCGAACGCGATTTTCCCCCAGCTTTCGGACATCATCCGCCCTGTCGCCTTGGGATACCAATAGCAAAAGGCGCCGAACAGTGGGAACATGGCTCCGCCAACCAGCACATAGTGCAGATGGGCGACGATGAAATATGTGTCGGTAAGTTGCAGGTCGAGCGCTGCCGACGCTGTCATTACCCCCGAGAGGCCGCCGATGACGAAGGTTGCGAGGAAGCCTAGAACCCAGAGCATGGGTGTGGCAAAGCATGTGCGTCCCGCCCAGATGGATGCGATCCAGCAGAAGATTTGGAGGCCGGCTGGCAGCGCAATGGCCATACTTGCGGCCGTGTAGAAATTATTGCCGAGACGCGGCAGGCCAACGGCAAACATATGGTGTACCCACAGGCCAAAGGCGAGCGCGCCGATAGACACAATTGCCAGGACAAGTGCGCTATGCCCAAACAGCGGTCGACGTGAGAAGGTCTCGACGATCGAAGAGACGAAGCCCGTTGCGGGTATGAATATGAGATAGACTTCCGGGTGTCCGAAAAACCAAAAGAAATGCTGGAAGAGCACGGCGTCGCCGCCGGTCGCAACGGAAAAGAAGTGCGTAGAAACGAGTCGGTCGGAAATTAACATCGAGGTCACCAGCATCACTGCGGGCATGGAGAGGATCGTCATGATCGATGCGATCAGCATGGCCCAGAGGAACACCGGCATGCGCGCCAGTGTCATGCCTGGCGGACGCATCTTCAGGATGGTCGCCGCGACGTTGACCGAGGCAGCGAGCGCCGCGACCTCTGTGAAGGTAATCATCTGAGCCCATATGTCGGCGCGGTGACCTGGCGAATAGGCAGGGCCCGACAGTGGCGGATATTCAAACCATCCAAGGTCTGGCGTGATGTCGATTGCGTGCGCAATCCAGAGTGTGAGTACGCCGCCGAAGTAGAGCCAGAAGCTGAAGGCGCCCAAGCGAGGAAAAGCCATGTTGCGCGCGCCGAGCATCAGCGGCACGAGCCAGAAAGCCATTGCCTCCATGATCGGTACAGACACCAGGAAGAGCATGGTCGAGCCGTGCAGCGAAAAACTCTCGTTGAAGGTCTGGGCTGTCATCCGGCTGTTTTCGGGAACCGATAGCTGCCAGCGCATGTCCAGCGCCAGCATGCCGGCAAGGAACATGAGGAGGAGGGCCGTTACGATATAGCGCGCGGCAATACGTTTGTGGTCGACCGTAGTCAGAAATCCCCAGAGGCCGGGCGGGTCGCGCCAGGTGCGGTGGAGACGGTCGATGAGCGATCGATCAAGCATCACCGCAAGCTCTCCAGATAGGTGGCGACCGCATCAGCGTCGGCCGGCACAAGCGGCACCGCCGGCATCGATGTACCAGGCTTGAGCGCCTGCGGTTGCGCCAGCCAGCCCTGAATGCCCCCCCGTGTCATCGGCACGGTGCCCGCCGCAATCGAGCGGCGGCTGGCAAAGTGAGTCAGGTCCGGGCCAGCCCGGCCGACCGCAGGCGTGCCGCGGACTGCGTGGCACGATCCACAGACACGCAGGAACAGGGCGGCAGCGCGCGAGCCGACAAGTGCTCCAGCTGCGACTGGATCGCTTTGTCGCGCAAGCCAGGCGTCGAATTGCGCTGGAGTGTCGACCTTCACGTCGAAAGACATGTGCGCGTGCTGTGTCCCGCAGAATTCCGCACACTGTCCGCGGAACCAGCCTAGCCGCCGCGGCGTCAAGTCGACGAGGTTACGGCGGCCCGGGATCATGTCGATCTTGCCAGCCACATTGGGGACCCAGAAGCTGTGGATCACATCTCCTGAGGCGAGTTGGACGCGCGCGGTCCTACCGAGCGGAAGATGGAGTTCATTTGCAGTCTCAATCCAGCGGCCACTGGCAGGGTCGCTATACTCGATCCGCCACCACCATTGATGGCCCGTCACCCTAATATGCAGGGCGTCATCATCACGGGCCGCTATGAGCGCCCGGTCGACAACCAAACTGCCCACGATCAATATTGTGAGCCCCACGACGATCCCGGCTGCAGCTGAGTAGAAGCCCCGATTGAGTATTTTTTCGCTGCCGTCTGGCGCCGCATTCCGCCGGCGTGCTTTTGCTGCGAGCACACTCCACATAATTGCGCCGATTATGATGAGATAGACGCCGCCGCAAACGATCATCATCAATAGGAAAAGAGAGTGTAGCGCGGAGGCTTGATCGCCTGCCGGCGACAAAGGCGTCTGGATCCCGGAACATGCGCCAAGTAGCAGCATCAGAAGAGAAAGGCCGAACTTGCTCATTGCGGACCGGGCCAGCGCGGACCTTGCGCCTCGCCCTTTTGGTCAAGAGAGACGCGGCGCCGTTTCTGAGGATAATGCTTGGCCAGATCGCGGACATAGGCGGTAACCTGCCAAAGTTGCTCGAGCGGAATGACGTCGCCATAGGCAGGCTTTGGCCGGTGCGCTGCGATCGACTGATAGACATCGGCAAAGCCCCCGCCGCGTTGCCATCGCTCGCCGGTGAAGCTTGTCGCGCTCGGGGCTGTGCCGCTATGACAGGCTACGCAGCCATACCAGTAGAAATAGCGGCTGCCCTGCGAGATCTGGTATAGGTTGGCTTGATAAGCTGATATCCGCGGGTCGGTGTTTCCCGTGGGAGCGGTCTGCGGAATGCCAGGAGCTACCTCGCGCGCCTCATTGCTGCAACTCGCGAGAGCCCCCAAGATCAATAATGGTGCTACCCCCATGATATGCACGGCTAAGTCACGATGCGGACCGGCACACCCTTTGCCGCCGGTGTTTTGGACTGTTCATCATGATACCAGAGGGGAATGAGAGGATTCATTTCAGGATAGTAAGCGCCAAGGCACCCACGCGGCAGCAGGAAAGGGATGACAGTCAACCCATCGACCTGCCGATGGACGCCGTCACCGGCATCGCTCGCCAGCGCGACAAGCTGCCCATTCTCAAGTCCGGCTGCGGCAATGTCTTCAGGATTCATAAGGACGACGTCCCGGGTACCCTCGATACCGCGGAGGCGGTCGGAGTAGCCATAGATGGTGGTGTTGAACTGGTCGTTCGAGCGCAAGGTCACCAGGCGATAGCGTCCCTCTGCCGGGGCAAAGCCGACCGAGGTCATGGCTTTGGGTACCGTGAACTCCGCTTTGCCGCTCGGTGTTTTCCAGATACGCTCGCGCGCAGAATTACCGCGATAAAAGCCGCCCGGCGTGAACACTCGGTCATTGAAATCACGGAACTGATCAGGATAGGTCTGCTCGATAGCGTTCCGGATCTTTGCATAGTCGCCGGTCCAATCGTCCCATGGCAACTTCGGATTGGGCGGGAGGGTCGCTTTTGCCATACCCGCAACGATGGCAACCTCGCTTTTAAGGTGCTGTGAGGCAGGCGTGTTGTTGCCGAGCGAACCGTGGATGCAGGAGAGTGAGTCCTCCATCGTTACAGCCTGCGCGCCGCTTACCTGGCTGTCCTTCTCCGAGCGGCCGAGACAGGGCAGGAGATATGCCACCTCGCCGTTGATCAGATGACTGCGGTTGAGCTTCGTGGCGATCTGTACGGTGAGGCGCATTTTTTGCCAAGCTGTCTCCATCATCTCGCGCTCGGGTATGGCTCGCAGAAAATTGCCGCCCAGTCCGATGAAGGCTTTCACATCGCCCGAAATGATCTTCTCGCAGGCTTTGACCGTATTCATTCCTTCTTCACGCGGAGGCTCGAAACCATATTGCCACGCGAGCCTGTCGAGTGGCACAAGCTCTGGCTTTTCCGAAATGCCTACGGTCCGCTGACCCTGGACGTTGGAATGGCCGCGCACCGGCGAGATGCCGGTTCCCTCGCGGCCGATATTGCCTTTGAGGAGCCAGAGGTTGGTGAGCGCGGCAAGGTTCTCAAATCCGTGGACGTGCTGCGTGAGACCCATGCCGTACATGGCGATCGAGCGGCTTGCCTCGATGTAGATTTGCGCGGCCTCCTCGAGATCGGCGCGGGCGAGCCCGCTTTCGCATTCTACCTCCTCCCAACTTTTCGCCTCAACCTCCGCCTTCATCGCTTCGAAGCCGTTCGTGTGCTGCTGGATAAATTCGATATCGAGAATATGCAGCTTTTCCTGCGCCCATTTTCGCTCTTCGGCCGCAAGGACGTGCTTGATGAGCCCTGTTATCGCGGCGATATCGCCCCCCGCCTTTACCTGCAGATATAGGGTCGAAATTGGCGTCTCTTTGGGGGTCAGCATCTCGGCGGGGCTCTGTGGATTTTTGAAGACCTCCAGACCCTTCTCGCGGATTGGGTTGAACGTGACGATCTTGACGCCGCGCTTTACTGCCTCCTGCAAGGGATGAAGCAGGCGCGGGCTGTTCGAGCCGGTGTTTTGCCCAAAGAAGAAGATGGCATCGCACAAGTGAAGGTCGGAAAGGACGCAGGTTCCGACCGGCGAGCCAATCAGCTTCTTGAGCGCCACCGAAGTCGTCTCATGGCACATATTCGAGCTGTCGGGCAGATTGTTATGCCCATAGACGCGAGCGAACAAAGCGTAGAGGTAGCTCGTCTCGAGACTGGCGCGGCCAGAAGCATAGAAGACGGCCGAGCGTGGATCGATGGCCTTTAGCTCGCGGCCGATCGCGGCAAAGGCCTCTTCCCAGCTGCATGGTACATAAGTGTCCGAAGGGCGGTCGTAACGCATGGGGTGCGTGATCCGGCCAAGCTGCTCAAGATCATGATCTTTCCAGGTTCGAAGCTCGCTGATCTTGTGTGCGGAAAGCACCTCGGGCGTACAGCGCCGGGAGGTTAGCTCCCAAAACGTCGCCTTGGCGCCATTTTCGCAGAATTCGAGCGGATGCGCCTGGGCCGGCTTGGTCCAGGCGCACGACACGCACATGAACCCCCTGACCTTATTCTGGCGGCGCAACGTGTCGAGGACGGCGGGGGTAGGTTTTTCGCTCCAGGCGATCGACGCCATTCCTCGAAGCGATCCCCAGCCCCCCTCGGCCCCGTCATAATGGACCGTTTCTTCCTCTTCAGCCATATCGACACGCCTCCTGACGGCATAATGATCCCGTGGCCGAGTGCGGCAACTAACCTATGTTCTTCCTTGGCTGCTCGTGGATTTGATGGTCGTTGAAGCGTGCTCTTAAGACGGTGAAATGCTTGTAGGGTGAAGCTTAGCATTTTTAATCTTGCATCAGTGCCGCCCGACAACATGAGGCTGCTGACCGAACCATCGGCTTGCATCTTAAAAAGGGCTGGGAGCGCCCATATTGTCGGCGGCCTCGGCCGGACCGATCGCCGACCGTTCGCACGGCCTTTCGCGGAACAATTATCTTGGCGGAGCGTAATGGCCAAGCAAGCCTACCACGCTTGCACCTTCTCAACTGGCCCCGCTGTCCGACCACTAGCGGGGTTTTTCTTGCTTGCCACCTGTCTGTAACTGAAACATGTTCTGAAGATAGCGACGAGACTCTTACCTCGTCGCTCTCCCCGGACTGGCCCTGCGCGTCCATTCGCTGCGGGGCCTTTTCGTGAGGTTTGCGTGCTCAGGAATTCAAGACGACAGCAGCCCACCGATCCTTAGAGCGTCAATTTGTGCCTGCAGCGCGCGAGCGGCCCACAAAGGGCCAGTAAAGTTTTTTGAGGCTGATCGTCGTTCCACAGCAGATCGGGATATTGCCGGAACCGGACAATTGCCGCTTGGGGCAGAGCTAACTGAGCTTTGGGCAATTTGCTGCCGCGTAAGAAAGCGGCAGCGGTGCACCGATTATTGTTGCCGGAGACATGGCGAATTTTCAGAAAATGCTCGGAATTAAGCGCCCAGCGCAGGAAGTTATCTAACCTGCTGACGGTCGCCAACAGGCCTGAAAGCAGAGAAGCGTTGGCCAGAATATTCAAAGCGCCGTACGGGTGGCCCGCCAGCATATTGCTTCGCGATGGAAAGCCTTTCGATCTTTCACATCGTTACGGGCGCAACCCAGTCGTGGGTCTTGGCGTTAGATGAATGTGGTGTCGCCAAATCCAGGCTTAATGGAAAGTAGCCTTGGGCAATGGGAACGAGGCAACCGTTGGAAGCGAGAGATTACCGATGAGAGAGAAGGATGCGCGTGTTTCGACCGGAAATACCGGCCTCGACCTCGTGCTGCGCGGCGGACTTCCGGCCAACAGATTATTTTTGCTTGAAGGAATGCCGGGCTCAGGCAAGACAACCCTCGCGCTCGAATTCCTGCTGCAGGGCGTACGTAATGGCGAGCCGGTTCTCTACGTCACGCTATCGGAAACCAGCGAGGAGCTGGAGATCGTTGCACAGTCGCACGGCTGGTCGTTGGAGGGGATCGATCTGTTTGAACTGGCATCGGCGGACGAAGTGCTCGGAGTGAGCCGCGATCAGTCGATCCTACATAGTTGGGAAATGGAATTAGGCGGGACGATCCAGCTGATCCGCGAGGAAGTGGAGCGAGTGAAGCCCAAGCGGATCGTGTTCGACAGCCTTTCGGAGATGCGGCTGTTGGCGCAGGATCCCTTGCGCTATCGTCGCCAGCTTCTGTTCCTCAAGCAGTTCTTTTCGGGGCTCGACACCACCGTGCTGCTGGTCGATGACATGACCGGATCGAACGGCGGGCGTGATAATCATCTTCATAGCCTTTGTCATGGCGTGCTTACACTTGAACGGCTCACGCTTGATTTCGGTGCTGCGCGTCGGCGCATGCAGGTGCAGAAGATGCGCGGCGTCGATTTCGTAGCGGGTTATCACGACATGATCATCCGCCCTGGTGGCATCAACATCTTCCCACGCCTTGTGGCGGCCGATCATCACACGCCGTTTATAGGCGAGCACGTGCCGAGCGGCCTCGACGCACTCGACGCGCTTTTGAACGGAGGCCCTGCCCGGGGCACCTCTACGCTGATCACCGGGCCGGCTGGTTCGGGCAAGACCACACTATCCCTCCAATATCTGGCTGCCGCATGCCAGCGCGGTGAAAAGGCGGTGATCTACGAGTTCGACGAGCGCATCGGCACGTTGATCAGCCGGGCGCAGGCATTTGGTATCGATTTGCAAAATCTCATGACGGACGGACGCCTGACTATCCGCCAGATCGACGCGGCGGAGATCGCGCCGGGGCAGTTCGCGGCAATGGTTCGTAGCGAGATTGAGGAGAATGACGTCGAGGTCGTGATGATCGACAGCCTTAATGGCTATGTCGCTGCGATGCCGCAGGAAAAGCAACTGATCCTGCAGCTGCATGAGCTCCTGTCCTATCTGAACCAGGCCGGGGTCGTAACGTTTCTGATCAATCCGCAGTCCGGGTTCTTCGGCACGATGCACGCCAGTGAACTCAACGTCTCCTACATCGCCGATATTGTCATTCTGCTGCGCTTCTTTGAAAGCCGTGGTCGCATCCGCAAGGCGATCTCGGTCGTCAAAAACCGTAGTGGCCAGCATGAGGACACCATTCGCGAACTGCGCATCGACGCGCACGGGATCCGCGTCGGAGAGCCGCTGGCCGAGTTTCGCGGGGTCCTGACTGGAACACCTGAATATGTCGGGGAAAAAGCGCCTCTGTTGGAAGACCGTAGTTAAGTGCATCGCTCATCATCCAACGGCCATCGCGTCCTAGTCAGCGCACCCTATGGCAGCGACGCTGCGAGCGTAGGGAAATTACTTGGCACGCAAGGCTATGATGTGAGCATCTGTGCGTCGCTAGCCGATGTAGCAGCCACGCTCAGCGAGGATATTGGAGTTGTCCTGATAACCGAGGAGGCACTCTTTACCGATCTGGGGCCGCTCAATCGAGCGCTTGAGGCGCAGCCGGCATGGTCGGACGTGCCCTTCATTCTGCTCGCAGGGCGGCAAGCTGGGCGCGCGACAGGAAGTGAAGCGATCAGACGGCGGCTGCCCGACAGCGCAATCAACGTCGTCCTGCTCGAACGACCGCTCAGCAGCGAATCGTTGTTCAGCGCCATTAGCTCGGCAATACGCGCGCGGCAGAAACAGTTTGAAATACGCGACCGGCTGGCAGAGCTAATGAGTGAACGCACGCGCCTGACGACCCTGCTCGATACGATCCCGGTCGGCGTGGCTTTCGTGAACCCGGACGGATCGACCCTGCTATCAAATCCCGAATTCCTACGTTTTCTTCCGACCGGCGAGGTGCCCTCACGTGTTCCAGGTTCGCAGGATCAGTGGGAAGGATATGAAGCCGATGGGAGACGCATTGAGCCTGATCGCTATGTCACGGCAAGATCGCTGCGCGGAGAGCGCGTAGCTGGCATTGAATTCCTGCATCATCCTGTGGTTGGCGAACCGGTATGGACACGAGTGAGCGGAATTCCTCTGCTTGAAGGCGATCGGGTGACAGGTGCGATTTCGGTGATCGTCGATATCGACGAACAAAAGCGCGGTCAGGTTGCTCTCGCCCAAGCTGCAGGCAAGCTCGAGCAAAAGGTTGCTGAGCGGACCGAAGCGTTGACTAAGGCCTTGAGCGAATTGGAGGCTGAGGCACAAGTGCGCGAACGAGCCGAGGCGGCACTACGCCAGTCGCAAAAGATGGAAGCGGTCGGGCAGCTGACCGGCGGTATCGCGCATGACTTCAACAATATGTTGACCGGGGTGATAGGCGCTATCGATATCATGAAACGCCGGATCGCTTCGGGACGGCTGGACGACCTTGACCGGTTCATGGACGCGGCCAGCGTGTCGGCTCAGCGCGCCGCAGGGCTGACCGCGCGCTTGCTGGCGTTTTCGCGTCGCCAGTCGCTCGACAGTCGACCTACGGATGTCAACGCGCTGATTGCATCGCTGGAGGACCTACTGTGCCGAACGATGAGCGAGCAGATTTCGGTCTCGATTCTATCAGCCCGCGACATCCCGCCGGCCGTTGTCGACGCCAACCAGCTTGAGAGCGCGATCCTGAACCTGGCGATTAATGCGCGCGATGCCATGCCTGAGGGCGGAGCGCTAACTCTTGAGACCAGCGTGACGATTCTAGACACGAAATATTGCCAGACGCATCCCGGCGCGATGCCTGGACGCTATGTTGTCGTCGCAGTGTCGGACAGCGGCGTTGGCATGGATGAGGATACGCTCGCGAAGGTGTTCGATCCCTTCTTTACCACCAAGCCGGTTGGACAGGGCACCGGACTTGGACTGTCTATGGTGTACGGCTTCGCCAAGCAATCAGAGGGGCAGGTTCGAATTCACTCGACACCAGGCCATGGCACGTCGGTCAAGCTTTTTCTGCCGGTCGCTCAGGACGGCATCGTCGGCGAGGATGATGCACCTGCCCCAATTCATCATGGGGACGGGCAGACTGTATTGCTGGTTGAGGACGACGAATCGGTGCGCCTATTGGTGCGCGAAGTCCTAAGCGAGCTGGGCTACAAGGCAGTGGAGGCAGCCGAGGCGCAATCGGCAATCCGTCTGCTCGACAGCGGCCACAAGTTTGATCTGATGATCACCGATGTAGGCCTCCCAGGAATGAACGGGCGACAGCTTGCTGAGGTTGCGCGTGAACACTTGCCCGCACTCCCGATCTTGTTCGTCACCGGCTATGCCGAGAACGCGGCGATCCGTGCGGGATTCTTGGGCACCAACATGCAAATGATCTCTAAGCCGTTCCAGATCGAACATCTTTCCGCAAAAATTGGCGAAATGCTGAAATAGGTCACTGTCTTGGCAATAATGGTCGGTGAGACAGTTACACAGAACGAGCCCTATGACAGCGAAAAGGCCATAGCGCCGGCGAGTCGTACAGCAGCCAGTGCCATGTCGGCAGGCACGATGTTGCGCAAATTTTCGACGATCGACGTCTTCGACGCAGCGGGCATCGTCATTCCACTTTTGACAGCAGACATTTGGCTGCATGACGCGCGGCCCTCTTTGGACCCAAATCTGCGAAGGCATGATGGCGTCGCAAGGCGCCATCATGCGTTTGTAGATCGGCCATTAGAAGCGGCGACGGTCTGATCTGTCGATCAGGTAGTACCGTCCCCGAAAACTGTAAGGGCGGTGCCCTCGATGCTCACCTTACCGCTGCGGCGATTGATCGTGACCAGCGGTTTGTTTGGACCATTGAGCCTCGGACGAAATGTCGCCAAAAAATCACAATTCGCCAGCCCGGGCCAACTGCTGCAATTGCGACCGAGATCTTTAGCTTTGATGTGTGGAGCATCGCCAGGTGGGCCTTTCACCCGCTAGAAAGTGCCGCCTTTGCATGGCGCACACCCTTTCTGGACGCTTGTTGCGCGTTTTACGTGTCCGGCCTGACCGGCAGCTATTCCCTTGGATACCTCAGCCTGACGGTAATGCGACATATCTCCGAGGTACGCTCATTCTCTTATGGATCCTCGAGCCAAGCCGGAATGACACAGCGTGCATCAATCACCCGCCATACGTCGATATGGTCGTCTCGTCAGACGTAGAAGTCGAGCCACGGAAAACGGGCGAGCCGACGATGTCGCAGCCCCGGCAGGTTCAGCTCATGTGCGCAACGCGGCGAACCAACGCCGGGATGCTCCGCAATCGCACGGTAGGCTGCTTCGAGCCCATCGACGAAACCGAGCGCGATGTCTGATCCGGCCTCTCTCACGTAATGGTCGATCGCGCGCAGTTGCACGCCGCGCTGGCCCGGATCGCGCAGCAAGGGCAGGATGGAGCGGACGGGATTGTAGTCGACGGGGACTGACGAGTGATCGTCTAGCCGGCTGTGGATGCGCCGGCGCCGATCCCCAGGCGTCTGAAGACGGACGCACTGCCGACAGCGGCTTCGGCATGAGTGCGCATCATCTGTTCCGCTTCATCGGGGGCCCGGCGAAGGATCGCATCGATTACCGTACAATGCGCCCGGTGCGCTGCCTCAAGATGCGCGAACTCGGCGGGCCGATCGCTCCAGTCGACCGCCAGTGCCGACGCCGAAGCGAAGGGCAGGTGATTGTTGCGCGCCAGCGCCTGTCCGATCGACGGGTTGCCGCTGACCTCGATCAGCAGATCGTGGAACGCCAGATTATAGGCGTAGAAGCGGTCAAGGTCGCCGTCGCTAAGGCCGCCCTTGGCAAAAATCGCTTCTCCCTGTGTCAGGCAGGCCGCAAAGCGTTGCTCATCCAACGAAGAAAGGCCCTGCGTCGCGATCCGGCGCGCCGCCAATCCCTCCAACACGCCTCGGACTTCAATCGCGCCATGAATCTCGGACGCCGTGATCGCCCGTGCGGCATAGCCACGACCGCCGAGCTTTGTGACCAGCCCCTCTGTCTCGAGCGCCCGAAGCGCGGTGCGGACCGGCATGCGCGACACGCCGAGTGCTGCCGCCGTCGCCACTTCGGCGATCCGCTCTCCCGGCTGGATCGCCCCTTCGGCAATCATGCGCCGCAAGGAGATGATGACATGCTGTCCGGGCTTGGTGGGGCGCTGGTCGACGTTCCTATCGCTGTCGGATCGATGCTGCATGCCATGTCTTTTGAACGTTGATCGCCGGCTGTCAAACCGGCGACATCTCCGCCGCGATGGCCCGCTCGATCATCATGCGCGATCGCACCCCGCCGGCGTCGATATTCAGCTTCAACAGCCGGCGATCGGGATATCGGGTCAGATTGGCCTGCTGCTGTTCGAGCATGTCGAGATCTTCGGCGAAGATCCGCCCCTGTCCCTCGCGGATCGTGTCGGTAAGCATCTCATCTTGCGTCGCGAAGCGGCGCGCCATGCCCCAGAAATAATGGTGCGATGTCTCGGTTTCGGGTGTGATGAAATCGACAACGATTGCGGATGCCTTGAGCGCGTCCTCGGCGTCATAGCCTCCATGCCCCTGCAGCGCGACACCCACCTCGATCATGACATGGCTCGGCAGGGTGAAGCGGCAGATTTGCCAGCGGTCGACCGGTGCGTCCTCCGGCAGGCCTGCCCCCCGAAGCGCCATTTGCCAGAAGGGCGGCGCAGAGACGGCATCCATGAACCGACTGGTGACGACCTCGCTGTCGGTTGCGCGGGTCTTGACCGGGGCCTCATCGATTTCCTTCTGCCCGATGCTGCTGGCATGGACATAGGTTTCATGGGTCAGGTCCATGAGATTGTCGACCATCAGCCGATAGTCGCAGGCGATGTGATAATAGCCGCCACCATAGGCCCAATCGGCGCTTTCCGCCCATTCCAGATGGTGCAGCGCCGCCGGATTGGCCGTATCGGCCTTGCCGGGCCATACCCAGATGAAGCCATAGCGCTCGATCGTCGGGAAATGCCGGGTGTTGGGGAAGCCGCCGACCCGCTGGCCGGGCATGGAGGCGACCTTGCCATGGCAATCGGTCACAAGGCCATGATAGCCGCAAACCAATTGGCCATCCTTGACGAAGCCAAGCGAGAGTGGGGCGCCGCGATGCGGGCAGAAATCCTCCAGCGCGCAAACCGCGCCATCCTTGCCGCGAAAGAACACCATGCGTTCGTTGCATATGGTCCGGGCCAGAGGTTTGTCGCTCACGTCAGCTGAGGTGCAGGCGACATACCAGCTATCCTTCGGCCATGATTGCGCGCCGGCCGGTGCCACATTTGCCTGCATGATCCACTCCTATTATTGGATCCATTGTGTACGTTAGTGGATCCAATGACAAGGCGATTTCGATGATCCGCTCTCGAAAGTGTCGGATTCAATTCAGCCAAAGATGAGGGGCCAGGGCAGACCTTGAGACAATTAAGGGTACAGTCGGACATCGGCAGTGGGGAGGAGCTCGAACTGCTATCCTGACGATGCCTGGAACCTCGGTCACCAAAAAGTCGGGCACCAGATGCTTTCTATCCTTGATGCGTTAGTCTGCGGCCCGGTCCCAAACGCGCATAGCGCAGGTTATTGCAGCGTTGAGCTAGTAGTGCGACCACTGGTGCGTGACCCGCTCAGGCTTCGCGGGTGGACGCAAAACTGGGGCAATAGCCTAAATTGGCAGACAAACGAGGCGATGCGCGAGCGATAAGATGGCAAGAAGCGGAGCTGCCTGGCGCCGTTGATGCCCAAGCCAAGGCGTCGAGGGCGCCCCCACGAGGCGGATTTACGCGAGACCCTCACTGCCTTGCGTTATCCTGTTCACGTTCCTCGTCATGCAGGGTAAGCAGCGAATTCATAAGGTCGTCATCGGCGCTTGAACAGACGCCGAGAATCACGGCCTCATCGCAGCCGTCGCCAGCGACATAGGCATGCCCCATGTTAGAATCGATGTAGATGGATTCGCCTTCCTCGAGCATGACCGGATCGTAAAATTCGGTGTGGACAACGATCCGTCCCTCAATAACGAAGATGAACTCTTCGCCGGAATGGTGGACTAGATCGCCAAATTCTTCTGTCGACTTGGCGCGCACCCGGGTCACGACCGGGATCATCCGCTTGCGCCGCAATTCGGTGCAGAGATAATAATAATCGTAATTGTCGGTGTTGACCCGCACGGCCCGCGCCATATCGCCCAGGCTGCGGCGCGCCGTGACCGCCACTTCGGGCGCCGCGTCATTTTCCGCGAACAGTTCCGACATTCGGATATTCAAGCGCTGGCTGAGTTGCAGCAGCTTGTCATAGGTCAGCGTCAGCCGGTCATGCTCGACTTTCGACAGGGTCGACACCGGAATGCCGCTGCGGTTGCTCATTTCCTTGAGTGTCCAGTTGTTCCGGGCCCGCACCGCCTTGAGCAGGGTACCAAGGGTCGGTTGCGCCTGGGTCATGCCGCATCTCCTGCCAGACCGGGTTCCGGATTTGACAATTTTCTAAATAGGATCATTATGTCTCAACCAGGATTAATTTGTTTCATATCAGGCGATAGATTAGACGGAACCGCCAAGAGACGCAATCGGCCGATGGCCAGGGAGGCCATAAGGAAAGGGGCTCGCAATATATGTGGAAGCGCTCGTTCAGATGGGGATTGGCGGCGTTGTGCGGCCTTGCCGCAGCCGCCCCCGCATTGACCCAGCAGACATCCTCGCTCCTGCCGCAGCCGGCGGTCAGGACGGAGCAGGCACCTGTCGCACCGCCGCTTTCGGCTGGTGACGGCACGCTGACCAAGGCGGACGTCGATGCCTGGCTTGACGGCTATATGCCCTATGCGCTTGGCCGCGGCGACGTGGCCGGGGCTGTCGTGGTCGTCGTCAAGGACGGCCAGGTGCTGACCCAGCGCGGCTTCGGCTATGCCGATGTTGCCCGGCGAAAGCGAGTCGATCCGGTGACCACCCTGTTCCGTCCCGGTTCGACTTCCAAATTGTTCACCTGGACTGCCGTGATGCAGCAGGTGGAGGCCGGCAGGATCGACCTCGACGCAGACGTGAACCGCTATATCGACTTCAAGCTGCCACCCTACAAGGGCAAGCCGATCACGATGCGCCAGATCATGACGCACACCGCCGGCTTCGAGGAGATCATCAAGAATCTCCTGACCTTCGACAAGCCGCTCAAGTCGCTGGGCGATACGCTCAAGGAGCGGATCCCGGAACGAATCTTCGAGCCCGGTTCGACTCCGGCCTATTCCAACTATGCGACCGCGCTGGCCGGCTATATCGTGGAACGAGTGTCGGGCGTACCGTTCAATGACTATGTCGAACGCAACATTTTCCAGCGGCTCGGGATGCGTTACGCAACCTTCCGCCAGCCGCTGCCGCCTGCGCTCAAGCCCTATATGTCGCAAGGCTATCAGTTGGGGTCCGGCAAGGCCGAACGCTATGAGGAAATCGGCCTGGCTCCGGCGGGGGCCATGGCCGCAAGTGGCGCCGACATGGCCAAATTCATGATCGCGCATCTCAACGGCGGAGCGCCTCTGCTCAAGCCCGAGACCGAAAGGCTGATGCAGACCGCGCAGAACAAGAGCGTTCCTGGGCTTAACCAGATGGCACTGGGCTTCTATGAACAGTGGATCGATGGTCATCGCGCGCTGGCCCATGGCGGCGACACCGTCTATTTCCACAGCGACCTGCTGATCTTCCCGGCAGAAAAGGTCGGCATCTTCATCTCGATGAACAGTCCCGGCAAGGAAGGGGCGGCGGGCGCGATCCGCGGCACGCTGATGGACGAATTTGTCGACCGGTATCTCAGCCCCGGCCCGCGTCCGGTGCCGGTCGAACTGTCGACCGCCAAGGATCATGCCAAGCTGCTGGTCGGCAACTGGAGCAACAGCCGCCGGGTGGAGTCAAGCTTTGCCTCGATCGTCTATCTGCTTGGTGAGGCGAAGATCGGCATCGATGCCGATGGTCGCCCTTCGATCCCCAGCGTGCTGTCGCTGGGCGGCGCGCCGCGCAAGTGGATCGAGGTCGCGCCCTTCGTCTGGCAGGATGCCTATGGCCATGAGAAAATCGCGGCACAGGTGGTCGACGGCAAGGTTGTCCGCTGGAGCTTCAACATGGTCTCGCCCTTCATGGTGTTCGATCGGACGCCTTGGTACGCGACTGGTTCCTGGCTGATCCCGGGCCTGCTGTTCGGAATCGTCATCATATTGTTGACCGCCCTGTCCTGGCCGGTGGGATGGTTCGCGCGCCGGCGCTACGGCACGGCGCTGATGCTGACCGGGACGGATCGGCGTGCCTACCGGCTGGTGCGCGGCTTTGCCTGGCTGGTCGTCGCCGTGCTCGTGGGCTGGATCGGCGTGGTGATGAGCGTCGAGAATTTCGATGCGCACGCCGCGCTCGATCTGCCGATCCTGCTGCTCCAGATCCTCGGCACGATCGGTTTCATCGGCCTGTTCGCGCTCGCGGCCTGGAATCTATGGCTGGTGTGGAAGGGCAAGCGCGGCTGGTTCGGCAAGCTGTGGAGCGTGCTGCTGCTGCTCGGCGCTTTCTTCATTCTCTGGGTCGCCGTGATGTTCAAGCTGATCAGTTTGGGCACGGCCTTTTGACGATGGTGCATCGCCTGACCCTGGACGTGCGGAAGGCGAATTTCGCCTATGCCAAGCCGTTCCGCATCGCTGGCCATGTCTTCACCCAAAGCTCGGTGGTGGAGGTCGGCCTGTCCGACGGCCTCCATGTCGGGCGAGGGGAGGGAGGCGGTGTCTTCTACCTCAATGACGATGTCGCCACGATGGCCGCCGCGATCGAGAGCGTTCGCGATGCGCTCCAAAGCGGTCTGTCACGTTCGACCTTGCAGGAGGCGCTGCCGCCGGGCGGTGGTCGCAACGCGCTCGACTGCGCTTTGTGGGAACTGGAAGCCAAGGCCAGCGGTGTCCCGGTGTGGAAACTGGCCGGCTTGTCGCCGCCTCGGCCGCTGCGAACCACCTTCACCCTGGGTGCGGATGATCCTGCGGTGATGGCGCGGGGAGCCGTCGAGACCTTCCCGGATGCTCGCGCGCTCAAGCTCAAGCTGACCGGCGATCTCGATCTAGATGTCCTCAGGGTAGCGGCGGTCCGGGCTGCACGGCAGGACTGCTGGATTGGCGTGGACGCCAATCAGGCCTATGACATTGCTGATCTGCCCGCTCTGGTCCGCGTTATGATGCGGCTTGGCGTTAATCTGATCGAGCAGCCGCTGGCTCGCGGGCGGGAGGCGGATCTGGACGGCTTCACCTCGCCAATCCCGATCGCCGCCGACGAAAGCGTGCTCGGTCTCGCTGATGTGGAGGCAATGCCCGGCCGCTTCGACGTGGTGAATATCAAGCTCGATAAATGCGGGGGGCTCACGGAGGCGCTGGCTATGGCCCGCCGTGCCCGCGCCCTGGGGCTCGGCGTGATGGTCGGCAACATGATGGGCACCAGCCTGGCGACCGCGCCAGCCTATCTGGTCGGCCAATATTGCGACGTCGTCGACCTCGATGGCCCGACCTTCCTGGCCGCCGATCGGCAGCCTGGCATCGTCTATCGCGATGGTGACATCGAATGCGGCGATGCCGTGTGGGGCCATCTCGCTGCCTAATGCCCTGCGGCAGTCCGACAGATATATGTCGACTATTTTTCAAATCAGGATTGACAATTTTCTCACCGGGATAAATCATCCTATTTAGAAAATTAACCTGACAGCCGGATAGAATCGCGATGCACGCGGGCTGCCGGTGACCATCGACCTTCCAGGGGGGAGACCCACGATGACGCACAGGATCATACGGGAACTGATGATGACTGCGGCAGCCGGCGCACTGCTGCTGCCCGGTCTTGCGCTGGCGCAGGATGCCGCACCGCAGGCGGGGGTGGCGAGCGATGACGCGATCATCGTCACTGCCCAGAAGCGTGCCGAGCGGGTACAGGACGTGCCGATCTCGATCAGCGTCGTCGGCGGCGAGCAGATGCAGCAGAGCGGCGGTTCGCAACTGCTCGACTATGCAGCCTATGTGCCCGGCCTCCAGGTCGACAATGGCGGCTCGCCCGGCCGTTCTACCCTGTCGCTGCGCGGCGTCGCACCGATCGGCCCAAGCGCGACGGTCGGCGTCTATCTCGACGATGCGCCGATCGGCTCCAGCGGCATCTATAATCGCGGCCAGAGCTTCTCGCTCGATCTGCTGCCCTATGATGTCGAGCGGCTGGAGGTGCTGCGCGGACCGCAGGGCACGCTCTATGGTGCCAGCTCGATTGGCGGTTTGCTCAAATATGTGACGGTCCAGCCCGACCTGCAGAAATTGTCGGTGCGCGGTGGGGTAGAACTGTTTGCTATTGCCCATGCCAGCGATCCGGGTTGGGCCGCCAGCGCGATGGTCAATGTGCCGATCATCTCTGACCAGTTGGCTGTCAGCGGCAGCTATTCGCGGCGCGAGACGCCCGGCTACATCGACAATATCCTGACTGGAAAGACGGATGTGAACGAAGCGGTGCAGGAAGGCGGCCGCGTCGCCTTGCTGTGGAGGCCGGACCCGGCCTTGACGATCAAGCTCAGCGGTCTGTGGCAGTCGGTCGATTCCGATAATTTCGGTATCGTCTATGAAGGAATGAACAACAGCGCGCTGGCACCCGGCGCAAAGTTCCTGAACACCAACAGCCAGCTCGACGAGCCCTTCAGCAGCGACTTCCAATATTACTCCGGCAGCGTCGCCTATGATTTTGGTTTTGCCGAGCTAAGTTCGACCACCTCTCACAGCAAACTCAAGATATTGGAGACGAGTGACGCGTCGCGCATCTATGGCGTCCTGTGGGGCGGTTACGCGATCTATCCGGCGCGGTTGCACCAGAAGAAATGGACCGAGGAACTACGCCTCACCTCAGCTTCCAGCGACGCGCTGGAATGGATGTTGGGCTTTTTCTACACGGACGAAGACAACAGCCATGATCAGTTGGTCAATGCGCTGGACCTCGACGGTAATCCTATCCCGGGTATCGATCCTTTCGCGGTGGTGGCGCTGCCCAACACCTACAAGGAATATGCGTTTTTCGGCAATGCGACCTGGAAGATCAGCGATCTATTCCACCTGACGAGTGGGCTGCGCTGGGCGCGCAACGATCAGACCTTCACCCAGTTGACACAGATCCCGCTAGCGGGCCTGGATAGTGGCGGTGATGGCAAGTCCCACGAGGAAATCCTTACATACAGCATCAGTCCGCAGCTCAACCTCAGTCGTGACACCATGCTCTATGTCCGTGTTGCCAGTGGCTACCGCCCCGGGGGTCCGAACATCGCATTGCCCGGCTTCCCTTCGACCGTCGATTCCGAAACCGTGACCAGTTACGAGGCTGGCATCAAGGCCCGCTTCCTCAATGGCGCGGTGACATTCGACGCGGCCGCCTTCCTGCTCGACTGGAAGGATCTGCAGATATCTGCTGCCTTCGCGGCCGGTATCAACGGTCTGGTCAATGCTGGCAAGGCGCGCAGCAAGGGTGTCGAAGCCTCCTTGCTGGTCGAGCCGGTGCGCGGCCTGAGTGTCGGGGCCAATTTCGCTTATACCGACGCGCGCTGCACACAGACGACCGACAATTGCGCCGATGGCGACCAGTTGCCCAACGTACCTAAGCTTTCGGCGGCGATGACAGCGGATTACCGCTTCCCGGTGGGGGGCACGGCCGAGGCGCGGATCGGCGGCGCATTGCGCATCGTCGGGGATCGCGTTTCGGCAGTGGAAAGCTCGCCCCTCTTCGTGCCGGTGGACGGCTATGCCACGCTTGACCTCAACGCAGGCATCACCTTCGACCACAAATGGACGCTGCGAGCCTATGTCCGCAACCTTGGCGACGAGGAAGGGCGGATCACGACCAGCGTCGCCACCACCAATCCCGGCTATCTGTCGACCGTGCCGCTCCAGCCCCGCACGCTGGGCATGGCGATCGACGTGGCATTCTGAGCGGAGTTTCCTCCATGAACGTGCCTTTCGGCTCGCGCCCCGACGCGCTGGCCTTGCCCCAGCCCTATCTGCTCTTCCTGGGCGACACGACTGAAGAAGGCTTTGCCAAGACCGCCTTTGGCCTGCGCGACTGGGCGGCGGACAAATGCGTGGGCGAATTGGCCTGCGGCGCGACCGTCAGCACCGGCCTGCCCAGTCTGACTCCGGCGCAAGCCGTGGCCAGGGGCGCACGCGGGCTGGTGGTCGGTGTGGCCAATCCGGGCGGCGTCATTCCGCCGCTGTGGCGCGCATCGCTGGTGGAGGCACTGGAGGCAGGACTCGACATCATCGCCGGAATGCACATGAAGCTCGCCGATATTCCCGAACTCGGGCAGGCGGCGGAGCGGCTTGGACGCCGGCTGATCGACGTGCGGGTGCCGCCGGCGCAGATACCGGTCGCGACCGGGCGCAAGCGCAGCGGCAAGCGGCTGTTGACGGTCGGGACCGATTGTGCGCTCGGCAAGAAATATACCGCGCTGGCGCTCGCTCGTGCCTTTGCCGCGCGCGGCGTCGACAGCGATTTCCGCGCCAGCGGTCAGACCGGAATCATGATCGCCGGGCGCGGCATCCCGATGGATGCGGTGGTCTCCGATTTCGAGGCTGGCGCGGCGGAAATGCTGTCGCCCGATGCTGCGCCGGATCATTGGGACGTGATTGAGGGGCAGGGTGCATTGACCCATCCTGCCTATGCCGCCGTGTCGCTCGGCCTGCTTCATGGCAGTCAGCCTGATCTGTTCATCGTGTGCCATGAACCCGGCCGCACCGACATGCTCGGCACGGCAGGCTACACGCTCACCAGCATCGAGCATATTATCGAGCTGACGACCCTGCTTGGCCAGCGCACCAATTCGGCGATCCGCTGCGGCGGGATCAGCCTCAACACGGCGGCGCTCGATGCGACGGAGGCCGATGCGCTGATCGCCAGCGAGAGTGCGCGACTGGGCCTGCCGGTCGCCGATCCGATGCGCGGCGGCCCGGCCTTCGACGCGCTGGTCGATTATTGCCTGGCAGCGGCATGAGCGGCGCGGTGGCGGGATCCAGCTGGTTTCAGCGCTTCCTGCTACCGGGTTTTGCGCTCAAGGCCGTGATCATCGGTGGTGGCTACGCCACCGGCCGCGAATTGGCCGAATATTTTCTGACCGGCGGGCCGTGGGGTGGCCTGTTCGGCATGGTATTCGCAGCACTGCTCTGGAGCCTGATCGCGGCTGTGACCTTTGCCTATGCACGGCTCGTCCAGGCCTATGACTATCGCGCTTTTTTTGTTGCACTGCTCGGCCCCGGCTGGATCGCGTTCGAGGCTGCCTATGTCATCTTCGTTGTCCTCATATTGGCGGTGTTCGGTGCCACGGCCGGGGCGATCGGCCAGGCGTTGACCGGCGCGTCCGAATATGTCGGCACGCTGCTGCTCGCCATCGGCATCATCGTCACCACGGCGCTTGGCACCGGCGCGGTCGAGCGCATGTTCAAATATGTCTCGCTGCTGCTCTACGCCGTCTATGCGCTGTTTCTGCTGCTTGGCCTCTGGAACTTCGGCGACCGCATTGCCGCAGGCTTTTCGACGACGGTGCCGACGACCGGCTGGATGCTCGGCGGTGCCACCTATGCCAGCTACAATATCGTCGGCGCCGTGGTGATCCTGCCTGTGCTGCGACATCTGACCAGCCAGCGCGATGCCGTGGTCGCGGGCCTCATCGCCGGTCCGCTTACCATGTTGCCCGCGATCCTGTTCTTCATCTGCATGGTCGCCTTCTATCCCGGAATCGGTGCGGAGACGCTGCCATCCGACTTCCTGCTGCGCCAGCTCGACATCCCGGCCTTCCACTGGTTGTTCCAGTCGATGATCTTCTGCGCCCTGCTGGAAAGCGGCGCTGGCGCGGTCCATGCCATCAACGAGCGTATTGCGGGCGTTGTCCGGGCGCGGCGCGGCCATGATCTGGGGCCGGGTGCCCGCGCGCTCATCGGAGTCCTTCTGCTGACCCTGTGCATGGCCGTTGCCAACCGCATCGGCCTCATCGACCTGATTGCCAGCGGCTATCGTTTCCTCGCTTGGCTGTTCCTCATCGTCTTCGTCGCGCCGCTGCTGACGATCGGGCTCGCCCGGTTGCTGCGGCGGCCATCCACCCCGCTTGCCGGAGAATTGCCGTCATGACCCCGCGCCTGCTTCGCGGCCTGTCCGGGCTGCTGCTCGTCCTTGCCACCCCCGCCCTGGCCGAACCGCCCAAGGGGCTGGCCGACCGGGTCGAGGCGCTGCGTCGGCAGGTCGGGGCGCCTGGCATCGCCGTCGCCATCGTGGAAAAGGGGCAGACGACGCTGGCTCAGGGCTGGGGCGTGCGCAGGCTGGGCGATCCCGCGCCGGTCGATGCCGACACGATTTTTCAGACGGGTTCCACCGGCAAGGCCTTTACCGCAGTCGCGCTCGCCATCCTCGTCGACCAGGGTAAACTCGGCTGGGACGACCGGGTGATCGATCACATGCCCTGGTTCCGCATGTATGATCCGTGGGTCACGCGCGAAATCACGGTGCGCGACCTGCTGGTCCATCGCAGCGGCCTGGGTCTAGGGGCGGGCGATCTGCTGTTCGTTCCGCGCGGCAGCCTGTCGCGCAAGGAGACGGTGAAGCGCTTGGCCTATATTAAGCCCGCCACCAGTTTCCGTTCGGGCTATGCTTATGACAATATCCTCTACATGGTCGCCGGCCAGCTGATCGAAGAGATCAGCGGCCGGAGCTGGGAAGAGTTCATGACGCAGGAGGTGCTGAAACGCGGCGGCCTGGCCAGCGCGACGGCAACCTATGAAGCGCGCTGGGCGACCCCCGATCGCGCCTTCCCCCATGCCCGGATCGGTGGTGCGGTCCGCGGCGACGGCGCCAATTCCCTGCTCGACGAGCGTGAGGAAC
The DNA here is from genome assembly GCF_018604485.1 of Sphingobium sp. BHU LFT2. Classification (NCBI taxonomy): domain Bacteria; kingdom Pseudomonadati; phylum Pseudomonadota; class Alphaproteobacteria; order Sphingomonadales; family Sphingobiaceae; genus Sphingobium; species Sphingobium sp. BHU LFT2. The sequence continues at coordinate 203,903 of NZ_JAFCGW010000008.1, forward strand.
TGGGGCGCGCGGCGATGCCGGCAGGTGGTCTGGCGCTCAGCGCCAACGACCTTGCGCAGTGGCTCAAGATTCAGCTCGGCCGTGGCGCGCTGCCCGGCGGCGGAAGGCTGTTCAGCGAGATGCAGGCGGCCGAGATGTGGAAGCCGGCGACGATCGAACCAGCCAAGGCCTATCCGCCCAGCCTCGCGCCGCTGGCCTCCCATGTCACCACCTATGCGCTCGGTTGGGAGGTGTCGGACTATCATGGCGCCCGCATCCTGTCCCATGGCGGCGGTGTGTTCGGATCGATCACCCATATCATCCTGCTGCCGGATCAGGATGTCGGCATCGCCGTGGTCGTCAATTCGGAGGATGTGGCACTGTTGCGCGGCGTCGCCCATATGCTGGTCGATCATTATCTCGGCTTGCCCGATCAGGACTGGCCGGCGCGGTTCGGTCAGTTCATGGAACAGCGCATCGCCGGCGGCAAGGCGGCGCTCGCCGTCGCGCGGGCCGCGCCCGCCAGGATTGGCCCGTCGCTGCCGCTCGACCGCTATGTCGGCACCTATCGCGATCCCTGGTATGGCGATGTCGTCGTCACGCGCGAGGGCAAGGGGCTGCATATCAATTTCACCACCACCCCGCGCATGGCGGGGCGGTTGGATCATTGGCAATATGACAGCTTCGTCACCCGCTTCGACGACAAGGCGATCGAGCCGGCCTATGTGACCTTCGCGCTCGACGCGGACGGCAAGGTCGCGCGCGTCTCGATGAAGGCGGAAAGCCCGATCGCCGATTTCAGTTATGATTATCAGGATCTCGACCTGCGGCCTGTGGAGACCGGCAAGTGAAGCGCGCATCCCTTCTGTCCCTGCTGCTGCTTGCCGGCTGCGCGACCACCGCCTCGGCGCCCCAATCGGAGGATGCCGCAGCGCTCCATGCCCGATTGCTTTCGCTCGACACCCATATCGACACGCCGATGCATTTCGCACGGCCGGGCTGGAGCTTCGGCGAGCCGCATGATCCGGCCACGGATCTGGTTCAGGTCGACATGCAGCGGATGGAGGCAGGCGCGCTCAGCGGCGGCTTCTTCGCCATCTATACCGAGCAGGGGCCTTTGACCGCGGAGGGCTATGCCGCTGCGCTCGCCTATGCGCGCGGCCGGTCGGACCTGATCGACCGCACTGTTGCCGCCTTTCCCGGACGGATCGCGCCGGCTCTCACGGCGGATGATGCTGAGCGGCTCCATCGCCAGGGCAAGCTGATCGCCTTCAAAAGCATGGAAAACAGCTATGAATTGGGAGAGGATATCGGCCTGCTCGACGAATTCTACGCTCGCGGCGTCCGGCTTGCCGGGCCGGTGCACGGCGCCAACAACCAGTTCGCCGATTCCGCCACCGACAAGCCGAAATGGAATGGGTTGAGCCCGCTTGGCCATCGTTGGGTGCAGGAAATGAATCGGCTCGGCATGGTGATCGACGCCAGCCATGCGTCCGACGCCGCCTTCGACCAAATGCTGACAGAATCGAAGACCCCGATCCTTCTGTCTCATTCGAGCGCACGCTGGGCCTTCGATCATCCACGCAATCTCGACGACGGCCGCATTCGCAAGCTGGCGGCGAACGGCGGGGCGATGTGCATCAGCACGATCTTTCTGTCGGACCTCAATCTTGCCGGCGAGCGCGCCGCCTTGTTCGCACGCTATGAGCATATTTCGGATCTCAGCCCGGCCGAACAGGTCGAACTGGCACGGCAATGGCGTGAGTTGGACCGTACCCAGCCGCTCTGGAACACCGATTTCGAACGTTATATGGCAATGATCATGCATGTGATCGAAGTTGCCGGCGTCGACCATGTCTGTTTTGCGGGTGATTGGGATGGGGGCGGCGGCTTTGTGGGCTTTAACGATATTTCTCAGCTGCCACGTGTCACCGCCCGGCTCAGACAGGCCGGCTATTCGGATGATGAGCTGGCCAAGATGTGGGGGGGAAACGTGCTTCGGATCCTGCGCGAAACGCAAAGCGTAGCGGCAAACTGGGTGTCAGTGTCTGCAACGTCACGCCGCCAATCCGCGCGGCATCGCTGCGGCTCCCACCATCATAAATTTCCGCCAAGGCCAGCAGCCGCCGTCCCTGGTTCGCGCTCCTGGTCGCACGCGCCAGTCGCCTCAAGCCCACCGCGTCAAAGTCGTCCCGCAATCCGATCGCTGCACCCATCGCCATGCCCTCCAACGGAAAGCCATAGATTCAGAAATTCAGCGCCTTGGGAATCCCCCTCGTGAGTCAGCATCACTGGAGGTCGGTATAAGGGCCTGTTCCCCAGCTCGTCGAGCTGTTTGAGCGCCTGCAAACGCCGAACAAGGCGGACATTCGCAAACCTTGTCTAGTCTAGGGCATTGTCGGTGACGAGATAATCGACCGTGGTATCGAATGCGTCCGCGAACTTGACGAGGACGTCGATCGGCGGTGTGTTGAAGCCGCCTTCATATTTATAGATCTGCTCGAACCGGATGCCGACCATGCGGGGGCCCGCCCATTGCTTTTTTATTCGCCATGTCTGCGAGTCCAGCTGGGTCGAACCAGCGACCTACTGATTAAAAGAAAGCGGGTCGAGGCGAATGTAAAAAGGGTGATGAGCAAACATCTGTCGCGCCGCCACGGGGCGCGGCGTGAGGAGATATGTGTCCTGCCACCAATGCGAGGACGGCAGGCATCCAGATGCGATGATAGGGTCCGCCGCGCGAATGAGGACGGCGCAGGTTAGTCGCTTTGTGGCGCCGCTGCGGGTGAAGGCAAGGATACTGCCGGCCCTTTGACCTTGGACTAGCACGGGGTCGTAACAGGACGATGAAAATAACGAAGGATTGTCCCGCCGCATCGTCAAAAGCCTGCGAATAAGATGCAGTTTGCCGTTCCCTGCATTGTCATTGGAAGCAAGCGCGGTCTGGCGTAGCGTATAATCTACCGGGCGTCGATTATCGGGATCGACGAGGCTCAGATCCTCGAGCTCGCAGCCTTGGTAAATGTCGGGAACACCAGGGAGACAGAATTTCAAAACGGTCTGCACCAGGCTGTGAACCCGTGCGGCGGGCTCGATCAGGCCGAGAAGTCGCTCGATATCGTCCCGGAAGCCGGGGTCGTTGACAAGACCGCATGCCAGATGGGCAGCCTTTTCCTCATAGTGGGTGCATGGCTCCTCCCAGCTTGAACGTAGCCGAGCCTCCCGAAGTGCTTTTTTCTGCCAGGCGAGGATGCGATCATTATAGGCAGGAGATCCACCTGAACCGTCCCAAGTGCCAAGCAAGGTCTGGAAAAGCTGATAGCGATCGGCAGGATGGATGTCGCTGTGGTGCGCGACGGCAAATTCATTCCATCGCTGAACATAATCCGCCCAGAGTTCGGGCACGCCGCTAAGAACGGCAATGCGTGCGCGGTTATCCTCACCACGCTTATGATCGTGGGTTGCGCTCGCAAGCATGGCCGCTGGAAAGTTGCTGGCGCGCTCACAAGCGCGGCGATGAAATTCCGCCGGCGAAATGGCAAATTCGCCCGGCGCGGATCCCACCTCATTGGCTGACAGTAGAGGTGCTCGTCTATAGAAGGCGGTGTCTTCCACTCCCTTGGCGGCGATGGGCGCCGATAGCTGCTGAAATCGGCGTACTGCCTCAGCCGCAAGGTCGGGCACGCCAGGGCCATCACCTGCAAGCCAAGCCAGAATCTGCTGCGCGACCGGTTGTTCGCCCGGGGGAAGGTAGGGCTTTGCCGCTTCCCATGCCTCAGACCGTGCTTCCTCGTCACTTGCAGGAGCCGATTGTCCATCGCCATAAGTGCGATAGACAGGAAAGGTCTGTAGCAGGCCGCTAATCGCGCGGCGAAACATTGGCTTCGTCCACGCCATGATCGCTGCATGTCCGCTGCTTTGTGCGACCGCGCGGAAGGCGTCGACGCAGCCGCTCAGCTGCGCCTCAAACTGCCATTCCAGCATATCGCGTTTCGCGCGCCGGATCACATCTTGCGCGTTGGACTGATCGGGCTCGAGCACTGTCCAAAGGTCGGAGAGGGGTTTTTCTCCATTTGGCTCGTGAAGCAGGGCCATGACGTCGCGCATGAAGTCATAACCAGTGGTGCCCTCGACGCCCCAATCGGCAGAGAGCGTCTCCCTGGGTCCAAGTATCTTTTCGACCAGAATGGTGGCGCCAGGGCGAATTTGGTCCATGCGCGATCGCAGCTGCCGGCAATAGCGGGCGGGATCGGAGAGGCCATCGACATGGTCAATGCGCAGACCGTCGATCAGTCCATCCTGGTACAGGCGGAAATAGAGGCTGTGCGTGGCCTCAAAGACTTCAGGGTCTTCGACCCTGATGCCTGCCAGATCGTTGATCGAGAAAAATCGACGCCAGTTCAGCTCATCACCGGCTGCACGCCAATGTTTAAGGGCATAATGCTGCGCCTCGACAATGGTGGCGATGTCGCCCTGCTGCGGCCCGTCGGGCCGTAGCGGAAGCTTGTGCTCACCGTAGAGCAACAGATGCGGTTCACCCGTTGACCCGAGGGCCAGATTGCCCTGCGCCAAGACATCGCTTAGGGGCTCACCCAATATAGGCAGTGCCAGCGCGCTGTTCCAGTCGATATCGAAATAGTGGGCAAACGGGCTTGCAGAACCCAGGCGCAGCACATCATTCCACCAAAGATTCTCGCCGCCAGCCACGCCCATATGGTTTGGAACGATGTCGATAATGATGCCCATTTCATGAGCGCGCAATGTCGCGACCAGGCTTTGAAAACCAGCTTCGCCGCCAAGCTCGGGGTTGATGCGGGTCGGGTCGATGACGTCATAGCCGTGAGTTGACCCCTGGCGCGCTGTCGTGATCGGCGAAGCGTAGAGATGGCTGATCCCGAGCTGCGCGAGATAGGGAATGATTTTTTGGGCCGCCGCAAAAGGGAATTCCTTTGTCAGTTGTACCCGGTAGGTCGCGCGCAGCGTCATTGCTGTTTCCCTTGGCGCGGAACATTTCTCTGGCGGCCCTTGGTCAGGCAGGCAATACGTCGTTGGACGTCAGCATCGGCCAGCAGCCTTTCGAGCGGCGCTGGAAGGCGACGGCGCCAATTGGGATGTTCGATCGTGGTGCCCGGTAGGTTAGGCTGCTCGATAAGGCCCATAAGATCCTCCATTGGCACCAGCAACAGGGGCGCTGCTGAGCCGGCAAGAAAGGTGAGGGCGCGCTCGATGACCGGTGCCGTGTCTGCATCATCGGGCTGCGGAGCACCTGCACCGATTGCTGTCCACAAGTCCAGACGGGCTTTGGCCCGTTGGGCTCGCGTTTCGCCTCCGCGATCGAGCCTGCGGTTCCAGTCAAGATCGCGGCCCGTCCACCAGCCCGCGATCGTCGCGATGTCGTGTGTTCCGCTCATGGCCACGGATCGCTCGGGATAATCAGAAGCCGGCAGGAAGCCTTCATCATCGCGAGCGAAAGGCAGAACGGTCATGCCGTAGATATTTGCCCTCTCCAGCGCTTCGTCAAAGCCGGTGGGCCGCGTGCCCAGATCCTCCGCGATGACTATGGATCCTGCGCGCCATGCCTCCAGTTTGAGAAGGCGCAGCATGTCGGGGAAGGGATAAGAAAGATAAGCTCCCTCGGCTGCCGGACGGCCCTCGGGAATGACCCATAGCCGCTGCAGTCCAAAGCCATGGTCAATACGCATGCCCCCGCCACGCGGCATGTTAGCTCGCAGCAGCGCGATGAAGGGCGCAAATCCGCGGTCTTCCAGGCCCTGTGGGCTGTAGCCCGTCAGGCCCCAGTCCTGCCCCCGTGGCCCGAGCGGATCAGGCGGCGCGCCTATGCGAAGACCTTGCAGAAAGGCGCCGGGGTCTTTGCGTGCATCCTCTCCTTGCGGATCGACGCCGACAGCAAGGTCGGTTATGACGCCGACTGCCATGCCCGCTTCCTTTGCGGCACGTTGGATAGCATCGAGCCCTGTACGCGCCTGCTCCTGCAAGAAAGCTTCAAAGTTGCCGGCATCAAATGTCGTATTGCCTTCCGGCGCAGCGCGCATGAACGCCTGCTCCAGCGCCTTCAGCTTGGCAGGACCGGCAACCTCCCAGTCTATCAGTGTCGCCGATGGCGCCACTCCTCGCGCGTCTACTGGTACCAGGAGCGCGTTGAGTGCAATCCGGCTCGAGGGAGAGTAGGGCGCAAAATCGCCGGGCGCGAGGAGCGATTGCGCATGAACAGGGCTAAGGGCTATGGCGTCCGCCCCACAGGCGCTAAGACGCAGGACCGCGTCCATAAGAGCGTCGAAGTCGCCAAAATCCTTCCCCTCCTCGCGCAGCGAAGGGATCTGGACTGTAACGCCCCATCCGCGGGTCCTGATAGCGGGACAGGAGGGCGGCGCGACCGCCACCATCATGCTGCCGCCATCAAACTCGGCGCAATAATAACCCGGGGCTGATACTCCATGGTCGGGGTCGATTTCCAGCGCCGTCCCCCTCTCGTCCCGGAGGGTAAATTCGCCGCTGGGCAAGGGCAGGGGCTCGCCGTAATCAACCGTTACCAATTTGGGGCGGGCAGAACGCCGCTGGTGAAGCGTGGCGCGTGACACTTTCACAGCCTCGTCATCACCAGCGGATAGGCCGAGCGCGGCCAGGATCGCACGCAAGCTGTCATCGCTTACAATCTGCTCGACCCCGTCCGCATTGGTCCACCGGCGAGAAATGCCTGCTTCCTTCGCAAGCTGATGAAGCGGTCTCATTGCGGTTGACTGATCCAGACGGCGCAACTGGCCGGTGCGCCTGGCACCCCGGTGGCGAACGCGGGCTCGCTATTTTGGGGAAGAGCGACGGCCATCTCGCCAAGATTGATGAGGATGGTAAGCAGGCGCCCGCTCCCAAGCATCCACCTTGCCTCGACTGCGCCGCTGGAGAGCGCAGCCGCGCCAAGAGCGCGTGCCCCTGCGATACCTGGTATGATCGCCTGGCGGCGGAGGGTTAAAAGCGTGGCATAAAAGGACCGCCAGTCATTGGCATCCTCGCCGGGCAGGATCCTGGCCATCTTGAATGTGTCGAACGCATTGGGATCGGGGATGCGGTCCCTGGCATCGCTGCTCGAGAAGGCGGCAAAGCCCTTGAACTCATGACGCCGGCCCTCCCGAACGGCGTCAGCAAGCTCATCATGGAAATCGGTGAAAAATAGAAAGGGGCTCCTTGCGCCTACCTCCTCGCCCATGAACAACAGGGGGATATGCGGCAGGAGCAGTAGCAGACATGTCGCGGCCCTGAGCCGTTTCAATGATGTAAGATTGATCAGCCGCTCGCCGAGCGCCCGATTACCGGTCTGATCGTGATTTTGCAGGAAGGCGATGAAGGCGCTAGGGGGGAGATGTGCACTTTTACTCCCGCGCAGCTTGCCATTTTGATGCGGTGAGGGATCGCCCTGATAGACGAACCCCTCGCTCAGGCAGCGTGCCAGCTTCTGCGTGGGTTCGTGCGCGAAGTCCTCATAATAGGCATCATGTTCACCTGTCAGAAGAACATGCATGACATTGTGGAAGTCGTCATTCCACTGGGCGTCATAGCCCTTCGGGCCCAGTCTGGCGGCATCGTTGCGCTCGTTTTCGAGCATCAGATATATCTGTCGGCCATTGGTTCGTTCGCGGAGATAGCGTGCAAGGCTGTCAAGGAAATCGTCGTTGCCGATTGCATGGACCGCATCGAAGCGAAGGCCGTCAAAGCCATAGTCGTTCAGCCACATGAGCGCATTTTCGCGGAAATAAGCCGCAACCTGCGGTCGGTCGACCGCTACTGCCCCGCCCCATGGTGTATGTTGCTTTGCGTGAAAAAAGGGCTTGGCATAGCTGCCGAGATAATTCCCGTCGGGTCCAAAATGATTGTAGACGACGTCGAGAAGGATCATCATCTCCAGGCGATGGGCGAGGTCGATCAGCTCGCGCAGCTCCCTCGGGCTGCCATAGGCTTCGGCAGGCGCGAAGGGAAGCACGCCATCATAGCCCCAATTGCGTGATCCGCTAAACGCATTGATCGGCATGAGCTCAATCGCCGTTACACCTATCTCGGCCAGAGCAGGCAGCTGCTCAGCCACCCCTGCAAATCCACCATAAAGTCCGACATGCAGCTCATAAATGACGACTTCCTCCCATGGGCGGCCCACCCAGCGATCGGGAGGCGGTGCGATCGGGGTGATGACGCTCCAGCCATGCACGCCGCCACATTGGCGGCGGGATGCAGGATCGGGGACAGCAAGGTCTGGGGCAATTCGAAAGCGATAGCGACTTCCTTCTCTTGCTTCAGTCTCGACACAGAACCAGCCTTCACCGGCTTTTGCCATCGGTAGCGGCTGCGCGCAGTCCATCTCCAAAGTTACATGCTCCCGGTCAGGCGCCCAGAGCGCAAAGCGCCATCGCCCGTCGCCAAGATCGGTTGGCCCCCAGTCGGTCATGCGACCGGTCTTTCGCCAAGCCAGGAAATCAATACGGCGGCGTGCGCCGCGACCCTGTATCCGTCACCGATTGCAAAGGGCGCTCGCTCGGGCTGCGCACTGTCGATGAGCACCTGGCGCGGCGCGGAAGGAGCTGGAAGGGTAAAGTCAATCGCATCCCCGCTTGCGTTGAGCAGCAATGTCAGAGCCTCCACGCGCCCGTCCTCCAGCAGGCTTGCCCGTCGCATGACCAGGGCGCGCCCTTCAGGGTTGTTCCAGTCGTCCTCGGTCAGTCGCTCCCCACGTTCATCCCACCATTCAATATCGTTGATGCCAAAGCCCGGTGAATCCTGACCATAAAGAAAGGTCGCGGCCCGCAGCACCGGGTGGGCCTTGCGCAGCCCGATCAATCTCGCTGTAAAATCGAAAAGATCCTTGCCCTCCTCACTCTCCATCATCGACCAATCGATCCAGCTTATTTCATTGTCCTGGCAGTAGGCGTTGTTGTTTCCCCCCTGGGTACGGCCAAATTCATCGCCCGCCACCAGCATTGGAGTACCAAGAGAGGCAAAAAGGGTCGTGAGCATGGCACGGCGCACATTGCCTCGTCGCGCAGTTATGGCCTGGTCATCCGTCGGCCCTTCTTCGCCCCAGTTTCGCGAGAGATTATTGTCGTGGCCATCGCGATTATCCTCGCCATTGGCTTCATTATGCCGGTCCTCATAGGAGACAAGGTCCGCAAGCGTGTAACCATCATGGCTGGTTAGAAAATTTACGCTAGCCCAGGGACGGCGTGCACGACGGTCGAAAAGATCACCAGATCCAGAGAGCCGCGCTGCCAGATCCGCTCGCTGCAGTGGATCCCCCCGCCAGAAACGACGCGTGGTATCGCGATATTTGTCGTTCCATTCAGCAAAGCCTGGCGGGAAATTGCCAAGCTGATAACCCCCCATGCCCACATCCCATGGTTCGGTGATGAGCTTGAGCCGTCCAAGTACCGGATCCTGTCGCAGGACATCAAAAAGGCCGGCATTGGGATCGAATCCATGATCTGTGCGACCAAGTGTCAGCCCGAGGTCAAACCGAAAACCATCTATACCGAAACTGTTTGCCCAGTAGCGCAGTGAGTCAGCCACCATTTGGATGACCCTGGCATGGGTCAGATTAAAGCTGTTGCCCGTGCCGGTATCGTTAAGACAATAGCGCGGATCATCGGGCAGGAGCCTGTAATAGGTTGCATTATCAATGCCGCGCCAGGAGAGAGTAGGACCTAGCTCGCTTCCCTCGCAACTATGATTATAAACGACATCCAGGATGACCTCGATCCCGGCTGCGTGAAGGCGTCGCACGGCAACGCGCAACTCGTCATGGCTATCGCTTGCGAAATAGCTAGGCTCGGGTGCGAAGAAGCTGAGGCTGTTATATCCCCAATAGTTGCGCAGGCCTTTTTCCAACAGGAAGCGATCCTGGGTAAAGGCGTGGATGGGCATCAGTTCGAGCGCAGTGATGCCCAGTCGCTTCATATGGTCAATCACCCTTGGATGAGCGAGTGCGGCGAAGGTGCCGCGCTCCTGCGCCGGGGCGGCCTCCAAAAGCTTGGTAAGACCCTTGCTATGGGCTTCGTAGATGACGGTCTGCGACCAGGGGATATTGGGACGAATGTCGCGGGACCAGTCGAAACTGTCATGTGTTACCACCCCCTTGGGCATGGCGCTTGCACTGTCGCGCCGATCAAAACCAAGGTCCTTTTGCCGGCCCCGGACCCGATAGCCGTGCAGCACATCATTCCATCGAATATTGCCCGACAGGCGGCGCGCGTAGGGATCGAGCAGCAATTTGTTCGGGTTGAAACGATGGCCCTCCTGCGGCGCGTAGCGGCCATGCACGCGGTAGCCGTAGAGCAGACCTGGCCGCACATCTGGAAGATAGCCATGCCATACTTCATCGGTACATTCGGGAAGGGGGAGGCGAGCTAATTCCTTTCGGCCGCTAGGATCAAACAGACACAATTCGATCCGGTCGGCATTGGCAGAAAAGATGGCGAAGTTGACACCCAGACCATCGAAGCTGGCGCCAAGGGGGTAGGGCGATCCGCCCTCGAGACGATCAGGATATTGGCTCAAGGGCGGTATTGTCCCGTAATTTGCTGACGGAAAAGGCTCCAGCTTCAGGCTCTGGTGGGCTTCTTTTTGGTCAGTGCTTCGGCTGCCGCGCCGCTTGCCAGAGGATTGGGTAGCTGACCTACCGCTTGGGCCTGGGCAATCTCGGCTTCAGCCTGGCGCCAATGTTCGGTTGCCAAACCTTCCGGATGACCTTGCGCCTCCCAGATGGCGTGGGCGCGCTGGCGAATTCTTGCTTCACTCTCGTCTGTCATGATGGCTTCCTGCCTCGGGATCTTTCACGATAATCCAAATGCACGATATGAATTTTGGATGCGCATACTGATATGGATCAGGCTGATTTTGCCTTGGGCCTATTTGACATTTTTTGGGACGAGCCGATGCCCCCCCATCGTCGCGATGCCGCAGCCAATCGATACCTTGCTCGCGCCATTCCGGCCGGAACCGGTAACCCCAGAAGAAGGGCGCGCGATGTTTCGCGCAGCGCTCCAACCTGTTTGGCAAATGGGGCGCTACGGATGAGCAGGCTGCCATTTTGACGGAGATGCCGGTGCGCAGCTTCCGTCGCTGGAAAGCAGAAGGGCCGGGCCGGATCTCGCGCGATGGGCTTGCCCTGCTTTTCAACCTCATGGGCATCCATAAGGCGTTCCGGATCATCTTTCAGGAGCTGCAGCGGGGTTATGACTGGATCAAGGCGCCTAACATGGCCATCACGGGCGGATCATTCAACTAGAGGCTGTTATGAACCGGCGGCGATGGCAGCAGCTTGCTTCATCATGATGCAAGCGAACGCGACGACATGCAGTCCGGCGAGTGTTTGGGCG
>NZ_JAFCGW010000009.1:0-211624 GCF_018604485.1 Sphingobium sp. BHU LFT2
GGCGACCGGGGTCGGACGCGGCGGCGGCGGCGGGGCGGCCACGGGGGCTGCGGCGCGGGGCGCTTCGGCTTCCGGGGCAGGGGCTGCCGGCTTGCGGGCGGGCGCGGCCTTCTTGGGCGCCTCGTTGGCCTTCACCGGGGACGGGCGCGACTGCAGGCCAAGGCGATGTGCCTTGCCGATCACCGCGTTACGGCTGACGCCGCCCAGTTCGTCCGCGATCTGGCTCGCGGTCAGGCCCTTTTCCCACATCGCCTTGAGCTGGTCGATACGTTCGTCGGTCCAGGACAATGAAAACTCCTCACAATCTGTGCTATGCGCCCTATATGGGGCATGCAGGCGCGACTTCCAACCGCGCAGAACGCCCTTGCGGCATAACGGACCAGCCGATAGTCGATCCCATCATGAACGACCAGCCCAAAATTGCAGCCGCCCATCCCGCGCCCGTTCCCTTCCATGAGCCGGGGGAGTTGGTGATCCGCAACGTCAACTGGGCCGGCATGCGCGCGCTCTACCGCAAGGAAGTGCGGCGCTTCATGAAGGTGCAGCTCCAGACGATCTGGGCGCCGGCCGTTACCACGCTGATGTTCCTGGTGATTTTCACCATCGCGCTGGGCGGAGCGAACCGCCAGGTGCTGGGCGTGCCCTTTGCCGATTTCATCGCGCCGGGCCTGATGATGATGGGCATGATGAACAATGCCTTCGCCAACAGCAGCTTCTCGCTGCTGGCGGGCAAGATGCAGGGGACGCTGATCGACTATCTGATGCCGCCGCTGTCGGTGGGTGAATTGCTGTTGGCGCTGGTCGGCGCGGCGGTGACGCGCGCGGTGGCGGTCGGTCTGGCGCTGTGGGGGGCGATGGCGCTGTGGCCCGGCGTGCATGTGACGCCGACGCATTTGTGGGCAGTGATCTGGTTCGGCCTGATGGGCGCCAGCCTGACCGCCTTCATCGGCGTGATGACGTCGATCTGGGCGGAAAAATTCGATCATGCCGCCGCGATCACCAATTTCGTGATCGGGCCGATGACGCTGCTGTCGGGCACCTTCTATTCGATCGACCGCCTGTCGCCGCTCTTCCGGGCGATCAGCCACGCCAACCCCTTCTTCTACGCCATTTCCGGTTTCCGCTATGGCTTCGTCGCGGCGGCGGATGGCAATGTGCTGGTCGGCAGCGTGGTGCTGCTGGCGCTCAATGCCGGGCTGGCGCTGCTCTGCTATGTGCTGCTGCGCAAGGGCTGGAAGCTCAAGGCCTGACGGCGTCAGGTAAGAGCCGCAAGGATCGGCACGGCCAGCATCGCGCCCAGGATCAGCATGGCGGCCAGCAGCCAGTGGCGCAGTCGGGGGAGGGCGCTGACGCCCTCCTCTTCCCATGGCCACATCAGGCGGCGCTGCCCTTTCCACCCACGCGGGTGACGGTGAAGCCGGCGGCTTCCGCTTCCGCGACCGGATAGATGTTGCGCAGGTCGACCAGCACCGGTGCGCTCATCGAGCTGGCCAGGCGCTTGAGATCCAGCGCGCGGAAGGCGTCCCATTCGGTCACCAGCACCAGCGCGTCGGCGCCGGAAGCGGCCTTATAGGCCGAACCGGCCATGGTGACGCCGGGCATCATCGGCGCGGCGACGTCCATGCCCTCGGGATCATAGGCGACGACCTTCGCGCCGGCATCCTCCAGCGCCTGCACGATCGCCAGGCTGGGCGCGTCGCGCATGTCGTCGGTGTTGGGCTTGAAGGTGACGCCCAGCAGGGCGACGGTCTTGCCGCGCGCTTCACCGCCCAGCGCCTTCACGATCTTGCGGCCCATGGCGCGCTTGCGCAGGTCGTTCACCTGCACCACGGTTTCGACGATGCGGATCGGCGCGTCATAATCCTGCCCGGTCTTGACCAGGGCCAGCGTATCCTTGGGGAAGCAGGAGCCGCCATAGCCCGGACCGGCATGCAGGAACTTGCTGCCGATCCGCTTGTCGAGGCCGATGCCGCGCGACACGTCCTGCACTTCGGCGCCGACCGCCTCGCACAGGTCCGCCATCTCGTTGATGAAGGTGATCTTGGTCGCCAGGAAGGCGTTGGCGGCATATTTGATCAGTTCGGCCGTGCGACGGCCGGTGAACATCAGCGGCGCCTGGTTGAGGTTCAGCGGGCGATAGACCTGGCTCATCACCGAAATGGCGCGTTCCGATCCGGTGGTGCCCACGACGACGCGGTCGGGGCGCTTGAAGTCGCCGATCGCGGCGCCTTCGCGCAGGAATTCGGGGTTCGACACGACCTGGATGTCGAGGTCCGGGCGCAGTTCGCGGGCGATCCGCTCGACCTCGTCGCCGGTGCCGACCGGCACGGTCGACTTGGTGACGATGACCGCCGGGCCATCGAGGGATTCGACGATCTCCTTGGCGGCGGCATAGACATAGCTGAGGTCGGCATGGCCATCGCCCCGCCGCGAGGGCGTGCCGACGGCGATGAAGATCGCGTCGGCGCCCTTCACGCCCTCGGGCAGGTCGGTGGTGAAGGTCAGGCGCCCGGCGGCGGCGTTGGTGCCGACCAGCTGGTCGAGGCCGGGTTCGTAGATCGGCATCGTGCCGGCCTCGATCGCGGCGATCTTGCCCGCATCCTTGTCGACGCAGACGACATCATGGCCGAAATCCGCAAAGCAGGCCCCGGAGACGAGGCCGACATAGCCGGTGCCGATCATGGTGATTTTCATGAGTTGGTGGAACTCCAAACGGGAAGTGATTGGTTTGAGGCTCTAGCATAGTCATAACGCAATACAATTCGCGCCTTTGCGTAATTACCATGCTACCGTTTAGCGGCTGGTTACCCTTTTTTGCCAGGGAAGGCGCATCCGAACGAAAGGGCACAGAGTGAAAGTAGCGCTGGTATTTGGGACACGGCCGGAAGCGATCAAGCTGTTTCCGGTGATCCATGCGCTCAAGGCGCGTGCCGATATCGACACCCGCGTGATCGTGACGGCGCAGCATCGCGGCCTGCTGGACCAGGTGCTGGAGATTGCCGGCATCGTGCCCGACATCGATCTGGACGTCATGACGCCCAACCAGACGCTGGACGGGCTGACCGCCAAGCTGATCGTCGCGCTGGGCGAGGCGTTCGACGCGGAGAAGCCCGACCGGGTGGTGGTGCATGGCGACACGCTAACGACGATGGTCGCGAGCCTGGCGGCCTATTATCGCAAGATCCCGGTCGCCCATGTCGAGGCCGGCCTGCGCAGCGGCGACATCCATCATCCCTGGCCCGAGGAGGTCAATCGCCGCGTCGTCGCGTGCATTGCCGACATGAATTTCGCGCCGACCCAGGCGGCCGCCGATGCACTGCTGCGGGAAAATCGCGACGCGGCCGCTATTCATGTCACGGGGAATACCGTGATCGACGCGCTGCTGGCGACGGTCGATCGGGTCCATGGCGAACCGGCGCTGGCCAGCGGTCTCGACGATCTGGCCACGCGCTTCGCCGGCAAGCGGATCGTGGCCGTCACCAGTCACCGGCGCGAAAATTTCGGCGGCGGGATGGAGGCGATCGCCCGTTCCATCGCGGACATTGCCGCGCGGCCCGATGTCGCGGTGATCTTCCCCGTCCACCCCAATCCCAATGTCCGTCCGGTCATGGATGCGGTGCTGGGCGACCTGCCCAATGTCGCGATGATCGAACCGCTCGATTATCCCCATTTCGTCCGCCTGCTCGACCTGTGTCATCTGGTGCTGACCGACAGCGGCGGCGTGCAGGAAGAGGCGCCCTCGCTCGGCAAGCCGGTGCTGGTGATGCGCGAGACCACCGAACGGCCCGAAGGGGTGCAGGCGGGCACGGCGAAGCTGGTCGGCGCGGACCGGGACCGGATCGTGCGCGAGGTGCTGGCGCTGCTCGACGATGATGCCGCCTATCAGGCGATGGCCCGTGCCCATAACCCGTTCGGCGACGGGAAGGCGGCTGAGCGGATTGCCGATATCATTGCAGGAAAGGCCGGCGCGGCGCATCTTGCCGCCTGACATTACCCAAATCTTCAACATTTCCGGGCAATGTCGCTCCGAATTTTGGTGAATGAAGGATTATCTCCCCCATGCCCGTTGACAGCAAGCAGAAGGTTTCCGTCATTGGCCTGGGCTATATCGGCCTGCCGACTGCGGCGCTGATCGCGCGCGGTGGGGCGCAGGTCGTCGGTGTCGATGTCAGCGCCCATGTGGTCGAGACGGTCAATTCGGGGCGGGTCCATATCGAAGAAGTCGATCTGGACGGCCTGGTGCAGGGCGTGGTGGCACGCGGCAATCTGCGCGCGTCGCTCAGCGTAGAGGCCAGTGACGTCTTCATCATCGCGGTGCCGACCCCGGTGGCCGAGGACCGCGCGCCCGACATCTCCTATGTGCTGCAAGCGGCGCGGACCGTCGCGCCGGTGCTGAAGAACGGCGATACGGTGATCCTGGAGTCCACCTCGCCGGTCGGCACGACCGAGGCGATGCGCGACCTGATCGCCGAGCTGCGCCCCGACCTCAAGATGCCCGCGCCCGGCGTGGCGGGCGACATCGCCATCGCCTATTGCCCCGAGCGGGTGCTGCCCGGCCGCATCCTGGTCGAGCTGATCGACAATGATCGCTGCATCGGCGGCATCACGCCGCGCTGCGCGCGCAAGGCGCTGGGCTTCTATCGCCAGTTCGTGCGCGGTGCCTGCATCACCACCACGGCGCGCGCGGCCGAGATGGTGAAGCTGGTGGAAAACAGCTTCCGCGACGTCAACATCGCCTTCGCCAATGAATTGTCGGTGATTGCCGACCGTATGGACATCGACGTGTGGGAAGTGATCCGCCTCGCCAACCGTCATCCCCGCGTCAACATATTGCAGCCAGGGCCGGGCGTCGGCGGCCATTGCATCGCCGTCGATCCCTGGTTCATCGTCCATGGCGACCCGGAAAATGCTCGCATCATCCGGACCGCGCGCGAGGTGAACGACGGCAAGACCGACTATGTCGTGGCCAAATCGTCGGACATGATCGACGCCTTTGCCGGCGAGGATGTCGCCTGCCTCGGCCTCGCCTTCAAGCCGAACATCGATGATTTCCGCGAAAGCCCGGCGGTCAAGGTCGCCAGCCGGCTCGCCCGCCGCTACGGCAAGCGGGTCAAGCTGGTGGAACCCTATGCGCAGGATCTGCCGATGGAGTTCGCCGGCACCGGCGCCGAACTGATCGATCTCGATACGGCTCTGGAACAATGCGGCGTGTTCATCATTCTTGTCGATCATGACATGTTCAAATCCGTTCCCGTCGACGAACGCGCCGGTAAGGCCGTCTATGACACGCGCGGCATCTGGCCCGACCAGCCGCGCCGTCTGCCCGAGCCGGCCGCGCAGCGCATCGCGGTCTGATCGTCGGCCGGGCGGTTCGTCCTGCCCCCCGCGCGGTTGCCATGACGGTGCCGCGTCGCTAACCCCCGAGCCGAGCGGCCCTTTTGCGGGCCGCACCCGGTTCGCAATGGGGTGTTGATGCGCATGAAGCGCCAGATTTTGGGGCACTATGGCAAGGGCATGAAGGGCGGCGCCGTCGCGGCAGCGGCGATGCTGCTCGCCGGCTGCTCGACTGTGGAGGATGCCCCGCGCGGCGAGGCCGCCTATGCGCTGATGCCCGCGCCCGCCGCGGTGGGCCGCGACTATGTCATCAGTCCCGACGATGTGCTGCGCATCCAGGTCTATCATGAGCCCGACCTGTCACTGGAGGATGCGCGGGTCAGCGCGGCCGGCATGGTCCGCATGCCGCTGGTTGGCGATGTATCGATCGGCGGGCTGACCGCCGGCGAGGCATCGGACGTGATCGCCGGCCGGCTGGGCGAGCGCTATCTGGTGTCGCCGCAGGTCACGGTGTTCGTGAAGCAGGCGGTCGGCCGCCGCATCACCGTCGATGGCGAGGTGCGCGAGCCCGGCCTGTTCCCGATCGAGGGACGGATCGGCCTCATCCAGGCGGTGGCGCTGGCCCATGGCCCAACCCGGCTGGCGAGCCTGGGACAGGTGGTGGTGGTCCGCACCGTCGAGGGGCAGCGCCAGGCCGCGACCTTCGACCTTGGTGCCATCCGCAAGGGCGAAGCGCCCGATCCTGAAATATTGCCCGGCGATCTGGTGATCGTCGGCCTGTCGCGCGCCAAGGCTATCCTTGGCGGCGCGCTGATCGCCATTCCCGCCGTCGCGACCGGCTTCATCGCCATAGACGGAGGCAATTGATGGTGTCCCGGATCATCGAACTGGAACAGCGTCAGGCCGGGGAGGAGGATCGCACCACCCGGTTTGTCGAGAGTGCGCGCGGCACATGGACCGTGGTGCGGCGGCACCGCGTCATCCTGTTCGTCACCATGGCGCTCTGCGTGCTGGCGGGCGTCATCTATATCCTGCTGTCGACGCCCGACTATCGCGCGACCGCCTCGGTCGAGGTGGAGGATGTGCCGGCGGGGGCCGCCGGCGCCGGCGCGATGCAGAAGCCGGTCAGCGCGGCCGACACGGAAAGCATGATGCAGACCGAGCTGGAAGTGCTGCGCAGCCGGGCATTGGCCGAGGATGTCGCGCGCGATCTGGCGCTGGTCGGCAGCCCGGTCTTCTTCCAGGGCATGGATGCGCGCCGCCCGGCACAGGGGCAGGGCAGCCTGACCCAGCGCCAGGTCGAGCATGAGCAGGTCATCAAGTTGTTGCGCGACAATCTGCAGGTCGAATTGCCGGGCAAGTCGCGGGTGCTGCGCATCAGCTTCGTCAGTGCCGATCCGGCTTTGTCGGCCAGAGTGGCGAACAGCTATGCCGACAGCCTGATCCGGGCGGACCTGAAGCGCGGCTTTGAGTCCGGCGTGCAGGCGCGTCGTTTCCTGCTGGGTGAGCTGGATGGCGCGCGCAAGGATCTGGAACGGGCCGAGCGGGATCTGGCGGTCTATGCCTCGCGCACCGGCGCAGTGCCGGCCGAGGCGGCTACGGACGAGGACAAGAAGAGCGACGGCAAGGATGCAAAGCCGGACGCCGCACCGGTGCCGGAAGGATCGACCGCGGCGCGTCTGGCGCAGCTCAACGCCTTCCGCGCGCAGGCGGTCGCGGACCGTATTGCCGCGCAGAAGCGCTGGGAAAGCGCGAAGGCGGCGAGCGCCGAGACGCTGCCCGAGGTGCTGGGCAATGGCGCCATGCAGCAGTTGATGGCGGAACGGGCGCAGGCGCGCGCGGCACTGGTCGAGGAACGGCAGTTCCGCAAGGATGCCCACCCAGAAATGCGCGAGGCGCGGGCGCGGCTGGCGGCGCTTGACGACCAGGCCGAGAGCATGGCGAACACGATCCGCGCGTCGCTGCGCCAGGAATATGAGGTGGCGGCGCATGGCGAGAAGCAGATAGCTTCGGAAATCGCCGCGCTGGAAGGCGATGCGCGGGTCGAGCGCGGCCGCGACATGCAGATGAGCATGATGAGCCGGTCGGTCGAAACCTATCGCCTGCTGCATGACAGCCTGTTGCAGCGTTATCGCGACATGGCGTCGCAAGCGGGCTTCCAGGCCGGCCGCATCCAGCCGCTCGACCGGGCGGCGGTGCCGACCACGCCCTTTGCCCCCCATGCCGGCCAGATCATGCTGGTCGCGCTGCTCGGCGGCATGCTGCTGGGCCTGCTGCTGATCGCGGCGCGGCACATGTTCGACGATGCGGTGACGTCGGCCGATACGCTGGCGGAGCGGGTCGACCTGCCGCTGCTGGGCGCAGTGCCGACCACCGGCGACCAGCCGAGCGCACCGGACATCTTCGCGCCGATCGCGGCGTCGCTGCAACTGGCATCGGTTGCCGGCCTGCCGCGCTCCATCCTCGTCACCAGCGCGCAGGAGGAAGAAGGCAAGTCGCTGACCGTCAACGCGCTGGCCCGCGCGCTGGCGCGGCTGGACAAGAAGGTGCTGGTGATCGACGCCGACATGCGCCGGCCGGTGCAGCACAGCCTGTTCCGGGTGACCGCGACGCGCGGCATCAGCGAGGTGCTGACGGGCCAGGGCAAGGCCGAGGATCTGATCCTCGACAGCGGTGTCGCGGGCGTGTCGCTGCTACCCTGTGGCGCGGTGCCGCCCAATCCGGCGGAATTGCTTTCCACCCCGGCGCTCGACGCACTACTGGGCGCGGTGCGCGACCGCTATGACACGGTGCTGATCGACGCGCCGCCGATCCTGGGCATGTCCGACGCGCAACTGCTCGCCGCCAAGGTGCAGGTCACGCTGCTGGTGGTCGAATGGGGCCGCAACCATCATGGCGGCCTGCGGGTGGCGGTGGACCGACTGCGCCGGGCTGGCGGCTCGATCGTCGGCGCGGTGCTGACCAAGGCGCATGGCCGGGCCTATGATTATGACTATCACCGGGGCGGCTAGAACCTGATCGTTTAGCGCACCTTGGCGGGCGCGCACGCAACCTTGTGGAGGCTGTAGCTGGCGAAGGGCTTTTCGGCATTTGCCTCGTCCCGCGCGACGATGCTCCATGTCAGTTGCGCGCCTTTGATGCGCCAACGGTTGACGAAGGTCGCGTCGGGATAGGCATAGTCGATGTCGAAGCCATCGGGCTGGCTTTCGCCTTCGCCAAGGGCCGTGAAGGCGCCGCCGAAACTGTCGGCCCAGAAACCGATGATCGGATGGGATTTTTCGGTGCCGCCGAAGATCAGATGCGCGGCGTAGCGATCCTTCGGATCGGCCAGGGCGCTGCTTTCCACATCGAGTGCGAGCATGGCGTTGAGCGTGATGGGCTGACTGCGGATGGACACGCTGACCGGCTTGCCCATCACGCTGCCTTCGCCTTCCCAGCAGCCACTTAGCGCAAGGACCGCTTCGGGAACCGCGATCGTGCCGGGTTCGGCAGCTTGAGCGGCCGTCGGCAATAGCAGCAAGGCTATCAGCTGCACGTGCGATTTGCTGATCATCGATCCCCCTTGGTCATTGTCCATCTCGTGTAGAACAAAGGGGGAATGATGCAAGTCAGGACCGATGCCGGCATCGCCGCAGCCGGAAGTTAAAAAAAGCCCGCCGCGCTGATGCGTGGCGGGCTTTTTTGTGATCTCGATCCGGAGGATCAGGCGCGGGCGAGTAGCCCTTCCACCAGGCCGGCGAACAGGCGCTGGCCGTCGGTGTTGCCATGGGCCGGTTCGATCACGCGCTCGGGGTGGGGCATCATGCCCAGTACATTGCCGGCTTCGTTGAGGACGCCGGCGATGTTGCGGGCCGAACCGTTGATGTTCTGGGCGTAGCGGAGCGCGACGCGGCCTTCGCCTTCCAGCCGATCGAGGGTGGCGTCGTCGGCGAAATAATTGCCGTCATGATGGGCGACCGGGAAGCTGATCGCTTCGCCAGCGGCATAGCGGCTGGTGAAGGCGCTCTGGGCGTTCTCGACGGTCAGGGCGACGTCGCGGCAGACGAAATGACCGCCGGCGTTGCGCAGCAGCGCGCCGGGCAGCAGGCCGCTTTCGGTCAGCACCTGGAAGCCGTTGCAGATGCCCAGGACGAAGGCGCCACGGTCAGCGGCGCGGGCGACAGCCTGCATCACCGGCGAGCGGGCGGCCATCGCGCCGGAGCGCAGATAGTCGCCATAGGAAAAGCCGCCGGGCACGCCGATCAGGTCGATGTCGTCGGGCAGTTCGGTATCGCGATGCCACACCATGGTGGGCTTGGAACCGGTCGCAGCCTCGAACGCCACCGCCAGGTCGCGGTCGCAATTGCTGCCCGGAAAGACGATGACGGCGCTCTTCATGGCTCAGGCCACCTTTTCGATGCGGTAATTTTCGATGACCGTGTTGGCCAGCAGCTTGCGGCACATGGCGTCGATGTCCTCGTCGCTGGTGCCATCGGCCAGGTCCAGCTCAATGAGCTTGCCGGCGCGCACGTCGTTGACGCCGCCAAAGCCCAGGCCTTCGAGCGCGTGATGGATCGCACGGCCCTGCGGATCGAGGACGCCGCCCTTGAGAGTGACGAAGATGCGGGCTTTCATGAGGTGCAAACTCCTTGGCATGCCGCCCGCCGATGCGGGGGGATGAACTTTGCCGCTCCCCCTAGGCGCGGCGCGGCGCGCAGGCAAGAGATTATGACTTTCTTAGGAAGCTGAGGATAATCTGATCGCCGAGTTTTTTACAGGGATATGGGGCATGTCCGGTCTGGCACTGGCAATGTTTGTGGGGCTTTTTGCCTGGGGGCAGCAGATTGTGGGCTATGACGACCCGCATGGGCGGGTTCAGCTGGCGCTGTTCGCGACCTTCTGCTTCGGCTTGCTGGTCGGCTATCGCGCCAAGTCCGCCTGATCCTTTAGGGGCGATAGCGGCTGGGCGAGACGCCCAGCGCCCGCTTGAACATGGTCGAGAAATTGGCCGGCCCGTCATAGCCCAGGTCCAGCGCGATCGTCGTGATCGCTTCGCCCGCCGCCAGCCGGGGCAGGGCGGCCGACAGGCAGGCCTGTTGCCGCCATTGCGCGAAGCTCATCCCCGTTTCCTGGCGGAAAAGCCGGGTGAAGCGACGCCGGTTCATCGCCAGCGCGTCGGCCCATTGGTCGATCGTCACATGGGACTGTGGCTGTTCGACAAAGGCGTGGCAGCGGGCCGCAAGCGCGGCATGGCGCGGGAAGGGCACGGCGAGCGGGATCAGCGGCGCCCGCTCGATCTCCGCCACCAGCAACCGCATGACCAGGCCATCGCGCGCCGCTTCCGCATATTCGACCGGAACATGGGCGGCCTCCACCAGCAACTGGCGCAGCAGCGGCGACACGCCGAGCACCCGGCAGGACCGGGCCAGGCCGGGATAGACGGCCTGATCGACCAGCACGCTGCGCGTCTGCACCGCGCCGACCATTCGCACCGCATGGGGCGTGCCGCCCGGAATCCAGACGGCCCGCTCGGGTGGGGCGACCCAGGCGCCCTGCGGCGTGCTCACCGCGACCACGCCGGACGCCGCATAGAGCAATTGCCCGCGCCGATGCTGATGCTCGGCCAGTTCGAAGGAGGGCGGATAATCATTGCCGATGCCGACCACGGGCCGGGGCACATGCTCATGATCGTCGGGGTGCCGCTGGTCCATCATTGTCCCGATTGCAAAAGAGATTGACCCATATGCGGAAGCGGGACGGGAAGGGAAGCGCTAATCGGTCCGGCCTCAGAAAGGAACGGACAATGAAAGAGATAAGGATAGACAAGACAGGCGCACAATTGGCAGCGGGCGGCACGGCGTTCGGCGTGATCGTGGCGATCAGCTTCTGCCATCTGCTCAACGACATGATGCAGTCGCTGCTTCCCGCCATCTATCCGGGCCTCAAGAGCGAGCTACATTTGAGCTTCGGCCAGATCGGCATGGTGACCCTGGTCTATCAAATCACCGCGTCGATCCTGCAGCCGATGATCGGCCTCTATGCCGACAAGCGACCGACGCCGATGGCGCTGCCGGGCGGCACGCTCTTCTCGCTGGCGGGCCTGACCGTGCTGTCGATCGCGCACAGCTATGGGCTGGTGCTGGTCGGCGCGGCGCTGCTGGGCGTCGGTTCCTCGGTCTTCCATCCCGAATCCTCGCGGGTGGCGCGGATGGCGGCGGGCGGTCGCCATGGTTTGGCCCAGTCGCTGTTCCAGGTCGGTGGCAATGCGGGGCAGGCGCTGGGGCCGCTGGCGGCGGCGCTGGTCGTGGTGCGCTGGGGCCAGTCGAGCCTGGCCTTCTTTGCGCTGCTGGCGCTGCTGTCGGGCGCGGTGCTGTGGAATGTCGCCAACTGGTATCGCCATCATGGCCTCAGCCGGTTGCAGGTCGGCGGCGCCGGCGCGCTGCATATCGAACTGCCGCGTGGGCAGGCGGCGCGGGGCATCGCCATCCTGCTGGCGCTGATCTTCTCCAAATATGTCTATCTCGCCAGCCTGACGAGCTATTATACCTTCTACCTGATCCAGCGGTTCAACCTGTCGGTGCAGAATGCGCAGCTCCATCTGTTCGCCTTCCTGGCCGCGGTGGCGGTCGGCACGGTCGCGGGCGGGCCGCTGGGCGACCGGTTCGGGCGTAAATATGTGATCTGGTTCTCGATCCTGGGGGCGCTGCCCTTCACCCTGGCGCTGCCCTATGCCGGGCTGTTCTGGAGCGGGCCGCTGACCGTCATCATTGGCCTGATCCTCGCCTCGGCCTTTCCCGCGATCGTCGTGTTTGCGCAGGAACTGGTGCCGGGCAAGGTCGGCATGATCTCCGGCCTGTTCTTCGGCTTCTCCTTCGGCATGGGCGGGCTGGGCGCGGCCGGGCTGGGCTGGCTGGCCGACCATAGCAGCATCGAAATGGTGTTCCGCGTCTGCGCCTTCCTGCCGGCGATCGGCCTGCTCACCGCCTTCCTGCCCAATCTGGGGCACGAGCGGAACTGAATGTCACGGGCGGGGCGGCCCAGGTCGTCCCGCTTATTCTCTTTGCCGGCAACTGCTTATAAGGCTGGGGCATGAGTCCCGACCTTCTCTATTTCGCCTGCGCCATCATCGCCGTCATCATATCGGGGCTCGCCAAGGGCGGCTTTGCCGGTGTCGGGGCGCTGGCCATGCCGATCATGGCGCTGGGCGTCGATCCGGTGCGCGGTGCTGCGATCCTGTTGCCGATCCTGATCCTGCAGGATGCGGTCAGCGTCTGGGCCTTCCGCCGCAGCTGGGACGGGCATATCCTGGCGGTGATGCTGCCCGGCATGGCGATCGGCGTCGGGCTGGGCTACTGGTTTGCGGCGCAAGTCTCCGAAACCGCGGTGCTGGGCGCGCTAGGCGCCATTTCCACCTTGTTCGGGTTGCAGCGGCTCTGGGTCGAGCGGGGCGGGGCGATCGTCCTGCCCTCGACCTCGTCGGGCTGGGTCGGCACGCTGTTCGGCGTCGCGAGCGGCTTTACCAGCCAGATCGCCCATGCCGGATCACCGCCCTTCCAGATGTGGGTGCTGCCCAAAAAGCTGCCGCGCGACATGCTGGTCGGCACCACGGCTGTCGCCTTCGCTGTCATGAACTGGATGAAGGTGCCGGCCTATGCCGCGCTGGGCCAGTTCACCCATGCCAATCTGATGGCGACGGCGCTGCTGGTGCCGGTGGCGGTTGTCTCGACCTTCGCCGGGGTGTGGCTGGTGCGGCGGGTGGACGCTGCGCGCTTCTACACGCTCATCTATGTGCTGATGGTGCTGCTGGGGCTCAAGCTGATGGCGGATGCGCTGATCGGTTGAGAGGCTGTCTCGAAATGCACGAAAGAGCGCATTTCGGTAGCGGCACCGGCCCACACCCCCACCCGACCGCCCACAGAGTGTATCCTGAATGGGAGGTCGGGTGGGGGTGTGGGCCGGTGCAGGCGCGCCAAAGGCGCATAACAAAAAGGCCGGCGCTGTGGCCGGCCTTTCTATCTTAGTCCTTCTCGCGCTTCTTGCGATGCGTGTCGAGGTCGAGGACGGTGGTGTCCAGCCCTTCGGGCAGCAGGCCCAGGCGGCGGGCCACTTCCTGATAGGCTTCGACTTCGCCGCCGAGGTCGCGACGGAAGCGATCCTTGTCCAGCTTCTCGTTGGTCGCCATGTCCCACAGGCGGCAGCCATCGGGGCTGATCTCGTCGGCCAGGATGATGCGGCTGTAATCGCCGTCATAGAGGCGGCCGAATTCCAGCTTGAAGTCGATCAGGCGGATGCCGATGCCGGCGAACAGGCCGCACATGAAGTCGTTGATGCGGATCGCCATGTCGGCGATGTCGTGCATCTCTTCCTGCGTGGCCCAGCCGAAGCAGGCGATATGCTCTTCGGAGATCAGCGGGTCGCCCAGCGCATCATCCTTGTAGCAATATTCGATCAGCGTGCGCGGCAACTGGGTGCCTTCCTCGATGCCGAGCTTCTTCGACAGCGAACCGGCGGCGACGTTGCGCACCACGACCTCGATCGGCACGATCTCGACCTGGCGGACGAGCTGTTCGCGCATGTTGAGGCGGCGGATGAAGTGGGTCGGCACGCCGATCTGGCCGAGCAGGGTGAAGATATGCTCGGAAATCCGGTTGTTGAGCACGCCCTTGCCCGAAATCGTGCCCTTCTTCTGGGCATTGAAGGCGGTCGCATCATCCTTGAAATATTGGATGATCGTGCCGGGCTCGGGGCCTTCGTAAAGGATCTTTGCCTTGCCTTCGTAGATCTGGCGGCGACGGGCCATGCGCGTTCCTGTCTTTTTCTTACAAAAGATTTTGCCCCGGCAAACGCGAATCGGAAAGGATCAGCGGGTGCCGGGGCTGCTTGGGGTGGCCCATAGAGCAATATAGGCGGGGGTGCAATTGTGGCGGCTATGCCCCCTTCATCTTCCGATATTCGTCGAACAGGCCAAGGAAGCGGTCGATGTCCGCCTTGCTCAGGAAATAGGGGGTGGCGAGGCGCAGCTTGCTGGGGTTGCCGCCGCGAATGCGCACCTTGTGATTTTTCCAGAGCCAGTCCTGCAATTCCATCCGCTGCACCGGCGGCACGTTGACGGTCGCGATCGCGCAGCGCAGCGCCGGATCGGGCGAGGTCCAGTCCTCCGCGCCGCGCTTCATCATCTCGGCATGGATATGGTCGGCGAGCATGCGGTTGCGCGCCTCGATCCGATCCATGCCGATGCTGTCGGCGAAGCCGATCGCGGCGTTGAGGCCCATCAAGGTCGGGATGCAGGAGGAGCCGATCTGCATATAACGGTCCGCCATGCGGGTCGGGTCGTCATAGCCGCCGGTCGCGATCGTGTTCCAGACCCGGTCCATCACGCTCCTGTCGCGCAGATAGAGGAAGCCGGTGCCCTTCGTTGCGAACAGCCATTTGTGCATCGACCCGGTATAGAGGTCGCAGCCGATATCGTTGAGGTCGACCTTCATCATGCCCGGTGCATGGGCGCCGTCGAAGGCGGAGATGATCCCCTTCGACCGGGCGAGCGCGGCGATTTCCTTGGCCGGCAGCACCACGCCGGTCGAGGTGCTGATATGGCTGACGAAGATGATCCGCGTTTTCGGCGTGATTGCATCGTTGATGCGGTCGAGGATTTCGGCAGCGTTCTTCGGCGGCTTGGGCATGGCGAATTTCTTGACCACCACGCCATAGCGGCGCGACCGCAGCATCCAGGGCATTTCGCCCGATCCATGTTCCTCGTCGCTGATTAGCACCTCGTCGCCCGGCTTCATGTCGAAGCCATTGGCGATGTAGCTGTTCGCCTCGGTACAGTTGCGCAGGATCGCCATCTGCTCGACCTTGGCGCCCATGAAGTCGGCAAAGGGCTTGCGATACTGGTCCCAGGCGCCATAGCCCCAGATCGGATAATCCTCCGACCCTTGCTGCGTCATCTGCTCGGTCGTCTCGAACCCGTCGAAGATCGCCTTCAATACCGGGCGCGGCGAGGAACCGACCGTGCCGACATTGAGGTTCACGACATCGACCGGGATCAGGAACTGTTTGCGCAGCGCCGCCCAATAGGCATCTTCATTTTTCGCATGGAGATCGGCGGCCGGCAGCGGCACGCTGGTCAGCGCTTCCGCCCCGATCGGCGCGGCGAGCGAGGCGGCAGCGGCACTGCCCAGGAAGGAACGGCGATCGAGCATGGACATCCCCCGTTTGGCGCTCCCGAAGCCGGAGCGGCATCATGTCTGCCGCTGGTTCAACGAGGCGCAAGGGGAAATCCGCAGGGCGCGCGCTACAGTACGTCGCCGAACATGAACCAGATCAGCGCCAGCCAGGCGATCAGGCCGATGCTGCCAATGATCACGCCGGATTTGGCGCTGATGGCGGCCCACAGGCCGCGCGGTTCGTCATCATCTTCGCTATGCATGGCACCGGCCTAGCGGGACCGGTGCCTGATCTCAATCATTCGGTCGCCGGTTCCGGCTCGGCCTCCGGCTCCTCCTGGCGGGTGGCGGCCAGCCGATCGGTGAAGGCGCTGCGCCACCAACTGATATCCTGCTGCTCGACGCTGTCCATCATCGCCCGCCAGCGCCGCTTGCGCTCGTCGAGCGGCATGGCCAGCGCCCGGTCGATCGCGTCGGACATCTCTTCGGGGCTATAGGGGTTGATGAGCAGCGCGTCCTTGAGCTGCATCGCCGCGCCGGCGAAGCGGGACAGGATCAGGACGCCGGGATCGTCCGGGTTCTGGGCCGCGACATATTCCTTGGCGACCAGGTTCATGCCGTCGCGCAGCGGCGTCACCAGCCCGATCCGGGCGGAGCGATAGATGCCGGCGAGCTTGTCGCGCGGATAGCCCTGGTTGACATAGCGGATCGGGGTCCAGTCGACATCGCTATATTCGCCGTTGATCCGCCCGGCGAGCGAGTCCAGCGTGGCGCGGATCTGCTGATAGCTTTCCACCTCGCCGCGCGAGGGCGGGGCGATCTGCGCCAGCACGACGCGGCGATGATGTTCGGCATGATCCTTCAGGAAGCGGGCATAGCCGTTGAACCGCTCTTCCAGACCCTTGCTATAGTCGAGCCGGTCGACGCCGACGATCAGCGAGCGATCCTGCAGCGAGGCGCGGACCTGGCGGTGCATCTCCACCGCCGCGTCGCTGGCGGCGGCCTGCTTGAACTCCTCGGCATTGATGCCGATCGGGCAGGCGACGGCCTGGATGGTGCGACCGCCGACGGTGACGAAATCGCCATCGACAGTGCCGCCCATCTCGCGCTCGACATAATGGCGGAAGGATTCCAGCCATTCCTCGGTATGGAAGCCGATCACGTCATAGGCGAAGAGGGTGCTGACCAGCTTGGTATGATGGGGCAGCGAGACCAGCAGGCGGGTCGGCGGCCAGGGAATGTGCAGGAAGAAGCCCATCCGGTTCTGATGGCCCCGATCTCGCAGCATCTGGCCGAGTGGGATCATGTGATAATCCTGCACCCAGATAATGTCTTCCGGTTCGATCAGCGGGCTGGCGGTGTCGGCGAAGCGCTGGTTGACGCGATTGTATCCGCCCTCGAAATCGCGGGCATATTCGGCCAGGTCGATGCGGTAATGGAAGAGCGGCCACAACGTCTTGTTGGCATAGCCATTATAATATTCGTCGACATCCTGCTCTTCCAGGTCGATCGTCGCGGTCTTCACCCCGTCATCGTCGGCAAAGCCGATATGGCCTGTGAAATTGTCGGTTGTGCCACCCGACCAGCCGACCCAGATGCCCCGGCTTTCACGCAGCGCCTGCGCCAGCGCCACGGCAAGCCCGCCCTGATTGGCGGCGCCATTGGGGCGACTGACCCGGTTGGAAATGACTATCAGACGGCTCATCGCATCACGCTCCACGGTTTGCTCAGCAAGACGGCGCAGTTGATGATGCCGACCAACGAATAGGTTTGCGGGTAATTTCCCCAGAGTTCCCCATTATGGGGATCGATATCTTCGGACAGCAGCCCGGCCGCAGTGCGGCGGGACAGCATCTCCTCGAACAGTTCGCGTGCCTCCTCGGTCCGGCCGGTGCGATGCAGCGCCTCGATCAGCCAGAAGGTGCAGACATTGAAGGCAGTGACCGGCTCGCCGAAATCGTCCGGTGCGCTGTAGCGCAGCATGTCGTTGCCGCGGCGCAGATCCTTTTCCAGTGCTTCGAGCGTGCCGGTGAACATCGGATCGTCGGCAGTCAGGAAGCGCAGGTCGAGCAGTTGCAGCAGCGACGCGTCGCGCGCGTCATCCTCGAAATTGGCGGAGATCGCCTTGCTGTCGGCGCGCCAGGCGGATTCGATGATGCGGGCGCGCATGGTTTCGGCGCGATTTTCCCAATGGGCGGCGCGCAGCGGCAGGTCGAGCGCGGTGGCGGCATGGGCCAGCCGATCGCAGGCAGCCCAGCACATCACCGCGCTGTAGCTGTGGACATGGGCGCGGGTGCGCAATTCCCACAGGCCCGCGTCGGGCTGGTCATAGACCTGCCAGGCGCGTTCGCCTACCGCCTCCAGCGCCTCGAAATCGGCATGGCCGGCCATGCGCAACAGGCGCCGGTCGATGAAGCCCTGAACCGAGGACAGGACGATCTGACCATAGGCGTCGTGCTGGATCTGTTCATAGGCGGCATTGCCGACCCGCACCGGCCCCATGCCGCGATAGCCAGGCAGGTGCGCGGCCTCCCATTCATGCAGCGTCGCATTGCCGCGCACGTCGTAGAGCGGCTGGATATGGCCGCCCTTGGCGCCGTCGACGATGTTGCGCAGATAGACGAGATAGGTTTCCAGCACGTCGAGGGCGCCGAGCCGGTTGAGCGCCTCGACCGTATAATAGGCGTCGCGCACCCAGCAGTAGCGATAGTCCCAGTTGCGACCGCTGTCGGCATGTTCGGGGATGGAGGTGGTGAGCGCGGCGACGATCGCGCCGGTTTCCTCATGCTGGCAGAGCTTGAGGGTGATGGCGGAACGGATCACCGCCTCCTGCCATTCGGGCGGGATGGCAAGGCCGCGCACCCAGAGCTGCCATTCCAGGATGGTGTCGTCCAGCATCCGCTCGATCGCCGGGCGCAGCGCGTCGGAAAATCCCTCGTCTGGCCCCATGAAGAAATGCATGTCCGATTCGAGGCGGAACCAGCTTTCCTGCGCGATCAGGCCAATGGGTGCATTGGTCGATATCCGCATCGCCATGTAGGACAGGACCATGCGGATATGGTTGGAGCCGTAGGTGACCGGGACATTTTCCTTGCCCCAGCTTGTCGTGGGGCGCAGGCGGACGCGGATGCGCGGGCTGCCGGCAGCGGGGCGCACGATGCGCGCGAAGGCGACCGGGCGATACATGCGGCCCTTATGCTTGTGGCGCGGGCAGAAATCGAAAATCTCGATCGCATTGCCTTGGCCGTCGCTCTGGCGGGTGACCAGGATCGGCGTGTTGCGGATGTAATGCTGTTCGACCGCGACGCAATTTTCCAGCTCAATCGCCCAGAAGCCACGGGCTTCCTTGCTGTCCCAATGCTTGTTGTCGAGCAGGGCGGAAAAGACGGGGTCGCCGTCGACCCGCGGCACGCAGGCCCAGACCATGCGCCCGGCGCGGTCGATCAGGGCGGATGCCTGGCAGTTTCCGATCGGCCAGAGGTCGAGGTCACGCTCGTTTCCGGCCAGGATATGGTCGCTGGTATCGATGATGTTCGGCCCCCTTCGTTCATGCGAATGGTGGCCGCCGGTCAGATGATCGCGGCGACCCCCTGCGCCAGATAATGCCTGACGGCGGCAACCTGTTCCAAGCCGAAGGCCGCGTGCGTGTGCCGCGCGGGCCCGACCAATATGCCATGGCCGCCCAATTGCGCGGCGGCGGCGAAACCTTCCTCGTCCGTGACATCGTCGCCGATGAAGATCGGCGTGCCGCCGGCCATCGGCGCCTGCTGCATCAGGCGGGTGAGCGCGCTGCCCTTGTCGGCGCCGCCGGGGCGTAGTTCGAACAGCATCTTGCCCGCCTGCACGGCCAAGCCATGCTGCTCTGCAAGCTGATGGGCAAGCAGGCCGGCGGCCTCGCCACAATCGGGCGCGCCACGGAAATGGAGGCCGACGCTGATCGACTTGCGTTCGACCAGCACGCCGGGACGGGTGTCGGCAAAGATATGGAAGGCCCGTTCGACCGCATCGATGGCGGGCAGGCGGGGCGGCGCATCCGGCACTTCGCCGGGCGCGGCAAATTCCAGGCCGTGGGTGCCGGCAAGCAGGAAATTCTGAAAGCCGAAATCGCGCAGCGTGGCGATCGACCGGCCGCTGACGATGGCGAGGCGTCCGTCCAGCTTGCGTCGTAGCGCCGCCAGCAGGGCAAGCAGATCATCATCGACATGCACCCCGTCGGGCGTGTCCGCGATCGGCGCCAATGTCCCGTCGAAATCGAGGAACAGGGCGGCTCCGGTCAGCAGCGCGGGCGGGGGAGCGGGAAGATCGGGCAGAGGGGGAAGAGCGGTTTCGGGCACGGCCTAAAGGTGGCGCCTGTACCGGAAACCGCAACCCCTGTTTTGCCCCTTGCCGGGATTTTCACGATTGGCAGGGGCGCTTGCATTGGCGTTCATCGGCCCAGGGCGCGCTCCATTCGATGCGGTGAAGCACCCGAAATGCCTGCATCACGCGATGCAGGAAATGGTCGGCACTCTTGCTGATTTCTTCATGGCTGTCGTTCCACAGCCGGGCGTCATATTGATCGCGCATCACTGTTCCTTCCGTCCATGATCATCGCCGGGCGCGGAGGGCCGCCGGCACCACTGTCTCTGCCCGAACGGCACCCTTGGCGCCAACAAAAGCATGGACAGAATAGATAAGCCTGGCTTATCTAATGGCGCATGTCGCCGCTGCCGCCCCTGTCCGCCATTCGCGTGTTTGAGGCCGCTGCGCGGCTGGAGAATTTCACGGCCGCCGCGCAGGAGCTGGGGATGACCCAGGCGGCGGTCAGCTATCAGGTGAAATTGCTGGAGGAGCGGCTGGGCATCAGCCTGTTCCAGCGGACCGGGCGCAAGGTGGCGCTGACCGAAAAGGGGCGCGAGATCGCACCGATCCTGACCCGCGCCTTCGACCAGATGCGGCAGGGCTTTGCCGCGCTGACCCAGGATCATTCGGCGGTGCTGAGCATAAGCTGCACCAACAGTTTTGCGCATCTCTGGCTGGCGCCACGGATCGGCGCCTTCCAGATGCGCCACCCGAACCTCGCCGTGCGGATCATGGCCGATGATGCGGTGGTCGACCTGGCGCGCGACGGCATCGATCTGGCGGTGCGCGGCGGCAAGGGGGAATGGCCGGGGCTGGAGGCGAAGCTGCTGACCCATAACCGGTTGGTGCCGATGTGCAGCCCGGCCTGGCGTGACCGGCACGGGCCGATTGCCGACGCACGCGCGCTCCACGCTTTGCCGCGCCTGTCGCCCGACGACATGTGGTGGCATGAATGGTTCGCGGCGATGGGCGTGGAGGCCGACCCGGCCGATGGCCCGCCCGGTATCGCGCTCGACAGCCAGGTGATGGAGGGGCGCGCCGCGATCGCCGGGCAGGGGGTGGCCATCCTCAACCATTTCCTCTGGAGGGCGGAGGTGGAAGCGGGGCAACTGGTGGAGGCGGTACCCTCCTATGTCCGTGAAATCGCCAGCTACTGGCTGGTCTATCCGCCCCACGCCCGCAACACGCCCAAGATCAAGGCTTTTCGCGACTGGATCAGCGCCGAGTTTGCTGCCGCCATCGCCGCCGATCCGGACGCGCGTTTCTTGCCGCGTTAATCCATGGCATGATATCGTCCTGCAAAAGGTGATCGGCCAATGGATGACGATGAGTTCGCGGCAAGCCGGGCGCGGGTCGAAGCCGCGCCAGAGCGAAACCTGATTGCTGCTGCCGAAGAACTGGGGATGGATCTCAGTCTACGGTCCGAGCCCGGTTTCGTGGAGGAAGTCCGCCATCGCTGGATGGAAGCCAATAGGGGCGCGATGGAAAGTTGGAACGCCTATGTCGAGAAGCATGGCCTCCCGCTCGACAAATATCGAAATTTTTGATCGTGGCGCCCAGTCTTCGGGGTGCATAATTCTCGTTTCCGTTCACGTTCCGTCCTGCTAAGCCACTCCCGATGACCGATTTTCGCGACCCGTTCGACGCTATCAAGGACCATCCTTTCGACGCGGCGCTCTCGCAGCGCTATCTGGTCTATGCGCTCTCCACCATCACCGCGCGTTCGCTGCCGGACCTGCGCGATGGGCTGAAGCCGGTGCATCGGCGCCTGCTCTGGGCGATGCGGCTGTTGCGGATGGAGCCGGGCGGCGCGAACCCGGACGTGCTGGTCGCCAATCCGGCGCGCAACACCACCAGCTACAAGAAATGCGCGCGCGTCGTCGGCGACGTCATCGGTAAATATCACCCGCATGGCGATGCATCGGTCTATGACGCGATGGTGCGCCTGGCGCAGGATTTCTCGCTGCGCACGCCGCTGGTCGATGGCCAGGGCAATTTCGGCAATATCGACGGCGATAATGCGGCGGCCATGCGCTATACAGAGGCGCGGCTGACCCAGGCGGCCGCGGACCTGATGGCGGGCCTGGACGAGGGCACGGTCGATTTCCGTCCGACCTATAATGGCGAGGATGAGGAGCCGGAGGTTTTTCCCGGCCTCTTCCCCAATTTGCTGGCCAATGGCGCCAGCGGCATCGCCGTCGGCATGGCGACCAGCATCCCGCCGCACAATGTCGGCGAACTGCTGGATGCCGCCACCTTGCTGATCGACAGCCCGGAGGCGGACGACGCTGCGCTGATGGAGATCGTCAAGGGGCCGGACTTCCCGACCGGCGGCGTGCTGGTCGATAATCAGGCAATCATTTCCGAAGCCTATCGCACCGGGCGCGGCTCCTTTCGCACCCGTGCGCGCTTCTCCACCGGTCGCAACGAGGACGGCAGCTGGGAAGCGGAAGGGATCGAGAAGCTGGCCGGTGGTACCTGGCAGCTGGTGATTTCCGAAATCCCCTATCAGGTGCAGAAGTCCAAGCTGATCGAGCAGATTGCGGCGCTGATCAACGACAAGAAGCTGCCGATCCTGGAGGATGTGCGCGACGAGAGCGACGAGGCGATCCGCATCGTCATCGTCCCCAAAAGCCGCAACGTCCCGGTCGATGTGCTTAAGGACAGCCTGTTCCGGTTGACCGACCTGGAAAATCGTTTTCCGCTCAACCTCAACGTGCTCGACGCCAGCCATACGCCGCGCGTGCTGGGGCTGCGCGCGGTGCTGGTCGAATGGCTCAAGCACCAGATCGAGGTGTTGGTCCGCCGGGCGCAGCACCGGCTGGAGAAGATCGCCGCGCGGCTGGAACTGCTCGACGGCTATATCATCGCCTATCTCAACCTCGACCGGGTGATCGAGATCATCCGTACCGAGGATGAGCCCAAGGATGTGATGATGGCCGAATTCAGCCTGACCGACCGTCAGGCCGAAGCGATCCTCAACATGCGGCTGCGTAGCTTGCGCAAGCTGGAGGAAATGGAGTTGCGCCGCGAACACGCCGAGCTGGTCAAGGAACAGGCGGAGCTGGAAAAGCTGGTCGAGAGCCCGGTCCGGCAGCGCACGCGGCTGAAGCGCGACATTGCCGACCTGCGCAAGCGCTATGGCCCCGATACGGTGATCGGCCGGCGCCGCACGCTGGTCGAGGAAGCCGGCCCGGCGCGCGAGATCCCGCTGGAGGCGATGATCGAGCGCGAGCCGGTGACGGTGATCCTGTCGGAGCGCGGCTGGATCCGCGCGATGAGCGGGCATCGCGACCTGGCTGCGGCCGATACGCTGAAGTTCAAGGAAGGCGATGGCCCGCAATTCGCCTTCCACGCCTATACCACGGACAAGCTGCTGATGGCAACGTCGAGCGGGCGCATCTACACGCTGGGGGCGGACAAGCTGCCGGGTGGGCGCGGCTTTGGCGATCCGGTGCGGATGATGGTAGATATGGACGATCAGGGCGGCATCGTCGCGCTGATGCCGGCCAGGACGGGTGGGCAATTGCTGCTGGCTTCGTCTGACGGGCGCGGCTTCCTCGCTGATGTGGCGGATATCCTGGCGGAGACGCGCAAGGGCAAGCAGGTGGTCAATGTCCGCACGGGCGCGAAGCTTGCCGTGGTGCATGCGGTCGATCCGGAGGCGGACAGCATCGCCGTCATCGGCGAGAACCGGAAGCTGCTGGTCTATTCGATCATCGAAATGCCCAAGATGGCGCGCGGGCAGGGGGTGCAGATGCAGCGCTATCGCGACGGCGGCCTGTCCGATGCGATCGCCTTCCGCCTGAGCGACGGGATCAGCTGGGCGATGGGCGGCGAGACCGGCCGGACCCGGACCGAGGCGGACATGACGCCATGGCGGGTCGCCCGCGGCGCTGCCGGTCGCATGCCACCGACAGGCTTCCCGCGCGACAACAAGTTCTGACGCAAATTCAGCACCATCGGCAGATGTTCGTTTCCCGAATATTTACCCTTGGCGGATAAGGCAGAGGCATGAAAGCCATGTCGGTGCGTAGCTGGCCCCCTGAACAGACCAGTGGCCTCCCCTTGCCCGGGGATGATGACACGCATCTGCCGCACATGATCGGAGCGAGCGAATGGCTCACCGCCCTGTCGCAGGCTGCTGCAATTTTATCATGTGAAAACAATGTCATAAACATTGTTGAGGCGAATGAGCCTTTCTTGAAGGCGTTCCGGGAACATCGCGAACGGACGGCCGCAACGGCCCAGGCATCGGCCGAATGGCGCGCGCGCGTCACCGGTTTTGCCCAGTCGGATCGCGATTCGGAAAGTTTCGAAATTCGCCGCGACGGCAAGCTTGGCCCTGAATATTTTCTCTGCACGCTCGGACGGCTGCGGGCCACCGGCGCGCGCACCGAACAATTTCTCTTCACCGCGATCGATCGCACCAGCGAGCGGACGATGGAGAAGAATTTGCGGCGCGAGCTGCTTTCCGACGGCCTGACCGCGCTGCCCAACCGCACCGGCTTCGGCGAGGAAATCGATGATCGGCTCGCCAATGGCAGCTGGCCGGACAATGCCCAGTTCGGCATCATCGCGATCGACCTCAGCCGGTTCAGCCGGGTGAATGAATCGCTGGGTCCGATGGCTGGTGACGAACTGTTGATCACGGTTGCCAAGCGGCTCAAATCCTGTCTGCGTCAGGGCGATGTGCTGGCCCGCATCGGCGGCAATGACTTTGCCATTTTTGCGCGCTTGAACAATGGCTTGTCTGACTCTCTTCAGATCGTTCAGAGGATCAGAGAGGCGCTGAGTTCGCCGATCCGGCTGTCTGACCTGCAGATCCGTGTCGATTGCGCGATCGGCTGCGCCTTGTCGACGCATCTGGAGGATGATCCGGACGATGTCGTCCGCAAGGCGCAGGCGGCGGTCAAGATCGCCAAGCGCACCGGCAAGGTCGAGATTTATCGCAATGGTGTGCTCAAGGAAGCGCAGCGCCGCTTTTCGATCGAGAGCCGGCTGCGTGATGCACTCGCCCATGGCGGGCTGACCCTGGCTTATCAGCCGCTGATCCATCTCCAGACCGGCGAAATTACCGGTTTTGAAGCGCTGGCGCGTTGGGACGACCCGGAATTGGGTCATGTCTCGCCGGTCGAGTTCGTGCCGGTCGCGGAAGAGAGCGGTCTCATCACCCCGCTCGGTCGCTGGGCCGCCTATGAAGCGGCGCAGGCGCTGAGCCGCTGGGACGCGAAATTCGGCCAGGCCCTGCCGGTCGGCGTCAACGTCAACCTGTCGCCGATCCAGATGGCGCGCGACGATGTCGCATCGATGTTCGAGGAAGCGCTGCGCTATTCCGGCATTGGCGGCCATCGCCTGACCGCCGAACTGACCGAAAGCGCGATCATCGCCGATCCGGACAAGGCGCGCAAATTGCTGTTCGCGCTCAAGGATCTGCAGATGCCGATCGCGATGGATGATTTCGGCACCGGCTTCTCTAACCTGGCGAGCCTACACAGCCTGCCGATCGATATCCTAAAAATCGATCGAAGTTTCGTCTCCAACATGCTGGAAGATCACGATAAAGCCGTGATCGTCCGCACCATATTGTCACTGGCGGAATCGCTCAACCTGCGGGTCACGGCCGAGGGTATCGAAACCCAGGAACTGGCCGACATGCTGCAGAAGATGGGCTGCTGGCAGGGGCAGGGCTATTATTTCGCCCGCCCGATGAGCGAAGCCGATGCCTTCGACTATTGGCGCGTGCGCTGGAATTTCGAGACGATCTGATCGGCGATTTCGCCGACCCGATCGGCGTCGGGGAAATCCTCCGCCACCCATGATTTTTGCACTTCCTGCAAGGCACGGGCGACGTCCGGGCCGGGCTGAAGGCCGCGCGCGATCAGCGCGCCGCCGCCGATCGGCAGGCTGGGCGGCGTCCAGCCGTCGAGCGGGACCAGTGCCGACAGGGACGCTGCGGGATCAAGCAGGATGCGGTCGATCGCGCCTTCCACGCCGACCCGGTGCGCCAGCGCGCGCGGGCCTTCGGGTGCGGAGGCGGTTTCGAGCGCGGTGATCAGCCGCTTGCGCGCCTTGTTGGAGAGTTTGAGCCGTGCGCCGATCTGGTCCGCCAGCGCCGCGTCGGCCGGCACCAGCGCGGCCAGCCGGCGCAGCGCCGATGGCGCCATGTTCGCCTCATTCTCCCGTGCGATCAGCTTAGCCAGCCGGTCGATGCCTTCGTGCGTGATTTCGGGCAGCACCGGTAGCCAGATCCCGCCGTCCACCATCAGGCGCAGCGCCGGCACGGGATCGCGTACCACCAGCAATTTGAGCAGTTCGTCGGCGATTCGCTCGCGCGACAGGGCCATCAGGCTGTTGGCCGCGGCGACGCAGGCATCATAGGCCGATGCGTCAACTTCGTTGTCACCATAGCGGGCCAGGAAGCGGAAATAGCGCAGGATGCGCAGATGATCCTCGGCGATCCGGGCGCTGGCATCGCCGATGAAGCGCAGGTGCCGGGCGTCGAGATCGGCCACGCCGCCGAAATAGTCGCTGATCGCGCCGGTCAGGGGATCGGCATAGAGGGCGTTGAAGGTGAAGTCGCGACGAGCGGCATCCTGCTGCCAGTCGTCGGTATAGGCGATGGTGGCGCGGCGGCCGTCGGTGCTGACGTCGCGGCGCAGCGTGGTGATCTCGACCGGCCCGTCGGGCAGCACGGCGGTGATCGTGCCATGCTCGATCCCGGTCGGCACTGCCTTGATCCCGGCCGCCTTCAGCCGATCGACCACATCCTGCGGCATCAGGCTGGTGGCGATGTCGAGATCATTGACCGGCAGGCCGAGCAGCCCGTCCCGCACCGCGCCACCGACATAGCGGGCGCGACCCTGGTCGGCGTCGAGTGCGGCGAGAAGGCCGGAAAGGCCGGAGCGGTGGCGCCACGGGGCGTCAGGAAGAATGCGGGTCATGGCCGAGCCTGCGGGAAAGATTGGCGAGGATGGCAGCGGTCACGCCCCAGATGCGGCGGCCCTGCCAGTCGATTTCATAATATTGCCGCTCGATGCCTTCGAACATCAGGCTGCGGCGCACCCGATTGGCCGGATCGAGCGCATAGTCAAGCGGCAGTTCGAACCAGTCGGCCACTTCGCCCGGTTGGGCGCGCAGCGGCAGGTCGGGCGGGATGACGCCCAGCACCGGCACGATGTCGAAGCCGGTGAAGGTATGATAGCGGTCCGACGTGCCGATGATGTCGACCCGGTCGGAGGGGAGGGCGATTTCTTCGCGGGCTTCGCGCAGGGCGCCAGCAATCTCGTCGGCATCGTCGGGGTCGACCCGGCCGCCGGGAAAGGCGACTTGCCCCGCATGTTTGCGCAGCTTTTCCGAACGCTGGGTCAGGATAAGGCCGGGATTGGCCCGGTCGGTGATCGCGACCAGCACCGCAGCGGGTGCCAGCGCCATGTCGCCGACGATGCGCGGATCGCGGGTTTCGGACGGCAGCAACTGGATGTCGCGGCTATGCCCGTCGATCAGGGCGGCGCGCAGCCGCTCGGCCAGCGTCATGCCGCGCCGTCCAGCGGAAAGAAACTGCCTTCGCTCCACAGGCCGACCCGCTCGCCTTCTTCATTCAGGGCGAGGTTCATCAGTTCATAATAGACGCTGCGCACGATCAGCGCGTCGAGCCCGGCACGGACATGGAGATAGGGATGGGGGCCATCACCCTTTTCGCGCAGGGTCAGCGCATGGTCGGGGCCGGCTGGTACCAGTTCGCCGGTGTTGAGCCGGAAGGCGAGGTTCCGGCTGGCGCCTTCGCCCTCGCTCTTGAGTTCGACCGCAACGAAGGGGGCATCCTCGACCGCGATGCTCAGCTTCTCGACCGGGGTGACGAGCACATAGGAGCCGTCGCCCTCACGCCGCAATATGGTGGAAAAGAGCCGCACCATCGCTTCGCGCCCGATCGGCGATCCCTGATGGAACCAGGTGCCGTCGCGCGCGATCCGCATCTCGCTGTCGCCGCAATGGTCGGGATTCCATTTATCGACCGGCGGCAGACGCTTTTCGGCGGTAAGGCGGGCAATGTCGGCGAGCGACAGGTCGGCGAGGTCGGGCAGGGGCTCCATCGGCATGAAAAGCAGATAGGAGCGGCCGGCCCGCTTGGCAAAGGTCTTTCGGTCGGGTCAGGCGGTAACGGTGATTCGCGGCGACAACATGCCGGTTCCGCCGACCGGGCGGCCATCGACCGACAAGGCAAGCAGGCGCCGGGGCTCGAACGGGCCGGGGCAATCCCAGCCGGCGGTGCCGTCGGCGGTGAAGCCCCAGAAGCGGCCATAATATTCCGGATCGCCGATCATCATCAGCGGTTCGCAGGCCTGGGCGCGGGCGGCGGCAACCACTGCATCCATCATCGCGCGGCCATGGCCGCCCTTCTGATGCGCCGGCGCAACCGCGACCGGGCCGACCATGATCAGTGGCAATTGGCTGCCATCCTCGTGGGTTAGCGCCACCGGCCAGCTTTGCAGCGATCCGATCAGCTCGCCCTTCTCGTCCAGCACCGCGAAGGACAGGGCAGGCAGCCAGGGCATGCCATCGCGGATCAGATAGGCGGTGCGGCCGTGCCGGTCGGGACCGAAGGCGGCGTCCAGCAGGCCCTCGATCGCGTCGGCGGGCTGGCTGTCGAGGGGAAGAATTGCTGACATGTCTTGCCGATCCGCCATCAATGGCGCATGGACCGCGCCGGAAGCGGCGGGCCTATAGCGTCCATGCCGCAAAAGGAAAGATCAAACTGGACCCGCGCCCTTCGCGCGACCGGACATGGCGAGCTATGGACAGCATTTTTGACGATTATCTGACGCTGGAGGTCAACAACCTGCACGTCGACGTATTGACCGGCATCTATTCGGAAGAGACGCATCTGCCCCAGCCGCTGCGCATCTCAATCCGGGCCAAGCTGCGGATTGCGGACCATTATGATCCCGATACGCCGCTCAGCGAGTCGAAAAACTACATGGACCTCAAGCATGCCGCGTCGACCGCGCTGCCCGAGGGGCTGCATTTCACTTTGATCGAGGGGGTGGCCGACCATATCATCGAGACCATCTTCCTGCAGGACGACAAGGTCCGCCATGTCGAGGTGAAGATCGTCAAGCTGGCGCTGAGCGAGCGGGGCGAGGAAATCGGCATCACCCTGGGCCGCGGCCGGAAATAAGCGCCGCTGGCGACGCATATAGAAAAGGCCCGCCGCTGCCGGACGCAGCGGCGGGTCTTTTCTTACGCCTTCTTGATGAGGCCGATCTCGATCAGTCGTTCGGTCAGATAGTCATGCGCACTGATCGGTTCCTCGCGGCGCGGATTGTCCGGCGTCACGCACTGCGGCAACGCGTCGATCATGAAGTCCGGGCGCAGATGCAGGAAGAAGGGCATGGAATAGCGTGAATGGCCGCGCCGTTCGGGCGGCGGATTGACGACGCGGTGGCTGGTCGAGGGCAGCACATGGTTGGTCAGCCGCTGCAGCATGTCGCCGACATTGATCGCGAGCGCGCCCGGCGGCGGCACGACCGGCAGCCAGTTGCCGTCGCGGTCCTTCAACTCCAGCCCGCCTTCTTCGGCGCCCAGCAACAGGGTGATGAGGTTGATATCCTCATGCGCGCCGGCGCGGATGCCCGGTGCCTCCGGCGACACCGGCGGATAATGGAGCAGGCGCAGGATCGAGTTGCCATCCTTGATCGGGCCGTCGAACCAGCGTTCGGGCAGGCCCAGATAGAGGGCGATCGCCGACAGCAGTTCGGCGCCGACCCGGTCGAACTCGGCATAGAGCGGCGCGAACACGTCGCGAAACACCGGCATCTCGGTCGGCCAGACATTGGGCGGCATGGTTTCGGCGAGCGGATCGCCGGGCGCAAGGTCGCGGCCGACATGCCAGAATTCCTTGAGGTCATTCTCGCTCGCGCCCTTGGCGATTTCCACGCCAAAGGCGGTGTAGCCACGCTGGCCGCCATTGAACTTGGCATCATAGGCGCGCTTCATTTCGACCGGCTGGGCGAAGAATTCGCGGGCCAGCGCCCATCCCTTGTCGACCAGC
This sequence comes from Sphingobium sp. BHU LFT2, assembly GCF_018604485.1. NCBI lineage: Bacteria > Pseudomonadati > Pseudomonadota > Alphaproteobacteria > Sphingomonadales > Sphingobiaceae > Sphingobium > Sphingobium sp. BHU LFT2. Next base: position 29,872 of record NZ_JAFCGW010000009.1, read on the forward strand.
GCCTGGTCCATGCCATGGTCCTTGACCATGGCGAAGCCGAAGCGTTGGAAGGAGCCGCCGAAGGCGGCGGCGAAATCGCCCTTGCTCATCTCTGCCATGGACAGGACGGGCACCTGGTCCAGCACGGATTGCGACACGTATATTCTCCAGATCGATTTGGCTTGCGGATGATATAGCGATCAGCCGCGATGGTTCCCATCCTTGATCGTCCTTGGCGCCTGATGCAAGGATGCGGCATGAACTACTGGCTGATGAAATCGGAACCCGACGTCTTTTCCTATGCCGACCTGGTCAAGAAGGGGAAGGCGGAATGGGACGGGGTGCGCAACCATGCCGCCCAGTTGCACATGAAGGCGATGCGCAAGGGCGACCTGGCCTTCTTCTATCACAGTAATATCGGCGTCGAGGCGGTCGGCATCATGGAGATTGTCGAGGAAGCGGCGCCGGACAGCACCGACGAGACCGGCAAGTGGATCGCGGTCCATGTTGCGCCGCACAAGAAACTGGATCGCCCGGTGACGCTGAAGACGATGAAGGCGGACCCGGCATTGGCCGACATGGTGATGTTGCGGCAATCGCGCCTCTCCGTCGCGCCGCTGACGCCGCATCAGTTCGAGCATATCGTCGCCTTGTCAAAGGCTTAGAAAAACGAGACTGCCTCGATTGCGTTCCGCGCAACTGGAACGCCGTTTTTTGCGATTGTATGAGTTTTTGCGCTGCAACATATGGGTGGCAACAGAACAGAATGTCCAAGAGGTGTTTGAGGGCATTCACAAGGAGCACACCCATGCGAATGCTGTCCAAGTTTGTTGTCGCCGGCGCCCTGAGCGCCATCGTTGCCGTCGCTGCCCCCGCCAATGCGCAGGACGCCGCCAAGCAGCGCTTCACCCACGAAGGCTACACCTACGTCTATGACGTCAAGGATACCAAGACCGGCAAGGTGATCTCGGGCCGTCGTTACCCCGACGCCGTCGCCTTCAACCTGCAGGTCAAGGGTGACAAGGTTTCGGGCGTCTCGGGCGGCCAGACCGTGTCGTTCAAGGTCGATGACGCGCGCGGCGCGGCTTCGGGCGCGACCAACTAAGCCATTTGGCCTCGGCCATCAAAAAGGGCGGCTTCCCGATGGGAAGCCGCCCTTTTTCGTTGTCCTTGACGACGGGATCAGCGGCAGCGGCGCTTGCTGTCGATTTCCTTGCCGAGCAGTGCGCCGCCAGCAGCGCCCAGGATGGTGCCGGTCGCACGGTCGCCGCGGGTGTCGATCGCGCGGCCGACCAGCGCGCCGCCGACGCCGCCGATGATCAGGCCGGTCGTGCCGTCGGACTTGCGGCAATAGGTGCGCCCGTCGCGACCGCGCCATTCCTTGTAGCGATAATGTTTGCGGGCCTGTGCGCCGTCCGTGGGAACGGCCATCGACACGGGAATGGCCAGCGACAGGGCGGCCATGGCCATCAGGGCGTTACGCATAATATCTCCTCCGAATTGCGTTGTCAGCCGATTGAACCCCTGCCTATTGACCTAGGTTGCATGAACCTCTGACAACGGCATAAGTTTTTGTTTCAGCAGAAATTAAATTTGAGGTGAAGCGATGAACGCAGGCGACGGGCAGGATGCTGCCGGACTGATCCGGGCGCTCGACCTGGCCCCGCATCCCGAAGGCGGCTGGTATCGCGAAACCTGGCGCGCACAGGCGGCTGTGGGCCAGAGGGCGGCCGGCACGGCGATCCTGTTCCTGTTGGAGGCGCATCAGCGATCACACTGGCATAGGGTCGATGCTGACGAGATGTGGTTCTGGCATGCGGGGGCGCCGATCGTCCTGGGCATCGCTCCGCCGCAGGGGCTTGGCGTCGATCATCACCTCGGCCCGGATATCGCCGCGGGACAGATGCCGCAGCGCCTGGTCCCGGCGCATCATTGGCAGGCGGCACGGCCGGTTGGTGGATGGGCGCTCGTCAGCTGCACGGTCACGCCAGGCTTCGACTTTGCCGGCTTCACGCTCGCGCCGCCCGATTGGGTGCCCGCCTGAAGCGCGCGGATTTCCGCCGATTTTCAGACTTATCCAAAGTTATCCACAGATTTGTGGCGCGACCTGTCTTCAAATTGTCGGAATCCGCTTTGTCCGACTCGCGGATCGTGACAGCATCCTCTTATCGGGACAGGCGGAACGGAGCGATCCAAAGCCGGAAAATCCAAGAGAAATCAAGGATTTTTTTGCCCTGATGGTCCGTTGGAAGCTGCCATGCGCGAGGATGGCAGGGACGATCGGATCCAAGCCTTTCAGGATGATGCCGGGTACGCGCGAAAGTGAACGTCGGGCTTCGGATGAAAGGTCAGCATGGGTGAACAGGCCTTCGGGCTCGTTCTCCCGCGCGAAGATGTGGCAACACATCACATCGCCGGACCGGAAGGCGCAACCCGCGAGGGCATGTGGCCGAAAGGAACCGACGTTAGTGGGGGCCGGCAGCGATGTCGGCCCCCATTTTGTTTCCGGGATGCCGAGTGCCATCGAGTGCGCATGAGCGCACTGTTCAAGAGTCCGTTGGTGCCGGCTGAGGGGATCGAACCCCCGACCTTCGGTTTACAAAACCGCTGCACTACCGCTGTGCTAAGCCGGCGCACCCGACGGGTCGGACGCCCTTACTATCAGATCACGCCGAACGTCCAGCCCTCTGTGCGCGCAATTTCGTCGGTCAGAGGCAAAGGTGTCCAAAGCGCCGGATTTTCCGCCCTTTCGCGCATCCAGGCCGCGGTCAGCAAGGCATCGGCTTGATGGTCGGCGGCGAGCGGACCGGCGTAAGGGGGCGTTGCGAACATGGTCAGCGCGTTATTGAGGGCGGCGAGATCGCGCATCTTGGTCCGGCCCTTCGGACGGCCAGCGGCGCGTGCAGCGATGCTGGTATAGATTTCGACGACCAGCGATCCGCTGGCAGGCAGCGGATCGAACGGCCAGACCGGCACATGTCGCCGGACGTGATGGAGCAGGCGCATGCCGGCAAAGCTGGCCTTGGCCACCTGCGCGGCGCCGATCGCGTCATAGATGGTCGAGGGCTTGCCGCCGCCCCCGGCATTATAATGGGCTTCGCAGGCGCGGTTGTGCAAAAAGTCGGCCTTCATCCCGTCGGCCTTGCCGAAATAGAAATGGCGACGATGGGTGGTTTCCAGCAGGCTGGCGGCGCCCAGATCGGGATCGGCGCAGACCGCATCGACATAGGCCCAGAAAGCGGGCCCGTTCGTGGGCGTCGGATCGCCGGGCAGATAGGCGCCGCGCGCCACGAAGGGCGGGGCGAAGCTGAAATCGAAGCCGAACAGGGTCGGCGCCTCGCGCGCCGTTGCGATCAGCCAGTCGGCGACCGCCTGGCGCGACCAGATGCCGCCCGGCGCCTCGACCAGTTCCGGCGCATCCTGACCGATGCCGCAGATGGCGACCACTATCCCCTTGTGCCGCGTGCCCTTGGCGCCCGACCAGTCGATCGCGGCGAAGCGCGCGAACCGGGGCGTCACGCCGCGCCGCGTTCGGCGCGCAGTTTGTTCCAATAGGCAATGCGCTCGGCAATCCGCGCCTCGAACCCGCGTTCGGTCGGCGTATAGAAGGTTTGCGGGCTCATCTCCTCCGGCCAGTAATTGGCGCCGGAAAAGCCGCCCTCGGCATCATGGTCATATTGGTAATTCTTGCCATAGCCGACCTGCTTCATCAGCTTGGTGGGTGCATTGACGATGTTCATCGGCGGCATCAGGGACCCGGTTTCGCGCGCGGTGCGGAAGGCCGTCTTCATCGCCATATAGCCGGCGTTCGACTTGGGCGCGGTGGCGCAATAGATGCAGGCCTGAACGATCGCCAGTTCGCCTTCGGGCGAACCGAGAAATTCATAGGCGTCCTTGGCGGCGAGGCACTGCACCACTGCCTGCGGGTCGGCCAGGCCGATATCTTCGGTGGCGAAGCGGACGAGCCGGCGCAGCACATAGAGCGGTTCCTCGCCCGCGGTCAGCATGCGGGCGAGATAATAGAGCGCCGCCTGCGGATCGGAGCCGCGCAGCGATTTATGGAGGGCGGAAATGAGGTTGTAATGGCCTTCGCGATCCTTGTCATAGACCGCGACGCGGCGGTGGAGCAGGGCGGAGAGGCCCGCCGGATCGAGCGGCACAGGAATGTCGATCGAATAGAGGGTTTCGACCTGATTAAGCAGGAAGCGGCCGTCGCCATCCGCGCTGGCCAGCAGCGCTTCGCGCGCGGCCATGTCCAGCGGCAACGGGCGCTCCATCAGCGCTTCGGCCCGGTCCAGCAATTGTTCGAGCGCGGCGGCATCGAGCCGGCGCAGGATCAGCACCTGCGCGCGGGACAGGAGCGCGGCGTTCAGTTCGAAGCTCGGGTTTTCCGTCGTGGCGCCGACCAGCGTGACCGTGCCATCCTCGACGAAGGGCAGGAAACTGTCCTGCTGGGCGCGGTTGAAACGGTGGATCTCGTCCACGAAGAGCAAGGTCTTTTCGCCGCGCCGGCCATGGTCCTTTGCGGCGGCGAACACCTTCTTGAGGTCGGCGACACCGGAAAAGACGGCCGAGATGGGCTCGAACCGCATGCCGACGGCGTCGGCGAGCAGCCGCGATATCGTGGTCTTGCCAGTGCCGGGCGGTCCCCAGAAGAGGATCGAGGACAGGCGGCCGGCGGCCACCATCCGGCCGATCGCGCCGTCCGGGCCGGTCAGATGCTCCTGGCCGACCACATCGGCCAGCACGGCCGGACGCAACCGATCAGCCAGCGGGGCATGGTCGATGCCGGCGGGAAGGACATCGTCGGAAGAGAAAAGATCAGCCATCGTCCCCGATATAGGTCGGCCGGCCCGATCAGGGAACAGGGCTGGAACGGATCTTGGCACCCTGGGCGCGCTGGCGGATGATCCGCAAATAGGTGTCGACCAGCGCCTGGTTTACCTGATCCCAGCCGAAATGTTCAGCCTGCGCCTCGGCGGCGGCGCCTGCGCTGGCGCGGGCAGCACCATCGGTGCAGTAGATTTGCAATGCGTCGGCGAACTTGCCGATGGCGCCGGGGCGGATCAGCCGGCCGGTAACGCCTTCCTGCACCAGATTTTCGCTGCCGGTGGCGCGGGCGGCGACGGTCGGCAGGCGGCAGGCCATCGCCTCCAGCGTGACATTGCCGAACGTCTCGGTGACCGACGGGTTGAACAGCATGTCCATGCTGGCGACGGCGCGGCCCAGGTCGGCCCCGCCCTGGAAGCCGGTGAAGACGGCATCGGGCAAGCGGTTCTGGAACCATTCGCGGGCCGGCCCTTCGCCAACCACCAGCACCTTGTGCGGCACCTTGCGTGCGGTCAGCTGGTCGATCGTGTCGGAAAAGACGTCCAGCCCCTTTTCCATCACCTGACGGCCAATGAAGCCGATCACCGGCACATCGTCGGCAAAGCCGAGCGAGCGGCGCCAGTCGAGATCGCGGCGCTGAGGGGTGAATATCTCGCGATCAATGCCACGGGTCCAGATGCCGACATCATAGCTCATCCGCTGTTCGCGCAGCAACTGGGCCATCGATTCCGACGGGGCGACGATCGCATCGCAGCGGCGGTAGAAGCGGCGGAGAATGCCCTCGATCGCGGGTTCCAGGAAGGCGAGGCCATAATAGCGCGGATAGGTTTCGAACCGGGTGTGGACCGAAGCAACGGCGGGCAGGTCATGATCGCGCGCCCAGGTCAGTGCCCGATGGCCGAGCGGATCGGGGCTCGACAGATGGATCATGTTGGGCGCGAACGCCTTCAGATCCCGGCGCAGCGCGCGCGACAGGCGGGTGGGGATGCGATATTCCGGGCGGCCGGGCACGGGAATGGACGGAGCGCTGACCAGGTCGCCGGTCGGCGGGAAGGCGGGTGTATCGGTGGTCGGGGCATAGACGCGCACCTGCGCACCCTGACGCAGCAGATAGCCGACGAAGCGATTGAGCGCCTGGTTCGCGCCATCGCGCACATAATTATAATTGCCGCTGAACAGCGCGACACGAAGTCCGGTAACATCCATCGCGGCCCCTTAGACCAGACCGGCGAAAAACCCAAGGAACCAGAGCGGGTCTCGGGAATTTTGCTGAGGCTGACCGGGAAAGCCGGCCGGCATGATTGCCCCCGAAGGAGAGGATGTCTGCTGATGGCCGAGAGATTCCGCAAGGGAACACGGGTCAGGTGGAATTGGGGGCAGGGTGTCGGCCGGGGACGCATAGCCGAACGGTTCGAGCGGCATGTGGAGCGGATGATCGCTGGCTCGCTCATCCGTCGCAACGGGTCTACCCGCGATCCCGCCTATCTGGTCCAGACCGACAAGGGCGACCTGGTGCTCAAGCTGGGATCGGAACTGAGCGCCGCGTGATCTTGCGGCGGACGGGGCAAGCTGGCCGCAACTGGCCATCGTCATCGCGCTGCAACCATGGCATGGAGCGGCATGACCCAGCCTTTCATGACCATCGATGCGCTGCTGATCGGCATGCCCCGGCCCTTTCGTGATGACGAGCATAGCGCCATTGGCAAGCTGCCGGTCGCTGGCCCGATCCGCATCAACTGGCTGGGGTTCGCGGGCGACGGGGTGGCCGATACCGTTCATCATGGCGGCTGGGACAAGGCGATCCATCTCTATCCGCAGGACCATTATGGCTGGTGGCGCGATCGCAAGCCCGGTCATCCGCTGCTCGACGCGCCCGGCGCCTTTGGCGAGAATATCGCAAGCCGCGGCATGACCGAAAGCGACATCTGCCTGGGCGACCGGTTCAGCCTGGGCAGTGCGGTGGTGGAGGTGAGCCATGGCCGCCAGCCCTGCTGGAAGCTCGACCATCGTTTCGGTGCCCGCGACGTGATGGCGACGATCGTCAAGACCGCGCGCTGCGGCATCTATTTCCGAGTGATCCGCGAAGGTGAGGCGGAGGCCGGCACACAGATGACATTGCTGGAGCGGCCCTTGCCCGACTGGAGCATCGATCGGGTGTTTCGCCTGCTGATCGGTGGCGGCCACAAGGCTGATCCCGATGCGGTGCGCGCGCTGGCCGACATGCCGCAACTGGCCGAAGCCTGGCGCGAACGGGCGCGCAAGCTGGCGGCGTGACGGCTGAGGTCGCCTAGCGCTCCACCGCCATGCGGACGGCGAGGCCGCCCAGCACCGTGCCCATCAGCCAGCGCTGGATCGTGAGCCAGCGCGGCCGGGTGCCGAGGAAGTCGGCGATCGATCCGGCCAGGCAGGCGATGATCGCATTGACCGATAGGCTGATCGCGATCTGGGTGGCGCCCAGGATCAGCGACTGGCCAAGCACATGGCCGCGCGCCGGATCGACGAACTGGGGCAGCAGCGAGAGATAGATCATCGCTACCTTGGGATTGAGCAGATTGGTCAGCAGCCCCATGGCGAACAGCTTGCGCGGGCCATCGAGCGGCAATTGCTTCACCTGGAAAGGCGAACGGCCGCCGGGCCGCACCGCATTCCAGGCGAGCCACATCAGATAGAGCGCGCCGCCCAGGCGCAGCACGTCATAGGCGAAGGGCACCGCCATCAGCAGCGCGGTGATGCCGAAGGCGGCGGCCACCATGTAGAAGAGGAAGCCGCAGGCGACGCCGAGCAGCGAGACCATGCCGGCGGTGCGCCCCTGGCTGATTGAGCGCGAGATCAGGTAAATCATGTTCGGACCCGGCGTCAGCACCATGCCGAGCGAGATCAGGGCGAAGGCGGCAAGATGCGCGGCGCTGGGCATGGCTGGGTTCCCCGGATGAGCGTTTGGCCTCGCCTAGGGGGGAATGATCCGCGCCAACAGGTCCGGGGGACAGCAATTGGCCACCCCGGATGTGGAGGTAGGTCAGGCCGGCCGGGTGCGCCACATGGCGATCGGGCACATGGTCAGCACGGGTTCGTCCTTCTGGTTGTAGAGCGTCACCTTGTTGCGGACGATGCCCATTTCCGGGCGGCTCTGCGAAATCTTCTTGTCGATCACCTCATTGGTGCCGCGCAGCGTGTCGCCGGGGCGGACCGGGCGCAGCCAGCGCAGTTCGTCGACGCCCATGGCACCCAGGCTCGCGGCCTGCCGGCCGGGCTGCTTCTGCATTTCCGCGACGAACATCTTCATGAACAGCGCTGTGGTGTGCCAGCCGCTGGCCGAGATGGTGCGGAAATGGGTGGTGGCCGCTGCCTCGTCGGACAGATGGAAGGGCTGGGGATCGAACTCGGCGGCAAAGGCGATTGTTTCCTCACGCGACAGGGTCAGCGGCCCGAACGCCACGCTGTCGCCTATCTCGATATCCTCGAAATAGAGAATGTCGTCCATCTATCCGTCTCCTCGAAGCGATTTCGAGGCAGATGACACATCTGCCGGCTCGGAAATCGCGCCATCATTCTTCAACGGATAAAGAGGTAGGTGAGCTTTCCGTTTACGTCAACTGTCAGCTGATGCTCAACCCTGGCGTGCCGCGTGGCACGGTCATGGTCGCACGGGCACGGATCTGGCCGCCCGGCGCCGATACCTGATCCATCACCATCGCCCGCGTCGTCCACGCGTCCGGCGTCACCTCGCAGGTCAGATAGCCGCGCTGGTCGTTGATGAACTTGAGCTGCGGGTTGTTCTTCAGGATGATGTCGCTGCCCGGCCGCAGGTCCGATCCGTCGCCGCCCGAAGAGATGGAGGTCGACACGAACTCCACCGCCACCGGCTTGGTGCCGTCATCCAGCAGGCCAGCAAAATTCTGATGCTCGTCGCCGGTCAGAACCACGACGTTGTCGAGGCCCTTCATCCGGCCGAGCAGCCGCTGGCGCTGCACCTTGTAGCCGGCCCAGGTGTCCATATTGTAGATCGGCTCCACCGCGTCTGGGCTGTTGCGGCGATCGAGCGCCATCATCATCACCTGCTGGGCCAGGCAGTTCCACTTGGCGTCGCGGCGGGCAAGGTTGCGAGCCAGCCAGCCTTCCTCCTCGGCGGAAATGACCTGTGCCTGAGTGGCGGTCATTTCGGCGCAGGCCGGCTTGAAATTGTCGCCGCAGGGCTGGTCGGTGCGGAAGGTGCGGGTGTCGAGGAAGTCGATCGACAGCAGGTCGCCGAAGCGCGCCTGGCGATACATATTGCCGATCATCTCGCTGCGGGGCGCCATCGCCGCGCGGACCGGCATATATTCATACCAGGCCTGCATGCCGGCGGCGCGGCGCATGCGGAAGGCATCGGCCGGCGCGCCCTTGGCGTCGATGTCACCGACCCAGTTGTTGGCGACCTCATGATCGTCGAAGGTCGGAAACCAGCTATGGCGGCAACGCGCCGCCTGCAGATCATAATCGCTCAGATATTGGGCGTAGCGCAGGCGATAGTCGGCAAGGTCATAACAATCCTGGCCGATATGGTCGCGCACCTGCGGTCCGGGCAGGCCGTCCTTGTCATAGTCCGGCCCGCGCTGGCTATATTCATAGATGAAGTCGCCATAATGATAGACGAAGGCGAGATTGTCCTCGCGCGCCAGATGGCGGAAGGCGGTGAACAGGCCGTCCTGATAATTCTGGCAACCCGCGACGCCGAATTTGAGCAGCTTGGGACTCGCCGACGCCAGCGGCAGGGTGCGGGCGCGGCCACGCGTCGACTGGTCATTGCCGAGCGCAAAGCGATACCAATAGGGCCGATCGGGCTGAAGGCCGGTCACCTCGACATGGACGCTGTGGCCCAGTTCGGGCCGGGCGATCGCTTCGCCGCCGGCAACGATGGTTCTGAAGCGATCATCGGCCGCGACCTCCCATTTCACCGGGATCGGCGTCATCGGCATGCCGCCATGCGGCTCGAACGGGCGCGGCGCCAGCTTGGTCCAGATGACGAAGCCGTCGGGCGCCGGATCGCCCGATGTTACGCCCAGTGCAAAGGGGTAGCCGGCGAACCAGTTCTGGGCGTGCAGGATGGCGGGGGCGCCGACGATCGGGGCGATGGCGGCGGCGGAGAGGAGCGAGCGGCGCGTGAACATGACGCGCCGCCTAGAGCCGCTTTATGACAAATACATGTCGCCCGTTCAGGGCTTGACCAGCCCCTGCAGCACAGCCGGGTTGCCTTCGCTCGCCACCGGCGTCACGCCCAGCAGGCGGGCGAGCAGCGGATAGACATCGACATTGGTGAAATCGGCCGAGGGACGGAAGCCGCTGACGAAGGCCGGGCCGTTGGCGATGAACAAAGCCTGCATTTCGGGGGCGCGGTCGTCCCAGCCATGGTCGCCGCCGGTCACCGGCTTGGTCGGGGTCGTATTCTGGAACACCCAGCCGGTTTCGGCCAGGCAGAAATAGGACGGGATGCGGCGATGGGTGCCATAGTGGAAGCGCGCCGGGATTTCGCTCTTGCGCCAGCACTGCATATGGTCGCGCGGCTTGAACAGCGCGGCCTCCAGCGCCTTTTCGCGGCCGGGATTGGCGACCAGGCTGGCATAGGGGCCGGCCTCCACCACGCGATAGTCGGCCGGGTCGGCGATCTTGTCGATCGGCAGCACCCGGCCATTGGCCTTGGCGGCCATGCCATGGTCGGAGACGATGACGATATTGGCCGGCTGGCCCAGCGCCTTGAGGCCGGCGACCAGTTCACCGATATGGGCGTCGACGTCTGCGACTGCCTGGGTGGTTTCCGGCGCGGCCGGGCCGTTGATGTGGCCGGCGGTGTCGACCTCATCGAAATAGAGGGTGACGAAGCGCGGGCGGATGTCGGCCGGGCGGCGCAGCACGTCCAGCACGCCATTGACGCGCTGGGTCGGGCTGATCGCCTCGTTGAACTGGGCCCAGTCGCTCGGGCGCGATCCGCCGCTGATCCTGTAGGGCCATTCGGCCGCCTTGTTGCCGCCCCAGGCGACGTTGGAGCCGGGCCAGAACATGGTCGCGGTGCGCACGCCCTGCTTTTCGGCGGTGATCCAGATCGGCTCGGCCTCGTTCCACCAATAGGGATCGTCGCTGGCCATGGTGAACTTGTCCTTGGGCCGGCTGTCATCTTCCATATTATTGGCGACGATGCCGCTGCGGTCCGGCCGGTCGCCGGTCACGATCGCCCAATGATTGGGGAAGGTCTTGGTCGGGAAGGACGGGCGCATCGATGCTTCGGTGCCGCCGGCCGCCAGTGCATTGAGATTGGGCGAGACGCCACGGGTCAGATAATCGGGACGGAAGCCGTCGATCGACACCAGGATCGTCACCGGCGCGCGCTGTTCGGTCGGCGCGGCGGCGACGCTGGCGGGATGCTGCTGCACCGGGGCGCAGGCGCCGAGCAGGGTGGAAACGGACAGGGCAAATGCGAGCGACAGGCGACGGGCGGACATCAGGGCCTCATGGCAAAAAAGGAAGATTTGACCGCTGCTTAGCAGTCCAACCAAGTCGGTAAAGTGACGAATGGTTCATGTCGGTTCGACATAGGGCGCCAGCGCGCTCCAGGCCTGTCGTTTGGCATCGCGTGAAAGGCTGGCATAGGCGCCGCTGGAGGAAGGGAGGTCAATCATCACCAGATCGGACCTTTCTCCCAATTGGCGGCGGCCATGCTGGGCGGCGGTCTTGCCGTTGAAGGCGATCGCGCGGAGATTGGGCAGGCGGGACAGGAAGGCGCTGAGGTCGCGCAGCTCCGCACCCCGGATGCTGCTGTCCAGGCTGCCGTCGCGATCGGCGCTCTCGATCACATCCCACAGGCCGACGCCCCGTGCGCGCAGCCGCTTGAGCTTCATCGCATAGGGTGCGCTGCGTAGATCCTCGCTTAGTAAATCGCTGACCAGCGCCCAGAAGGCATTGCCGCGATGGGCATAATATTCGCCCTGTTTGATGGAGGCGTCGCCGGGCAGGCTGCCCAGGATCAGCAGCCGCGTTCCCGCATCCACGCTGGGCGGGAAGGCGGCCTTGCGCTGCGCAGGCCGCTGGCCAATGCGCAGCGCCATCGGATCAGACGTTGAAGCGGAACAGCATGATGTCGCCGTCCTGCGTCACATAATCCTTGCCTTCCGAACGCCACTTGCCCGCTTCCTTGGCACCGGCTTCGCCGTTGAACTGGACATAGTCGGCATAGGCCATGGTTTCGGCGCGGATGAAGCCCTTTTCAAAGTCCGAGTGGATGGCGCCGGCGGCCTGCGGGGCCTTGCTGCCCTTGGCCACGGTCCAGGCGCGGGCTTCCTTGGGGCCGACGGTGAAGAAGGTGATGAGGCCCAGCAGCTCATAGCCAGCGCGGATGATGCGGGCGAGACCGGCTTCGGTCAGGCCCAGCGCTTCGAGATATTCGCCGCGTTCCTCGACCGGCATGGTGATGAGTTCAGCCTCGATCGCGGCCGACACGATGACCGCGCTGGCATTTTCGGCCGCCGCCTTCTCGAACACGCGGGCGGAAAATGCGTTGCCTTCGGCCGCGGCACCTTCCTCGACATTGCAGACATAGAGGACCGGCTTGGCGGTCAGCAGTTGCGCCTGGGCGAACAGGCGGGCTTCTTCCTCGTCGCGCGGCTGGGTCAGGCGGGCGGGCTTGCCGTCGCGCAGCAGTTCCAGCGTCTGGCCCAGCACGGATGCGGCGGCCTTGGCTTCCTTGTCGCCCTGCGCGCCCTTCTTGAGCAGGTTGGGAACCCGCTTTTCCAGGCTTTCGAGGTCGGCGAGCATCAGTTCGGTTTCGACCGTCTCGGCATCGGCGATCGGATCGACCTTGCCCTCGACATGGGTGATGTCGTCATCCTCGAAGCAGCGCAGTACGTGGACGATGGCGTCGGTCTCGCGGATGTTCGCCAGGAACTGGTTGCCCAGCCCTTCGCCCTTCGACGCGCCGCGCACCAGCCCGGCAATGTCGACGAAGGCGAGCTGCGTCTCGATGATCTTGGCGCTACCGCCGATCTTGGCGATGGTCTGCAGCCGATCGTCGGGCACGGCGACGCGGCCCTCATTGGGCTCGATCGTGCAGAAGGGATAATTCGCCGCCTGCGCTGCCTGCGTCTCGGTCAGCGCATTGAACAGGGTGGACTTGCCCACATTGGGAAGCCCGACGATACCGCAACGAAAACCCATTATCGAAACCTTTGAAGACGCAGATTGATGCTCTGCCCGCTAGCGCCTTCCCGGCTGCAAGGCCAGCATTTCCACGATGCGGGGGCGGAAAACAGTGGATGCGGCTGCTGTTTCGGGCATTCCTCCGGGGTGGCCCTTATTGTGGGGAGCCGGGCTTTTTCTACTATGGCCGAAAAATAAGCGGGTCGCGTTGGCAATCGGGAGACGATTATGACCATCGCGACAAGGCTTGATGCGGCTCTTGGCAAGAATATCAACAAGATATGCGAAAACAAATTTCACGATCCGGCAGCGAATCACTGTGCGCATTTTGTCTCGCACATATGTGATCTGACATTTTCCTTTAACTGCAAACAGTTCGCCGGCGGAAACAAGCCTGGCGCCAATGTTCGTGTGCATGAAGTGTTCGCCCAATGCCCGCGCGTGGGGCGCTGGGTCGATGCCGATCTCGCCAAGACCCAGCTGATTTTCGTGACGCTGGCCAGCAATGTCGACCTTACCCGCAAAGAGATGGTCAACATTCCGCAAAAGCATATCGGCGTCTATCATGGCGGGAAGGTCTATCATTACAGCAACACCGCCGATCAGGTGACATCGGAATCGCCCGAGAGCTTCCTTGCCAAGTTCCAGGAACTTTATGCCGGCAATCAGGGGCTATTCTATGGCTGGATACCGGGCGAAAATCTGCTGCTCGACGTGCAGGCCGAGCCGCGATCGGTCAGCGCCGACAAGAAGTTCGAACTGCCCGATCCCGTCGATGGCCGCTGGAAGGCGCGACTGGTGGGCGAACCTGATTTCTTCCTGGTGGGGAAGGAGGTCAATGACGCTGCCCGCAAATATCACGGCATCTTCATGCCGGGCGCCAGCTATTGGGGCGAGATTTATCGGGCGGAGGAGTATCGCCCCAGCTTGCGGACCTGGGCGACGCTGCTGGAAGTGACGGGGGCCTGCGAGAGCGAAAATCACTTCAATCTGGTCAACACCTATGACCGGGCGAAATTCACCTTCGGCTTCTATCAACTGGCCGCGCATACGCCGCAGGACAATCTGATCCTGATGTTCCACCGGCTGGCCGAATTGCCCGATTTCAAAGGCTATTTCCCCGAACTGGAATTGCGGGGCGGGCGCCTGTTCCGGGTCGATTCCGATGGCGGAGCGACGGATCTGGAGCAGGAATTCACCGCCAGCAACGGCGAACGGCAGATCATGTTGTTCATGAACTACCTGAACCCCCAGCGGGTGCCGATCGACCGCCAGGAAGTCTTGCAGGCGGCGCGGCTGATCCACTGGACGCAGCATGATCCGGCTGCCCGGCTGGCTCAGGTGCGGACCGCCGCCGATATCCTGCAGCGCAAGATGTCCGCGCGCTACGCCAGGAAGCTGCCGCTGGACGGCAAGTCCGACATCATCTGCGCGATCGTGGCGGATATCTTTCATCAGGGGCGCTCGACCTTCGCGGCCGTCAAGCCGCTGCTGAGCAGCGCCAATCCGGTCGAGGCGCTGCTGAAGGTCAATGATGCCGCCTGGAGCGGGCGTAACAATCGGCTGCGCGCGGCAATCAAGGTCGCCAAGGACGATGGGCGGCTGGGGCAGAAACATTATTCCGCCGCCACCAACGAATTTGTCTGATCGGGAGGATCAGTGGCGGAAGAACAGCGTCACCGATGCGACATGGTTGACGCGCTGGCGGCTGCCGCCCTGGTCGATCAACTGGTTGAGGTAGCCGACTTCCATGGTCGATGCGCCCGGCAGGCCGATTTCCACCCCGGCGAAGCTGCGCAACTGGTCGAAGCCCTTGCGGGCGCCCCAGTCGGTATCGTTGAGGGCAAAGAAGACCTCGCCATAGGCGAGCGCATTGACCGCATCGCTGCCCGGTTTGAGCGCATGTTCCACCCGCAGCATCTCGCGCAGGCGCCAGCCCATGTCGCTGCCGTTTGAGCGCCAGCGCTGCTCCAGCCGGGTGCGCGAGGAAATCTCGGCATCCTTGGGCCGGGCCAGCGTCCAGCTCAACTGCTGGAAGCTGCGTTCCTCATTGGCGTCCTTGCCACCCTCGATCGGGACGACGACATGGGCGTAACCCTGATAGAGGGTGATATCGCGCGACAATTTGACGCCCAGCGCGCCGCGGAACAGCGCCTGGTCGATGCGCGACACGCCGTCGCCGACGCGCGGCTGGATTTCCGCAAAATAGACCAGCTCGTCCTTGATCGACCCCATCGCCGTCAGATTGACCCAGAGCTGCTCGTCCTCGCTCGTCGCGGCCTGGGCGGGCACGGCGAGGGCGGCAAAGGACAGGGTGGCAAGGGGCAGGGCGACAGCAAGCGACGGGAAACGCATGAAACCTCTGGCGATGGAAAGCGACATTCCCACCGCCTTTAGGTTGCTGTCATTGCTGTCCCGTTGCTGCGGGGTAAGCGATGGTGAACCGGTTCAGGTGATGACGCTGGGCTGATCCATGCCGGTATAGCCGGCGATGTCGGCCAGTTCTTGTGCGGCCGCGACCAGCGGCGCCAGCGCATCGCCGGTCGCCAGCGCCAGATCGCCGTCCGGCCCGACATAGCGTTCGATATAGACGCGCAGGGTCGCGCCCTCGGTGCCGGTGCCCGACAGGCGGAAGACGACGCGCGATCCATCCTCGAACAATATGCGCACGCCCTGGTTCCGGCTCACCGACTGGTCGGTCGGGTCGGTATAGGCGAAATCGTCCGCCGCCTTCACCGTGCCGCCGCTGTTGCCGGTGCCGGGCAGGCTGGCGAGCGTGTCGCGCAGGGCGGCCATCAGCGCGTCGGCCTTGTCCTTGGCGATCGCTTCATAGTCGTGGCGGGCATAATAGTTGCGGCCATAGGTCGCCCAATGATCGGCCATGATGTCGGCCACGCTCTGCTGGCGCGCGGCCAGGATGTTGAGCCACAGCAGGACGGCCCAGATGCCGTCCTTCTCGCGCACATGGTCGGACCCGGTGCCGGCGCTTTCCTCGCCGCAGATCGTCGCCATGCCGGCGTCGAGCAGGTTGCCGAAGAATTTCCAGCCGGTCGGTGTCTCATAGAGCGGAATGCCCAGCTTCTGCGCCACCCGGTCGGCCGCGCCGCTGGTCGGCATGGACCGGGCAATGCCCTTGAGGCCACCGGCATAGCCGGGCGCCAGATGGGCATTGGCGGCCAGCACCGCGAGCGAGTCCGAAGGCGTCACATAACAATGGCGGCCGATGATCAGGTTGCGATCGCCGTCGCCGTCCGACGCCGCCCCGAAGTCGGGCGCATCGGCGGCCATCATCCGGTCATAGAGCGCCTTGGCATGGACCAGATTGGGGTCGGGATGGTGATGGCCGAAATCGGGCAGGGGGGTGCCGTTCATCACCGTTCCGGCCGGTGCGCCCAGGCGCTTTTCGAAAATCTCGGTCGCATAGGGGCCGGTCACCGCGCTCATCGAGTCGAAGGCGAGGGTGAAGCCACCGGCGATCATCGCCCTGATCGCGGGGAAATCGAACAGGCTTTCCATCAACGCGGCATAGCCGGCGACCGGATCGACCACCTCGACGGTCATGGCGCCCAGCTGGCTGGTGCCGAGCGTGTCGATATCGACGTCGGCGGCATCGAGGATGCGATAGCTGTCGATCGTCAGGGTCCGCGCGTGGATCGCGTCGGTCACCTTTTCGGGGGCTGGCCCGCCGTTCGACACATTATATTTGATGCCGAAATCCTCGTCCGGGCCGCCCGGATTATGGCTGGCCGACAGCACCAGCCCTCCAAAGGCGCCGGACGAGCGGATCAGATGCGACGCAGCCGGGGTGGACAAGATACCGCCCTGACCGACCAGCACTCGGCCAAAGCCATTGGCCGCCGCCATCCTGAGTGCGATCTGGATGACTTCGCGATTGAGATAGCGGCCATCGCCGCCGATCACCAAGGACTGGCTGGCATAGCCGTCCAGGCTGTCGAACACCGACTGGATGAAATTTTCCGCATAATGGGGCTGCTGGAAGACCCGAACCTTCTTGCGCAGGCCCGATGTGCCGGGCTTCTGGTCGTCGAAAGGCGTGGTCGCGACGGTCTGGATCACCTCTGTCCCCTGCTTTGCCTAATAAGTCGTTACGCCTCTATGGCTTGTTCATGCTGCACTGCGCAATGCGCTTTGTCGCGCCGAAGGTGCGGGCGGCCGTGATCGCATGCGATTACTGCGCAAGAGACGGGTTGGCCAAAGCCGTCATGCGGGTTATCACCCATGGCAACTATTCAGAAAATCGGCATTTTCAGTGACAGTATCGTGACCTTTGTAGGAGGTTCCATGTCTCGTCTGCCTGCTTTCCTGTCCGGTCTTGCGCTGCTCTCGGCGCAACTGGCTTCGGTATCGGCCGATGCCTGCACGCGCCTGGTCTATCATGGCGCCAATGATGATGTGATCACCGCCCGGTCGATGGACTGGAAGGTCGATGTCGGCACCAACCTCTGGATCTTTCCGCGCGGCATCGCGCGCAGTGGGGAGGCGGGGCCCAATTCGGTCAAATGGACGTCCCGCTATGGCAGCGTGATCGCCACCGGCTACGACATTTCCACCACGGACGGCATGAACGAGGCAGGGCTGACCGCCAATCTCCTGTGGCTGGTCGAATCCGAATATCCGCATTTCGATGGCAAGCAGCCGGGCATGAGCATCGCCATCTGGACCCAATATGTGCTCGACAATTTCGCCACGGTGAAGGAGGCGGTCGACGCACTGGGCAAGGAAAGCTTCGTCGTCGTCACCGACAATATTCCCGGCGAGGAACGGCTCGGCACGCTCCACCTCGCGATTTCGGATGCGTCGGGCGACAGTGCCATCTTCGAATATATCAAGGGCAAGCTGGTGATCCATCACGGCCCGCAATATCCGGTGATGACCAATTCGCCGATCTTCGACGAGCAACTGGCGCTCAACGCCTATTGGAAGGATATTGGCGGCACCACCATGTTGCCGGGCACCAACCGCTCGGCCGATCGCTTCGCCCGCGCCTCCTTCTATGTGAAGGCCATTCCCAAGAGCGAAGACCCGGTGACGGCGCTGGCCAGCGTGTTCAGCGTGATCCGCAATGTCTCGGTGCCATTCGGCATCTCGACCCCGGACCAGCCCAACATCTCCTCGACCCGCTGGCGCACGGTCGCGGATCACAAGCGCAAGCTCTATTTCTTCGAGTCCGCGTTGACGCCGAACAGCTTCTGGGTCGATCTGAAGACGATCGACTTTGCGCCTTCTGCCAAGGTGAAGAAGCTCGATCTTGGCCCGAACCAGACGAAAACCTTTTCGGGCGAGGTCGGCGGCCAGTTCAAGGATGCGCCGGCCTTCAAATTCCTGGGACTGTCCTGATCGGCTGGGGGCGCCGCCATGCGATATCTTCCTCTATGCTGCCTGCTCGCCAATGCCCTTGTCTATGCCGGACCGGCCTTGGCGCAGGAGGCGCCGGCGCACCTGTCCGATGACACGCCCGATCAGGGCTGGCATCTCACCGTCTCGCCCTATGTCTGGGCGGCATCGCTGCACGGCAATGTGGAACTGGCTGGGTTCCGCACCAGGGTCGACATGCCCTTTTCGGAGATATTCGACCATCTCGACTTCGTCACCATGGGTGAAGTCCTCCTGAGCAATGGCAAGGTCGGCGCCTATGTCGATGGCCAATATGTGAAGACCAGTCAGGACGCATCCGTCTATCACCAGCAGGTCGGACTGGGCATCAGGAAGACCCATGTGTCGGGCGGCCTCTTCTATAATATCATCGACCATCGCATGGCGGAGCGAACCGTCCATGGGGATCGGCGGCGCTTTACCTTCGCGCCGGTCGTCGGTTTGCGCTGGTCGAAACTGTCGGCCGATGTCGCGGCGCTGGGCCTGACGGCCAATCGCAAGGCCGACTGGACGGAGGTGCTGGCCGGCGTCCGCACGGCGGGCGATATCGACCGTCACTGGGTGATCGACGCGCGCCTGAATGCCGGCGGCTTTAGCGATCGGAAATCCAGTATGGATGGTGAAGGAACGATCGGTTATCGGCTGCGCCTCGCCGGCCTGCCACTGACCGTTCGCGCTGGCTATCGCTTCGTTCACCAGCAATATCGGATGCGCGACTTTACCGGCCAGCAATTTCGCTGGAACGTGTCGCAGGAAGGGCCGCTACTGGGTCTGTCGGCGCGCTTCTGATCGGCCTTCAGTCGGCCAGCCGCAGCGCCACTTCGTTCATGAAGCGGGCGTCGTCATTCTTGGCCAGCCATTCCGCCTCGGCACCGATCGCGCCCAGCATGTCGGCCAGCGCGTCCATCTCGCTCTTGTGGTAATTGCCCAGCACATAGCCATGGACCTTGTCCTTGTGGCCGGGATGGCCGATGCCCAGCCGCACGCGGCGGAAATCATTGCCAATATGGGCGTCGGTCGAACGCAGGCCATTATGGCCGGCATTGCCGCCGCCGCGCTTCACCTTGACCTTCATTGGTGCAAGATCGAGCTCGTCATGGAAGACGGTCACGTCCTGCGGTGTCAGCTTGTAGAAGCGCATCGCCTCGCCGACCGCGCGGCCGCTTTCGTTCATGAAAGTGGCGGGTTTGAGCAGGATGATCTTCTCCGGGCCGATCCGCCCTTCCTGCACCCAGCCCTGGAACTGCTTTTTGGGCGGCGAGAAGCGATACATGTCGGCGATCAGGTCCACGGCCATGAAGCCGACATTGTGCCGGTGCATCGCATATTGCTGCCCCGGATTGCCGAGGCCGGCCCAGATCTGCATCGTCTATCTCGCATGAAAAGAAAAATCCCGCCCGCCGGTTAGGCGGACGGGATCGGAATTTCCAGCCTGCAAGCAAGCTGCAAGACGATTACTCGCCTTCGCCCTCGGCGGCTTCGCCTTCGGCGCTCTTCAGAGCCGAGGGAGCGACGATGGTGGCGATGGTGAAGTCGCGGTCTTCGATCGCAGCCTTCGCGCCCTTGGGCAGGGTCACGGCGCTGATGTGGATCGAATCGCCGACTTCGAAGCCCTTGAGGTCGACGACGACGTCATCGGGGATCTCGGCGGCATCGACGACCAGTTCGACGTCGTGACGGACGACGTTCAGCACGCCACCCTTCTTGAGGCCGGGCGAGGCGTCTTCATTCTCGAAGCGCACCGGGACAGCGACGGTCACGGTGGCATGTTCCGAAACGCGCAGGAAGTCGGCGTGCAGCGGACGATCGGTCACGGGGTGGAAGGCCACATCCTTGGCGAGGGTGCGGACGGTCTTGCCGCCGACTTCGACCATGATGACCGAATTGAAGAAGTGGCCGGTGCCGAGCTGCTTGTTGAGGAGCTTTTCCTCGACGTGGATCGACAGGGGTTCTTCGTTCATACCATAGATGACGGCGGGTACGCGGCCCTCACGGCGGAGGGCGCGGGAGGCTCCCTTGCCTGCCCGATCGCGTGCCTCGGCCGACAGCGTAAGCTGCTCGCTCATTGCGTGTCTCCAAAAGCAAATTTGATACAATTTTCCCGCCACGCCTCCAGGGATGACCATCGCGGGAAGGCGGCCCTGTAGCAGAAAGCGGCGATAAAGCAAGTTTAGCGTTGGCTTATTGCACGCGCGTGACCTTGTAGCCCTTGGCCTTGAGCAGGTCGACGAGATTGTCCTTGCCGGTCAGGTGGCCGGCGCCCACCGCGATGAAGGGGCGGCCCTTCAGCTTGTCGACCGCGCCGACCCAGTCGCGGTTGCGCGCGGTCAGGATCGCATCCTCGACCACCGGATCGGGCTGCTCGCCATTCTGGTCCTCTTTCGCGATCGCCTCCATGTCGCCCTTGGCCCAGGCGGTCAGGATGCGATTATAGAGTGCCTTCATGTCCTTGGCTTCATGGATGGTCTGGATCAGCAGCTTGCGTTGCGCCGCTTCGGGCAGGTCGTCAAAGGCGCCGAACTGGCGCTCGACGGTTTCGAGGCCACCGATCGGCCGGCCCTTGAAGGCGGCGATCAGTACCGGCTCGACGCCATTGGCCTGGCTGACGTTCAGGCTTTCCTGCGACGCGGCGGACAGCAGCATGGCGGCCGCCCAGCTTTCATAGCCCGACAGCGCCTGCGCGCTGGTGCCGCCTTCCTTTACGATCCGGTCGAGTTCGGGGCGCTCGCCCGCCGGCACGCGCGCGTCGAGCGCGGGCAGGTTGGGGCTGCGGCCCATGCTTTCGAACAGGCCCAGCGTCTTCTGCTGGTCCTGCAGGTCGGCGGCCTCCAGCACCAGCTGGTCGGCATCCTTCCACGCCTGCTTGATCGTCGGCGTCTGCCAGTCGACCCCTTCGGGCAGGACATGGATGGTGCCGAAGATCCAGCCGTCCAGGCCGGCGCGTTCCACCCGCCACAGCGCCGGCCCTTGGCCGGCCTCGACCTTGGGGGCAGGGGCCTTCTGTTCGCTGCCGCAGGCGGCGAGTAGCGCAAGGCCGCAGAGGGCCAGAAAACGGATCATCCAGCTTTTCATGGCCTTATTCCCCCTGCTTCACGCGCGCGCTGGCGATGCCCAGCGTCTTCAACTGATCCTGCACGCTGCCCTTGCCGGCCAGATGGCCCGCGCCGACGGCGACGAAGACGGTGCCGGGCTGATCCAGTCGCGCCTTGATCCACTTGGCCCAATTGGCGTTGCGGTTGATCAGCAGCACCTGGGCCAGTTCCGGTGTGGCCTTGAGCGAATCATTCATCTCGTCGGCCAGCTTTTCCGGCTGGCCAGTCTGCCAATGGTTGAGCAGGGCGGCGAACTTGCCTTCCATCCCGTCCATCCCCTCGACCGTGGCGTTGAGGAACTGGACCTGCTGCGCCATCGGCAGATCAGCGAAGAAATTGAGCTGCTGCTCCACCGTTTCCAGCGCGCCGACCTTCTTGCCGGCCTTCTCGGCTGCGGCCCGCAATATCTTCTCCGCGCCGATGTCGGACTGATAGCCCAGCTTCTGCAGCGGCGCCACCGACAGGATCATGCCCGCCATCCAGGGATTGAACGCCTCGAACGATTGCCAGGGTACGCCGGCCGCCACCATCGCGGCGCGATATTTCTGCGCGGCGTCGGGCGCGAGCCGGGTGGACAGGGCGACCCGGTCGGTCGCCATCGCCTTGCCCGCCATCATCTGCGCCATCTCGCCGGGGTTTTCCGGCTCGATGATTTCCAGCACCAGTTCGTCCGATGCGTCGAACGCCTGCTTCACCCCGCCCTTGAACCAGTCGATCCCCGGTTTCAGCACATGGACGGTGCCGAACAGATAGATGGTCGTGTCGGCGTCCTTCACCTGCCACAGGGCAGGGGCGACGTTGACAGCGATGTTGACGGGTTCGCGGGCGACGACGGGCTGGGTCTGGCCCCAGGCGCCGAGAAGCAAAAGTCCCGCGGCGAGCCAGCGGGACGGGAAAGCGGTCAGTCTCATATCCCTTCCATGCGGGCGCCGGGCGCGGAGGGCAAGCGGCTTAACCCTGTTCGACGCGGCTTTTCCTTGACCCTTGGCCCGCGCTGCGCCAAGGCGCGGCCGACCATAATCTGTCATTATTGCAAGGACCACCGGTGGCCGAGGGCAAAGCGCTTTCCTTCCAGGACCTCATTCTCACCCTGCACGCCTATTGGGGCAAGCAGGGTTGTGTCATTCTTCAGCCCTACGACATGGAAGTGGGGGCGGGTACATTCCACCCGGCAACCACGCTGCGCAGCCTGGGGCCCAAGCCCTGGAACGCGGCCTATGTCCAGCCGAGCCGCCGTCCGACCGACGGCCGCTATGGCGAGAACCCGAACCGGCTGCAGCATTATTACCAATATCAGGTGATCATGAAGCCCAGCCCCGCAAACCTGCAGGAACTCTATCTGGGCAGCCTCCGGGAAATCGGCATCGATCCGCTGGTCCACGACATCCGCTTTGTCGAGGATGACTGGGAAAGCCCGACGCTGGGCGCCTGGGGCCTGGGCTGGGAAGTCTGGTGCGACGGCATGGAAGTCACCCAGTTCACCTATTTCCAGCAGATGGGTGGCTATGATTGCAAGCCGGTCGCGGGCGAGCTGACCTACGGCCTTGAACGCCTCGCCATGTATATTCAGGGCGTCGACAGCGTCTATGACCTGAAGTTCAACGACCAGGGCGTCACCTATGGCGACGTGTTCCTGGAAAATGAGCGGCAGATGTCGAAATGGAATTTCGAGGTCGCCGACACCGAAAAACTGTTCCGCTGGTTCAAGGACTGCAAGGCCGAATATGACCAGTGCATCGCCAATGATGTGCCGCTCGCGGCCTTTGAGCAGGCGATCAAGGCCAGTCACACCTTCAATCTGCTGCAGGCGCGCGGCGTGATCTCGGTGCAGGAGCGCGCCAGCTATATGGGCCAGGTCCGCGACATGGCGAAGGGTAGCTGCGAAGCGTGGATGAAGACCAACGGATGGACCGCCTGATGACCATGAATAATATCGTCATCCCAGCGAAGGCTGGGATCTCGGGCCATGTGGCACTGCATTCGCTTGCGGCCCCAGCCTGCGCTGGGGCTTCGGAGGAAATCGCATGACCGATTTCCTCCTTGAACTGCGCTGCGAGGAAATTCCCGCGCGCATGCAATTGAAGGCGTCCGACGATCTGGCCCGCCTCTTCACCGAGGAACTGGCCAAGGCCGGGCTCAAGCCCGCGTCGATCGACAGCTTCGTCACGCCGCGCCGCCTGGCGCTTATCGCCCGCGACCTGCCGCTGGAAACCGCGGCGGTCAGCGAGGAGTTCAAGGGCCCCCGCACCAGCGCCCCGGCGCAGGCGCTCGAAGGCTTCCTGCGCAAGACCGGTCTGACCCAGGATCAGCTGGAGGATCGCGACGGCGTCTGGTTCGCCGTGGTGAACAAGCCCGGCCGCGCCACCACCGACGTGCTGGCCGACGCCGTGCCGGCGGTCATCCGCGCCTTCCCCTGGCCCAAGTCGATGCGCTGGGGTGCGGCCAGTGCCACTACCGAAAGCCTGCGCTGGGTCCGTCCGCTGCAGGGCATCATCGCGCTGCTGGGCGGCGAGATCGTGCCGCTGTCGATCGAAGGGATTGAGGCTGGCCGCGAGACGGTGGGGCATCGCTTCCATTCGACCGGCGCGATCCGCATCGACGGCGCCGATGACTATGCCGAAAAGCTGCGCGCCGCCTATGTCATAGTCTCGCATCAGGAGCGTCAGGCGATCATCGAGGCGAAGGCCGGCGAGGCCGCCGCGGCCAAGGGCTATAGCGTGATCGAGGACAAGGGCTTGGTCGCGGAAAATGCCGGCCTGACCGAATGGCCGGTGCCCTTGCTCGGCGATTTCGATCCGGAATTTCTTGAAGTTCCGCCTGAAGTTATTCAGCTAACCCTGCGTATCAACCAGAAATATTTCGTTCTGCGTGATGCGGACGGAAAGCTGGCTCCGGCCTTCATCTGCACCGCCAATATCGAGGCGAAGGATGGCGGCGTGGCGATCGTCGCCGGCAACCGCAAGGTGCTGGCCGCACGCCTGAGCGACGCCCGCTTTTTCTGGCAGCAGGACCGCAAGACCCCGCTCGCCGATCAGGCGAAGAAGCTGGGCCGCATCACCTTCCATGAGAAGCTGGGCACCGTCGCCGACAAGGTGGAGCGGATTGCCAAGCTGGCCGAATGGCTGGCGGTTGAAGGCATCGTGCCGAACTGCGACCCGGCGCTGGCACGCCAGGCGGCGGACCTGTGCAAGGCGGACCTCGTCACCGAAATGGTCGGCGAATTCCCCGAACTACAGGGGGTTATGGGCGGCTATTACGCCCGCGCCGAAGGCCTGCCCGACGCCGTCGTCGACGCGATCCGCGACCATTACAAGCCGGTCGGGCAGGGCGATGACGTCCCCACCGCGCCGGTTACGGTGGCGGTCAGTCTGGCGGACAAGCTGGATACCCTGCGTTCCTTCTTCGGCATCGACGAAAAGCCGACCGGTTCGCGTGACCCGTTCGCGCTGCGCCGCGCAGCACTGGGCGTGATCCAGATCGTGACCGCCAATGGTCTGCGTATGCCGGTTGCTGAGGGCGATCTACTCGACTTCTTCGCCGACCGCCTCAAGGTCCAGCAGAAGGAAGCCGGCGTTCGTCATGACCTGATCGACGCGGTGTTCGCGCTGGGTGGCGAGGACGACCTTGTCCGCCTGCTCGCCCGCGTGAAGGCGCTCCAGTCCTTCGTCGCGACCGATGACGGCGTTAATCTGCTCGCGGGCTACAAGCGCGCCGCCAATATCCTCAAGAAGGAAGGCGTCGAGCAGGCGGAGGCGATTTCGCTTTCCTATGAACCCGAAAAGGCCGAAGCTGATCTGATCGCTGCGCTCGACGCGGCGGAACCGCAGGCGGCACAGGCTGTCGCGGCCGAGGAGTTCGAGGGCGCCATGGCTGCGCTCGCGACGCTCCGTGCGCCGATCGACGCCTTCTTTGAGACCGTGACGGTGAATGATGCTGATCCGGCGAAGCGCACGACTCGCCTCGCGCTGCTGGCGCGGGTCCGTGATGCAGTGCACAATGTCGCCGACTTTTCGAAGATTACAGGATAAGGAAACGAAATTCCAAAATCTGCGGGAAATATGCGAATTTAAGCGGGATAAGTCCTATCCCCTAATGGCTTGAGCCGCTAATTGCGGCATTATTATTGCAACGCACAACTCGGCAATCAGTGCAGGGAGAGCCGGTATATGGTTATGACGGAAGAGGCCCAGATGAGCACCACTTCGACGCGCTATGTGTATCGTTTCGGCGGTGGCGTGAACGACGGGGGCAAGGGCGACAAGAATCTGCTGGGCGGCAAGGGCGCGAACCTGGACGGCATGGCCGCGATCGGCCTGCCGGTGCCGCCGGGCTTCACCATCACCACCGAAATGTGCACCCGCTATTATACCGATGGCGGCGTCTATCCCGAAAGCCTGAAGGCGGAAGTCGCCAATGGCATCGCCCATATCGAGGCGGTCACCGGCAAGAAGTTCGGGGACGCGGCTGATCCGCTGCTGGTTTCGGTCCGTTCGGGCGCGCGCATCTCCATGCCGGGCATGATGGACACGGTCCTCAACCTCGGCCTCAATGACGAGACCGTGCTGGGCCTGGCCGCCGCATCGGGCGACGAGCGTTTCGCCTGGGACAGCTATCGCCGCTTCATCCAGATGTATTCGGACGTGGTGCTGGAACTCGATCATGGCGCATTCGAGGAAGCCCTTGAAATCGCTAAGGAAGATCAGGGCTACACGCTCGACACCGAAATGACCGCCGAGGACTGGAAGGCGCTGGTTTCGGAATATAAGGCGCTGGTCGCCAAGCTCTGGAACAAGCCTTTCCCGCAGGATGTCGCCGACCAGCTCTGGGGCGCGATCTCGGCCGTGTTCGGCAGCTGGCAGGCGGACCGCGCCAAGGTCTATCGCCGCCTGAACTCGATCCCCGGCGACTGGGGCACGGCCGTCAATGTGCAGGCGATGGTGTTCGGCAATATGGGCGACACCTCGGCCACCGGCGTTGCCTTCACCCGCGATCCTGCAACCGGCGAGAACGCCTATTATGGCGAATATCTGATCAACGCGCAGGGCGAGGACGTCGTTGCCGGCATCCGCACGCCGCAGTACCTCACCAAGCAGGCGCGCGAGCGGGCAGGGGCCAAGCCGCTGTCGATGGAAGAGGCGATGCCCGAAACCTATGCCGAACTGGCACGGGTGTTCGACATCCTAGAAACCCATTATCGCGACATGCAGGACATCGAGTTCACGGTGCAGCAGGGCAAGCTCTGGATGCTCCAAACCCGCTCGGGCAAGCGTACGGCGAAGGCCGCGCTCAAGATCGCGGTCGAAATGGCCAGCGAAGGCCTGATCTCGGAAGAGGAAGCCGTCGCCCGCGTCGATCCCGCCGCGCTCGACCAGTTGCTCCACCCGACCCTCGATCCGAAGGCGGCGCGCGATGTGCTGACCAAGGGCCTGCCGGCCTCGCCGGGTGCGGCCAGCGGCGCGATCGTGTTCGATGCCGACACCGCCGAGCGTCGCAACGAACTGGGCGATGCCGTCATCCTGGTCCGCGTCGAAACCAGCCCGGAAGATATTCACGGCATGCACGCGGCCAAGGGCATCCTGACCGCGCGTGGCGGCATGACCAGCCATGCCGCCGTGGTGGCGCGCGGCATGGGCCGTCCCTGCGTCTCGGGCGCTGGCAGCCTGTCGATCGACAATGCGAACAAGATCCTGCGCATCGGCAGCCGCGAGCTGAAGGAAGGCGATATCCTGACCATCGACGGCGCCACCGGCGAAGTCATGGCGGGCGAAGTGCCGACCGTGCAGCCCGAACTGGCCGGCGACTTCGGCATCCTGATGGCCTGGGCCGACAAGGTTCGTCGCCTGAAGGTGCGCGCCAATGCGGAAACCCCGCTCGACTGCCAGACCGCGCGCGACTTCGGGGCCGAAGGCGTGGGCCTGTGCCGCACCGAGCATATGTTCTTCGACGCGGCTCGCATCACCGCCGTTCGCGAGATGATCCTGGCCGACAGCGAGAAGGGCCGCCGCGTCGCGCTCGACAAGCTGCTGCCCGAACAGCGTGACGATTTCGCGCAGATCTTCATGGTAATGGCCGGCCTGCCCGTGACCATCCGCCTGCTCGATCCGCCGCTCCACGAATTCCTGCCGCATGGCGAAGCGGAATTCGAGGAAGTGGCCAAGGCGGCGGGCGTCGGTGTCGAGGCGCTCAAGCGTCGCGCCGCCGAACTGCACGAATTCAACCCGATGCTGGGCCATCGTGGTTGCCGCCTGGGCGTGACCTATCCCGAAATCTACGAGATGCAGGCCCGTGCCATCTTCGAAGCCGCGCTGATCGTGAAGGAACGGAGCGGCGAAGCGCCGATCCCGGAAGTCATGATCCCGCTCGTCGCGACGAAGAAGGAGTTGGAGCTGATGAAGGCGATCGTCGATCAGGTCGCCAAGGACGTGTTCGCCGAGCAGGGCGCGTCGGTCGACTATCTGGTCGGCACGATGATCGAACTGCCGCGCGCGGCGCTGAAGGCCGGTGAAATCGCCGAAGTCGGCGAATTCTTCTCCTTCGGCACCAACGACCTCACCCAGACGACGATCGGCATCAGCCGCGACGACGCTGGCCGGTTCCTGACGCAATATGTCGACAAGGGCATCTTCGCCCGTGATCCGTTCGTCAGCATCGATGTGGAGGGCGTGGGCCAGCTCATCGAACTGGCGGCCGAACGCGGCCGGGCGACCCGCCCGGGCATCAAGCTGGGCATCTGCGGCGAACATGGCGGTGATCCGGCCTCGATCGCCTTCTGCGAGGCGACCGGCCTCGATTATGTCTCGGCATCGCCCTATCGCGTGCCGATCGCACGTCTCGCCGCGGCGCAGGCCGCTCTGGCGAAGAGGTAAGCGGAAAGGGCGGGAGGGAACTCCCGCCCTTCTTCGTTTCAGGGGATCAGGCCTGGCCGGTGAGGCGGCTCAGCAGGCCTGGCTTCTCGCCCCGTTCCAGATCATGCGCCTGGCCGCGCCAGTCCTCATGGGCGATCGTGCCGGGCTTAAGCCCCAGGCGGGCTTCCAGCGTCGCTTCCTGCTCGCCATTCAGCGCCGCGATCTGGCCATAGCGATGATAGCCCGCCTCGTTGAGCGCGACTTCCTGCGTTTGGCTGATGCCGTTGATGCGGCTGAGGTCATCGCGGCCATGCACGCCGCCGGCCACGGCGGTGGCCGTGCCGGGGCCGATCGGGGCGGACTGCCGCTCCAGTTCGGCGATCCGTTCATTGGCGGCATTCAGCCGCGCATCGCGATCGCGGATGGCATGGTGGTGGGCGCTCTGCTCCTCGCGCCACAGCCGCTTATATTTGCCCCGGCCGCTCATCATCAGGCCAAGCACCAGGCCGGCCAGCAGCGCCACCAGCAGCAGCGCAATCTCATTGGGTGTGAAGCTCATGTCGGCATCCTTTCCAGCGTCGAAACGATCGGCCCGCCGGGAAGTTGCCGAAAACGCCCATGGTTGGGGCATTGTCGAAAAAAGTGAAAGAAAGTGCTTGCCAGCACCGCCGGACGCTTCTAACAGCGCCACTCCAACGCACCCGTAGCTCAGCTGGATAGAGCATCAGACTACGAATCTGAGGGTCGGACGTTCGAATCGTTCCGGGTGCACCATTTTCCTTCATCGCTGAACGATCGAACGCAACTCACTGTAGTTGCTTTAGATTTTTCTGCGTCAATCGGCATTGACGCCGGGCGCGATCTGGCGAAGCATTCCATCATGCGCACGACATTGGGCATCTGCACCCGCAAGGCACGCTATGCCACGGAAGAGGAGGCCTGGGCGGTCGTCCATCGGGCCGATATCGTCCTGCGGCCTTATCGCTGTGCGCTGTGTCGCCAATATCATCTGACCAGCCGGACCAAGGGCATGCGGCTGCGGCCGCCCTATCGGGAATGACCGATTGGAGGCCAAAGCGGCTTCCAGATTATTTTCCCTGCCGAAGTCAGCATGCTAGGATCGACGCATCGTTCGACATGCGGGGAATATCCATGGTCTGGATCGCACGCCTCCTTCTGTTCATCCCGTCGCTGATTGCGGGCTGGTTCGTGTCGCAGGAAGACCCGCGCTATTGGGTGATTGCGCTGGCGATCGGCCTCACTTTCCTGGCGCTGGGCATTGTTGCCGCCATCTACATCCCGATTCTCCATCCCTGGCCGCGTCGCAAGCAATAGGCGGCGAGGGCCAAGTCCCGGAAATGCGGGCTTTTGTCGGTGATTTTTGCATAAATTTCACATTGATGATTTTTGGGGGTTGCCAGATCAGCCGGGCCCTTATATCTGCGCCTCCACAACGCACCCGTAGCTCAGCTGGATAGAGCATCAGACTACGAATCTGAGGGTCGGACGTTCGAATCGTTCCGGGTGCACCATTCCTTCACAGGAATAAAATGGGCCGGAAACCACAAGGTTTCCGGCCCATTTGGCGTTTGGGAAGTGGGCGTTCAGTCGAGTGCCAAGGCGACGATCGCGTCGATGTCCAGATGCTCTTCCAGCTGCGCGGCGATCGCATCCAGTGCCCTGTCGACCGACTGGTCATAATCCGCCACGCCGCCATCGATGCCGAGCCGCGCAAGCAGCGCCGCGCGCAGCGGGCTGCTGGCGAGCAGGCCATGGACATAGGTGCCCATCACCCGGCCGTCGGCGCTGATCGCGCCGTCAGCATCGCCGCCAAGGCGCGCAAAGGGGCGGTCGCTGTCGGGGCCAGTCGTTTCGCCGATATGCATCTCATAGCCGCCAAACACGGCGCCCAGCGCCACGCCCTCGACCCGTTCCAGTCGTTTGCCCGCCAACAGTCGCGTCTCGACGTCGAGCAGCCCCAGGCCCGCGACGGTGCCCGCTGGTCCCTCGATGCCGTCAGGATCGGCGATATGGCGCCCCAGCATCTGATATCCCCCGCAAATGCCCAGGATCGCGCCACCGCGGCGATGATGCGCCAATATGTCGATGTCCCAGCCCTGCGCGCGCATGGCCGCCATGTCGGCGATCGTCGCCTTGGAACCGGGCAGGACGATCAGCGCGGCCTCGGCCGGTATCGGCTGACCGGGCGGCACCATGCGCAATTCCACGCCGGGATCGAGCTTGAACGGGTCGAGATCGTCGAAATTGGAAATGCGCGGCAGAATGGGGCAGGCGATGATGGTGCGCGCGGTTCCGGGCTGTGCTGTCCGCTCCAGCACCACCGCATCCTCGCTGGGCAGACGGGCGGTATCCTCCAGCCAGGGGACGACACCAAAGCCGCGCCAGCCCGACAGCGCCTCGATCTGGCGATAGCCATCCTCGAACAGCGCGGGGTCTCCCCGGAACTTGTTGATCAGGAAGCCACGGATCATCGCGGCATCCGCCGGGTCGATGACGGCTCTGGTGCCGACGATCGCCGCGATTACGCCGCCCCGATCGATATCGCCGACCAGCAGCACCGGCACGTCGGCGGCACGGGCAAAGCCCATGTTCGCAATGTCGCCGGCGCGCAGGTTGATCTCGGCCGGCGATCCGGCGCCTTCGACGACGACGATATCGCATTGCGCCTTCAGCCGCTCATAGCTTTCCAGCACGGCGCCCAATAACTGCCCGCGCGCACTGCGGAAATTGCCGCTGCCCAATGTGCCGCGCACCTGGCCATGGACGATCAACTGGGATGTCCGGTCGGCCTGGGGCTTCATCAGCACCGGGTTCATGTCCGTATGTGCCTCGACCCCGCAGGCGATCGCCTGCAGCGCTTGTGCGCGGCCAATCTCGCCGCCATCGACGGTGACGGCCGCATTGTTCGACATATTCTGTGGCTTGAATGGCCGGATGCGATAACCCCGGCGGAGCAGGGCGCGGCATAGCCCCGCCACCAGCACCGATTTGCCGACGTCCGATCCGGTTCCCTGCAGCATGATTGCGCCCATGGCCTGTTCCTGCAAGCCGGCGGCAATGATGGCAAGGGCTTAGCGCATCAGGCGACCAGCGTGGGCATCCCGCAGCGCATCTGGTGGACCTTGACCGTCGCGGTTCCCAGCTTCACGCCAAGGATGGCGGTGAGGTTGCTCAGCAAGCCGTCGAGAATCTGCGCCGTTTCACCGAGAAGGCTCATGACGGGCGAGATCAGGGGGCTGAGCGGCAGTTGCAGCCCGGCAAGCGTCACCGTGACCTTGGTCTGGTTGGCCAGGCTGGAGGCGACGCCCTGGGTCAGATCCTGGGTGCTGACGGTCTTGCTCTGCTGCCCGGAAATATCGCTGGGCGTGAACAGGACATTTTGCTGGGTCACGCCGCCCAGTGCGATATTGGCATAGGCATGGACCTGGGTCAGCGATCCGAGGACGGAAGCGAGCGTTGCGGTGCGCGGATTGGCGGGCGTCGAGAAATTGGTGAGCGCGGCTTCATCGACGTCAGCGATCACCGCCGTGCCGATCGACGGCTTGACCGCCAGCGTCACGCCATTGTTGATGGCACCCTGATCGCAGACGATATTCGACAATTGCGCTTCGGCCGATGCCAGTTCGACATAGAGCGGGATGCGGATCGTCGCGATCCCGGACAGCAAGGTGGCGACCCGGCTTTCCAGGAAGATGCGGGTCTGCGCCGTGCGCAGAATGAAATTCTTGTCGTTGGTGATGCTGATCAGGGGCGTGCTGGCCTGGCCGGTGCCGGTGATGAGCTTCAGCCGCGTGCTGGTCAGGCCCGGAACGTTCAGGGTCAGGTCCAGTGGCACCGCGGTCGAGGATGGCGGGCTCAGCACCATGCGCAGCATCGAGAAGGAGTCGAGCAGCAGGCTGGGCTGGCCGGTCGAACTGCCGGTCCCCTTCATCGGTCCCAGATCGATGACATCGCTGAGGCGGACGCTCTTGCCCGGCAGCTTGCCGCCGATATTGCGGAGTAGGGCGGCCGTGCTGCTATTGTCCGCGGTGTCGGCAATGGCGCCGATGACGTCGGACAGCGGAATATTGGCGCCGAACAACTCGCCATAGGCGGCATCATTGCGGCCGGTGCGGACCTTGAGCGCATCGGCGAAATGGAGCAGATCGACGTTCAGGTTGGCCAGCCCCTGATAGTCCATGACCGACAGATTAAGCTCCGTTCCGGCCAAGGCGGACAGGAGCATGTTGGGAAGGCCGCCGCTGAGCGAGGCAAGGCCGGTGCCGATCGAGAAGGCTGCCGCGTCGGAGCGTGCGGCGGTGGCATGGGCGCGCACATCGACGCCATCCTTGCCGACCAGCAGGCGGCCGAAGAACAGGGGGGTACGGCGCTGGACCTGGACCTGGATCGCACTGGCGCGCGGGTCGCCCGACACGAAGCGATTGCCGACCGCAACTGCGCTATTCTGGTCATAATAGCCGGTCTGGACCGCCACCAGGGATACGCCGGGCACGCCGCTCTTGGTCAGCAAGGCTTCGGCGGCCGATCGCCCGCCACTGCTGGCTGCCAGCGCGGCGGCATCGGCCACGCCCTGTAACTGGCGCTTGGCGAGATAGACCGATCCCAGGTCGACGGCGACCGTGGCGGCGCCGGCGAGCATGAACAGTGATCCCGCCAACAGAACGCTGATGCCGCCGCGCTTGTCGGCGAGCAGGCGGCGCATGCGCTTGTGCGGCTGGTTCATGACGCAATCCGCACGACGGCGCTCCGCTGGATCTGGGCGGCGGGCATCGGAAAGATGGCGGCGGAAAAGAAGGGCGCGTTGCTGAGATTATAGGTCAGGGTGACCGTATAATAGCCGCTGTTCGCATTGGCGGCGACGCCGATCGTCTGCGCCCCCGGCAACGGAAAGGACGGGCGGCTGGCATTGACGCTTTCGTCGACCAGCGCCCGGCGCTCGGTCGCGGTCATGCCGGCCACGGCCGCGCGTGCCGCGTCATTGGCTGCCTGCTGCAGGCTATGAGCGGTCATCAACCAGCCGCCATAGAGCAGGATACCGAGCAACAGGATGATCATCAGGGGGAGGGCGAAGGCGGCTTCGACAAGCACGCTGCCACGCTCATGACGGGACATGGCCTGGCCCAGTCGAGCGAGGCGAAGCACCGCATGGAGAGGAGGGTTCCGCATGTCACTCCAATAAAGGCGCAACATTCAAAAAGCGGTATGCGAAATTCACGCACCTTTTGTGCGAATTGTGTAAATCAGAGGCAGTGTTTTCGGGGCTTTTCGGACATTTCGGGGAGATGCTGAACGGTCTACACAGACAAATCCGCTACGACCGCTGGATTTTACATCATTGGGAACCGGCTTGGTCGTTTTCGCTCAAGCAGGGCGGGGTCATGACCAGCACGACACCCTCCGTTCCGTAGGTGCCGCGCAGTTGAACGAGGGCGCCCTCCATGGGAAGCAAGGCGCCGCCATTGGTGAGCAGATGGGCCTGGACGCGGCGGTCGCCCTCGCCGCGCAGCACGGCTTCCAGTTCCTGGCGGAAATGCGGCCGCTGTGGCAGGGCGATGAGGTCGGTCATATAGGCGTTGATCAGGCGGGCTTCGGGGAGCCCGACCAGGGTGCAGATGGTGGCATCGACATATTCGATGAAACCCCGGTTGGAGAGACGGGCATAACCGACGCCGCCATGGATGCCCATCGCCTTAAGGATGGCCGATTTGACGTCGGCCAGGCGATGGCGCTGCACGTCGGACGTGATGTCGCGCAGCAGCAGGCCGATCCCGTCTGCGAAGGGAAAGGTTTCGACGTGGAGCCAGCTATCGTCGCGGAAGGGGGAGGGAATATCCGCAGCGCTGATTTCGCCGGACACCTGGCTGTGCCGGGCATGCGCCTCGGTCAGCGTGCCGACCAGTTCTGGCAGCGCATCCCAAAGCATCTGCCCTTCCAGCCGGCGGTCCCAGCGCCGTGCCATGGCCAACGCGACCGGATTGATCAAGTCGATGCGAAAATCGGCGCGGCACAGGATCAGCCCCTGGGCCATGCGCACCGCCAGTTCGCGTAGTCGATCCGGATTCTGGTCGAACTCGTCCTGGCTGGCGAGCGCCTTGAAGCGGTCCAGCCCCATGAAGACATGGGTTTCGCGGCCATGATGAGTGATCAGCAGGGGGTGTCGCGCGCCGATCTCGCGCCAATGGGCAAAGTTGCGGACCAGTTCCGCAGCGGTGACACTCCTGTCGCTTATGTCGTCCGGCATGATTGACCCTCTCCCAAATCTGGGTGCAGGCACAAAGACCCTCACCAACGGGCGGCGGCTACGTAATATCCCTTATGTGCGGCGAACTGGTGTTGCTTTGCGAGCAATGGTGTTCAGGCAGTATCAAGAGCCGTAACTGCGCTGGAGTTCCAGGGCATCGAGCATTTTTCCGCCCGCCATGAAGACGGCGCCGGAGCAGGCGAGGGCGAGCAACTGGCCGCCGACGCCGGGATATTGATGCATATAGACGACGCCGCGCTCGCTGGCGCCCAGCGCGAGCGCGTAGATCACGAGGAAAGCCTCGAACTTGGTCTTGATCGTGAAGAGGCGTTTGATCCGTTCCATCAGACTCATCCGAGGCTCTCGTCCATCTTCTAAGGCATTAAGTCGCCCGAAAGTTGCAAATGGTCAACAAGGCTTAACCATGATTGTTCGATCCGGGCAATAAGGCGCGTGTCGGACAGGTCGTCGGGTGCAATGGTTTCGGGCCAATAGTCCGAAACGATGCGGGCGATTTCATCCAGGCGCGGCTCATCAACCAGGAAACGCGGGTCGATATCCTTTGGATCCGCGACCACGCGCAGGCGCAGGCAGGCGGGGCCGCCGCCATTGGCCATGGACTGACGCACATCGACAGGGATCAGGCTGCGGATCGGGCCATTGCCAGCGATCATCTGTTCCAGCCAGGTCCATACGGCCGGAACCGCCTGCGCCTCGCTCGGCAGGATCAGCGCCATGGTGCCATCGGGCAAGGTGACGAGCTGCGCGTTGAACAAATAGCTCTTGATCGCGTCGGCCAGGCTGACGGCGCTGGCGGGCACTTCGACGATCTCCGCCGACGGCAACAGCGTGCGCAGCGAGGCGTAGAAGGCCTGCTTGTCGGCAAAGGCCTGTTCATGGGTGAAGAGAACGCGTTCATTGGCGACGGCGACGACGTCATTGTGGAAGGCGCCGGCAGTAATTGCCTCCTGCGACTGCTGCACGAACAGCGTGCGGGCAGGATCGAGGCCGTGAATGCGGGCGACGGCCTTGCTCGCCTCGACATGCTGGCGGGCGGGGAAGGGACCGCCCGACTGGCCATAGACGAAAACCTCGATGCCCGGTGCGCCATGGCTGTCGCACAGGCGCATATGGTTGGCCGCGCCTTCGTCGCCAAAGGGTGCGGGGATCGGGTCATGCACGGCAAAGGCGCGGGTGTCGGAAAAGGCGAGGCGCAGTTGCGCCAGGGTCTGGGGCCATTCATGGCTGCGATGCGCCATGGTGACGAGATTGGCGACGGTCAGATGGGTGCGTCCGTCGGCGGTGTCGCCGGCCGGCGAGACGGTCGCGGCATTGGCGGCCCACATCGAGGAGGCCGACATGGCGGCTGCGCGGATATGCGGATCGGCATTGCTGATGTCGGTGCCCAAGGTCGCGAGCCAGGCGCCGTCAGGACGCCATTGCGGCAGGAAAATACCCTGGGCGAGGCCGAGGCGCAGATTGCCGCGCATCTTCTCTATCCCCTGCAAGGCTGCGGCACGGGGGTGCGACACGGCGCCAGCATTGCGGGACGAGGCCAGATTGCCAAGGCTGAGGCCGGCATAATTATGGCTTGGCCCTACCAGCCCGTCGAAATTGATCTCGCGCACGCTCATGCCCGTCCCGCCATGGTGAATGCCTGTCCGATGTCCAGCTGCAGCAGCGCGGCACTGGCTGCGTCGAGAGAGATGCTGCCATCCTCGCCCTCCTGCACATAGCCATAGGTGCAGCGATAATCGGCGAGCAGGCCGGTTGACACCAGCATCTTGTCGCCGCCCTTGTCATGGGTGGCCGCCAAGGTGACGTCGCGTGCCTGGGCCACGGTGCGGAGCTGGTCGATCTGGCCCACCATGGTCGGGCCACCGTCGAAAATGTCGACATAGCCGGCATTGGTGAAACCCTCGGTCTCCAGCATCCGCATAGCCGCGCGACCATTGGGATGGGGCAGGCCGATGACGGCGCGGGCGCTGTCGGTCAGCATTGCGGTGTAGATCGGCGTCTTGGGCATCAGGTCGGCTATGAACTGGTTGCCGTTCACCGCGTTGAACTCGTCGGCCTCCTGGAAATTCATGCCGAAGAAACGGCCGGCAAGACCGTCCCAGAAGGGCGAGCCGCCCGCTTCGTCGATCACGCCGCGCAATTCGGCGATGACCCGGTCGCCGAAGCGATCGCGATGGTTGCGGATATAGAGATAGCGGCTGCGCGCAAGCAGCAGGCCAAGTCCCTCGGCCCGTTCGCGCGGGTGGAGGAAGAGGCCGCCAACCTCGGTCGATCCTTCCAGATCGGTCGTGAGCGAGAGCATCTGCGCGCGGAAGGTGCGGGCCAGTTCGCGGCTATGCTGGGTCAGCACGCCCAGACGATAGGAGTAGAAGGGCCAGCTCTGCCCCACCGTGCTGAAGATCTGGCAGGTGCCGCGCACTTGGCCGGTCTGCGCATTGACCAGCACCAGGACGATCAGGTCGTCCTTGATCCCGCCATCCTGCCGGCTGAGCGCCTGTTCGGTGCGCTCCAGCTTGGCGGTCAGGGCGGCGCGATCGGGCGGCAGGTTGGTGAAGCCACCGCCGGTCAGCTTCGCCATTTCATACAGGGTCTGCAGGTCGTCCGCTCGCGCGGTGCGCATGTAGAAACTCAAAAGGCGGTCCTCTCTCTCAATATTGTCCTTGGGCGATCCGCAGCAGCGCCAGCGCGGACAGTTGCGCGCGCTCGGCCAGGCTGTCGCTGATCAGAAATTCGGCGTCGCTGTGGATGCTGCCGCCGCGCACGCCCATCGTGTCGACCACCGGGACGCCGCAAGCTGCGATATTATTGCCGTCGCACACGCCGCCGGTGTCGCGCCAGCCGATGTCGAGGCCAAGTTCCGCGCCGCAACGCCTGACCAGGCCGAACAGCCGCTCGGCCTTGGCATCCATGGGCTTGGGTGGGCGACCAAAGCCGCCATGGAGATGCAGGCTGACGCCATG
Source organism: Sphingobium sp. BHU LFT2 (assembly GCF_018604485.1). Taxonomy (NCBI): domain Bacteria; kingdom Pseudomonadati; phylum Pseudomonadota; class Alphaproteobacteria; order Sphingomonadales; family Sphingobiaceae; genus Sphingobium; species Sphingobium sp. BHU LFT2. The sequence continues at coordinate 67,415 of NZ_JAFCGW010000009.1, forward strand.
GTCGCGGGCGACATCGGCCATGGCCCGATCCAGCAGGGCGCGGGCCGCGATTTCATCGTCCGGCGTGCGCGGGCGGAAATTGACTCGCAGCACGGCATGGTCGGGCACGACATTATTGGGACTGCCGCCGTCGATCTTGGCGGGATTGCAGGAAAAGCCGCTGCCGCTGCCGGCCTTCAGGCGCAGCGCGAGATCGGCGGCCGCGAGCAGGGCATTGCGGCCATCGTCGGGGTTGCGGCCGGCATGGGCGCTGAGGCCGGTGACGATGATCGAGAAATTGCCGCTGCCGGCCCGCGCGCCGGCCAGCGTGCCATCGGGCAGGGCCGGTTCATAGGTGAAGGCGGCGCGCTTGCCGGCAGCTGCCTGGCGGAGCAGGGCGGCGGAAGAGGGGCTGCCGACTTCTTCGTCGCTGTTGATCACCACCTGATAGCCAAGCGTCCGGGTCGCCTCGCTATGCTCGATTGCCGTCAGGGCGGCGAGCATGACGGCGATGCCGCCCTTCATGTCGGCGACGCCGGGGCCGTTGAGAATGCCGGGTTCCAGCCAGCGAAGCGTCTGAAACGGGTGGTCGACGGGAAATACCGTGTCCATATGCCCTGTCAGCAGCAACTGGACCGGCGCATCGGGGCGGACGGTCAGGCGAAGATGCTGGCCATGGCGGATCACCGATATGCGGCCGTCGGGCGCCACGGTTTCGACCGGATCGGGTTCGATCAGGTCGATCGCGCCCGGCAGCACCGAAAAGGCATCGGCGAGCGTGGTGGCCATGGCAGCGAGCCCGGTCAGGTTGCGCGATCCGCTGTTGATGCTGGCCCATGCCTCGACCTGTGCCAGCATCGGCGCGGCGGCGGCCTGTTCCAGCAGGGCGGTTTCAGGGGCTGTTACGGGCGGGTGGGTGCCGTTCATCCCGGAGGTCTATCAGAGCGCGGGCGCCTGCTCCACCCCGATCAGAAATCGTAGCTGAGGGTCAGGCGGCTGAGCGTGTCGAAGTCGCGCGCGGACAGCAGGGTCTCCGACTCATACTGCACCGTATAGGACAGGCCAGCGGACAGGCGGGTGCTCACCTTGGTTTGCAACTGTGTCAGAGAATTGACGGAAAATACGTCAGTTTCTGCGTAACCTGCAGCGGTCTGCTTGAAGGTGACATTGGGCGCCAGACGCCAGGCCAGGTCCATAGATGCACGCGCGCCCAGCTTGGTTTCGCGCGGCCCGATCACATATTTGGCATGACGGACGGACGGGCCCAAGTCTAGCGACAGGTCGATCGGCTTGCTGACGATCACCTTGTAACCGATACCGGCCGAGGCGGTGTAGCGCTCGTCATAGCCGATCGAGGGATCGCGTTCGAACTGGGTCAGGCCATAGGCGAAACCGCGCGGGTCGAACTGATAGCGCGGTTCATAGCTGGCGGTGTAGCGTTCGCGCGAGGTGACGCCATTGGCGCGGCGATAATCGACCGTGGCGCTGAGCTTATGGCTCCATTCCAGCCCTTCGCGCTTGACCTGCGCCGCGGCGCTGATGCCGATTTCGCTGGTCGAACCGGTCGAGCGGAAGCCGCCGGCTTCCAGCTTGCCGGTCCATAATTCGGTGAAGCGCGCCTCGCGAATCACCGTGTCATGGGTCGCCTTGGTCCGTTCCTTCCAGCTGTTGACCATCTGCTGGATCTGGTCAGCCGATTGCGGATTGGTCTGCTTGGCGATTTTGGCGACGGTCGCGATTTCGGTCTCATTGCCATTGGCAATCGCCGCCTCCAGCATCTCGCGAACGGACGGCGGCAGCAGCGCAGGCGCATTGGCCCAGGCCTGGGTGGCAAAGAGGAAGGGCAGGATAGCCAGACAGTGACGCATGCCGCTGTCATAGCGAACCGACCGGGGATTTTAAGCCCCCATCAGATCAAGTCGTGGAATTCCTGCAATATGTCGCGGTAAAGCTTGCGCTTGAACGGCACGATCAGTTCCGGCAGCGTTTCGGGCGCTGCCCATTTCCACTCCCGGAATTCGGGATGCTTGGTCTGGATGTCGATATGGCTGTCCTTGCCCAGGAAGCGGGCGAGGAACCAGATCTGGCGCTGGCCGCGATATTTGCCGCCCCACAGCTTGCCGATCAGTTCGGGCGGCAGGTCGTAGAAATGCTCGTCGCGGCTCTTGGCGATGATCTCGACATGTTTGGGCGTGATGCCGGTCTCTTCGCCCAGTTCGCGCAGCGCCGCCGTCTTGGCGTCTTCCCCGTCGTCGATCCCGCCCTGCGGCATCTGCCAGGCTTCCACGACATTATCGAGGCGCTGGCCGACAAAGACCTTGCCCGCCATGTTGACCAGCATGATCCCGACGCACGGCCGGTAATTCAGTTCTGCATTATCTGGCATCGACGCCATGTCTTCCCCTGCATCGCTGCAGCCATGGCCGGTTGGCGACCCATGGCTAGTGTATTGGGTTCCAGAATAGGCGGCGGCGATGCGCGCGTCCATTGGCCGAATCGACATTCATCGGATTTGCAGGTCATCTCCCGGAAGGGCGCGGAAAATTCATTTGGAACCGGGGGACTAGGCAGGCATTGGGCGATCATGCCAACCCCCACCATAATCTGGTTCCGCCAGGATCTGCGCCTCTCGGATCAGGCAGCGCTTGCCGCCGCCGCGCAGGCCGGCCCGGTCATTCCGCTCTATATCCTTGACGATGAAAGCCCGCGCCAATGGGCGATGGGTGGCGCATCCCGCTGGTGGCTGCATCACAGCCTTGCCAGCCTGGACGAGCGACTGAGGGCCAAGGGCTCGCGATTGATCCTGCGGCGCGGACGCTGCGCCGATGTTCTGGCGCAGGTGGCACAGGAAAGTGGTGCGCAGGTCGTGCATGCCATCCGCCATCATGAGCCCTGGTGGCGCAACGCCGAAAAGGCGGTGGCGAGGCAGATCGACCTGCGGCTTCATGACGGCGGGCTGCTATTGCCGGTGGAAGCGGTGCGGACGGGCAGTGGGACGCCCTATCGCATCTACACGCCCTTTTCCCGCGCGGTGATGCTGCACATGCCACCCGCGCCACCGCAGCCAGCGCCGCAGCGGATCGAGGCGCCATCGCATTGGCCGGTCAGCGACAGGCTGGAGGACTGGACGCTGCTGCCGCGCGACCCGGACTGGGCGAGCGGATTCCCTGCCGACTGGTCACCGGGCGAAGAGGGGGCAAAGCGCTATCTCGACAGTTTTCTGGGAGAAGTCGGCGACTATGCCGTCGCGCGCGATTTGCCGTCGCAGGAGGGAACGTCCCGCCTATCTCCCCATCTTCACTTCGGGGAGATTTCGCCGGCCAAGGTCTGGCATCGGGTGGCGCAGGCGCCGGGGGACGCGACCGTCTATCTCAAGGAACTGATCTGGCGCGATTATGCCCATAATCAGGTCTGGGCCTTGCCGACCTATGGATCGGAAAATGCCCAGCCGGCCTTCGACGCCATGCACTGGCGCGATCTGCGCGAAGCGCGGAGCGACTGGACGGCGTGGAAACGGGGACGAACCGGCTATCCGATCGTCGATGCCGGCATGCGCCAGCTCTGGCAGACGGGCTGGATGCACAATCGGGTGCGGATGATCGCGGCCAGTTTCCTCATCAAGCATCTGCTGATCGACTGGCGCCATGGCGCGCGCTGGTTCTGGGACACGCTGGTCGACGCGGATTACGCCAATAACAGCGTCAACTGGCAGTGGGTGGCGGGCAGCGGCGTCGATGCCAATCTCTTCACCCGGATCATGGCGCCGCTGACCCAGTCGGATAAATTCGATGCTGCCGATTATATCCGCCAATGGGTGCCGGAATTGGCCGATCTGGACGATCGCGTCATCCATGATCCGGATTTTCATGGGGTTAGGCCATCATCCTATCCCGAAAAGCGGATCGGCCATCGCGAGGGGCGCGAGCGTGCGCTGACGGCCTATCGCCAGATGAAGGGGTGATTGCAGCGACGCGCGGCATGGGGCAGAAAGAGGCCCAATGAATGCAGTCGACCCCCGTCGCGGCAAGGCCGCATTGTCGATCCGGCGCCCGCCGGCAGAGCGGACGCCGGGATGGCGGGCGCGCCTGCTCGCGCCACTTTTCCATCGCATGCTCGATCGCATCGACCAGGGACTGGAGCAGGGCTCGCTGGATGCGACTTTGCCGGACGGCACGCGCCGGCTATTGGGCGGGCGAGGGCCGGGGTTCGACTGTGTTGTGGACCTGGTCGACTGGCGCGCCTTGGTGCGACTGGCGATGGGTGGCTCGGCGGGCTGGTATCGCGCCTGGGCGGCGGGCGAGTGGCGCAGTGCCGATCCGGTGCCGCTGTTCGCGCTGTTCATGGCCAATGCGGTACCGCTGGGCCGCGTTGCCCGGCCCCATGGCCCGGCCCGTTGGGCAGGACGGCTACTGCACTGGGCGCGACGGAACAACCGTAACGGCTCGCGCCGGAACATCGCCTTCCATTATGATCTGGGCAACGACTTCTACAGCCTATGGCTGGACAGGAATATGCATTATTCCAGTGCCTTGTTCCTCAATCCTGAGGATCGTATCGAAAGCCTGGAACGGGCGCAGCAGCGCAAGGTGGACGCCCTGCTGGAACGGCTGGACCTGCGCGACGGACAGGCGCTGCTGGAAATCGGATGCGGCTGGGGCGGCCTCGCCGAACAGGCGATGGAACGCTGTGCCATCCAATATGACGGGCTGACCCTGTCGGTCGAGCAGGCAGATTATGCGCGCGATCGGCTGGGGTCCGGCGCGCAGATCCACCTGACCGACTATCGCGACGCGCAGGGGCAATATGAGGCCATCGCCAGCGTGGAAATGGTGGAGGCCGTCGGCCAACATTATTGGCCCGACTATCTGGATGCGGTCGCACGCCTGCTGAAGCCCGGCGGGCGCGCCGCGATCCAGTATATTTTGATCGACGATGCGATCTTCGATCATTATGCGCGCGGCGCCGACTTCATCCAGACCTACATCTTCCCCGGCGGCATGCTGATATCCGAAAGTCGCTTTCGGGCCTTGGCGCGGGAACGCGGGCTGGAATGGCACGACGCGCGCCATTTCGGCGGCCATTATGCCGAAACGCTGCGCCGTTGGCGCGAGCGGTTCGACCGGGCCATCGACGAAGGGCGATTGCCGGCCAGTTTCGACCAGCATTTCGTCGGCTTGTGGCGCTATTATCTGATGTATTGCGAAGGCGGTTTCCGGGGCGGCACCATTGATGTCGCCCAGGTCACGCTGGCAAAGCCGGCCGCTTAACCCTCGACGCGCAGGCGATGGCCGTTCGGCGCATCGCTCAGAACCAGATCATGGATGGCCCTGGCTACCGTTTCCGGCCCCTTGAGCGTTGCCGGATCCTCGCCGGGGAAGGCGCGGGCGCGCATCGCGGTGCGGGTGGCGCCGGGATCGACGATATGGGTGCGGATGGCGGAGATGTTCTTCACCTCCTCGCCATAGGCGCCGACCAGCGTTTCGAGCGCGGCCTTGGACGCGCCATAGGCGCCCCAATAGGCGCGTGGCGTGACGCCGACCGAGGATGTCAGCGCGATCACCCGCGCGTCGGCGCTCGCCCGCAGCATCGGATCGAAGGCGGCGATCAGCGCCTGGGGCGCAGCGATGTTGAGCATCAGCAGCCGGGCAAGTTCCTTGGCATCAATCGCCGGAACCGATGCCAGCGACCCGAGCGTCGCCGCGTTGAGGACGAGGATGTCGAGCGCCTTCCAGCGACCCGAAATGGCCTGGGCCAGGCGGCCGATGCTTTCGCCGTCGATCAGGTCGAGCGGTGCGATGGTGGCGCTGCCGCCGGCCTGATGAATGCGATCTTCCACCTCTTCCAGTCCGCCGCTGGTGCGCGCGGTCAGGATCACATGGGCGCCGGCTGCGGCCAGCGCTTCCGCAGTCGCAGCGCCGATGCCCCGGCTGGCGCCGGTGACGAGCGCAAGTTTTCCGAACAGCGGCAAGGTATCAGACATCGGCTCTCCGTTCGCCCCGGCCGATGCCGGGTGTCGTCGTGGGAAAAGGAAAGGGCGGGGTCGTGCGACCCCGCCCGGTCGGGCCTTGCCCGTGGATCAGGAGACCCGTTCTGCCAGCAGTTCGAACTGGTTTTCGACCACGGCTTCATCCTGGTCGGTGAGCTTGGTCGGATAGTCGCCCGTGAAGCAGGCGTCGCAATATTGCGGGCGGATGTCGGCGCGCTTCGCCTCACCCAGCGCCTTGTACAGGCCGTCGATCGAGATGAAGGCCAGACTGTCGGCGTGGATGAAGTCCTGCATGCCGCCAATGTCCAGCTTGTGCGCCAGCAGCTTGGTGCGTTCGGGCGTATCGACGCCATAGAAGCAGCTATGCTTGGTCGGCGGCGATGCGATGCGCATATGCACTTCGGCCGCGCCCGCTTCGCGCATCATCTGCACGATCTTCAGCGAGGTGGTGCCGCGCACGATCGAGTCGTCGATCAGCACGATGCGCTTGCCCTGGATCAGGGCGCGGTTGGCATTATGCTTCAGCTTGACGCCCAGGTGGCGGACCTTGTCGCCCGGCTGGATGAAGGTGCGGCCGATATAATGCGACCGGATGATGCCCAGTTCGAACGGGATGCCCGATTCCTGCGCATAGCCGATGGCGGCCGGCACACCGCTGTCGGGCACCGGGATGACATAATCGGCCTCGACCGGATTTTCGATCGCCAGCTGCGCGCCGATCGCCTTGCGGACCGAATAGACGCTGGAATTGTCGATGATCGAATCGGGGCGGCTGAAATAGACATGCTCGAAGATGCAGGGGCGCGGATGCACTTCGCCGAACGGGCGGATCGAGCGCATTTCGCCATCCTTGGTGACGATGACGAGTTCGCCCGGATCGATCGAGCGGACATAGTCGGCGCCGACCACGTCGAGCGCGACGGTTTCCGAAGCGAAGATGGTCGAATCGCCCAGCTTGCCCATCACCAGCGGGCGGATGCCCAGCGGATCGCGGCAGGCGATCATGCCCTCGGGGGTCATCACGATCAGCGAATAGGCGCCTTCGATCTGCTTGAGCGCGTCGATGAACTTGTCGAGCAGGGTGCGATAATTGGACGTCGCGACCAGATGGATGATGACTTCGGTGTCCGAGGTCGACTGGAAGATGGAGCCGCGGCGGATCAGTTCGCGGCGGACCTTCATCGCGTTGGAGATGTTGCCGTTATGGGCAACCGCGAAACCGCCGGAATTGAGTTCGGCATAGAGCGGCTGGACGTTGCGCAGCGAGGTTTCGCCGGTGGTCGAGTAACGGACATGGCCGCAGGCCGTGTCGCCGGGGAGGCCTCGAATCACCTCGTCGCGGTCGAAATTGCCGGCAACATGACCCATGGCGCGATGGGTATGGAAATCATGCCCGTCCCAGCTGGTGATGCCTGCCGCTTCCTGGCCGCGATGCTGCAGGGCGTGAAGGCCGAGCGCTACCATCGCGGACGCGGTTTCTGCGCCAGATACGCCAAAAATGCCGCATTCTTCGCGCAACTTGTCGTCGTCGAAAGGATTCGTCGTAATCATGGGTGTGAGCGGGTCCATTGCCGTTCCTGACCACCCCTCTGGGGCGACCTTTCGCGCGCATATAGTCCTTCCCGGTCGATTTGTCGCCTGCCTGTAACAAAAAAGCGTGGCCAATCGTGGCAACGCTGCGTTTTGCTGGCTTTTCCATGGGCTAAACGGCCACTGGCGTTGGCGTTCGGGTGTCGCTAAGAAACCTGTACTCATGCACCGTTTTGCCAATCCCGCCCGCTTCCTGAAGATCGCCCGTCCGATGACGGGCTGGCTGTTCTGGCCCGGCCTCGTGCTGCTGCTGGCCGGCTGCGCTTCGGGTCTGTTCCTGACGCCGGCGGATTATCTGCAGGGCGATACGGTGCGCATACTCTATATACATGTGCCGGCCGCGTGGCTCGGCATGGCGGGCTGGACCGGCATCGCCGTGTCCGGGCTGATGCAACTGGTCTGGCGCCATCCGCTGGCTTCCGTAGCCGGCCGCGCGATTGCGGCGCCGGGTGCGTTGTTCACCGCCATCTGCCTGATGACCGGTTCGATCTGGGGCCGGCCGACCTGGGGCACCTGGTGGGAATGGGACGGGCGCATGACGTCCATGCTGGTCCTACTCTTCCTCTATCTCGGCTATATCGCCCTGGCCAACGCATCGGCGCGGCAGGGGCAGGGCGGGGTCAGCCCGGTGACCGCGATCTTCGGCCTGGTCGGCGCGATCAACATCCCGATCATCAACCGTTCGGTGGTCTGGTGGAATAGCCTGCATCAGGGGCCGAGCATCACGATGCGCGGATCGAGCATCGACGGATCGTTGCTCTGGCCGCTCGGCCTGACGCTGTTCGGCTTCACCTTGTTGTTCGCGGCGATCGTACTGATGCGGATGCGGGCAATATTGGCACAAAATAAGGTCGAGGCGCGGATGCAGCGCCTGACGAGAGGGTAGAGATGAACCAATGGGCTTTCGTGATCGCCGCCTATGCCGTGACGGCGGTGGGTACGGCGATCGTCACCATCGCCAGCTGGCGCGCGATGCGGGCGGCGGAACGTCAGGCCGAACGACTGTCTGACCGGACATGAAAGCCAAACATCAACGACTGATCCTGGCGCTCGCAGCGCTGGTGGCGATCATCGGCGCCGGGCTGCTCGCCGTATCGGCGCTGAAGGACGAAGCGGCCTATTTCTACGCGCCAAACGACGTAAAGACCAAGGGTGTGGAGCCCGGCAAGGCGATCCGTCTGGGTGGCATGGTGGTGAAGGGTAGCCTGAGGCGTGCGGCCGATGGGGTGACGATCAATTTCGACGTGACCGACGGCAAGGCGACCGTGCCGGCGACCTTCAGCGGCATCGCGCCCGACCTGTTCAAGGAAGGCAGCGGTGTCGTGGCGGAAGGCGCTTTCGACCGGCAGGGGCGGTTCGTCGCCACCAATTTGCTGGCCAAGCATGACGAGCGCTACATGCCGCGCGAACTGGACGGCATGACCTATAATGAAACCACGCATGAGATGAAGGCCGCGCCATGATCGCCGAAGCCGGTCTTGCCGCCCTGTGGTTTGCCGCGGTCCTCGCGCTGCTCCAGCTGTTTCTGGTCGGCATGGGGCTGGCGGGCGGCAAGGGCGAGGTGCTGGGCGCCGTCCGTCCTGTCGCTGTTTTGCAGGGCGTGCTGACGGCCGCTGCCTTTGTCGCGCTGATCAGCCTGTTCCTGCGGTCCGACATGTCGGTGCTGCTGGTGGCGACCAACAGCCATTCGGCCAAGCCCTGGCTCTACAAGTTCGCCGGAACCTGGGGCAATCATGAAGGGTCGATGCTGCTCTGGGTCACGGTGATGGGCGTCGCCGGCGCGGCCGTGGCCCTGTTCGAGCGCGCGTTGAAGCGCGACGCGCATATGGCGACGCTGGGGGCGCAGGCGGCGATCAGCCTGGGCTTCTACGCCTTCCTGCTCTTCTCCTCCAATCCCTTCGCCCGCATTTCCCCGGCACCGGCGGACGGGCAGGGGCTCAACCCGCTGCTGCAGGATCCCGGCCTCGCCTTCCATCCGCCGACGCTCTATCTTGGCTATGTCGGCCTGTCGGTCGCTTTTTCCTTTGCGGTCGGCGCCTTGCTGACGCGGCAGGTGGACGCCGCCTTCGCCCGCGCCATGCGCCCCTGGGTGCTGGCCGCCTGGGTCATGCTGACGCTTGGCATCACGGCGGGCAGCTATTGGGCCTATTATGAGCTGGGCTGGGGCGGCTGGTGGTTCTGGGATCCGGTCGAAAATGCGTCGCTGATGCCCTGGCTGGCGGCGACCGCGTTGCTGCACAGTGTGACCGTGCTGGCGACCCGCGACGCGCTGCGCGCCTGGACGGTGATGCTGGCCGTCGTCGCCTTCTCCATGTCGATGGTCGGCACCTTCCTGGTCCGGTCGGGCATATTGACCAGCGTCCATGCCTTCGCCGTCGATCCGGAGCGGGGCAGTTTCATCCTGGCCTTGCTGGCGCTCTACATTGGCGGCGCCTTGGCCCTGTTCGGCTGGCGGATCGGCACGGTGCGCGAGGGCGCGCCGTTCGAACTGGTAAGCCGCGAAACCTTCCTGGTGGTCAACAACCTGTTGCTTTCGGTGATCCTCGGGCTGGTGCTGATCGGCACGCTTTACCCGCTGATGACCGAAGCATTCGGGCACAAGGTGTCGGTCGGCGCGCCCTATTTCGATCGCATTGCCGGGCCGATTGCGCTCATCCTGCTGATCGTCATGGCGGCAGGGCCGCTCACTCGCTGGCGTCGGGATCAGGCGCGCGCCGTGGCCGGGCGCATGCTCGTTCCGACGGCGGTCGCACTGGCGGCCGTGGTGCTGGTCGGTGCGCTCGCCTGGGGCCGGATCGGGCTGTTGCCCTATTGCGGGCTGGTGGTGGCGCTGGCCGTCGGCGTGGGATCGCTCGCGCCGCTGTGGAAGCGCAACCTGCGCCGCACGCCGCTCTTCACCTATGGCATGGTGATCGCCCATCTGGGCTGTGCCGTCAGCCTGGCGGGCATGGCCTGCGATTCGGCGTTCACGGTCGAGAAGCTGGTGGCAGTCCGGCCGGGCGACAGCATCGAGACGGCCGGCTGGACGCTGCGCTTCCAGCGCATCCTGCCGCTTGCCGGCGACAATTGGACGGCTCTGCAGGCGGACGTCATTGCGGAGCGCAGCGGCCGCGCGGTCGTGATCCATCCGCAATCGCGCTTCTTCGCCTCGCCGCCGACGACCACGACGGAAGCGGCGCTGCTGACCCGGTGGAATGGCCAGCTCTATGTCGTGCTGGGGCAGGAAGCCGATGCCGGCCGCTGGCAGATGCGGATCTGGTGGAAGCCGTTCGTGACGCTGATCTGGCTGGGCGGCATCATGATCGCGCTGGGCGGCCTGCTGGCGCTGGTCGGACGAGAGCGGCGCGGCTGGCTGATGAAATGGCGGGCGCGGAGGGCAATGGCATGAGGAAGCTGCTGATCTGGCTACCGCTTGTCCTGTTCCTCGGCTTCTTCGCGCTGTTCGCAAGCGGCCTGTTCAAGCCGGATGACCGCGTCATCACCTCCAAGCTGATTGGCCAGGCTTTGCCGGCCTTCACCCTGCCGGCTGCTGCCAGCGATCGTCCCGCGCTCGCCAGCACGCAATTGGCGGATGGCAAGCCGCGCCTGCTCAACATCTTTGCCAGCTGGTGCATTCCCTGCGCGGCGGAGGCGCCGCAACTGATGGCGCTCAAGCAGGCTGGGGTGGCGATAGACGCGATCGCGATCCGCGATGCCCGGCCCGATGTCGACGCCTTCCTGGCGCGCAACGGCAATCCCTATAGCCGGATTGGCCTGGATGCGCGCAGTGGCGTGCAGATCGCGCTCGGCTCGTCGGGCGTGCCGGAAACCTTCGTGATCGATGGCAAGGGCAGGATTGCCTATCAGCATATTGGCGACATCCGCGCCGATGACGTGCCGATGCTGCTGCAACGGCTGAAGGACGCGCAATGATGCGGGGGCTGCTTTTTCTCCTCCTGTTGATGCTGGCAGCGCCGGTTCAGGCGCAGACCGCCCTGCCGCCCGCGCCATATGCCGACCGGCAGCTTGATGACCCGGCGCTGGAGCGCAAGGCGAAGGCGCTGATGGAAACCATCCGCTGCCTTACCTGCCAGAGCCAGTCGATCGCCGATTCGAACGCCAGCATGGCGGGCGACATGCGTTCCGAGATACGCGAGCGGATCAGGGCGGGGGAGGAACCGGAGCATATCAGGCGCTGGCTGATCGAGCGTTATGGCGACTGGGTGAGCTATGAGCCGACGGCCGCGCCGATCCTCTGGCCGCTATGGGCGGCGCCGATCATCCTGCTTGCATTGGGGTTGTTGTTGATGCGCGGACGGATCAAGCGGAGGCCGCGGGCATGACGGGCTGGATCATTGCTTTCGGCCTCGCCATCATGGCCATGGCGGTGCTCTGCTTCATCGGGCGTATCCCGCGCGTGACGCGGGAGATCGTTGCGGCGGCTTTGCTGGTCGGCCTCGCGGGCTATGCCTGGCAGGGGCATCCCGGCCTAGCCGGCGCGCCGCGACAGGTCGCGGCCGAGAAGGAAGCGCAGTTCGACGAGAAGCTGGCGGAGCGACGCCGCAGCCTGGCGGAGCGCTATGGCCCGGCCGGCCAATGGCTGATCATGTCGGATTCCTACGGGCGGCGCGGCCTGACCAAGGAGGCGGCCAATATCCTGCTCTCCGGCCTCAAGCAGACGCCGGAAGACGCCAATCTGTGGCTCGGCATGGGGAATGCGCTGGTCGCGCATGCCGATGGCGTGGTCGCGCCGGCGGCCGACTATGCCTATCGCCAGGCGTTGCGGCTGGACCCGGAAGGGCCGGCGCCGCGCTATTTCTATGGCCTCGCCCTCGCCCAGGCCGGGCAATTGGACGCGGCGCGCAAACAATGGTTGCCGCTGGCGCAATCGGCGCCCGAAGGCAGCAAGATCAAGGCGGAACTGCAGGCCAATATCGCGCGTATCGACGCCATGCTGGCGATGGATGCGGCTCCACGATGATCCGCATCGGGGCGATCATTGCGTGAACCCTGTGCCCATGGTAGGGGCCGGCGGTTTGCTGGGCTCCGTCCTTGGAATGAGAATTGCCCTGGCAAGGGTTGCGACATGATATTGATGATCGGGCATTTCCTTCATGGCTGATGACAGCGCGGTCGCCGTCCCCGAAGACGGCGAGCAGGAAGGGCATGGCCATGCCCGCCAGAAAGCCACGGCCAAGCTGGTCGTCGGCGCGATCGGCATCGTCTTCGGCGATATCGGCACCAGCCCGCTCTACGCCTTCCGCGAAACCTTTGCGGGGCACCATCATCTCGACCTCGATCCCGACCATATATTGGGCGTCATCAGCCTGATGTTCTGGTCGATGATGCTGGTCGTGACGCTCAAATATGTCAGCATCATCATGCGCGCCGACAATAAGGGCGAGGGTGGCAGCCTGGCTCTGCTGGCGCTGATCAACGGCCAGACCAAGACGCAGCGCTGGTCGCGCGGCATCGTGCTGCTGGGCGTGTTCGCGACTGCCCTCTTCTACGGCGATTCGATGATCACGCCGGCGGTTTCCGTGCTGTCGGCGGTGGAAGGTCTGGCGGTCTACAACGCCAACCTGGCGCCGGCGATCCTGCCGGTTGCGGTGCTGATCCTGCTTGGATTGTTCTGGATCCAGGGGTTGGGGACCAACAAGGTTGCGACCCTGTTCGGGCCGATCATGCTGATCTATTTCGTGACGATCGCGTCGCTCGGCGTGCTCAGCATCGTCAAGACGCCGGGCATCCTCTACGCCTTCAATCCCTATTGGGCGGTGATGTTCTTTGCCACCGATCCGCTGCCCGCCTTCCTGGCGCTGGGCTCGGTCGTTCTGGCGGTGACGGGCGCGGAGGCGCTCTATGCCGATATGGGCCATTTCGGCCGCAGCCCGATCCGCGTGTCCTGGCTGATCTTCGTGCTGCCGGCACTGATGCTCAACTATATGGGACAGGGCGCGCTGCTCTTCCGTGAAGGTGCCGCGGCGCTGCACAGCCCCTTCTACAATCTTGCGCCGCAATGGATGCAGTTGCCGCTGATCGGCCTTGCCACGCTGGCGGCGATCATCGCGTCGCAGGCGGTCATATCGGGCGCTTTCTCGGTCACGCAGCAGGCGATCCAGCTCGGCTTCATGCCGCGCCTGCGGATCGAGCATACCAGCGCGTCGACGGCTGGCCAGATCTACATTCCCCTGATCAACTGGGGGCTGATGGTGATGGTCATCCTGCTGGTGCTGGTGTTCAAGACCTCGTCCAACCTGACCGCGGCCTATGGCATTGCCGTCACCGGTGCGATGTTCATCGACAATGTGCTGCTGACCGTGGTGCTGTACCGACTTTGGTACTGGAAATGGTATTATGCCGCGCCGCTGCTTGCCGTCTTCTACCTGGTCGATGGCGCCTATCTGGCAGCCAATCTGACCAAGGTACCCGACGGCGGCTGGTTCCCGCTGCTGATCGGCTTCGTCGTCTTCACCTTGCTGACCACCTGGTCGCGCGGGCGCCGGCTGGTGCAGGAACGGCTGCGCGAGGCAGCGATGCCGATCCCGGTATTCGTGGCTTCGGCCGCCAACAGCGCGGTGCGCGTGCCGGGCACGGCCGTCTTCATGACCTCGACGCCCGATGGCGTGCCGCATGCGCTGCTGCATAATCTCAAGCACAACAAGGTGCTGCACGAGCGGGTGATCCTGTTGACCGTCAAGATTAAGGATGTGCCGGTGGTCGAGGATGATGGCCGGTGCAAGCTGGAGGATCTGGGGCGCGGCTTCTTCCGTCTGGTGCTGCAATATGGCTTCATGCAGGAGCCGGATGTTCCGGCCGCGCTCAAGAACGTCACCGGCTGCGGCCAGGCGTTCAAGATGATGGACACCAGCTTCTTCCTGGCGCGCCAGACGCTGCTGCCTTCGGCCAATCCCGGCATGCCGCTGTGGCGCGAGAAGATCTTTGCCTGGATGCTCCGCAACGCGGAAAGCGCGATGGAATTCTTCCGCCTGCCGACCAATCGCGTGGTCGAACTGGGCAGCCAGGTCGAGATTTGACCGGCCTCTAGAAGAGCCGCATCTGCGCGCCCTCGGGCGGCCGGAACAGGTCGGTGCGGACGCTGATCCGCGCCTGCCCCAGATTGGCCTTGCGGCGGGCCTTGATGAAGCGGGTGCGGGTCAGGTCGGCCCAGACGCCCTGGCCGCGCATCCGGCTGCCGAAATCGGGATCATTGTCGCGGCCGCCGCGAATGTCCCGGATCATCGCCATCACCTTGGCGGCGCGATCGGGATAATGGGTTTCCAGCCAGGCGCGGAACAGCGGCGCGACCTCATGCGGCAGGCGGACCAGGATGTAATTGACGTCCTGCGCGCCGGCCATGGCAAGTCGCGCCACCACCTGTTCGATCTCATGATCGTTGATCGCCGGGATGATCGGCGACATGTTGGCCGATACCGGCACGCCGGCTTCGGCCAGGCGAGCGATCGCGGCAATCCGCCGTTCGGGATGGGGCGCGCGCGGCTCCAGCGTGCGCGCGACCTTGGGATCGAGCGAGGTGACCGAAATCATCACCGCGACCAGATTGTCGCGCGCCAGATCGGCAAGCAGGTCGATGTCGCGCAGGATGCGGTCGGACTTGGTGGTGATGAAGACCGGATGGCGGCATTCCACCATCACCTCCAGCAATTGGCGCGTGATCCCCCAATCCTTCTCGATCGGCTGATAGGGATCGGTATTCGTGCCCATGGCGATCGGCGAGACGCTGTAGTTGCGGCGCGCAAGTTCCTTGCGGAGCAGCGCCGCCGCGTCCGGCTTGGCGAACAGCCGCGTCTCGAAATCCAGGCCGGGCGACAGGTCATGATAGGCGTGGGTCGGCCGGGCAAAGCAATAGATGCAGCCATGCTCGCAGCCGGCATAGGCGTTGATCGACTGGGAGAAGGCGATGTCGGGCGACGTGTTGCGCGAGATGATCGTACGCGGCGTGATCAGCGAGACTCTGGTGCGCAGTTTCTGGGCCGGTCCGTCGATCGCTTCCACGGCGTCGAGCCAGTCGCCGTCCGCCTCGCGCGCGGCCAGATTGAACCGGTTGCTTGCCTGGTTGTGCGTTGCGCCGCGTCCGGGGATGTTTGTCATCCGGAAATAAGAACATATCATGAACTTATTGACAAGGTTGCTTCCGACGCGTCATGGCTGCCCCCTTGAAAGCAGGGGGAAATATCATGCGTGCCTGGTGGCTTGTTCCGGCTCTGATGATGATGGCAGGCGCGGCCGATGCCGCGACGCCGACGACGGATTGTGCTGCCAATATGGTCTGCGCCAGCCGGCCGCAGTCGGTGGTCGATGCGTTGCAGGCGGCGGGCTACAAGGCGGCGCTGACGAAGAGCAAGTCGACCGGCAATCCGATGATCGAGAGCGCTGCCAGCGGCTATAATTTCACCATCTATTTCTATGGCTGCGAAGAGATGAAGGACTGCAACTCGTTGCAGTTCGGTATCAATTTCGCAGATGATGGCGGCAACACGGTCGAACTGGCGAACAAGTGGAACCAGTCCAAGCGCTTCATCCAGATGTCGCTGGCCGACGACAAGACGCTGGACGTGTCCTATGACGTCAGCACGATCGGCGGCCTCAACCAGGAGAATTTCGCCGACGTGGTCGACTGGTGGTCAGTGATGCTCGGCGAACTCAGCAAATTCTTCAAGGAGAACCCGGCGCCCACGCTCAAGAAGTGAAGGGGAGCGGGGTGGAGCCGTAACGAAAAATCGCCCTTTCGCGATTTTTCAAACAGCCGCTCAGCGCTCGGTGAGGCGCGGCATCAGCTCTACGAAATTGCAGGGGCGGAACCGGCTGTCGAGCTGGCTGGAGAGAATGCCGTCCCATGCATCCCGCACGGCGCCGGTCGAGCCGGGCAGCGCGAAGATATAGGTGCCGCGCGCGACGCAGGCGGTGGCGCGCGACTGGATGGTCGAGGTGCCGATCGACTGATAGCTGAGCCACCGGAACAGTTCGCCGAAACCGGGAATTTCCTTGTCCTGCACCTGGACTAGTGCCTCGGGCGTGACGTCCCGGCCGGTGACGCCGGTGCCGCCGGTGGTCAGGATCACATCGATCTGCGGATCATCGATCCAGGCGTGAAGGCGCGCGACGATGGCGCTGCGATCATCGGTAACGATCAGCCGGTCGGCCAGGACATGGCCCGCGCCGGTCAGGCGATCGACCAGCGTGTCGCCGGACCGGTCATCGGCCAGGGTGCGGGTGTCGGAAACGGTCAGGACGGCGATGCGGACGGGCAGGAAGGTCCGGCCCTCGTCGATCGGCATCAGTCCGATCCGCCGGCGATCATCGCCCGGCCATCGGCCTTGCTGAGACGCACCAGCTTGACGCCCTTGGCATTGGGGAAGGTTGGCCACATGCCCTGCGCCATGCCGGTCAGGCAATCTGCCTCGCCCTTCGCCTGGATCTGGTACATCCAGTAGTTGCGCATGACGATGTTCACATAGGCGCGGGTTTCATAATAGGGCAGGGATTCGATGAAGAGCAGTGGATCGCCCTTGTCCTTCACCTCGCTGTTCCAGCGTTCGACCGGCAGCGGGCCGGCATTATAGGCGGCCATCACCTTGGGCAGCAGGCCGCCGGTCGCGCTCATGTCGCGCAGCGATTCCAGATAGCGCTGGCCATATTCCATGTTGGTGGACGGCACGAACAATTGCGATGCGTTGGACAGGCCGACATCGCCGGCGGTTCCGGGTCGCACCTGCATCAGGCCGCGGGCGCCGGCGCTGGAGACGACGTCCGAACGGAAGCCGGATTCCTGCAGCGTATGGGCGTAGATCAGCGATGGGTCGACACGCCAGCCGCCGTCCGGCCGCCAGGCCGGCGCCGGGAAGCGGGCGAAGCTGTCGGGCTGCTTGCCGGCCGGGCCATTATGGGCGAGCCAGAGCTGGGTTGCGGGCAGGTTGAGCGCGCTGGCTAAGCGTAGCAGCGCATCATATTGGGTCGTGCCGCCCAGCTTCGCCTGATAGCGCAAAATCTCGTCGGCGCGGCCATTTTCGCCAATATCGGCCAGCGCGATCGCGCTGCGGACATTGGGGCTGTCCTTGAGCTGGCGCCAGTCATTGTCGCTGAAACGCGCATTCATGGTCGCCCCGCCCAGTGGCATGCCCAGGCTTTCGCGGGCGAGCAGGCCATAGAAGGTCTCGTCGGACCGGGCTGCGAGCTTCAGCATATTCTCGACCTTCTCGGCCTCGCCGCAGACCATGTAGGCGCGCGATGCCCAATAGGCGCCGGCTGCCCGCATGTCCGCGTCGCCCGCCAGCGCGGCGACATTGGCGAAAGCCGGAGCGGCGGCGCGGCAATCATTTTGGCGCCAGGCGGCCAGGCCCGTCGTCCAGTGGGCCTGCACGGTCCAGTCACCGCCGGTACGGGTTTCGAGCGCGCGCGCCGCCATGCGGCGCGCATTGAGATCATCGCTCTCGATATAATAGGCCCAGGCAACACGCTGGCGCACCTCGGTCAGGCCTTCGGGCGTCAGGCCCGCTTCGCCGGCGGTGAGTAGGCCTTCCGCGCCGGCCGGATCATCATTCTTGATGAAGGTCAGGATCTGGGCCGACAGGCTCTGCGCGAGAACGTCCGTCTTGCTGCCGCTGACATATTGGCGGCGCGGGGCGGAGCCGAGCCATACCAGCTTCTGCACCTGCGGCAGATCAGGCAGGATGGTCGCGCCGCGCTTCTGCGCCAGGCGGGAAAGCTGGTCGGCCTTGGGCAGCCAGGCTGCCTTGTTGACGAGGTCGAGCAGATCGAACAGCTCGACGCGCGGCGATCCCTTGGCAAGATAAAGTTCCGACAGGGCGAGCGGGCGGACCGCATCCTGCGGGTCAAGTGCCAGGATCATCGCCTTGGCATCCGACCATTTCTGGTCGCGCAGGGCAGCGAAGATGGCGTTGTAGCGCGCCTTGTCGCCATCGGATAGCTGCAGCGGCGTTCCGGCGGTGGAATTGGTCGGCAAGGTGGGGAGGGTTTCGGCCGCCTTGGCGCCGGCCGGGATCGCCAGCGCCGCGCTCATGCTGAGCAGGGCAAGGCTGGAAATGCGGGTTGCAACGCGAATCACGGGCGATCTTCCTCAATCAGGCTTTGGAGGGCGCGCCAGCATTCCGCCTTGGCCGCGGGCTGGCTGAGCAGCAGGCGCGGATGGAATGTGGCAATGGCGGGCACAGTGCCGCCATCATGGTTAAAGGGGCGTAAACCGGCGGGCCGGTCCGCGCCATCGGTCGGAAGCAGCGCACGGACTGTCCGATCGCCCAGCAGGAGCAGGCGGCGCGGCGCGGCGAGATGGACATGGAGCCTGATGCGATCGGCGACATGCGCCAGATCGCTGGCCTCCACCATGCCACCGGCGGGGCGGACGGTGAACAGCGAGGCCAGGCAGATATCGTCACGGCGCAGGCCGATGGCCCGCATCATGGCATCGAACAGCGCGCCCGCGCGATCGGCGAATAAATGGCCCGCGCCGGCATCTGCCATGTCGGGCATGTCGGTGATGACCATCAGCGACGCTTCGGCCGGGCCGGTCGGCAGGATCGGGGTGCCGGGCCATTTGCGTTCGGGCTGGGCCGAATCACTGGCAAGCCATTCGAGATAGGCGTCCAGCGTCTTGGGTTTTTCGGGGGGCGGTGGAGCAAAGGCCTTCGCAGCCTGCTCGGCCAGTTGCGCGCGTGTCGGCTGGGGCCGCAACCAGTTGACTGGTGCTTCCGCTACGGCGCCGTCCACCCCCGCCAGCGACCACCACGCCAGATAGGCGTCCGGCGCTGCGGCTCCAAAGTCCCGCTCTAATCCCCGCATCACGATGCCCTTGGGCCAGAGGTTGACGCGAGGGTCAAGAATCTTCATCGCGTGGAATGTCAAAACGTTGGAGTAATAAGGCGACCGGATGGCCGGACATGTGCTGGCGGGCGCCTTTATGGAGGGATTATGAGCGAACGGGATTCGATGCCCTATGACATCGTCATCGTCGGTGGGGGACCGGCTGGCCTGTCTGCAGCGATCCGGCTGAAGCAACTGGCCAATGCCGCCGGGCAGGAACTGGCCGTCTGCGTGCTGGAAAAGGGGTCGGAAATCGGCGCCCATATCCTGTCAGGCGCGGTGGTCGATCCCAGGGCGCTGGATGAGCTGATCCCCGACTGGAAGGAACAGGGCTGCCCGATGGCCGATGTTCCGGTCACCGACAACCAGCATTGGGTCTTGTCCAAGGCGGGCAAGATGGCGATGCCGCACATCATGACGCCGGGCTGGATGCACAATAAGGGCACCTATACCGGATCGCTGGGCAATCTGTGCCGCTGGCTGGCCGAGCAGGCCGAAGGTCTTGGCGTCGAAATCTTCCCCGGCTTCGCCGCTGCCGAAATCCTCTACAATGAGGATGGCAGCGTGAAGGGCGTCGCGACCGGCGACATGGGCATTGCCCGTGATGGCGAGCGCAAGGCGGACTATCAGCCGGGCCTGGAACTGCACGCCAAATATACTTTCTTTGCGGAGGGCGCGCGCGGCCACCTGACCAAGATCCTCAAGCGCCAGTTCGACCTGGAGGCCGATTGCGAGCCGCAGGTCTATGGTCTGGGGATGAAGGAATTGTGGGACATCGATCCCGCCAAGCATCAGCCGGGCCTTGTCATCCATACGCAGGGATGGCCGCTAACTGACGCATATGGCGGCGGTTTTCTATACCATCAGGCCAATGGCCAGGTTGCGCTCGGCTTCGTCGTGGGCCTGGGCTATCGCAACCCGCATCTCTATCCGTTCGAGGAATTCCAGCGCTGGAAGCAGCATCCGGAAATCCGCAAGTTCCTGGAGGGTGGTCGCCGCGTTTCCTATGGCGCGCGCGCGATCAACGAGGGCGGCTGGCAGTCGATCCCCAAGCTGGTCTTCCCCGGCGGTGCTCTGATCGGTTGCTCGGCCGGATTCGTCAATGTGCCGCGCATCAAGGGCAGCCATACCGCCATGAAGTCGGGCATGCTGGCCGCCGAGGCTGCGTTCGAGGCGATCCAGGGCGAGCGGGCGCGCGACGTGCTGCACGATTATGAGGATCGGCTGCGTTCCAGCTGGATCGCGGACGAGTTGAAGCTGGTGAAGAATGCCGAGCCGCTGCTGGCCAAGTTCGGCAACACCATCGGCACGCTGCTGGCGGGTATCGACATGTGGATGCGCACGCTCAAGATCGGCCTGCCTTTCACCATGAAGCACAAGCCCGATTGCGAGAAATTGTGGCGCAAGGACCAGTGCGAGAAGATCGCCTATCCCAAGCCCGATGGCGTGATCAGTTTCGATCGTCTGTCCTCGGTGTTCCTGTCGAACACCAATCATGAGGAGGACCAGCCGGTCCATCTGCAGTTGAAGGATCCGTCGGTCCCGATTTCCTACAATCTGCCCCTTTATGACGAGCCGGCTCAGCGTTATTGTCCTGCCGGTGTCTATGAAGTGGTCGGTCTGGAAGAAGGGGAGCCTCGCTTCCAGATCAACGCGCAGAATTGCGTCCACTGCAAGACATGCGACATCAAGGACCCGACCCAGAATATCAACTGGGTCGTGCCCGAGGGCGGTGGAGGACCGAATTATCCGAACATGTAGGGGCCTGATTCCAGGACTGTTGCTGATGCTGCCGGTCGCGGCCGGCGCATCGGTTGATCCCGATATGGCCTTGCATGCCTATGCCCGTGCGCGCCTTGCCGATGGTGAAGGCGCGCTGGGCGTTGCGGTCGACAGCTATCGTGTGGCCCTCGCGGGCGATCCGACGAGCCTCGCCATTGCCCGTCGTTCCTATGTCCAGGCATTGGAAAGCGGCGACATGCCGCTGGCGCTGCAATCGGCCGCGTTGCTGGATGAGGGGGGCATGCTGCCGCGCGACGGCACCTTGCTGCGGATTTGCGACGCGTTGGGGCGCAAGGATTGGGCGGCGGCGCAGACCTTCACCGATCGCTTGGTGGAAGAAGGCAATTTCTCCTTCCTCGCCCCGATCGTGCAAAGCTGGATATCGCTGGGCCAGCGCCGCTATGTGGCGCCCGTCATCGACAGCAAGGACAAGTTCGGGGCGCTGGGCGCCCGCTATCTTGACGAACATCTGGCGTTGCAGGCCATGGCGCGGGGCGACAAGGAAGAGGCAATTGGTGCGATGCGCCGCGCCTTGGCCTTGCGCGTGACGGATGACGAAGCGCTGCGCCTGACCTTCGCCGCGCAACTGGCCGGGCGCCGGGCGAAGGCGGATGCCCTTGCCCTGCTGCCCGAAGATGAAGCGAGTTTCGCCAAGGCCCGTACGGACGTTGCCCACGGCAAGGTGCCGGGAGCGATTGCCGCGCCCTTCACGCCCAGGCAGGGCTTTGCCCAATTGTTGGCTCGTCTGGCGGTCGATATCGCGTCCGATGAAACGGGCACGGCGCTGGGCATTCGCCTGGCGCGGATCGCGACCTTTGCCGATCCGGCCGCGGCGGAGCCGCATCTGGTGGCGGCGAAGCTGCTGGTGGCAGGCGATCTCGCCAATTATGCCGCGGCGGAAGCGCGAAAGGTGCCGGTGACTGGCTGGTACGGCGCGCTCGCCCAGGCGGAACTGGTCGAGGCACTGGCGGCCTCGGGGGATCGCGACGGCGCGATCGCACTGGCGCAAAGCCTGGCATCGGTTCCCAACGCTGAGCCGGAACGCCTTGTAAGGCTTGGACGATTGCTAGCAGACTCCGGAGATTTTGACGGCGCTGCATCCGCTTTTCATCGTGCGCAGGCAGGCTATTCGGCTGACAGTCTGCCTTGGGCATTGCTGCTGTTCGAAGGCAGCGCGCTGGAGCAGGGCAAGCGGTGGGACGAGGCCCGTGCAGTGCTCGAAAAGGCCGCTATCATGGCCCCGAATGAACCGGTCATCCTCAATTATCTCGGCTATGCCCAGATCGAACGGCGCCAGAATGTCGATGCTGCGCTGGACCTGCTGAAAAAGGCGAGCGCGCTCAAACCTCAGGATGCCTCGATCACGGACTCGCTCGGCTGGGCCAAGTTCGTGACCGGGGACGTCAAGGGCGCTGTTCCGGTGCTGGAACGCGCCGCGGCCGGAGCGCCCAGTGACGCGACGATCAACGAGCATCTGGGCGACGCATTGTGGACCGCCGGCCGCCGCTATGAAGCGCGCTACGCCTGGCGCGCAGCGGCGGTGTTCGCGGAGGGGGATGTCGCCAATCGGCTTGACGCCAAGGCCCGTGAAGGGCTGAAACCCGAATATGCAGCGCCCTGATATTGTATCGAAATATTGTGAATATATCTGAACAACTAACTGAAATTGCTTACGCAAAGGTCAATCTGGCCTTACATGTGCGCGAGCGCCGCGCGGATGGCTATCATGCGCTGGAAAGCCTGTTCGTCTTTGCCGAGGATGGGGATATTCTCCATGCCCGGCACCGCGACGATGGCGTTATCACGCTCGCCGTGGAAGGCCCCTGCGGCGCGGGCCTGAGCGGTGACGATGACAATCTGGTGATGCGGGCGGCGAGAAGTCTTCAGGCGGCCACCGGGATAACGGCCGGCGCCGATGTCCGGCTCGACAAGCGACTGCCGGTTGCGTCGGGCATCGGTGGTGGCTCGGCGGATGCGGCTGCGACGCTGCGCCTGTTGACGCATCTCTGGAACATCACCGTGGAAGATGCTGTATTGCAGCAATTATCCCTGTCGCTTGGCTCGGACGTGCCGGCCTGCTTGGCCAGTACCACGCAACTGGTGCGCGGCCGTGGCGAGCTGCTGGAGGCGCAGGCGCTGGACGACCTGTCGGGCCGGCCGATGCTGCTGGTCAATCCGCGGGTCGGCGTCTCGACGGCGTCGGTCTTTGCCGGCTGGGACAGGATCGACCGCGGTGCGCTCGATGCGCTGGATATTGATGGGCTTGCGCGCGCCGGCCGCAATGATCTGGAGGCGCCGGCCCTGCTGTTGGTGCCGGTGATCGGTGAAGTGCTGGAGGCGTTGCAGGCGCAAGCTCCCCGGTTGGTGCGCATGTCCGGGTCGGGCGCGACCTGTTTCGCGCTGTTCGATGACGAGCAGGGAAGGGGGCAGGCGGCGGACGCACT
This sequence comes from Sphingobium sp. BHU LFT2, assembly GCF_018604485.1. Lineage (NCBI taxonomy): Bacteria > Pseudomonadati > Pseudomonadota > Alphaproteobacteria > Sphingomonadales > Sphingobiaceae > Sphingobium > Sphingobium sp. BHU LFT2. The sequence continues at coordinate 91,013 of NZ_JAFCGW010000009.1, forward strand.
GCGCCGCGATCATCCGGATTGGTGGGTGATGGAAACGAGGATCAGGACATCATGAGTGAAGCCTTCACCACCGTGCGCGAGGGCGATCTCGACCTGCTGATCATCGTCGATCATGCCTCGGCCCATGTCCCCGACGATATCGACTTGGGCATCGATCCGGCGCTGCTTCGCGAACATATCGCGATCGATATCGGCGTGGCGGAGGTCAGCCAGTTGCTCGCGGCGCAACTGAACTGCTCCGCGATCCTGGCCGGGATCTCCCGCCTGGTCATCGATCTCAACCGCGAAGAGGATGCGCCCGGCCTGCTGCCGGTGATGAGTGACGGCCATGCCATTCCGGGTAATCGGGACGCCGATCTGGCCGAACGGATGCGCCGCTTCCATCATCCCTATCATCAGCAGGTGGCGGCCATGCTCGACGGCATGACGTCACCCTTCATCCTGTCCGTACATAGCTTCACGCCGCGCCTGGCGAGCGATCCGGCGCAGCAGCGGCCCTGGGACATCGGCATTCTCTATAATCAGGATGATCGGGCGGCGCGGATCGCCATTCCGATGCTGGAGGCGGCGGGGCTGAATGTAGGCGACCAACAGCCCTATTCGGGGCAATTGCTCAACGCGACCATGAACCGCCATGCGGAAGGCAATGGCATCCCCTATCTGGGGATCGAGATGCGGCAGGATCTGGTTGGCGATGCTGCCGGGCAGCGCCGCTTTGCCGATCTGCTCGGGCCGATCGTGCTGGAATGCCGTAACCGGCTGAGTTGATGGTCGGGCCTGGCGCGCCGGGCCATAGAGGATGTCGAAAGGGGATGTTCTGATGGGGCTGCGATTGTCTGGCGCACTGATGCTGGCGGGGCTGGCCCTGGCGGGATGTGACGGCAAGGGCGGCGGGAGTGGGGCGATCGCCGATGACGAAAGCTTGATCGACTGCGCGATCGGCAAGGGCGATTGGTCGCGGGCGTGCGGCGTCGAACGCGAGAGCGACATGCTGACCCTGCGCCATCCCGACGGCGGGTTCCGGCGGCTGAGGATCGTGCAGGACGGGCGCGGCCTGGTTTCAGCCGATGGTGCCGAGGACGCGAAGCTCACTATCATCGACAAGGGGCTGGTCGAAGTGACGATCGGTGCCGACCGGTATCGGCTGCCCGCTACCGTGGCGGCCAAGCCGAATTGATGGTGCCCGACCCGATATTGACGGCAGCAGCCATCCGTGCGGCCGAGCAGGCGGCGTTTGATGCTGGTGTCGATCCCTATGAACTGATGGAACGAGCCGGTGCGGCGGCGGCGCAGATCATCTGGCGTGTCGGGCATCGACGGGACGCGCTGATCCTCTGTGGTCCTGGCAATAATGGTGGTGATGGTTTTGTTATTGCTCGTATATTGCGCGAACTGGGCGTGCCGGTGCGGGTCGCCTCCCTGGGGGACAGCCGAACCGCATCGGCCCAGCGGGCCAGGGCATTATGGGACGGCCCGGTAGAGGCGCTGGCCGATGCCGCGCCGGCGGCACAACTGGTCGACGCGCTGTTCGGCACGGGGCTGACGCGCGGCCTGGATGCGGCGGTGGCGGACCGATTGGGCGAATTGGTGGCGCATGCCAATCACAGCTATGCGATTGATCTGCCCAGCGGGGTGGGGACGGATGATGGCCGGCTATTGTCGGCGGTGCCGAAGTTCGACGTGACGATCGCATTGGGCGGATTCAAGCCCGCGCATCTGTTGCAACCGGCGGCCAGCCTCATGGGAAAGCTAGTGCGGGCGGACATTGGCCTGGCCATGCCGCAGGATGTGCATGTGCTTGCAGCGCCGCAGCTTCGCGCCCCTGTCGCCGCTGCGCATAAATATAGCCGAGGTCTGGCCGGGGTTGTCGGCGGTCTTATGCCGGGCGCGGCGGCGCTGGCGGCAGCCGCGGCGGCCCATTCCGGTGCCGGCATGGTGAGGCGCTATGATGCTTCGCCTTGCGAGGCCGGGCCACATGCCATCGTTCATCAGCAGATTGAGGATGTCACTGTCCTGAGCGATGCTCTTTCCGACCCTCGGCTGGCGGCCGTGCTGGTCGGTCCGGGATTGGGTCGGGAGGATGAGGCGCAGGCGCGGCTTGATGCAGTGCTGGCATGCGGGCGGCCGCTGGTGCTGGATGCCGATGCACTGACCCTGTTGGCCGGCAAAGCTAAGACCCATGTCCCGGCCGGATCGATCCTGACCCCGCATGAGGGCGAATTCGTCCGGCTGTTTGGCGATCTGCCGGGCAGCAAGATCGATCGGGCGCTGGCCGGTGCGCGCATGGCGAGGTCGGTTGTGGTCTACAAGGGTGCGGACAGCGTGATCGCCGCGCCGGATGGCCGGGTGACGATGGCGCGGGGCGCTTCGACCTGGTTGTCGACCGCCGGAACGGGCGATGTGCTGGCGGGGCTAGCCGCCGGGCGACTGGCCGTGACCGGCGATCCCTTCCGTGCGGCGTGCGAGGCGGTGTGGCTGCATGGGGACGCTGCGCGACGGGCTGGCCCGGCTTTTGTCGCGGATGATTTGCTTGCCGCGCTTCCAGCCGCTATCGGCTCGCGGCTGTGACCCAAGATAATGATCTCATCCTCCGCATCGCCGCCAAGGGCGATGGCGTCACCGCCGATGGGCGGCATTTCGCGCTGGTAGCACCGGGCGACCGGATTGCTGCCGACGGCAGCATCATCGCTGGCCCGCATCATGTCGACGCGCCCTGTGTCCATTTTCCCGGTTGCGGTGGCTGCGAACTGCAGCAGATCGACGAGCCGAGCCTCGCTGATTTCGTCAGCGCCCGCGTGACCGGTGCGCTGGCCGGGCAGGGCGTAGTGCTGCAGACGGTGCTGCCGGCCCATGTCTCGCCGCCGCGCACGCGTCGCCGTGCCTCGTTGCGCGCCGCGCGGCAGGGCAAGCGGATCACCATCGGCTTTGCCGAGCAGGGCAGCCATGTTCTGGTCGACCTGACGATGTGCGAGATACTGGATCCGCGCCTGTTTGCACTGATCGCGCCGCTGCGGACGATGCTGCTGACCTGTCTGCCCGACAAGCGCGCCGCGCATGTGCGCATGTCGCTGACCGACCAGGGCGTCGACCTGCTGCTGGAAGGCGTGAAGGTCGAGGGGCTGGCGGCGGACGAGGCGCTCGGCGATTTCGCGCGCGGCCACGGACTGGCGCGGCTGACCATCGATCAGGGCGATGGCCCCGAAACCCGTTGGGAACCCGAGCCGGTAACCGTCAGTTTTGGCGGCGTAGCGGTCGGCTTTCCACCCTATTCCTTCCTGCAGGCGACACCCGATGGCGAGGCTGCCTTGGTGAAGGCAGTGCAGGATGCGCTGCCGGCGACCGGGGCGGTGGCGGACCTGTTCTGCGGTCTTGGCACCTTTGCGCTGGCGATCGGCGCCAATCGGCCGGTCTATGCGGCGGAGGGCGCGCGCGATCTGGTGCTGTCGCTGAAGCTTGCCGGGCACCGCGCGCAGCGGCGCATGGTGGCGGATCATCGCGACCTGTTCCGTCGGCCGCTGACGCCCGAGGAACTGAACCGCTTTGCCGCCGTGGTGATCGATCCGCCGCGTGCGGGTGCGCGCGAACAGGCGATGCAACTGGCGCAGTCGACCGTGCCGCTGATCGCTTATGTCTCGTGCAATCCGGGCAGCTTCGCCCGCGATGCCGCGCATCTGGTGGCGGGTGGCTATGTGCTCGACAGCGTCATGCCGGTCGGCCAGTTCCGCTGGTCGACCCATGTCGAACTGGTCGGGATTTTCCGGCGCCCCTGAGCGATTTCCTACGAAGTTCACACCGTCGTGGAGGGGTAAAATGCCCCAAAGAAAATCCCTCGCTGCGAGGGGGCGGCAGCGAGGGATATAGTCTTTCGTTCGATCCTCGGCCTATGCGGGCCGTTGGACGGGCGTCCTCTCCTAAAGGGGAGCGGTGCCCGTCTTAACCGAGCTTGATGACAGTTGCGCGACGACGGGCCGGCAGCGTTTCGGCATAGAGGCTGGCCATCGGCTCGTCCGACACTTCGATCGTCGATTCCGACGTGAAGCCGTTGAAGCCGGTGCGCATTGCCGCGCCATAGGCGCCGAGCATGCCGATCTCGATATAGTCGCCGACCTTCACGTCCGCCGGGAGCATGAACGGGCCGACCATATGGTCCATGTCATCGCAGGTCGGGCCATAGAACGAGAAGCCTTCCAGCTCTTCCTCGCTCTCATCCTCGCGCAGAAGGGCGACGGGGAAGCGCCAGCCGATATGGGCGGCATCGAACAGCGCGCCATAGGCGCCGTCGTTGATGTAGAGTTCCTGGCCACGGCGGCGTTCGACGCGCACGATGATCGAGCTATATTCCGCCGACAGCGCGCGGCCGGGCTCGCACCACAGTTCCGACGAGTAGCTGACCGGCAGGCTTTCAAAGCCGCGATGGATCGCCTCGAAATAATTTTCGAGCGCGACCGGCTCCATGCCCGGATAGATGGACGGGAAGCCGCCGCCAACATCGATGATGTCGACCGTGACGGCTGCGTCCACGATCGCGGCGCGCACGCGCTCGATCGCATCGCTATAGGCCTGGGGGCTCATCGCCTGGCTGCCGACATGGAAGCAGATGCCCAGCGCATCGGCGGCCTGACGGGTTGCCATCAGCAGTTCGCGGGTCTCGCCCAGCTCCGCGCCGAACTTCGACGCCAGGCTGAGTTCCGAATGTTCGGACGAGACGCGCAGACGCACGCACAGCTCCAGATCGGTCGCATCACCGGTGGCGCGCATGATCTTTTCCAGCTCGTCGATCGTGTCGAGCGAGAAGGTGCGCACGCCATGGACATGGTACGCTTCCGCGATCGCTTCCTCGGCCTTGACCGGGTGCATGAAACAGAGCTTGGCCTTGCCTTCGAGCGTTTCGGCAACGAGACGCACTTCGGCGATCGAGGCCACGTCGAAATGCGTGATACCCGAATCGAAAAGCGTACGGATCAGATCAGGAGACGGATTCGCCTTGACTGCATAGAGCGAGCGACCCGGAAACTTCTCAGTGAAGAAACGGGCGGCCCGAGCTGCGGCTTCGGGACGGATCAGCGTTACCGGTGCTGCCGGTGTGAGGGCGGTCGCTACCCCCAGCGCGCTATGATGCTTGTGCAACTCAAGGGACCTCCAGTGTAGTTCAGGGCGAAAAAGCTGCCTTGCGGTGGAAGTCCCATGGGGCAGCGAGCGGCCGATATATGCGGTGGGGTCCCCCCTGTAAAGCGCATATGAAAATTTTGTTGCGCAGCCCGCTATGAAACGTGCGTCATGCTAGATGGATCGTTGAAAAGACAGGATATTTCGGCCGGACGAAAGATAGTTTCCACGGAATTAACGTGGAAATTCACACGCCCGGCCGGGCAAAATCGGGAATGGAATCAGGACAGGCGGCTCTTGAAATCCGCATAAGAAAAGCTGCGGATTTCCCGGAGTTCATCGCTCTCGGAATTCCACAGCCAGATGGCCGGCAGGGGCACGCCGTTGAAGGTGTTGGTCTTCACCATCGAATAATGGGCCTGGTCCAGGAAGGCGATGCGGGCGCCCGGTTCGGCGCCGCCAGGCACCCGATAATCGCCGATGATATCGCCCGCCAGGCAGGATGGACCGCCCAGGCGCGTGACCTGACCTTCGTCCTGCTCATGCAGCATGGCGGGGCGATAGGGTGCCTCGATCACGTCGGGCATGTGGCAGGTAGCGCTGATGTCGGTGATCGCGACGGCCATGCCATTGTCGATCACGTCGAGGATCTCGCCGATCAGGATGCCCGCATCGAGCGCCATCGCCTCGCCCGGCTCGATATAGAGTTCAAGCCCGGTCTTCGCCTTGATCGCCTGAAGGAAGGCGACGAGGTCGTCGATCTGGTAGTCGGCGCGGGTGACATGGTGACCACCGCCGAAGTTCAGCCATTTGAGACCGGCGACATGGGGCATGACATGCGGCTCGATCGCCGCCCAGGTGCGCTGGAGCGGCAGGAAATCCTGTTCGCACAGATTGTGGACGTGAAGGCCATCCACCCCGTCCAGATGCTCGGCGCGCAGCTGATCTATCGGGAAGCCCAGGCGACTGTGCGGCTGCGAGGGGTCATATTTGGGCACCTCGCCCTCCGGGTGGAGGGGGTTGATCCGCAGGCCGATGTCGAAGATGCGGCCTTCTGCGCGCGCGGCGTCGATCACCGGCTTCATGCGGGCGATCTGGCCGGGGCTGTTGAAGATCACGTGATCGGAAATCTTGAGGATTTCGGCGAGATCGTCGGGCTTGTAGGCAGCGCAATAGGTTGCGACCTCGCCCTGATATTCCTCGCGGCCGAGGCGTGCCTCGTAGATGCCCGAGGCGCAGACGCCGTCGAGATATTCGCCCAGCACGCCGCCCAGCGACCACATGGAGAAGGCCTTGAGCGCGCCCAGCACCTTGATGCCGGCGCGGTTGCCGATATCGCGCAGCACCGACAGGTTGCGCCGCACCGCCGCTTCATCGACGACGAAGGCGGGCGAAGGGACGCGGTACAGGTCGAAATGGGCGAAAGCGGCGGGGTCGCCAGCCTTGGTTTCCATGAAATATTACTCCTGATCCGCCAGCGGGCGGACATCGTTGATCAGGGCCTTGAGGACCAGGCCGGGTTCCTCGACCATCGGCATATGGGCCGAATGCTCGAACCAGATGGTCTTCTTGGCGGGAGCTTTCAACCGTTCCATCCACTGTGCGGCGAGCGGGGAGGGCACGGTATAGTCGGTGCGGCCGAGCAGCATGATCACCGGCAGCTTCATCTCGTGAACCTTGGCGAAGCTGACGTCCGCAACGCGCGGCCACAGGGTCGTGGTCGAAAATTCGCTGCCTGCGCCCCAGGCCCTGCGGTCTTCGGGCGTATAGTCGGGCGACAGGCGCGGGGTCTGGAAATAGAGCGTCGGGTCGGGCCGGTCGGCCATCAGCGAGCCATAGGGAATGGCATAGCGGCGCCAGCCATCGGCCTTGTCGATCGTGAACGGCCCGCTGTCGGGATAGGGGGCGAGCGCCTTGATCGCCTTGACGGCCTCGGCATTGCCGGCCTTCCTGGCCTTCGCGATCGTCCAGTCCATACCCATGCGTTCGCCGGCGCGGAAGTCGATCGCCTGGCCCATGCCGACATAGGCATAGAGCAGGTCGGGCCGCTTGATCGCGACCGAGAGGCCCACGGCCGAGCCCCAGCTATGGCCGAGCAGGAAGACCTTGCGCTTGCCATAGCGGGCCTTGAGATAGTCGATCAGTTCGATCGCGTCGTCGCGATAGCGATCCAGCGTCATGGTCGGCGCGATCGCCTTGGGATCGTTGAGCGCATAGCTTTTGCCTGCGCCGCGCTGGTCCCACTGGACGACGGTGAAAAAATCTTCCCATGGCCGCTGGAACGACCAGGCGAAGGGCATTTCCACCGCGCCGGGGCCGCCATGGACATAGATGAGGATCGGGTTGGCGCGATCGGCGCCGCGCACATTGATCGCCTGCCGCGCGCCGCCCAAGGTCACGACCAGATTTTCCTGCACGCCGCCCGGCGTCACGATGCGGTTGACGTCAGCGACGATGGCCTTGGCCGGGGCGTAGGGATCGGCGGGTTGCTGCGCAGAAACCGGCGCTCCAAAAAGAGAAAGCGCCAGAACGGCGCTCATCAGCTTTCGCATTCCATCCCCTCCATCATCCCGCTGTCACGGATCAACATGCCGCCCCGCTCCTATGAACGCGAGGTCCAATGAGTGGGGCGGCATGTGATATCGCGTGTCGCTTAGAAGGCCAGCGGCGCGTCCAGTTCCTTCACCTGCCAGGGCAGGCCATGCTTGTTCAGCATGTCCATGAAGGGATCGGGATCGAACTGCTCGATGTTGAACACGCCTTCACCCTTCCAGGCGCCGGTCAGCATCATGGCGGCACCGATCATCGCCGGCACGCCGGTGGTGTAGCTGACCGCCTGGTTGCCGGTTTCGGCATAGGCATCCTCATGGTCGCAGACCTGATAGATATAGACGGTCTTTTCCTGGCCATCCTTCTGGCCGGTCGCGATGTCGCCGATATTGGTCTTGCCCTTGGTGGTCGAACCCAGGCTCGACGGTTCGGGCAGAACGGCCTTCAGGAACTGCAGCGGAATGATTTCCTGGCCATTATAGATGACCGGATCGATCCGGGTCATGCCGACATTCTGCAGCACTTCGAGATGCTTGAGATACGCGTCGCCGAAGGTCATCCAGAAGCGGATGCGCTTGATTTCGGGATAGTGGGTGGCGAGGCTTTCCAGTTCCTCATGATACATGAGGTACATGTTCTTTTCGCCGACCTGATCGAAGTCGAACACCTGCTTGTGGCTGAGCGCAGGGCCTTCGACCCATTCGCCGTTCAGCCAGTGACGCGACGGGGCGGTCACTTCGCGGATGTTGATTTCCGGATTGAAGTTGGTGGCGAAATGCTGGCCATGGTCGCCGCCATTGCAGTCGAGAATGTCGAGCGTGTCGATCGTGTCGAGCAGATGCTTCTTGATGTAGCTGGCGAAGACGCTGGTGACGCCCGGATCGAAGCCCGAACCCAGCAGCGCCATGATGCCGGCTTCCTTGAAGCGTTCCAGATAGGCCCACTGCCAGCTATATTCGAACTTGGCGGTGTCGCGCGGTTCGTAATTGGCGGTGTCGAGATAGTCGGTCTTGGTCGCGAGGCACGCGTCCATGATCGCCAGATCCTGATAGGGCAGCGCCAGGTTCACGACCAGCTTGGGCTGGACCTTCTGGATGAGGGCGATGGTCTCTTCGACATTGTCGGCGTCCACCTGGGCCACGTCGATATCCACGCCGACCAGCTTCTTCACCGATTCGGCGACCTTCTCGCAGCTGATGAGGCGGCGGCTGGCTAGCGTGATGTGGCTGAAAATATCAGGGTTCATCGCCATCTTGTGGACCGCGACAGACCCGACGCCGCCTGCGCCGATGACCAGAACCTTGCTCAATTCAACTGCTCCATAACTGTGGTCGCGCCGGACGCGCGAAAGCGCCCATATAGGGGCGTCGCGTGACAGAGCAAAGTCAGAGTTAGAAGCGCGCTCCGTCAACCTTCTGGATGGTCAGTGCTTCAATATCGATCGCAGGCACGCATCGCAGGTTGATCGCGCGCATTTCGCCCTGGGGCGACTTGCCGCGCGCAAACGCCTCGGTGCCGCAGGTGCGGCAGAATTGATGCGTGATATTATGCTTGTAGAAGAGATAGTCGGTCAGTTGCTCGTCGCCGCTGTCGAGGCTGAACTGGTCGACCGGCACGAAGGTCAGGACGAAGCCCTTGCGGCGGCAATGGGAGCAGTTGCAGGTCATCGCCTCGCTCGGCGGGGCGGCATCGACCGTGAAGGTGACGGCGCCGCAATGGCAGCTTCCGGCATAGGTCATCCTCGTTCTCCTTTTGATCCCTATGGATCAACTCACCAGCCGCTTCAATCCTTCGATCGTATCCGCCTCGGCCGCCGGCTTGTCCTTGCGGATGCGGGCGATGCGGGGGAAGCGCATGGCAAGGCCGGACTTGTGGCGTTTGCTGTCATGAATGGAGTCGAAGGCGACCTCCAGCACCAGCGTCTTTTCGACCTCCCGGACCGGGCCGAAGCGGTTCACTGTATTCCCCCGGACAAAGCGGTCGAGCCATTTGAGTTCCTCGTCGGTGAACCCGCTATAGGCCTTGCCGACCGGCAGAAGCTCGCCATCCTCCGTCCAGCAGCCGAATGTGTAATCCGAATAGAAGGAGGAGCGTTTGCCATGGCCGCGCTGGGCATACATCATGACGCAGTCGGCGGTTAGCGGATCGCGCTTCCATTTGTACCAGAGCGCGGCCTTGCGCCCGGCGACATAGGGGCTGTCGCGGCGCTTGAGCATGACCCCCTCGATCGCGGCGTCGCGGGCGCCGGCGCGGATGTCGGCCAGCGCCGCGAAATCGGGCGCGTCGATGACGGCGGACAGGTCGAAACGGTCGGGGGACAGTTGCGCCATATAGGCTTCGAGGCGCGCGCGGCGGTCGGTCCAGGGCAGGGCGCGCAGGTCGTCGTCGCCCTCGATCAGCAAGTCGTAGAGGCGGACGAATGCGGGGTAGTCGGCCATCATCTTGGCGCTCACTGCCTTACGGCCGAGACGCTGCTGCAGGGCGTTGAAGCTGGCCGCAGCGCCTCCATGTTCTTTGGCGCCCTGAAATTCCCCCTTCACCAGCAATTCGCCGTCCAGCACGGCGTGACCGGTGAAGGCCTGCGCGATCTCGGGGAAGCTGCCCGTGATGTCGTCGCCCGCGCGGCTGTAGAGGCGGGTCTCGCCGCCCTGTTTTGGACCGGTGCCGACGATCTGGATGCGAATGCCGTCCCATTTCCACTCAGCGGCATAGTCGGCGAGGTCGACGCTGTCGGCCTCCAGCGGATGAGCGAGCATGAAGGGACGGAAATAGGGCGTGCCTTCCGGATCAGGGCGGGCGCTGCGGCCTTCGGCCCAGTCGAACAGGGCGATATAGGGCGGGGCGAGGGCGTGCCAGACCTGTTCGACATCATCGACGTCGAGGCCGAAGGCCTGGGCGAAGCCGGTCTTGGCGAGGCGGGCGGATATTCCCACCCGAAGCCCGCCAGTGGCGAGTTTCAGCAGGGCAAAGCGGCCCGATGCGTCGAGATGGTCCATCATCTGCGCCAGCGCATCCGGCGCGGCTGCGCGGCTGATGCTGTGGAGGCGGGCGATGACGGCGGACAGGCTGAGCGAGCCGTCGTCCAGTTCGGCCGGTTCATTGTCGGGGCGGGGCCAGAGCAGGGCGACGGTCTCGGCCAGGTCGCCTACATAGTCGCGGCTCATCTCGAACAGGACGGGATCGGTGCGGGCGCGGATCATCTCGCCGATAGCCGACGCCTTCACCGCCTTGAGGTCGAGATTGCCGGTCAGCGCGGCCAGCGCCCAACCCCGGTCGGGATCGGGCGCTTCGCGCATATAGGCGGCGATCAGCGCCAGTTTGCCGTTGCGCGAGCGGGTGTAGACGAGGCCGTCGAGCAGTCGGGAAAATTGCCTCATCCGTCTTGTCCCGTTCGGTTCGAGCCTGTCGAGAACCCATGCGCACCGGTTCTCGACAGGCTCGAACCGAACGGAGGTGGTGATGCGATATTCATCACCCTTCCTCCTCATCCTCGCGGCCCACCAGCGCGAGTGCGCGGGCGCGATATTGGTGGGTCATGCACCAGTGGAGCAGGGCTTCCTCGCGGCCATGGGTGATCCAGGTCTCGCTGGGCGCGACTTCGCGGATCGTGTCGGTCAGTTCGTTCCAGTCGGCATGGTCGGAAATGACCAAAGGCAGTTCGACATTGCGCTGTCGGGCGCGCTGGCGCACCCGCATCCAGCCTGACGCCATGGCGGCAATCGGATCGGGCAGGCGGCGGCTCCAGCGATCGTTGAGCGCGGAGGGCGGCGCCAGCACGATCGCGCCGCGCATATCCTTGGCCGGCACGCCAGTCGCGCCGCGCAACTTCCCCATGTCGACGCCGAAATCCTGGTAGAGCGCACACATGCGTTCGAGCGCGCCATGGATATAGATGGGGTCATGATGGCCGCGCGCCCGCAATTCGCAGATCACCCGCTGCGCCTTGCCCAGCGCATAGGCGCCGACCAGCACGCAGCGATCGGGATTGGCGTGAAGCGCATGGAGCAGCCGGTCCATCTCGCTGCCGGTATCGGGGTGGCGGAAAACGGGCAGGCCGAAGGTCGCCTCGGTCACGAAGATGTCGCAAGGGACCGGCTCGAACGGCAGGCAGGTGGGGTCGGGGCGTCGCTTGTAATCGCCGGTCACCACCACCCGCTCGCCGGCATGATCCAGGATGATCTGCGCCGATCCCAGCACATGGCCGGCGGGCACATAGCGGATGGTGACGCCGCCCAGCCTGATCTCCTCGCCATAGCCGACCGCCGTGCCGCTGGCCGTGCCATAGCGCAGCGCCATGATCGCCAGCGTTTCGCGCGTGGCCCAGACATGGCCATGGCCGCCGCGGGCATGGTCGGCATGGCCATGGGTGACGAGCGCGCGTTCCTGCGGCTGCGACGGATCGATCCACGCATTGGCGGGGCGGACATAGATGCCGGTGGGGTGGGGTTCGATCCAGTGCGCCATCAGATGCAGAAGATGGGAGAGGTGCTCCAAGTTCCGCAAGGGGCGTCATCATGGCGTAACCCAGCGGTCATGCGCACGACACGCGCCTGCCCTATCGGCCGACCGAACGACCCGGCAGCGAGGAGTGCGCCCATGGCCGCATCGGCCCACAAGAAAGTCACCAACGCGGTGCATCGTCACCGCCATCTGTCGAAGCAGGGGCTGCTGGAACGCGCCTTCACCTTCGCCTTCCGCGGCCTGGTCTATGCCCAGATCTGGGAAGACCCGGCGGTCGACATGGAAGCGCTGGCGATCACGCCCGACAGCCATGTGGTGACGATCGCGTCGGGCGGCTGCAATGTCCTGTCCTACCTGACCGCCGATCCGGCGAAGATCACGGCGGTCGACCTCAACACCGCCCATATCGCGCTCAACCGGCTGAAGCTGATGGCGGCGCAGACGCTGCCCGATCATGCCGCCTTCCATCGCTTCTTCGCGCGGGCGGACGACAAGGCGAACATCGCCGCCTATCGCGAGATCGTGGCGCCGCGTCTGGATGAGGCGACGCGCCGCTATTGGGAAGGCCGCGACATGACCGGTCGCCGCCGTATCGGTGGCTTTGCGCGGGGCATCTACAGGCATGGCCTGCTTGGCCGTTTCATCGGCGCGGCCCATCTGCTGGCCCGGCTGCATGGCGTGAACCCCAAGCGGATGCTGGACGCGCAGAGCCGCGAGGAGCAACTGGCGATCTTCGAGCGCGAACTGGCGCCGATCTTCGACAAGGGCTTTGTCCGCTGGCTGACCAGTCAGCCCGCTTCGCTCTTCGGCCTGGGCATCCCGCCCGCGCAGTTCGAGGCGCTGGCCGGCGACGACCGGATGGACAATGTGCTGAAGGCGCGCCTGAAGAAACTGGCCTGCGACTTCGACCTCAAGGACAATTATTTCGCGGTTCAGGCGTTCGGCCGTGGCTATGCAGGCGGCGAAGGGCCGTTGCCGCCCTATCTGCAGGCGGCCAATCATCGTGCGGTGCGCGACCGGGCCGAGCGGGTCGATGTGCGCCACATCAACTTCACCGACTTCCTAACCAGCCAGCCGGCCGCATCATGCGACCGCTACATCCTGCTCGATGCGCAGGACTGGATGGATGACGAGCAGCTGAATGCGCTCTGGGCGCAGATCACCCGGACGGCCAAGCCCGGCGCCCGCGTGCTGTTCCGCACTGCCGGTGAACCGAGCATCCTGCCCGGCCGCGTCGCCGACGATGTGTTGCAGCATTGGGACTATCGGGCCGAAGCCTCGCGCGACTATACCGCGCGGGACCGCTCGGCCATCTATGGCGGCGTGCATCTCTATGTGCTGAAGGGCGCCGACGCATGAGCGGCCATGGGCAGCTGATGGACGGGGTCTATCGCTACCAGCGGCACATTTATGACCTGACCCGCAAATATTATCTGCTCGGCCGCGACGGGCTGATCGCCGATCTCGATCCGCCCGCCGGCGGCGCTGTGCTGGAGATTGGCTGCGGCACCGGCCGCAACCTGATCGCGGTGGGCAAGGCCTGGCCCAAGGCGCGGCTCTATGGCGTCGATATAAGCGATGCGATGCTGGATACGGCGCGCGCCTCGGTCGCCAAGGCGGGCATGGCGGACCGGGTGACATTGGCGCAGGGCGATGCCTGCGGCTTCGATCCGCAGGCGCTGTTCGGGCGGGCGAGCTTCGAGCGGGTATTCATCAGCTATGCGCTGTCGATGATTCCCGAATGGGAAATGGCGCTGGTCCAGGCGGCGCGCTGCGTGGCGCCCGGCGGTAAGCTGGAGATCGTGGATTTCGGCCAGCAGGACGAACTGCCAGCGCTCTGGAAACGGGCGCTGTTCGGATGGCTGGAGCGGTTCCACGTCTCGCCCCGACGCGAACTCAACGGCGCGATCAACCGACTGGCACAGGATATGGGCGGCTTTCCCCATGTCCGGACGCTCTATCGCGGCTATGCGGTCAGGGGCGGGCTGATCCGGGTCTGATGTTGGATTTGTAGGAAAGGGCGCGCTTAACTTCGCACATTTCCCGCACATTGTGACATTTGATATCCAATGTAGGAAATCTTGTTGCGGGACGGGCGTCGGGGCGGATGGCTCCGACCTGGCTCGTCATAGCGGCTTTTGCCCCGATAGGACAGGGCGGCGCTGTGATCGGCCGCCCCGTTCCTGTCCGGTCAGGCTGCCTGGCGTTCCAGCAGTTCCAGTTCCAGCCGATCCCAGATTTCGACCAGTGCCGACACCAGATCGCGCATCATCTCTTCATTATGGGCCGGGCCGGGCGTGAAGCGCAGACGTTCGCTGCCGCGCGGCACGGTGGGATAGTTGATCGGCTGCACATAGGCGCCATATTCGGCGAGCAGAATATCGCTGATCCGCTTGGCCTTGACCGGATCGCCCACCATCAGCGGCACGATATGGGTGACCGAGTTCATCACCGGCAGGCCCGCGTCGCGCATCAACTGCTTGAGCTTGGCGGCCGACGCCTGCTGGCCTTCGCGCTCGGCGCTGGAGCCCTTCAGGTGTCGCACGCTCGCCAGTACGCCGGCAACCAGCACGGGCGAGAGTGAGGTGGTGAAGATGAAGCCGGGCGCATAGCTGCGGATCACGTCGACGATCATCTGATCGGCGGCGATATAGCCGCCCATCACGCCGAACGCCTTGCCCAGCGTGCCTTCGATGATGGTCAGGCGATGGGCGACATCGTCGCGCTCCGAAATGCCGCCGCCGCGCGCGCCATACATGCCCACTGCATGGACTTCGTCGAGATAGGTGAGGGCGTTAAACTCGTCAGCCAGGTCGCAGATTTCCGCGATCGGCGCGACGTCGCCGTCCATCGAGTAGACGCTTTCGAAGGCGATCAGCTTGGGCGCCTCGGGATCTTCGGCGGCGAGAAGTTCACGCAGATGATCGAGATCATTATGACGGAAGACGCGCTTTTCGCAGCCCGAATTGCGGATGCCCGCGATCATCGAGGCGTGGTTCAGCTCGTCCGAAAAGATGATGCAGCCTGGCAGGATCTTGGCGAGGGTCGAGAGCGTCGCTTCGTTCGAGACATAGCCCGAGGTGAAGAGCAGGGCCGCTTCCTTGCCATGCAGATCGGCGAGTTCTGCCTCCAGATCTACATGATAATGGGTGTTGCCGCCGATATTGCGGGTGCCGCCCGATCCGGCGCCGACATCATGGAGCGCTTCCTCCATGGCGGCGACCACCTTGGGATGCTGGCCCATGGCGAGATAATCGTTCGAGCACCAGACGGTGATCGGCTTAGGGCCGTTATGGCCGTGGAAGCAGCGGGCGTTGGGGAAAGCGCCCTTGTTGCGCAGGATGTCGATGAACACGCGGTAGCGGCCCTCGCTGTGGAGCCGGTCGATCGCCTGCGAAAAGATATGCTTGTAATTCACTACGCCGTTCTTCCCGTTGCTCGCGCGCCGGTTCTTCTATGGTCGCGCCATCCTCTGCCTGAGGAGTGCATTTACCTGCGCGCGCCTGCCATTGCCAGCGATAACCGCTCGCAACGATACGCAGATTCCCTATCAGTGTGATCGAAACGCTTTGCCATTGGACAAATGGCCTACCCCCTGGGGTCAGAGCGCGTCGATGCGATCAAGGCCATAGCCGGCAAGAGCGTCGCGCAGCGCATCGACCTTGTCATCGACACGGGTGAAGACGGCGATGCCGGGCGAGGGCGTGTCCGGCCAGGGTTGGCCATCGGTCAGGAAGGCGATGCGCCGAGCGATTCCTTCGCCGCCATGGACGAAGCCCATCGGATGCGGCGCGGCGGCTGCAAGTTCCTGTTCCACCAGCGGAAAATGGGTGCAGGCCAGGACGACCATGTCCATCCGATCGCCGCCCGGCTGGTCGAGAAGCCCCGCCAGCGCATCACGGGCGATAGCGGGATCGAGCGTTTCGCCGCGCAGCTTCGCCTCGGCCAGTTGCACCAGCGCGGCGCTGCCATGGCGCAGCACGGTGCAGTCGGCGCCATGTTCGGCGGCAAGCCGGTCGACATAGGGCTGGCGCACGGTGGCATTGGTGCCCAGCACGCCGAACACCCGGCTTTTGGACATTAGCGCCGCCGGCTTGATCGCCGGGACGGTGCCGACCACCGGAATGTCGAGCGCGGCGCGGACATGCGGCAGCGCGATGGTCGAGGCGGTGTTGCAGGCGATGACGGCGAGGCGCGGGCGATAGCGCTCCACCAGCCGACCGAGCAGGGCGGGCACGCGCGCCGCGATCTCCGCCTCGCTCTTTGTGCCATAGGGGAAGCCGGCGCTGTCGGCCGCATAGACGACCGGGGCGTTCGGCAAGGCGGCGCGGGCCGGGGCGAGGATGGACAGCCCCCCCACGCCGGAATCGAAGAAAAGGATGGGAGCGTCTGGTGCGACCGTCATGCGCGCCTGTGTCGCGACATGGGGCGTGAGTGTCAACGTCCGGTGCTTGCAAAGCGGGCCGGTCGCTGCCACCTCGCGGGCCGATCGAAGGAGACCAGGATGACCCAGCCCAGCATGAAGCAGAAGATGATCGCGGGTGAGCCCTATCATGCGAGCGACCCGGAAATCATCGCGGACCAGCTGGCCGCAGCGGCGTGGATGCAGCGTTTCAACGCGACCCTGCCGCCCGAGCGCGAGGCGTTGCTGCGCGAGCGGCTGGGCGCGCTGGGGGCGGGATCGACGATCCGGCCGCCCTTCCACTGCGACTATGGCTTCAACATCTTCCTGGGCGCGGGCGTGTTCCTGAACTTCAACTGCGTCATCCTGGACGTCGTGCCGGTGACGATCGGCGACGGCACGCAGATCGGCACCGGGGTGCAGATATTGACCGCCGATCATCCGCGCGATCCGGCCGAGCGCGCCACCGGCATCGAATGGGGCGTGCCGATCAGTATCGGCCGCAATGTGTGGATCGGCGGCGGCGCGATCATCCTGCCCGGCGTCACGATCGGCGACGATGCGCTGATCGGCGCGGGCAGCGTGGTGACGCGCGACGTGCCGGCCGGCGCAACCGTGGTCGGCAATCCCGCGCGGGTGCGGTAAACCGATACTGCCCATTGCTCCCCGCGCCTGTCACGCTATGGTCGCGCGCAACAATCAGAACAGGCCGGCCGATTGCATCGGCTGTCCTGTTCTGGTCTTTTGATGTACCGCGTTTTCCGAGCCAGCAGTTGTTCCACCTGCTTTGAAAACGCTTTATCGGCGAATTTCATGACACCTCCCTGGCTGCTTCCCGCTTTTGTTCTGGTGCTGGGCTATCTGCTCGGCTCGATCCCCTTTGGCCTGCTGCTGACGCGCTTCACTGGCGCTGGCGACCTGCGCCAGATCGGCTCGGGCAATATCGGCGCGACCAATGTGCTGCGCACCGGGCGCAAGGGGCTGGCGGCGGCGACCTTGCTGCTCGACCTGCTCAAGGGGGCGGCGGCGGTGCTGATCGGCGCGGCGCTGGTGGATGGTGGCGGGCCGATGGCGGGCGCCATGGCGTTCATCGGCCATTGCTACCCCGTCTGGCTGCGCTTTGCCGGCGGCAAGGGCGTGGCGACGATGATGGGTGTGGTGACGGCCATGTACTGGCCGGCCGGCATCGTCTTTGCGGTCGTGTGGCTAGGCGCGCTGTTCGGCACCAAATGGTCGTCGGTCGGCGGCATGTCGGCCGCGGTCAGCGCACCGATCGCCATGTTTGCCTTTGGCCGGATCGATCTGGTGCCGGCCAGCCTGGCGCTCGCGCTGATCGTGCTGTGGCGGCACCGCGCCAATATCGCCCGGCTGATAAAGGGTGAGGAGCCCAAGGTCGGCAGTTCCAAGCAGAAAGCCGTCACCGAGTGAGCGGGCAGGAGCGGTTCGACCGTCTCCGCCTGATCCGATCCCCGCGGATCGGCCCCGTCAGCTACCGCCAGTTGCTCGCCCGCTTCGGCAGCGCGGCCGAGGCGCTGCGCGCCATTCCCATGCTCGCCGCGCGCGGCGGGGGCGAGGCACGGGTGGCCGATGCCGCTGCGATCGAACGGGAGATTGCCGCCACCCGCGCGATCGGTGCCCGCTATCTGCTGATGGGGGATGCCGATTATCCCGCGCTGCTGGCCGAGATGGAGGGCGCGCCGCCGGCGCTGATCGTGCGCGGCGATGCTGCCATCGCGGCGCGGCCCTGCATCGCCATGGTCGGCGCGCGCAACGCCTCGGCCGCCGCCTGCCGCTTTGCCCGGATATTGGCGCAGCAACTGGGTGATCGCGGTGCGGTGGTCGTGTCCGGGCTGGCGCGTGGCATCGACACCGAAGCGCATCGCGGGTCGATCGACAGCGGCACGATCGGCGTGATCGCCAGCGGCATCGACATCGCCTTCCCGCCCGAAAATGCCGCCTTGCAGGAGGATGTGGCGCAGCGCGGCCTGCTGGTGACCGAGCATCCGCCCGGCACCCAGCCGCTTGCGCGCCATTTTCCAGCGCGCAACCGGATCATCGCCGGCCTCGCGCTGGGCACGGTGGTGGTGGAGGCGGCGCCCAAGTCGGGGTCGCTGATCACCGCAAGGCTGGCGACCGAGGCGGGGCGCGAGGTGATGGCAGTGCCGGGATCGCCACTCGACCCGCGCGCCCAGGGCTGCAACCTGCTGATCCGCGAGGGCGCGACATTGGTGCAGAATGCCGACGACATTTTGGAGGCGGTCGGCGGGCTTGATCCCCGCATGGTGCGGCAGGGCAGCTTCGACTTCATCGGCCAGCCGGTGTCGAGCGATGTCGCCGATACCGATCGCGCGGCGGTGATCGCCTTGCTGGGGCCGGTCGCGGTGGCGGTGGATGAGGTCATCCGCCTGTCCGGCCTGTCGCCCGCTATCGTGCAGACGGTGCTGCTGGAACTGGAGCTGGCGGGCGGGCTGGAACGGCAGGCGGGTGGCCGGGTCAGCCTGATATGAGGCGGCGGCGCGCGCGATGATCCGGTTCGATCGGCCGATGCAGGGCTTCGCCATCGCTCTGGCCTTTCTGGCAGGTTATGTCGATGCGCTCGGCTTCCTGACGACATCGGGTTTCTTCGTGTCGTTCATGAGCGGCAATTCGACGCGGCTGGCCGTCGGCATTGCGAGCGACAGAAGTGATGCGGCGGCGGCGGCAATCCTGATCCTGTGCTTTGTCGCGGGCGTTGGCGGGGGCGCGATCGTCGGCGCGGTCGCGGGGCGGTGGCAAAGCAGCGCCATATTGATCCTCGTCGCGATGCTGCTGGCTGTGGCGGCGCTCATGGTCGGGCAGTCGGCACTTGGGGCTGCAGGCCTGCTGGCGCTGGCGATGGGCGCAGAAAATACCGTGTTAGAGCGCGAAGGGGAGGCGCCGCTGGGGCTGACCTATATGACCGGCAGTCTGGTGCGCATCGGCTTTGGCCTGGCCGGACTAGTCACGGGGCGGCGCTATCCCGGCTGGGGCAGCTATGCGCTGCTCTGGCTGGGCCTGGTGGTGGGCGCGGTGACCGGCGCATGGCTGTTTCCGATGCTCCAGCAGGATGCGATATGGCTGGGGAGCGGGGCGGCGCTGGTCGTGGCCTTGCTGATCGCGGTCATGAGACGAGATGCGCAGGGCGCTTGACGCCCTCCACCACTACCCTACAGACTCGCGCGTATACGTGAGAGACTTCCAAACCGGGGCCTGAATGCAACTTGTCATTGTCGAATCGCCGGCCAAGGCGAAGACCATCGAGAAATATCTGGGCGGGGATTTCCATGTCCTGGCCAGCTACGGCCATATCCGCGACCTGCCGCCCAAGGACGGGTCGGTCGACCCGGACAATGGCTTTGCCATGTCCTGGGAAAATTATGGCGACAAGGGCAAGCAGCTCAAGGCCATCGCCGACGAGGCGAAGAAGGCCACGCGATTGATCCTGGCGACTGACCCTGATCGCGAAGGGGAAGCGATCAGCTGGCATGTGCAGGAGGTGCTGCGCGCCAAGAAGGCGCTGCCGCAGACGGTCGACCGGGTGACGTTCAACGCCATCACCAAGGCGGCGGTGCTGGACGCGATGGCCAAGCCGCGCGCGCTGGACGAGGATCTGATCGACGCCTATCGGGCGCGCCGCGCGCTCGACTATCTGGTCGGCTTCACCCTGTCGCCGGTGCTGTGGCGCAAGCTGCCCGGCGCCAAGTCGGCCGGCCGCGTCCAGTCGGTCGCGCTGCGCCTGGTGGTGGAGCGCGAGCGCGAGATCGAAAGCTTCGTGCCGCAGGAATATTGGTCGATCTCGGCCGAGATGGAGCAGGGCGGGCAGGGCTTCACCGCGCGCCTCGTCCGCTGGAAGGGCGAGAAGATCGACCGCCTGACCATCGGCAAGGAAGGCGATGCCATGACCGCGAAGGCGGACGTGGAGGCCGGGCGCTTCACCGTCGACAAGGTCGAGACGAAGCCGCTCACCCGCAATCCTCCGCCGCCCTTCACCACCTCGACCTTGCAGCAGGAAGCCGCGCGCAAGCTGGGCTTTTCGGCCAGCCACACGATGCGGATCGCGCAGCAGCTCTACGAAGACGGCGCGATCACCTATATGCGAACCGACGGTGTGCAGATGGACGGCAGCGCCATTTCCGCCGCGCGAAAGGCGATCGCGGAGCGCTATGACGGCGGCTATCTGCCCGAAAAGCCGCGCCAATATCAGACCAAGGCGAAGAATGCGCAGGAAGCGCATGAGGCCATTCGTCCGACCGAATTCCATCGCGACAAGGTGGGCGGCGGCGATCATGCGCGCCTCTACGACCTGATCTTCAAGCGCGCGCTGGCGAGCCAGATGGCGTCGGCCCGGCTGGAGCGCACCACCATCGACATGGTCGACGGCAGCGGCAGCCATACGCTGCGCGCCACCGGCCAGGTGGTGATCTTCCCCGGCTTCCTCGCCCTTTACGAAGAAGGTCGCGACGACGCCGAGGATGACGACAGCAAGCTGCTGCCGCGCCTGAGCGAAGGTGATGCGCCGGCCAAGAAGAAGGTGAGCGCCGAGCAGCATTTCACCCAGCCGCCGCCGCGCTATTCCGAAGCCTCGCTGGTCAAGAAGCTGGAAGAGCTGGGTATCGGTCGCCCGTCCACCTATGCCTCGACCCTGCAGGTTCTGAAGGACCGCGACTATGTCCGCGTCGAGAAGAACCGCTTCTTCGCCGAGGAGAGCGGGCGGCTGGTGACGGCCTTCCTGGAGCGCTTCTTCGAACGCTATGTCTCCTATGATTTCACCGCCGGCCTTGAGGACGAGCTGGACGAGATTAGTGGCGGCCGCGCCCAGTGGCAGGAAGTGCTCGAAGCCTTCTGGAAGGACTTCAAGCCCAAGACCGCCGAGATCATGGAGCAGAAACCGTCGGACATCACGGCCGAGCTGGACAAGTTCCTGGAGCCGATGCTGTTCCCGCCCAAGGCGGACGGCAGCAATCCGCGCGCCTGCCCGCTCTGCGCCGATGGCCAGCTGTCGCTGCGCGGTGGCCGCTTCGGTGCGTTCATCGCCTGCTCCAACTATCCCGAGTGCAAATATACCCGCAAGTTCGGCCAGCCCGGCGGCAGCGATGGCGCCGATACCGGTCCCGAAATCCTGGGCCAGCATCCCGAGACCGGGCAGGACATCGTCAAGAAGTCCGGCCGTTTCGGTCCCTATATCGAGATGGGCGAGGGCAAGGAGGCCAAGCGCGGGTCGATCCCCAAGGATCTGCCCGATGGCGAAATGACGCTCGATTGGGCGATCAAGCTGCTGAGCTTGCCGCGCGAGGTCGGCCTGCACCCGGAAACCGGCCTGCCGATCGTCGCCAATATCGGTCGCTTCGGTCCCTATCTGCTGCATGACGGCAAATATGGCCGCCTGTCCTCGACCGCCGAGATTTTCGAGGTCGGCATGAACATGGCGGTCGCCAAGCTCGCCGATGCGGCGAACAAGGGCGGCCGTGGCGGATCGTCGCGGGAGCCTTTGAAGGTGCTCGGCAAGCATCCGCGCACCGAAGCGGAGATCAAGCTGATGGCAGGCCGCTATGGCCCTTATGTCACCGATGGCACCACCAACGCGACCCTGCCCAAGACGATCGAGCAGGATGCGCTGACGCTGGAGGAAGCCGCCCAGCTGATCGACGCGCGCGCTGCGGCTGCCCCGGCCAAGAAGGGCAAGAAGGCGCCGGCGAAGAAGGCCGCCGCCAAGAAGCCGGCGGCGAAGAAGGAAGCGGGCGAGAAGAAGCCCGCTGCCAAGAAGGCCCCGGCCAAGAAGAAGGCGGAGACCGCCAAGGCATGATCGGCTCCATGGCGGCGCGGGCCTGCGCCATCGTCGCCCTGCTTCTGTCGGCGGCCAGCCCCGCGCTGGCCGCCGAACCGGAGGTCGTGCGCTTTCAGGTCGGCGACCAGGAACTGCACTGGACCGTGCCGGAGGGCTATTGCCCGCCCAAGGGGCCGATGGCGTCGCTGGCGCAGATGATGGCGACCATGGACACGCAGAATGTCACGGTCCTGACCCTCTATGCCTGCGACGCGACGCTGACGAAGCTGGATCGCTATATCCTCGTCAAGGCGCCGGTCGCGGCATTGATGGCGACGCTGGAGCGGGACCAGTTCCTGAAGCTCATGGAGGCGGAGTTCGACACGCCGGCGTTCAAGGCGTTTCTGGACAAGGACGATACCAATGTGGCCATCGACAAGGGGATGGAGACGCTGTTCGGCGCCAAGACTCAGACCAGCGGCAAGGTGGTGCCGATGGGAATGGACGATAGCTGCGCCATCATCGGCGGATCGATGACGATGCAGACCCAGCAGGCGCAGGTGGCGATCGGCGTTGGCGGCTGTCTGACGACGGCGGCGGGCAAGGTGATCCTTGTCGCGACCTATGAAGGCTATGACGAGCCGGACACGGTCCGCACGTTGGTAAAGCGGTCGCGCGACTTTGCCCTGTCGATCATCGCGGAAAATGAAGCGCCGGCGAATTGATCGGCTGAACAGTTTATCGCTTGCTCCGTTGTGGCGCGGAGCCGAACCGACGCCCCTCTAGCCGAAATAGTGGGCGGCGGCGATCAGGCTGCCAGCGGCCAGGATGGCGGCGGCGATCCATTTCGCGCCGTTGTCGGGCGGTGATGGCGTGGCGGGCGTCGTGTCTGCTTCCAGTCGGCGCGTCAGCGCGCGCAGCAGGCGGGGGGCGTCGTCGGCGATGCGCGAGAGTTCGAGCAGCAGCGCGACGGTCTTTTCCGGGGCATGGGCGGCTGCGACCTGGTTCATCACCAGCCGGCCGCGCGCCTTTTGCAGCGCCTGCGACAGGTCGAAGCCGGGCTGGATCGCGCCCAGCACCCCGTCCATCGTGATCAGCGCCTTGAAGATGAGGGCGAGGTCGGGCGGCAGCACCAGCCCCTCCTTGCGTAGCAGCGGAAAGAAGTCGGCGACCATGCGCGTCAGCACCAGCGGGCCGCTGCCATGGCGGGCGACCAGTTGCTCGGCCGCGTCCAGCACCCGGCCGGGATCGGGCGCACTAGCCTTCGACCAGACGAGCAGCGTGTCGGCCAGGGTGCGCGCGTCGCCGGAGCGCAGCGAGAGGATGAAGGACAGGAATTCCTGCCGCCGCCGCGCGCTGACATGGCCGATCAGGCCGAGATCGAGCAAAGCGAGCCGATCGCCGGGCAGACAGAGCAGGTTTCCGGGGTGCGGATCGCCATGGAATCGGCCATGGACCAGCACCATGTCGAGCACCAGCGCGGCGCCAAGATCAGCGATCGCAGCCGGATCGATGCCGGCGGCGCGCAGGCTTTCGCCGTCGCGTGGCGGCACCCCGTCGATATAATCCATCACCAACACGGTTTCCGCGCAATAGGCCCAGTGGATCGCCGGGATGACCACGGCCGGGTTGTCGGCCAGGTCTTCGCGCAGCCGGTCGGCATTGCGGCCTTCCTGGGTGAAATCCAGCTCCTCCAGCACGGTGTCGAGCAATTGCTGGACCAGCGCCTGCGGTTGGAAACGGCGCGCCTCGCGGCTGCTGGCCTCGACGATGCCAGCCAGATGGGTGATGAGGCGCAGGTCCGCCTCCATCGCCTTGCGGATGCCGGGGCGACGGATCTTGATCACCACCTCCTGCCCTTCGGTCAGCGTGGCGCGATGGACCTGCGCCATGGAGGCGGCGGCGAGCGGGGCCGTATCGAAGCGGGCGAAGGCGGTTTCGACCGGTTCGCCCAGCACCGCTTCGAGGCGTGGGCGAAGCTGCTCGAAGGGCAGGGTCGGCGCGTGGCTGTGCAGCTTGCCGAATTCGGCGATCCACGCCTCGGGCAGCAGATCCTGCCGGGTGGCGAGGATCTGGCCCAGCTTCACATAGGTCGGGCCGAGCGCTTCCATCGCCTGCCGGGTGCGGCGGGGCAGGTCGGGCGGATCGGCGGCGGCATTGTCATCGCCTTTCGCCAGCCCCAGCCGGGCAAGCAGCATGTCGAGGCCGAAGCGGGTCGCGACGCTGGTAATCTCGGCCAGTCGTGCGCGATCCCGCGTGGCCACCATGATGGTCTTGAGCATGAAGGCTCAACGACCGGGATGGTGATTATGTTTCGCTTGTGCAGCGAAGTGGATCAGTCGACCCAGTCGAGGCCGATGTCGCGATAGATGAAGCGGTCTTCTTCCCAGTCTTCCTTCACCTTGACGTGGAGGTAGAGATGGACCTTGACGCCCAGGAGGTTGGCCAGTTCGGCGCGCGCCTTGGACCCGATTTCCTTGAGGCGCTGGCCACCCTTGCCCAGCACGATCGCGCGCTGGCTGGAGCGGCCGACCAGGATCTGCTGGTGAATTTCGACCGAACCGTCGTCGCGCTCCTTATACTGCTCGGTATCGACCGCAGCGGCATAGGGAAGTTCGGCGTGGAGCTGGTGATAAAGCTGTTCGCGGGTGATTTCGGCCGCGAGCATGCGGTCGGTCGCGTCCGACACCTGATCCTCGGGGAAGTGCCAGGGGCCTTCGGGCATGGCGTTCGCAAAGGCGGTCTTGAGTTCGGCCAGGCCGTCGCCAGTCGCGGCGGAAACGAAGAAGGTCTCCTCGAATTCCAGCTCCTCATAGAGGCGCTGGGTATGGACCAGCAGCTTCTCCTTGACCGCGATGTCGACCTTGTTGAGCACCAGCCATTTGCGTTCCGGCCGGGCCTTCAGCGCAGCGATGATCGGCTCCATCTTGGCGCCAAGGCCCGCTTTGCCATCGACCAGCAGGACGATCAGGTCGGCGCCCTGCGCGCCGCCCCAGGCGGCCTGCACCATCGCGCGATCGAGGCGGCGGCGCGGCGCGAAGATGCCGGGCGTGTCGACCAGCACCATCTGCGCATCGCCCTCGATCGCGACGCCCATGACGCGGGTGCGCGTGGTCTGCGCCTTGGGGCTGGTGATCGCCACCTTCTGCCCGACAAGTGCATTGACCAGCGTCGACTTGCCGGCATTGGGGGCGCCGACGATGGCGATGACGCCACAGCGCTGATTTTCAAACTCGATGGTCAATCACATGCTCCGTTCGCTCCACGCCAATGCGCGGAGACGTCTTCCTAAACCAAAATGAATGTTGGGGACAGGCTTAGCCCGCCAATTGCTCCAGCAGGGCTTTCGCGGCAGCGGTTTCGGCTTCCTGCTTGGAGCCGCCGGTGGCGCTTGCCTCGCCCGCGCCCTTGATCGAGACGGTGACGGTGAAGCGCAGCGCATGGTGCGGGCCGGACCGATCCGTCATCACATATTCGGGCGGCTTGCGCTTGTTCGACGCGGCCCACTCCTGCAGCGCCGACTTGGGGTGGCGCGGTGCGGCGGTCTGGGTGTCGACCCGGTCGCCCCACAGGCGACGGACCAGCGTGCGCGCCTCGTCCAGTCCGGCCTCCAGATAGAGGGCGCCGATCAGCGCCTCCATCACGTCGCCCAGCACATTGTCGCTGTCGGCGGCGCCATCATCGCGCGCCTGCTTGCCCAGCACCAGATGGGTGGGCACGCCGGCGGCACGGGCCACCTGCGCGCAGGTTTCGCCGGAGACCAGCGCGTTGAAACGGCGCGACAGCTTGCCTTCCGGTTCGGCCGGGAAACGGGCATAGAGCCATTCGGCGATCAGCAGCCCCAGGATGCGGTCGCCCAGAAATTCCAGCCGCTCGTAATTTTCCGCCTTGGCGCTGCCATGGGTCAGCGCCTGTTCAAAGGCGGCGGGGTTGATCGGCGCTCGGCCGATCAGCGCGATCAGCCAGGCTGCGGTATCAGGCCTGTGCGAAGCCACCATCAAAAGCCTTCCCCGATCCGGCTCCAGCGTGCGGCGGTGAACCAGGTCCAGGGCAGCAGCCAGTTGGCGCTGCCGTCGGTCGAGAAGACCGAAACAAGTGCCTTGCCGACCAGATTTTCCTCGGGGACGAGGCCGATGCCGCCGCCTTCGACCGCCGGGAAGCGGCTGTCGGCGCTGCGATCGCGATTGTCGCCCATCATGAAGAGATGGCCTTGCGGCACCAGCACGGTGTCACGGTCGTCGGCGGCGCCATCGGGCACCAGGTCGAGAACATTGTAGCTCTTGCCGCCCGGAAGCGTCTCACGATACTGGGGATAGCGGCACTGCTTGCCACCGCCCGGCGCGGCCTGTTCGAATTCGGGGCGATAGCAGGGGGAGGGGCTGCCTTCCTTCTGCGCGGCATCTTCCATGTTGGGCGTCACCGGAATGACGAGGTCGGCGACCTTCTGCTTCGGGATCGCCTGGCCATTCAGATAGACGGTGCCGCCACGAACCGAGATCATGTCACCCGGCAGGCCGATCACCCGCTTGATATAGTCGTTCTTCTGGCTCGGCGGCGCCTTGAACACCACCACGTCGCCGCGCTGCGGCGTCGAGGCGAAGATGCGGCCGGGGATCAGCGGCACCGAAAAGGGCAGCGAATAGCGCGAATAGCCATAGGGCCATTTGGCGACCAGCAGATAGTCGCCGATCAGCAGGCGCGGCTGCATCGATTCCGAGGGGATGTTGAAGGGCGAGACGATGAAGCTGCGCAGGACGAAGACGAACACCGCCAGCTTGGCGAGGAACCAGATGAAGTCCCGCGTTTCCGATTTTGCGCTCATGTCTGCCTAATGTTCCTTCAAGATCGTGCCGCGCTGCGACGTATCACTGCGGCCTGTCGCGGCTTTTGCGGGGTCGCCCGCGCCGCGTCAAGCGCGTGGACGATGCAATGCGTGCCGCTTTTGGATAAGGAGAGGAAGAATCGACCGGTGCAGCGTCGATATCGACCAACGACCAAGAGGATCTCCCGCATGTCCAGTCCCGCACTGGCGGCCCTTGCCGCCCTGCCTCAAGCTGAACTCAAGACCATCTTCGAGAGTGATCCCGACCGCCTGTCCAAGCTGGTGCTGAGCCATGGGCCGCTGCGCTTCGACTGGTCCAAGACGCATCTGACCGACGATCTGGTGGACGGCTTCCTGAAGCTGGCGCAGGAACAGGATTTTACCGGCCGGCGCGAGGCGCTGTTCGCGGGCGAGGCGGTCAACAACACCGAAGGCCGCGCGGCAGAGCACACGGCCCAGCGCGGCGTCGGCAATGCCGACAGCGTGGCGCTGGCCAAGGCGCTGCACAACCGCACCCGCGCGCTGATCGACGCGATCGAGGCAGAGGCGCTCGGCCCGATCCGCCATATCCTGCATATCGGCATCGGCGGGTCGGCGCTCGGCCCCGACCTGATCGTCGATGCGCTGGGCGGCGACGGCATGCGCTATGATGTCGCGATCGTCTCCAATGTCGATGGCACGGCACTCGAAAAGGCGATGGACGCGTTCGACCCCGACGCCACGCTGATCGCGATCGCCTCCAAGACCTTCACCACCAGCGAAACCATGCTGAACGCGGCGAGCGCGATCAACTGGATGGTCGAGGCGGGCGTCGAGGATCCCTATGGCAAGGTGATCGCGCTAACCGCCGCGCCGGAAAAGGCGATGGAATGGGGCGTCGATGAGACCCGCATCCTGCCCTTCCCCGAAAGCGTCGGCGGCCGCTATTCGCTCTGGTCGTCGATCGGCTTCCCCGCCGCACTGGCGCTGGGCTGGGACGCGTTCGAAAGCCTGCTGGAAGGTGCGGCAGCGATGGACCGTCATTTCCAGCTGACTGATCCGCGCGAGAATATCCCGCTGATCGCCGCTTTCGTCGATCAATATTATGCCCGCGTGCTGGGCTGCGAGACGCGCGCCCTGTTCGCCTATGACGAGCGACTGGCGCTGCTACCCTCCTATCTGCAGCAGCTGGAGATGGAGAGCAACGGCAAGTCGGTGAAGCTGGACGGCTCGCCGGTCGATGGGCCGACTGCTCCGATCACCTGGGGCGGTGTCGGCACCGATGCGCAGCATGCCGTGTTCCAGCTGTTGCACCAGGGCACGATCCTGACCCCGGTCGAGTTCATCGCCTCGATTGAACCGGGCAATGCGCTCGACCCGGCGCATCATCGCGCGTTGCTGGTCAACTGCTTCGCCCAGGGCGCGGCATTGATGCGCGGCAAGGACAATGAAGACCCGGCGCGCGCCTATGCCGGCAACCGCCCGTCGACCACCATCCTGATGGACGATGTGAACCCGGAAGCGCTGGGCGCGCTGATCGCCTTCTACGAGCATCGCACTTTCGCCAATGCCGTGCTGATGGGGATCAATCCCTATGACCAGTTCGGAGTCGAGCTGGGCAAGGAGATCGCCAAGTCGATCGAGGCCAATGGTCCGACCGGTTTTGATCCCTCGACCATGGCGCTGATCGAGATCGCTCTGGGCGAGTAAGGCAATAACGACCGTTCGTTTCGGGCGATGTCGGGAAATGCTTCTCGACAGGCTCGAAGCGAACGGAAGTTGCAGCAAAAATTCCCATTTGTAACTGCGCGGTCCAGCCGCCATATCCGCCGCCAAGATAGTGCGCCGAGCGGAGACTGGCATGAGCGATTATGATTTCGACCTTTTCGTCATCGGCGCAGGATCGGGCGGGGTGCGCGCGTCGCGCGTCGCCGCCGCGCATGGCGCCAAGGTCGCGGTGGCCGAGGAATTTCGCGTCGGCGGCACCTGCGTCATCCGCGGCTGCGTGCCCAAGAAGCTGCTCATCTATGGCGCGCATTTCGCCGAGGATCTGAAGGACGCCCGCCGCTTCGGCTGGAATGTGCCGGACTGCGGCTTTGAATGGGCGACGCTGCGCGACAATGTGCTGGCCGATGTCGACCGGCTCGAAGGGCTCTACACCAACACGCTCAACAGCCATAAGGTTGAACTGATTGCCGAACGGGTGACGGTAACCGGGCCGCATAGCGTGAAGCTCGCCAGCGGGCGCGAGGTGACGGCCAAGGTCATCCTGGTCGCGACCGGTGCCTGGCCGCTGATCCCGCAAGTGGAGGGCGCCGAACATGGCATCACCTCCAACGAGGTGTTCCATCTGGACGAGTGCCCCAAGCGCATCGTGATCGTTGGTGGCGGCTATATCGCCAATGAATTTGCCGGCATCTTCCACCAGTTCGGCAGCCATGTGACGATGGTCAACCGGGGCGGCACGCTGCTGCGCGGCTATGACGAGCAGATCCGCGACCGCCTGCTCCAGATTTCGACGATGAAGGGGATTAATTTCCGCTTCAACGCGCAGATGGAGAAGATCGAGAAGAAGGAGGACGGCACCTTGTGCGTCCACTTCAAGAATGGCGATCCGGTCGCGGCCGACATCGTGCTGTTCGCCACCGGCCGCCGCCCGCACACCGACGGGCTGGGACTGGAGAATGCCGGCGTCGAGATCGACGACAAGGGCGCGATCAAGGTCGACGAATATAGCCGCACCAGCTGCGAGAGCATCTACGCCGTGGGCGACGTCACCGATCGGCTGCAACTGACCCCGGTGGCGATCCGCGAGGGTCATGCCTTTGCCGACACCGTGTTCGGCAACAATCCGCGCACCGTCGACTATAGCTGTGTGCCCTCGGCCGTGTTCAGCCATCCGCCGCTGGCTGGCGTCGGCCTGACCGAAGCGCAGGCCAAGAACAAATATGGCACCGTGAAGGTCTACACCTCCGACTTCCGGCCGATGAAGAATGTGCTGGCCGGGCGCGACGAGCGGGCGCTCTACAAGATGGTCGTCGACGCGACCACCAACAAGGTGGTGGGCCTGCACATGATCGGTCCGGACGCGCCGGAGATTTTGCAGGCGGCGGCGGTTGCGGTGAAGGCGGGCCTCACCAAGCAGGATTTCGACGATACCGTGGCGCTGCACCCCAGCATGGCCGAAGAGCTGGTACTGCTGAAATAATCCTCCCCGCCTGCGGGGAGGGGGACCGCTGGCGAAGCCGGGGGTGGAGGGGGCGTGCCGTCGGCCAGCCCCCTCCGTCATCGCTACGCGATGCCACCTCCCCGTGCCGGGGAGGATTGAAAGGTAATCACCAGCGCGTCGCGCCAGGCGGGCTGGGCGGGATCGACGGCGTGGATTTCGGTTACGCCGTGGAAGATGCGGTGGTCATCGATCAGCATCGCGTCGCCCGGTTGGGCCAGGGTGAATTCGCCCATCGGCGTGCCATCGGCGGCGCCGATGCGGGTGACGCCCTCGCGCACATTGCGGCGCTCGACCAGCATCACGAAGACCCGATCGACGCCGTCGCGGTGCATGCCCTCGGGTGTGGGACGGCCAAGCTCGCCCGCCTTCGCCTCGATCCGGAACTGGTGCATCTCGACATGCCAGTCGCCCGATGACGCCGGATCGAAATGGCCGGCGCAAAAGGCGAGCAGCGCCTGTGTTACCGGCAGCGCGGTCGTGGCATCCTCGACCGGATCGAACCAGCGCTGCACGTCGCCGTTCAGCGGGTTATAGTCGCGGCTCTGATAATGGGGCTGGTGGGGCTGGCGGATGAACTGACCGGCCGTGCAGCGAAAGGTCGCGTGGCGGCGGCGGCGATAACGGCCGCCATCGGCCATGAAGAGGTCGGGGCCAAGATCGTCCCAACTGCGGGCAAAGGGCGCCCAACCGGCCGCGCCGATATCCAGCTGGCGCAGCAGGTCGGCGCCGGCCAGGCGGGCATAGCCATCCTGTTCCAGCGCCTGGTCGATGGTGGGCAGGCAGTCCGTATCGCTCATTTTCATCCTCATAGGCAGAGGAGGAAACGAGCGACAGGGCCAGTTGCCACAAGCAGGATTGTGATGGTGCCGGCCACAAACCTCCGTTCGTTTCGAGCGTGTCGAGAAACGTCATGCTCTACGCTTCTCGACCAGGCTCGAAGCGAACGGGGCCGGGGGCTTAACGGTCAGTAGATGGTGGGCACCATGCCGCCTTCGACCTTGACCGCGGCGCCGTTGGTGGCGGCGGCCAGCGGGCTGGCGAGATAGGCGGTCATCGCGCCGACCTCATCGGCTTCGATCAGCCGCTTGATCAGCGAGAGCGGGCGCAGCTTGGTGAAGAATTCGGCTTCGCGCTCGGCTTCGGACGCGTCCTTGTTCTCGACCACCGAGCGGATGAACTCGACGATCCCTTCCGAACGGGTCGGGCCGGGCAGTACCGAATTGACGGTGACGCCGGTGCCGCGCGTATGTTCGGCCAGGCCCCGCGAAATGGCGAGCTGGGCCGACTTGGTCATGCCATAATGGATCATCTCGGCGGGCGGCAGCAGGCCGCTTTCGCTGGCGATGAACAGGATGCGGCCCCAGTTCTTGGCCAGCATCTTCGGGAAATAATGGCGGGCAAGGCGGGCGCCGCTCACGACATTGACCTCGAACAGATGATGCCAGTCCGCGTCCGTGATGTCGGTGAAGTCCTTGGCCTCGTAGATGCCGAGATTATTGACTAGGATGTCGATGTCCGGGACGGCGGCGATCAGCGCGTCGGCGCCCGCCGCGGTGGCGGGATCGGCCAGCACCGGGCGGATGGTGCCGGCCTGCGAAAGCTCGGCGGCAGCAGCGTCCAGCTTGGCCTGGTTGCGGCCGGTGATGACGACCTCGACCCCTTCCTCAGCCAGGCGCTTGGCGATGGCGAAGCCGATGCCGGCGGTCGATCCGGTGACGAGGGCGGTCTTGCCCGAAAGCTGAAGATCCATGGTGCATTCCTCTGAAAAGTGACAGCGACGTTGACACCAAGATAGACTATTTATCATTGGTGATTAGATTGCACTTTCGCATTTCAGAAGTGATTTGAAATCATGGATAACCGGTTCGGCGACATCGAAACCTTCCTGATGGTGGCGGGCGAGGGCAGTCTGGCGGCGGCGGCGAAGGCGCTGCGGCTGACGCCATCGGCGGTCAGCCGGTCGATCGCCCGGCTGGAACAGCGGCTGGGCGTCACCCTGCTGCGGCGGACGACGCGGGCGCTGGCGCTCACGCCGGAAGGCGTCACCTATCGCGACCGTATGGCGGTGCTGCTGGGCGACATGATGGCGCTGGAGGCAGGACTGGGAGAGGATCGCACGGCGCCGCGCGGGCTGTTGCGGATCAACGCTTCGCCCTCCTTCGGCATCGAATGCCTGATCCCGATCCTGCCCGGCTTCCGTGATCTGTATCCGGCAGTGACGGTGGACCTGACCCTGTCCGACACGATCGTCGATCTGGTCGAGGAGCGGGCCGATATCGCCATCCGCATCGGCCCGCTGCGCGATACCAGCCTGCGGGCGAAGAAGCTGGGCCATAGCGCGATGGTGCTGGTGGCCAGCCCGGCCTATCTCGCCCGGCGCGGCACGCCGCAGACGCCGGACGATCTGGACGATCATGATTGCCTGCGCTTCAGCTTCCGCCGCTCGATCGACGGCTGGCCGTTCCGCATCGGCGGAAAGCTGGTGCAGCGGCCGGTGCAGGGCAGCTTCTACGGCAATTCGGGCGAAGTGGTGCGCCAGATGGCGGTCGCCGGCGGCGGCATCGCCCGGCACGGCCATTTCCATGTCGCCAGCGACATCAGGGCGGGGCGCCTGGTCGAAGTGCTGGCCGACTATAATCCCGGCGATGGCGAGGATATTCACGCGCTCTATGCGGCAGAAGATCGCACGGCGGCGCGGGTGCGTGCGTTTCTCGACTATCTGGACGGGGCGATGCCCGTGGTGGGTTGAAGGGGCGCCAGCCGATGCCGGCGCCCCTCCGTCCGGTCAGAAGGCCACGACCATCGACCCGCTGATCGCGCGGGGCGAGCCGAGATAGGCGGTGGTGGCGGTGCTGGTGAGGCCGGTGCCCGAATAGCCGATATAGACCTTGTCGAACAGGTTGGTGACGTTGAGCTGGAAGAAGGTCTTCTTGAGGCCCCATTGCTCCAGCGAGAAGCGGGCGTCGAGATCGACCAGCGTATAGCCGGGCAGCTTCACCGTGTTGATGTCGTTGACATAGCGCTCGCCGGTCCGCTTGATCTGGAGGCCGAGGTCGACCGGGCCGAGCGTGCCCTGGATGCGGCTGCCCAGCGTATAGACTGGCGCGCCGGCCTCCCGCTTGCCGGCGGTTGCGGCATAGGTGCTGGCGCCGGTCTGGACATCGTCCTTGATCTCCGACTTGAGGTAGGAGCCGAAGACGTAGAACATCAGATCCTTGACCGGGCGCACCGCGACGCTGCCGTCGACGCCATATTTGTCGACGCGGCCGAGGTTGCGGGTCACGCTGCAATCGCAATCGGCGTCATAGGCGGTCGCCAGGCGGTTGTTATAGCGGGTGTACCAGCCCGACAGCTGCGCCTGGACGATGCCAGACTGATAGCGCAGGCCAAGGTCGAACGCGTCGGAGGTTTCCGGCTTGGGATTGCCCGAGCTGGAGCCTTCGTCGAAATAGAGCGCGCCATAGAGGGCGTCGGTGCCGGGCACGGACAGGTTCTTGGCATAGCTGGTGAAGACGCTGGCCTTGCTGGTGAGCTTGTAGGTGACGCCAAGGTTGGGCAGCAGCTTGTTATAGTCGAACTTGCGCGACTGCGGCGCGGCATAGGCGCTGTTGGCGGCCAGCTGGGCATCGATGCCGGCCTGGGTCGCCGGGCAGTTGACATTGCCCGATGCGTCGGTGGTGACGCAATATTGATTTAGGTCGCGGCTGAAGAAGGGCATGCGCGCGCCCAGCAGCAGGATGACCTGATCGTCGAGATAGGAACCGCGATACTCGCCCGAAATCTGGTTCAGCGTGGCATAGGATAGCCGGTTGCGCTTCTGCACGACATTGCCGTCGGCATCGACGATCGGATTGTTGATCGGGAAGACATCGACCGGATCGCCATTGGCCTCCAGATAGCCGGCCTCGCCGGTCTGGCGATGGCGGGCACGGTCATAGGTGTAGGACAGGCGCAGGCGATTGTCGGGGTCGATATCGTAGGACAGGTTGGCGATCACGCCATAGCGTTTGGTCACGGTCTGGCTGGGCGAGAGAACGCGCACGAAATCCTGTGTGTCGCCATCGCCATTCAGGTCCACGCCGCCGACATAATAATATTGGGTCGAGCTGCTGGTGGCGGTGTTGCGGCTGTCCTTGAGATAATAGCCGCCCGTATTGCCGTCGGCGCTGGCGCCTTCATAGGCATAGGATGTGCCGCCGCCATTGGCCTTGGTATATTGGAAGCTGGGATCGACCGTCAGCGTGAGGCCATTCGCCAGGGTGAAGCGCGAATTGAGCCGGACATTGCCGGTGTTGGACGGGTTGTAGCGCCGCTCGAACGCCGAACCGCAGCTATTGGCATAGTCGGTGACGCCGGTCTGCGGCGTGTCCACGGTGCAGGTCGCGGTGTCGTAGAAGCGGCCGTCGGTCGTGCCGGGGAAGGTCGCGGTGGTATAGGTCGAACCGTTGAAGGTGTTGCGGTTCTGGTTGTAATGGCCCGCCAGCGCGATGAAGTCGCCATTGCTGCCGATCGGCTGGTAGATCTTGCCATTATATTGCTGTTTATCGACGCCGCCATAGTTGGTGTAGGTCGACTTGTTGGTCGCGCGCGAGGCGGAGAACCAGGCCTTGGTGCCAAAGGGCGTGAAGACGCCGGTCTGGAACATGCCGAAGATGCGGTGATAGGCGCGATCATCGTCATTGCCGCGGGCGACGATATTGCCATAGCTGGCGCTGATCATCGCGCCCATCTCGTCCGATGGCATCAGCGAGCGGATGTTGATCGTGCCGCCGGCGGCCGAGGCGGTCGGGCTGTCGACATCGGTCGAGCCCAGGCTGACGGTTGCCGCCTCGATAATTTCCGGATCGAGCTGCTGGTTGGTGTAGAGCGCATAATTGCCAGAGTCATTGAGCGGAATGCCGTCGATCGTCTGCGACACGCGGTCGGAACTGAAGCCCCGCACGGTGAAGCTGCCGCCCAGCGATCCCCAGGGATCCTGGTTGGAGAAGCTGACGCCGGGCACCAGGTTCAGCGTTTCGTTGATCGCCTGGCCGGGGCGCTGGCGGGCGATGATCTCCTGGTCGAGCGTGACCTTGGCCTTGGGCGTTTCGGGGATTTTGACGCCGCCGACGCTCTGGTCGCCCTGCGCACCGGTGACGATGATGCTGTCCTCGAAATCCTGCGAGCCGGTCGATTGCGCGAGCGCGATCGTCGGCGCAGCCGCCACGACCAGCGCGGCGCTGCACATCAATAGCTGTTTCATTGACCCGAAATCCCTTTTTACCATGTGCGACAAGGGTGCCGATTATCTGTTCTGGCACCGAGCTGTCCGTGACAGTCCCGCCCTGCAACTGGGATTTCGCTATGACAATTTTGTTAAAAGTGACACGACATATAAGTGAATTATATTTCAATATGCTGCATAATCTTTATGGTTAAAGACTAGTATTGAAATGTAAAAGTAACGTAAAATTTTATTTCGGATTTTCGTGCCATTATTACTTCGTGTCAGCCGATCCAGTAGGGCACGATCTGGCGATTGTCGGGGTCGACATGGATCGGGCGGTCGGCGGGTGGGAAGGCGCGCTGGTCGCAGCTCTGGCGCGAGCAGAGGCGGCAGGTGATGCCGATCGGCGTCGCGGCGCCTTCCTCCTGCAGATGCAGGCCGTCGGCATAGACGAAATTGGCCGCATGGGCGACCTCGCAGCCCAGCACTACGGCGAAACGGCGCGGGGTGCGCTTGTAGCTGCCGGACGGCTTCACCAGCCCCTTGGCCATCGAGACATAGCGCACGCCGTCGGGAGTCTCGCCAAGTTGGACATTGATGCGGTCGGGCACGGCCACCGCCTCATGCACGTTCCACAGCGGGCAGGCGCCACCAAAGCGGGCGAATTGCAGGCGAGTGGCGCTGTGGCGCTTGGTGATGTTGCCGGCCATGTCGACCCGGCAGAAGAAGAAGGGGATGCCGCGCAGGCCCGGTCGCTGCAGCGTGGACAGGCGGTGGCAGGCCTGTTCGAAACTGACGCCGAAGGTGCGGGCCAGCCGGTCGATATCATGGCGCATCGTCCGCGCCGCCTCCCGGAAGGGGGCATAGGGCATCAGCAGCGCGCCGGCGGCATAATTGCCAAGGCCGATCGCGAGCAGCCGGTCGGCGCCGGTGACCGGCAGGCCGGCCTTGCGCACCACATCGGCGATCACCGCCTGCCCCTCCAGCATCATCAGCTGGTGCGCCAGCATGAACTTGCGGCTTTCGGTCGGCAGGGCGGCGTTGATGAACAATTGCCGGTCGGCGGCGCGATAGGCGCGCAGTGCGCTATCGGGTGTCTCGGCGATCAGCGTCTCGATGCCGTGGCGGCGGGCCAGCGCCTCGACCAGCATCCCTTCGTCCAGCACCTGGCCCTGGGCAAAGCTTTCGGCCATCTCCTCGGCCAGGCAGTCGAGGCTATGGACATAATTGCCCGCCTCGTGAAACCAGTCGCGCGCCGCTTCCCAGGGCAGGCGGGCCTGCACCTCATGATCGTTGGCGATCGCCTCCTCGATCATGTTGATCCGCTCATTGGCGCGCATATGGGCGTTGTAGAGATCGACGTAGCGCGCCGCGAACTCGGGGAATTGCAGATGCAGCTTCTCGATCCGTTCCGGCTCCAGCGCGGGGCCAGGTAGTTCGGGGTGGGACAGGGCAAAGGCGAAGGCGCCCAGCAACTGCTCGTCCTCGCGGCTGTCGAAACTGGCCCAGTCGGTGGGAAAGGCGTTGGCGAGCGCGGCCTTGACCTTGGCGGTCAACGGGCGATCGTCATTTTCCATTTGGCTGAGATAGGATACGGATATGCCCAGTGCCTGCGCCATCGTCGCCTGGTCCATGCGATGGTCCAGGCGCAGTTGGCGCAGGCGTGGACCTGCGAATATACGGTTGCCGCGTGCCATAATCCTTACCCTAATTTGCGAAGTCGCGATTTGCAAATTGGCAAATTTACATTTGCGAACTTTGCGTGCGGCTGGGTAGGGGAAGGGCAAGGCGGCGTCGGCCAAGCTATGGACGCCACGAATTTGGAGAGAAGCCTTTCATGTCGAAGCTCGCCGTCATCGAACAGCTGGAAGCCAAGCGCGAGGGCGCCCGCATGGGCGGCGGCCAGCGCCGCATCGACGCGCAGCATGGCAAGGGCAAGCTGACCGCGCGGGAGCGGATCGAAGTGCTGCTGGACGAGGACAGCTTTGAAGAGCTGGACATGTATGTCGAGCATAACTGCATCGATTTCGGCATGGACGAGCAGCATATTCCGGGCGACGGCGTGGTCACCGGATCGGGCACGATCAACGGCCGTCTCGTCTATGTCTTCAGCCAGGATTTCACCGTCTATGGCGGCGCGGTGTCGGAACGGCACGCGATGAAGATCTGCAAGATCATGGATATCGCCATGAAGGTCGGCGCGCCGGTGATTGGCCTCAACGACAGCGGCGGCGCGCGCATCCAGGAGGGCGTCGCCTCGCTCGCCGGCTATGCCGAGATTTTCCAGCGCAATGTGCTGGCGTCGGGCGTGGTGCCACAGATCAGCGTCATCATGGGGCCGTGCGCGGGCGGCGCGGTCTATTCGCCGGCGATGACCGACTTCATCTTCATGGTGAAGGACAGCAGCTTCATGTTCGTGACCGGGCCGGACGTAGTCAAGACCGTCACCAACGAGGTGGTGACGCAGGAAGAACTGGGCGGCGCGATCACCCACACGACCAAGTCGGGCGTGGCGGACGTGGCGTTCGAGAATGACATCGAAGCGCTGCTGGCAGTGCGCGATTTCGTCGACTTCCTGCCAGCGTCCAACAAGGAACCGGTGCCCGAGCGGCCTAGCGCGGACCCGTGGGACCGGCTGGAGGACAGCCTCGACACGCTGATCCCGGCCAATGCCAACCAGCCCTATGACATGCACGAGCTGATCCGCAAGGTGGTGGACGAGGGCGACTTCTTCGAGGTGCAGCCGGCCCATGCGGGCAATATCCTGTGCGGTTTCGGCCGGATCGAGGGCAAGACGGTGGGCATCATCGCCAATCAGCCGATGGTGCTGGCCGGTGTGCTGGACATCAACTCGTCGAAGAAGGCCGGCCGCTTCGTCCGCTTCTGCGATGCGTTCGAAATCCCGATCGTCACCTTCGTCGACGTGCCGGGCTTCCTGCCGGGCACCGCGCAGGAACATAGTGGCATCATCAAGCATGGTGCCAAGCTGCTCTTCGCCTATGCCGAGGCGACCGTGCCGAAGATCACCGTCATCACCCGCAAGGCCTATGGCGGCGCCTATGACGTGATGAGCTCCAAGCATCTGCGCGGCGACCTCAACTATGCCTGGCCGACCGCCGAGATCGCGGTGATGGGTGCCAAGGGCGCGGTCGAGATCATCTTCCGCGGCAAGACGCCCGAAGAGATTGCCGAGAAGACCAAGGAATATGAAGACCGCTTCGCCAACCCCTTCGTGGCGGCGAGCAAGGGCTTCATCGACGAGGTGATCCAGCCCCACTCGACCCGCAAGCGGATCGCGCTGGGCCTGCGCAAGCTGCGCAACAAGGCGCTGGAGAACCCGTGGAAGAAGCATGATAATATTCCGCTCTAAATAACGACGTCATCCCCGCGAAAGCGGGGATCCATCCCCCACATCGCTTCTTGGGGATGGGTCGGGAGATGGATTCCCGCTTTCGCGGGAATGACGACATTGGGAATGATGTGATGAAACTCGGCCGCTTGAACCATATCGGCATCGCGACGCCTTCACTGGAGGCTTCGCTCGCCTATTATCGCGACATCATGGGCGCGACCTTGACACATGAGCCGTTCGACCTGCCGGCGCAGGGGGTGAAGGTGTGCTTCGTCGATACGCCTGGCGAAGGCGACACCGCCGGCACGCAGATCGAACTGATCGAGCCGCTGGGCGAGAACAGCCCGATCCACGGCTTCATCGCCAAGAACCCGGCCGGCGGGCAGCATCATATGTGCTATGAAGTGCCCGACATCATGGAAGCCAAGGCTTGGTTCGAGGGGCTGGGCAAGAAGGTGCTGGGCGAGCCGCGCATCGGCGCCCATGGCACGCCGATCTTCTTCGTCCACCCCAAGGATATGAACGGGGTGCTGACCGAGATCATGGAGACGCCGAAGGCCGGCGCGCATTGAATTACGTCATGCCGGACTTGATCCGGCATCCCGCTTCTTTTCAGCAAGCGGGATGAAGATAGCGGGATCCCGGCTCAAGGCCGGGGTGACGAACGGGTAGGATAGGACACGCATGACCGAGAAGCCGACGCTGGACGCATGGGCCGCCGCTGCCGCCAAGGAAGTGAAGGGCAAGGATTTGAACTGGGATACCCCGGAAGGTATCACGGTGAAACCGCTCTACACCGCCGAGGATGTGACCGTCGATCCGGGCCTGCCGGGCTTCGCCCCCTTCACGCGCGGCGTGCGTGCCTCCATGTATGCCGGCCGACCCTGGACCATCCGCCAATATGCGGGTTTCTCGACCGCCGAGGAATCCAATGCCTTCTACCGCCGCAACCTGGCCGCAGGGCAGAAGGGCCTCAGCGTCGCCTTCGACCTCGCCACCCATCGCGGCTATGACAGCGACCATCCCCGCGTCGTCGGCGATGTCGGCAAGGCGGGCGTGGCGATCGACACGATCGAGGACATGAAGATCCTGTTCGACGGCATTCCGCTCGACAAGATGAGCGTGTCGATGACCATGAACGGCGCGGTGATCCCGATCCTGGCCTTCTTCATCGTCGCGGGCGAGGAACAGGGGGTCGAGCGCAAGCTGCTCGACGGGACCATCCAGAACGACATCCTCAAGGAGTTCATGGTCCGCAACACCTATATCTACCCGCCCGAACCCTCGATGCGGATCATCAGCGACATTTTCGGCTATACGTCGCGCGAGATGCCCAAGTTCAACAGCATCTCCATCTCCGGCTATCATATGCAGGAAGCCGGCGCGACGCAGGTGCAGGAACTGGCCTTCACCATCGCCGACGGCGCGGAATATGTCCGCTATGGCGTCGCCAGCGGCCTCGACATCGACAAGTTCGCCGGACGCCTCAGCTTCTTCTTCGCCATCGGCATGAACTTCTTCATGGAGATCGCCAAGCTGCGCGCCGCCCGCGTGCTGTGGCACCGCGTCATGACGAAGCTGGGCGCGCAGGACGAGCGCAGCAAGATGCTGCGCACCCATTGCCAGACGTCGGGCGTGTCGCTGACCGAGCAGGACCCTTACAACAACGTCATGCGCACCACGATCGAGGCGATGGCCGCGATGCTGGGCGGCACCCAGTCGCTCCACACCAATGCGCTGGACGAGGCGATCGCGCTGCCGACGGACTTTTCCGCCCGCATCGCGCGCAACACGCAGATCGTGATCCAGGAAGAGACCGGCATGTGCAATGTCGTCGATCCGCTGGGCGGCAGCTACTATATCGAGGCGCTGACCCAGCAGTTGGTCGACGCAGCGCAGGAAATCATCGACCGCGTGGAAGCCGAAGGCGGCATGGCCAAGGCCGTGGGTGCGGGCTGGCCCAAGGCGATGATCGAGACTGCGGCGGCCGCCCGTCAGGCGCGCGTCGACCGGGGCGAGGATGTCATCGTCGGCGTCAACAAATATCGCCTCGCGAACGAAGACCTGCTCGAAACCCTCGAAGTCGACAATACCAAGGTCCGCGAGGCGCAGATCGCCCGCATCAACCGGGTGAAGGCGCAGCGCGACGAGGATGCCTGTCAGGCTGCGCTCCAGTCGCTGCGCGATGCCGCCGCCGCGCCGCAGTCGATCGAGACCAATCTTCTCGCCCACGCCGTCGAGTGCGCCCGCGCGCGCGCCACGCTGGGCGAAATCTCGGCCGCCATGGAAGACCGCTTCAACCGCTATGGCACCCAGCCGACGCCGGTGAAGGGCGTCTATGGCGCGCCCTACAAGGATGACAGCCGCTGGAAACAGGTTCTCGACGGGGTGCAGGCCGTCGAACGGCGCCTCGGCCGCAAGCCCAAACTCCTCGTCGCCAAGATGGGGCAGGACGGGCACGACCGGGGCGCCAACATCATCGCGTCGGCCTTCGGCGACATGGGCTTCGATGTCGTGTCCGGCCCGCTGTTCCAGACGCCGGAGGAGACGGTGGTGCTGGCGCTCGACAGTGGTGTCGATGTGGTCGGCGCCTCGTCGCTGGCCGCCGGGCACAAGACGCTGATCCCCGAACTGATCAACCGGCTGCGCGACCATGGCCGTAGCGACATCAAGGTGATCGCGGGCGGGGTCATCCCGCCGCAGGATTATGACTATCTTCGTGACGCAGGGGTTCAGGGCATTTATGGGCCGGGTTCCAATGTCGTGGAGTGCGCCGCCGATGTGCTGCGCCTGCTCGGCCACAACATGCCCCCGGCGGGGCTAGAGGAAGCTGCGTAAATGAATACCCCCTGCACCCTGACCGCCCGCAACGACTGGACGCGCGAGGAAATCGCCGCGCTGTTCGACCTGCCCTTTGGCGACCTGATGTTCGAAGCGCAGTCGATCCACCGCGCGAACTTCCCGCGCAACGAGGTGCAGTTGTCGACCCTGTTGTCGATCAAGACCGGCGGCTGCCCAGAGGATTGCGGTTACTGCAACCAGTCAGCCTCGGCGGAAAGCGGCCTGAAGGCCGAAAAGCTGATGAGCGTGCAGGCGGTGATGCAGGCGGCGGCGCAGGCGAAGGACGCGGGCAGCTCGCGCTTCTGCATGGGCGCAGCCTGGCGCAACCCCAAGGACCGCGACATGCCCGCTATTGTCGAAATGGTGAAGGGCGTGCGCCAGATGGGCATGGAAACCTGCATGACGCTGGGCATGCTCAGCGAAAGCCAGGCGGACATGCTCGCGGAAGCGGGCCTTGATTATTACAATCATAATATCGACACCTCGCCCGAACATTATGAGAAGGTCATCACCACCCGGACCTTTGACGATCGTCTGGTGACGCTGGAAAATGTCCGCAATTCGGGCATCAACGTGTGCAGCGGCGGGATTGTCGGCATGGGCGAGGCGCGGGAGGACCGTGTCGGCTTCCTCCATGCGCTGGCCGTGCTGCCGGTCCATCCGCAGAGCGTGCCGATCAACGCGCTGGTGCCGGTGAAGGGCACGGTGCTGGGCAATATGCTGGCCGACACGCCACTCGCCAAGATCGACGAGATCGAGTTCGTCCGCACCGTCGCGGTCGCGCGGATCGTGATGCCGGAAAGCATGGTGCGGTTGAGCGCGGGTCGCGAGAGCATGTCGGATAGCTGCCAGGCGCTCTGCTTCATGGCCGGCGCGAACAGCATTTTCACCGGCGACAAGCTGCTGACCACCGCCAATGCGGGCGACAATGCCGATGCGGCTCTGTTCGCCAAGCTCGGCGTCGTGCCGATGCAGGCCGAAGTGAAGGTCGAACTGGAGGCGGCTGAGTGAATTTCACGCTCAGCTTCGTCACCCCGGATTTAATCCGGGGTCCCGCTTCTTCTCTGCCGTCGCGCGGGAAGAAAGCGGGATGCCGGATCAAGTCCGGCATGACGAAGGTGGGTTTG
Organism: Sphingobium sp. BHU LFT2; assembly: GCF_018604485.1. NCBI lineage: Bacteria > Pseudomonadati > Pseudomonadota > Alphaproteobacteria > Sphingomonadales > Sphingobiaceae > Sphingobium > Sphingobium sp. BHU LFT2. The sequence goes on from NZ_JAFCGW010000009.1 coordinate 133,870, forward strand.
GTGTTTGAATGGAAGGAATGACACGCCGCCGGCAGATATGGGTGACGGTGTGGACCAGCCTTTCGCTCGTTCCCGTTCTCCTGCTGCTGTTCGGCTGGTCGATGATGGAATGCTCGGATGCGGACCCGTGTCCGACGGGTGGGAAGATGCCTTTTGGAGAGGCCGCGGCGATTTTCGGTGTGATGCTGATGATCGGGCAGGGCATTTTCCTGAAATCGATCTGGAGAGGTCGATAACCGGAATGGGATTGAGCCTCACTTGAAAGAGCGGGGCGAACGAAACTGAACAAGGACTGGGACAGGAAATATAATGGCAATCACCAAGATCCTGATCGCGAACCGTGGCGAAATTGCGTGCCGTGTCATGCGCACGGCCAAGAAGATGGGCATCAAGACCGTCGCGGTCTATTCCGATGCCGACGCTCGCGCGCCGCATGTGCTGATGGCCGATGAAGCCGTGCATATCGGCCCGCCGCCCGCCGCCCAGTCCTATCTGCTGGCCGACAAGATCATCGAGGCGTGCAAGGCCACCGGCGCTGATGCGGTGCATCCCGGCTATGGCTTCCTCTCCGAGCGCGAGAGCTTCCGCAAGGCGCTGGACGCGGAGGGCATCATCTTCGTCGGCCCGCCCGCCAATGCCATCGCGGCGATGGGCGACAAGATCGAATCCAAGAAGCTGGCGATGGAAGCGGGCGTCAATGTCGTGCCCGGTTTCGTTGGCGTGATCGACGACACCGAACATGCGGTGAAGATCTCCAACGAGATCGGCTATCCGGTGATGATGAAGGCATCGGCCGGCGGCGGCGGCAAGGGTATGCGCCTCGCCTATAGCGAACAGGATGTCCGCGAAGGCTTTGAGGCGACCAAGCGCGAGGGCCTCAACAGCTTTGGCGACGACCGCGTCTTCATCGAGAAGTTCATCGAAAGCCCGCGCCATATCGAAATCCAGGTGCTGGGCGACCAGCATGGCAATATCGTGTACCTCAACGAACGCGAATGCTCGATCCAGCGCCGCCACCAGAAGGTGGTAGAGGAAGCGCCGTCGCCCTTCGTCAGCCCCGAAATGCGCAAGAAGATGGGCGAACAGTGCGTCGCGCTCGCCCGCGCGGTCGGATACTTCAGCGCCGGCACGGTCGAACTGATCGTCAGCGGCGAGGACAAGACCGGCGACGGTTTCTACTTCCTGGAAATGAACACGCGGCTTCAGGTCGAGCATCCCGTCACCGAAGAGATCACCGGCGTCGATCTGGTTGAACAGATGATCCGCGTCGCCAATGGCGAGAAACTGTCCTTCGGTCAGGCGGACGTGAAGATCAACGGCTGGTCGATCGAGAACCGCGTCTATGCCGAAGATCCGTATCGCGGCTTCCTGCCGTCGACTGGGCGCCTGATCCGCTACAATCCGCCCGAAACCGGCACGGATGAGAGCGGCACACTGATCCGCGTGGATGACGGCGTGCAGGAAGGCGGCGAGGTGTCGATCTTCTACGATCCGATGATCGCCAAGCTGATCACCTGGGCGCCCACGCGTCTGGAAGCCATCGACAAGCAGATCGAGGCGCTCGACAAGTTCGAGATCGAGGGGCCGGGCCATAATATCGATTTCGTGTCCGCGCTGATGCAGCATGAGCGCTTCCGCTCCGGCAACATCACCACCGGCTTCATCGCCGAGGAATATCCCGAGGGCTTCACCGGCGCGCCCGCATCGCCCGAACTGCTCCAGCGCCTGTCGGCGATCGGCGCCTTTGCCGCGATGGCGCAGGCCGACCGTGCCCGCCGCATCGACGGGCAGCTTGGCAAGCGCCTGTCGCCGCCGACTGGCTGGCAGGTGAAGATCGGTGACGCGATCCATGACGTCGTGATCGACGGCGACGAGGTGACGGTCGATGGCGAGAGCATCGACATGGCGCTGGAATATACGCCCGGCGATCGCCTGATCGAAGCGGAATTCGGCGAGGAGCAGCTCGCGGTGCGGATCGCACCGATGCGGTCGGGCTTCGTGCTGACCGCCCATGGCGCCAGCCACAAGCTGCGCATATTGCCCGCCCACGCCGCGCCTTACGCTGCGCACATGATCGAGAAGATCCCGCCCGATCTCTCCAAGTTCCTCATCTGCCCGATGCCCGGCCTGCTGGTCGCGCTGAACGTCAAGCAGGGCGACAAGGTCGAGATCGGCCAGCCGCTCGCCGTGATCGAGGCGATGAAGATGGAAAATATCCTGCGCGCCGGCAAGGCGGGCACGGTCAAGAGCGTGTCGGCGGCACAGGGTGAGAGCCTGCCGGTCGACGCGGTGATCCTGGAACTGGAGTAAACATTCCTCCCCGGAACGGGGAGGGGGACCACGAAGTGGTGGAGGGGGGGATGCCCCTGGACGCGGCCTCGCATTTGGGGCACGCCCCCTCCGTCGGCTTCGCCGCCACCTCCCCGCAGACGGGGAGGAGATGGAGTTCCTGCATGCACCTGACCCACGACCCCAGCGCCCCCGCCGCCGACCCGATCGGCTTCGACGATTTCCTGAAAGTGGATATCCGCGTCGGCACGATCATCTCGGCCGAACCCTATCCCGAGGCGCGCAAGCCCGCCTACAAGCTGCTGATCGATTTCGGCCCGACGATCGGCCAGAAGAAATCGAGCGCCCAGATCACCGAAAACCACGCGCTGGAAGACCTGCCCGGCCGCCAGGTCGCCGCCGTAGTCAATTTCCCGCCGCGCCAGATCGGCAAGTTCATGTCGGAAGTGCTGACCCTGGGCTTCGCCGACGCGGCCGGCGCCGTCATGCTGTTCGCGCCCGACAAGCCCGTGCCGAACGGTTCGCGACTGTTCTGAACCTGTCCTACAAGGGCCGAGCCATGTTAGGCAGTCGGCATGGCGGCTATGCGCGTGCTGTTGGAAATTTCCTTTCCCGTTGGCGCATGAAGATGTCAAAATATACGGGAAAAGTGGGAAGTTAAGGGGAGCGGGATGACGCAGGCGGTCGGGGGCGACTATGTGATGGATGCGAAGCGGGACCGGTTGGTCATCACCGCTTCGGCGCTGGGCACGGTGTTCGAATGGTATGATTTCTACATCTATGGCGTGCTCGCGCCGATCATCGGCCGCACCTTCTTCCCGACCGACAATCCGACCGTCGAACTTCTCTATTCGCTGGCCGGCTTCGCGATCGGCTTCGGCTTCCGGCCGCTCGGTGCGATGCTGTTCGGTTATCTGGGCGATCGGTTGGGGCGCAAATATACGTTCCTTGCCACCATCGTCCTGATGGGGCTGGCGACGGCGGGCGTCGGGTTGACCCCGTCGGCCGCCAGCATCGGCGTCGCCGCGCCGGTCATCCTGATCCTGCTCCGCATCGCGCAGGGGCTGGCGCTGGGCGGCGAATATGGCGGCGCGGCCATCTATGTCGCCGAACATGCCCCGACCGGAAAGCGCGGCTTCTATACCAGCTTCATCCAGGCCGGGGTGATTGGCGGCTTCATCCTGTCGCTGATCGTCGTGGTCGGCACCCAGTGGATCGTCGGCATGGATGTATGGGATGCCTGGGGCTGGCGTATTCCCTTCATCTTCTCGCTGGCGCTGCTCGCCATCTCGCTGTGGATGCGGCTGATGCTGCGCGAAAGCCCGGTCTTCACCGCGATGAAGAAGGCGGGGCAACAGGCGAAGAATCCCTTGAAGGAAGCCTTTACCGCGCCGGGCAACAGGAAGCGGATGCTGGTGGCGATGATCGGCATAGCGGCGGGCTTCACCGTGATTGCCTATACGGTGATGTTCCAGGCGCTCTATTTTCTGCAGAGCGGCCTGCATGTCGCGCCGGGCATCGCGCAAATGCTGGTCGGCGGCAGCGCCTTTGCCGGCATGGCGAGCTTCATCTTCTTTGGCTGGCTGTCGGACCGCATCGGACGCAAGAAGCCGATCGTCATCGGCTATGCGCTGGTGCTGCTGCTGGTCATGCCGCTCTACCAGTTCATGGGCGCGACCGCGAACCCGGCGCTGGCGCAGGCGGCGGCACGGGCGCCGGTGGTGGTGAGCGGCCCCGATTGCCGTTTCGATCCCTTTGCCAAGGTGCAGCCGACGGCCTGCGGCAAGCTGCTCGATCATTTTTCCAAGCGCGGCATCCCCTATGAGAAACGCAGCGGCGCGGCTCCGGCGGTCAGCATCGGCGGCGTGACCGTGGCGGACCTCAGCAGTGACGGGATCGATGCCGCGCTGACGGCGCAGGGCTATGATTTCGGTGTCGTCCGCCCCGACTGGCCGCGTGCGCTGATGCTGTTCGCCGCGTTGTTGTTGCTCTGGACCCTGTCGGGCGCGACCTATGGCCCGGTCGCGGCGCTGCTCTCGGAATATTTCCCGGCCCGCATCCGCTACAGTTCGCTCTCCATCCCCTATCATATCGGCACCGGCTATTTCGGCGGCTTCCTGCCGCTGGTCAGCCAATATATCGTCGCGCGCACCGGCGATCCCTATGCCGGCCTATGGTACACGATCATCGTGGTGGCGCTGGCGCTGGTCACCTGCCTCGTCGCCTTGCCGGAAACCAGGGGACGCCCCCTCGACGCCTGAGCCCCGGCGCGCTATCGGCTGCGGGCAATGACTGGCTATATCGCTCCGCTCCGCCTGCGCCTCGATGGCGATGCGCTGCTTTCCAACTGGCGCTGGCTGGCGCGGCAGGGCGGCGCCCCGGCCTGTGGCGCGGCGATCAAGGCCGATGGCTATGGGCTGGGTGCGGCCGGCGTCATGCAGCGGCTGAAGGGCGTGGGTTGCCGCGATTTCTTCGTCTCCAACTGGGGCGAAGCGGCAGCGCTCGAAGCGCAGATGGACGGTGTGAACTTCGCCGTCCTGCACGGCGTGCGCGACGAGGATATGGCGCAGGCGCTGACCTCGCGGGCGCGGCCGGTGCTCTGTACGCCGGGACAGGTCGCGCGCTGGAAGGCGGCGGGTGGTGGCGCCTGCGATCTGATGATCGATACCGGCATGAACCGGCTGGGCCTCGACTGGCGCGCCGACCTCAGCGAACTGGTTTCGGGGCTGGAGGTCGCGACGCTGCTCAGCCATCTCGCGTCGGCCGACGAGGACAGCGACCTCAACCCGACGCAACTGGCCCGTTTCCGGGATGTCCGGGCCGCTGTGCCCGCACAGCGCTACAGCCTCGCTAACAGCGCAGGCATCTGCATGGGCAGTGACTATGGTTTCGACCTGACGCGGCCGGGTATCGCCCTTTATGGCGGCGTGCCCCATCGCGATGCAGCGCCGCATCTCCGCCCGGTCGTCCAGCCACAGGCTCAGATATTGCAGCGTCGCGCGGTGATCGCCGGCGACACGATCGGCTATAACGCCACTCATCGCGCCGAGCGCGATCTGGAGATCGCGATCCTCAACATCGGCTATGCCGACGGCTATTTGCGCGGCTTTTCGGGGCGCGGTGCGGCGCTGGTCGATGGCATTCGCCTGCCGGTGCTGGGCCGGGTGTCGATGGACCTGCTGGCCGTCGATGTCGGCGCGCGCCCGGATGTCGCGGAGGGCGACTGGCTGACGATCGACTATGATCTGCCGCAGGCGGCGCAGGCTTCGGGCCTGTCGCAATATGAGCTGCTGACGGGCCTGGGCAAGCGCTTCGACCGTATCTGGGCCTGAGATTCTGTTTTAGAAAAACCGGTTCCGGCCCGCTCCCCCGCCCAACCGCCCGATCCAGTGTCATCCTGTCGGGTGGTTGGGCGGGGGAGCGGGCTGGTACGGGCTCTAACAGCAAAAAGGGCGCCGATCGCAAGACCGGCGCCCTTCGCTATTCAGTCGCTGGCGTTCAGCGCTCGATGCACATCGACACGCCCATGCCGCCGCCGACGCACAGGGTGGCCAAGCCCTTCTTCGCGTCGCGCTTGGCCATTTCATAGAGCAAAGTGGTCAGCACGCGCGCGCCCGATGCGCCGACCGGGTGGCCGATCGCGATCGCGCCGCCATTGACGTTGACCTTGGCCGGATCCCAGCCCAGTTCCTGACCGACGGCCAGCGCCTGCGCGGCAAAGGCTTCGTTCGCTTCGATGAGGTCGAGGTCGGCGACAGACCAGCCGGCCTTTTCCAGTGCCTTGCGGCTGGCCGGGGCAGGGCCGATGCCCATGATCGAGGGATCGACGCCGCAGGTGGCGAAGCTGGCGATGCGGCCCAGGATGGTGGCGCCGCGCTTGGCGGCTTCGTCGGCGCTCATCACCACCAGCGCGGCGGCGCCGTCATTGATGCCGCTGGCATTGCCCGCGGTCACGGTACCGTCCTTCTTGAAGGCGGGGCGCAGGCCCTGCAGCGCTTCGATCGTGGCACCGGCGCGGATATATTCGTCCTGGTCGACGATGGTGTCGCCCTTGCGGCCCTTGATCGTCACGGGCAGGATTTCGTCGGCGAAGCGGCCCGACGCGCGCGCGGCTTCCGCCTTGTTCTGGCTGGCGACGGCGAATTCGTCCTGCGCCTCGCGGCTGATCTGATATTTCTCGGCCAGGTTCTCGGCAGTGATGCCCATATGATAGCCCTGGAACGCGTCGGTCAGGCCGTCATGGATCATGGTGTCGACAAAGCTGACCGGGCCCATCTTGGTGCCGCCGCGCAGCATCTGGGCATGAGGGGCGAGCGACATGCTTTCCTGGCCACCGGCGACCATGATGCGGGCGTCGCCGGCCTTGATTGCCTGCGCTGCGAGCGCGACGGCGCGCAGGCCCGAACCGCACAGCTGGTTGAGGCCGATGGCGGTGCGCTCGACCGGGATGCCGGCGTTGACGGCGGCCTGGCGGGCGGGGTTCTGGCCCTGGCCGGCGGTGAGGATCTGGCCCAGGATCACTTCGTCCACTTCTTCAGGCGCGACGGCGGCCTGTGCCAGCGCGGCGAGGATGGCCTGGCGGCCCAGTTCATGTGCCGGAGTCGTGCCGAAGGCGCCCATGAAACTGCCCACGGCGGTACGCTTGGCGGCGGTAATGACGATGTCTGACAAAGGCTCGATCCTCACTAGTGGTAATGTTGTTTTCGCAGGCGCACATAACATCATCCGCCATGGCGGGAAAGCCAAAGGGACAGTGGATGCCACAGCATGTCGGGTGCCCGCTGGCTCAATATCATGCCGACATGGCCAAGGTTCAATATCCGGCTTTCCGTAAGGGATGGGGCGGCCGTCGCGGGCACGATTCGATCGGTTGCCGAAGCGATCGACAAGCTGGGGCAGGCGAGCGAGGCCGGGTCTATGACGGTCCCGTCGATGTGCCATTCGTTTCGCCCGCTCGCATTCGCCGCATAGAGCATCTCGAACAATTGCTGCCCGGCGGCATAGGTGAGCGGTGCGCCCTCATTGGCCCAGTCCTCGACCGCGAGAAAGGCGCGCTCCTCGTCGGAGCCGGCTGCCATGCCGGCGAAGGCTGCATATTTCTGCACGGTCCGCTGCGGATCGAGCGCCCAGAAGCCCGATTGCAGCGCCTCCATCGGCACATAGCCGAGCCGGTCGCACACCGGCTTCGCACCGCGCCACAGGGCGGCGATCTCGGCAAGGTCGGCGGGCGGGAAGCCGGCAAAGTCCCAGGGCGAAGCGATCGTCGCTAGAGCTGCGACCCGGTGCAATGCTGCGGCCGCGATGGCGATCGTGCCGCCCAGGCAATAGCCGACCAGGATCGGTGGGCGCCGCAATGCAGCGAGCATCGGGATGAGACGGTCGGTGACATGCTTGTCCAGGCCGAGGCTGCGGTCGGCGGCCGTCGGCGCCCCCCAATCGACCAGATAGGCGTCATGGCCCGCTGCGGCCATATGGCGCAGCATGGAGCGGCTTTGCGACAGGTCCAGCACCTGTGGCGGGTTGATCAGGGAGGGGATGAAGACGACCGGCGCCCGATCGCTTTCTGCTGCCAAATCAGCGTGATACCGCAGCAGCCGGGCACTGCCCGCCGTTGCGGCGATGGGGCATGGTGGTGGTGGGGACGGACGCTGCGCCTCCTGATAGCGACGCAGGCCGATGAAGGCGCGGCGACGCAAATCAGGATCATGCTCCGTTTCGCGCCATAAAATGTTGAGAAAAAGGGGTAAAGGACGCGGGCCATGTTGCGGCGCGGCATCGCCCTGTGCTAATGCGGGATGAGCAGGTGAGGGAGAGACAGGCATGGCCAAATCGAAGGCTGCTAATGAATCCGAACCGGTGGTTATCAAGAAGTACGCTAACAGGCGGCTCTATAACACCGAAACTTCAAGTTATATCACGCTGGACCTTTTGTCGCAGATGACCCGTGAGGGGCGCGAGTTCGTCGTCGTCGACGCGAAGACCGGCGAGGACATCACCCATAATGTCCTGACCCAGATCATCATGGAAGAAGAACAGCGCGGCAAGAACATGCTGCCGGTCAACTTCCTGCGCCAGCTGATCGCGATGTATGGCGATTCCATGCAGTCGATGGTGCCGCAATATCTCGAAGCGTCGATGGACGCCTTCCGCAAGAACCAGCAGCAGTTCCAGGAAGCCATGAAGGGCGCCTTTGGTGGCGGCCCGCTCGCCGAGATCGCCAAGCGCAACATGCAGATGTTCGAGGCCGCGGCGAGCGCGTTCGGCAATGGCGTTCCGGGCATGCCGGGTGCCACGCCCAGCCCGACCCCGGCGGCGACCGAGGAAAGCAAGGATGACGAGATCGCCGTCCTGAAGGCGCAGCTGGCTGCGCTCAATGCGAAGATCGACAAGTTGAGCTGATCCAATATGGCCAAGGTGGATAGACTGGAGCGCCTGGATATCCGCCGAGCGGAGCTGGAAGAGGAATATCGCGCGGCGCTGATTGCGGCGCTGCGCGTGACCGCGGCCGGACGCTGGGGCCTGTTCGATCACCAGCAGGATCGCAGCGCCCGCGCGAAGACTGCGCCGGTGCTGGCGCAGCTCGACGAACTGGCGCAAGAGATCGACGCGATGCGCGACACGCTGGGGCTGGAGCCGTTTGACCTCCATCCCGCCTTTCTGGCGGCGCGGGGCAAGCCGGCGGCCGATGCGGTGGGCGAACCCAAGCAGGCGAAGGCCTGGCTGGAACGACTGGGCGCCGACGCCGACTGAACCCCGCCCGACGCGATGCTTGGGGGTCGACAGGGATGGCGGGTCTGGCCTATGGCGCCCCATCCACTTCAATACAGGCGACAGACCCCGTGAAACACGCCCTTAACGTTACCCGCGAACAGGATTTCGCTGCCTGGTATCAGGCCGTCATCACCGAAGCCGACATGGCCGAGGAAAGCGGCGTGCGCGGCTGCATGGTGATCCGTCCCTGGGGCTATGGCATCTGGGAACGGATCCAGACCCTGCTCGATGCGCGGATCAAGCAGACTGGCCACGAAAATTGCTATTTCCCGCTGTTCATTCCGCTCTCCTATTTCGAGAAGGAAGCCGAGCATGTGGACGGCTTTGCCAAGGAAATGGCGGTCGTCACCCATCATCGCCTGATCCAGAAGGACGGTAAGATGGTGCCCGATCCCGAAGCGAAGCTGGAAGAGCCGCTGGTCGTGCGCCCGACGTCGGAAACCGTGATCGGCGCAGCCTTCAGTCGCTGGGTCCAGAGCTGGCGCGACCTGCCGGTGCTGATCAACCAGTGGGCGAATGTCGTCCGCTGGGAAATGCGCACCCGCATGTTCCTGCGCACCAGCGAATTCCTGTGGCAGGAAGGGCATACCGCGCACTCGACCGTCGACGAGGCGATGGAAGAGACGATGAAGATGCTCGAAGTCTATCGCAGCTTTGCCGAGGAATGTGTCGGCCTGCCGGTGGTCGCGGGCGAGAAGCCGGAGAATGAGCGTTTCCCCGGCGCCGTCGCGACCTATTCGATCGAGGCGATGATGCAGGATGGCAAGGCGCTGCAGGCTGGCACCTCGCATTTCCTGGGCACGACCTTCAGCCAGGCGCAGAATATCAAGTTCCAGAATGCCGAAGGGCAGCAGGAACTGGCGCAGACCACCAGCTGGGGCATGTCGACCCGGATGATCGGCGGCTTGATCATGGTGCATGGCGATGATGACGGCCTGCGCGTGCCGCCGCGCGTCGCGCCCTATCAGGTGGTCGTCGTGCCGATGCTGCGCGATACCGAGGAAGACGCCGCGATCGTCGATTATTGCACCGATCTGGTGAACCAGCTGAACGGCCTGGACGTGTTCCGCGAGCCGGTCCGCGCGCTGCTCGACAAGCGCCCGTCCAAGGCCGCGACCAAGCGCTGGGGCTGGGTCAAGAAGGGCGCGCCGATCGTGATCGAGGTTGGCGGTCGTGACGTTGCCGGTGGCAATGTCTCGGTCATCCGCCGCGATCGCCTCTATCGCGAGGATGGCAAGCTCGACAGCCAGATTATGCTGAAAGCCGCGTTTGTCGCAAATGTGACCAACTTGCTCGAACACATTCAGGCATCGCTGTTCGCCGACGCCAAGGCGCGGCTGGACGGCAATATCGACAGGTCGATCACCGATCTCGACGCGCTCAAGGCTTATTTCAAAGCCAGCAAGAACCCAGGCTGGGCGCTGGTCCAGTGGGCCAAGCCGACCGGCGCGGAACTGGAAAAGGTGGTGCAGTGGCTCAAGGGTGAGAAGCTCACCCTGCGTAACGTGCCGACCGACGCGGAAGCGGCGGATGGCGCCTGCATCTTCACCGGCGGCACTGCGATTGAGCGGGTGCTGGTGGGCCGCAGTTACTGAACATTATTTCCCCTCCCTTCCAGGGAGGGGATTAAGGGGTGGGTAGCGAGCGAAGCGAGCCTTCTACTGCCGCTACTCGGCAGACCCACCCCAGGCCCCTCCCTTGAAAGGGAGGGGATATGAATGGTTACTCCACCCCCAGTTGCTCCAGCGCGAAGGCGCTATATTCGGCCTGGTCGCGATAGCGGCGGAAGCGGCCCGATTTACCGCCATGGCCGGCTTCCATGTTGATGCGGAAGACCAGCGGGTTGCTGTCGGTCTTGGTCGCGCGCAGCTTGGCGACCCATTTGGTCGGCTCATAATATTGGACCTGACTGTCCCATAGGCCGGTGCCGACGAACAGGCTGGGATAGGCTTTCGCCTCAACATGGTCGTAGGGCGAATAGGCGAGCATCACATCATACCAGGACTGCTGCTCGGGATTGCCCCATTCGTCATATTCGCCGGTGGTGAGCGGGATGGTCGGATCGAGCATGGTGGTCACGACATCCACGAACGGCACCTGCGCGATGATGACCTTGTAATCCTGCGGCGCCATGTTCGCGACCGCGCCCATCAGCAGACCGCCGGCACTGCCGCCCATCGCGGCGACCCGGCCCTTCTTCGCATAGCCCTGATCCACCAGCGCGCGCGTCACGTCGATGAAGTCGGTGAAGCTGTTCATCTTGTTCTTGAGATGGCCGTCATCATACCATTGGCGGCCCATTTCCTGGCCGCCGCGAATATGGGCGATGGCATAGACGACGCCGCGATCGAGCAGGCTGGGCAGCAGGGGCGAAAAGGCCGGATCGGTCGAATAACCATAGCTGCCATAGGCATATTGGTAGAGCGGAGCCGAGCCATTTTTCTGGAAGCCCTTGGCGTAGATGAGCGACACCGGGACCTTCGTGCCGTCGCGGGCGGTCGCCCAGACCCGTTCGGTCACATATTTGGCGGGATCATAGCCCTTAACCTCCTGGACCTTCAGTATCTTGCGTTCGCCCGTGTCGACGTTCACCTCATAGGTGGTTTCGGGCGTGCGCAGGCTGTCATAGGTGTAGCGAACCCAGGGCGTGCCGCTTTCGGCATTGACGTCCAGCGCCATGGCATAGGCGGGCTCGTCGGCGTTGACGAAGCTGCTCTTGCCGCTCCTGGTCAGCAGGCGCAGGCGCTTATTCCCTTCCGAGCGTTCCTCGATCGCAAGGAAGCTGTCGAATGGCTGGAAATTCTCGATGAAGACGCTGGCGCTGGTCGGCACGATGTCCGTCCAGACCGCGCGGCCCTTGGCGGCATCGGTGTCCGATACGGTCATCAGCCGGTAATTGGGCGCCTGCCAGTTGGTGCGGATCGTCCAATGCCCGCCGACATTGTCGCTGCTGTAGAGGAAGTCGCGCTCGCGCGGGGCAAGCGGCGTGAAGCTCGCCGGATTGGCGGACGGCGCGCAGCGCTCCTCATTGCTGACGGTCGATTGCAGGACGATGCAGATGAACTTGTCCGATGTCGTCTTCTTGAGGCCCATGTAGAAGCTATCGTCCTTCTCCTCATAGACCAGCCGATCGGCGCTGACGGGCGTCCCCAGCACATGCGCCTTCACCCGCTTGCCGAGCAGGGTGGTCGGGTCTTTCTCGACATAGAAGATCGTCCTGCTGTCATCGGCCCAGGCGAAATCGGGTTCGGCATTGGGGATTTCGTCGCTCAGCAGCTTGCCGTCAGCGAGTCCCTTGACCCGGATCACATATTGGCGGCGGCCGACCAGATCCTCGGCATAGGCGAGCAACTTGTCGTCGGGGCTGACTTCCTTGCCCCCGATCGCGAAATAGCCCTTGCCCGCGCCCATCCTGGGCTCGTCGAGCAATATCTGCTCGGGCGCGTCCATGTTGCCCTTGCGCCGGGCGACGATCGGATAGTCGCCGCCGGTCTCGAAGCGGCTATAATACCAGTATCCCTTCTTGCGATAGGGAACGCTGCTGTCGTCCTGCTTTATGCGGCCGGTAATTTCGCCGTAGAGCTTGTCCTGCAACGGCTTGGTCGGCGCCAGCAGCGCGTCGGCATAGGCATTTTCGGCCGCCAGATAGGCGAGCATCTCGGGGTTCTTGCGGCTGTCGTCGCGCAGCCAATAATAGGGATCCTGCCGCGTCGCGCCGAAGGGCGCCTTCACCTCATGCGGCTTCTTTGCCGCGACGGGTGGTTTGGGGGCGGTCTGCGCCTCGACGGTGGTGGACAGTGCGGCAATGCTGAGGCTCGCCATGAGCCAGGCCGAAGTGCGGATCATATTCCCTCCCTGCGAATCGCATGGCGGAGGCTGACATGATGGCGGGCAGGGGGGAAGATGATCCGGGCCTGCCGTAAGAAACGGCAGGCCCGGACTTAATCTATGCGCTCAGTTACAGCACATATTTGCTGAGATCGGTGTCGTGGGCGACCGCCGACAATTGCTTGTCGACATAGGCCTGATCGATCACCAGCGTCTCGCCGCGGCGATCTTCCGCCTCGAAGCTCACATCCTCCAGCAGCTTTTCCATGACGGTCTGCAGGCGGCGGGCGCCGATATTCTCGACCTCGCTGTTCACCTCGGCCGCGATCTTCGCGACCGCGCGGATGCCTTCGGGCGTCAGGTCGATCGTTACTTCCTCGGTCGCCAGCAGCGCGCGATATTGCGCAACAAGGCTGGCCTTGGTGTCGGACAGGATCGCGACGAAATCCTCCTCGGTCAGCGCCTTCAGCTCCACGCGGATCGGCAGGCGGCCTTGAAGCTCGGGCAACAGGTCGCTGGGCTTGGCGACATGGAAGGCGCCTGAGGCGATGAAGAGGATATGGTCGGTCTTGAGCGGGCCATATTTGGTCGAGACGGTCGTGCCCTCGATCAGCGGCAGCAGATCGCGCTGCACGCCTTCACGGCTGACCGAGCCGCCGCGCACGTCGCTGACGGCGATCTTGTCGATCTCGTCGAGGAAGACGATGCCATTCTGCTCGGCGCTGGTGATGGCGACGCGGGCGACATCATCCTGATCGAGGCGCTTGTCCTGCTCTTCCTCGACCAGCTTGTCCCAGGCGTCGGCGACGCGCATCTTGCGACGCTTCTTCTGCTGCTGGCCAAAGGCCTTGGACATCATGTCGCTGAGGTTGATCATGCCGACCTGGCCGCCCATGCCGGGGATTTCCATCGGCATCGACGGGGCGTCGGCGACTTCCACCTCGACCTCGACATCGTTCATCTGGTTGCCCTCGATCTTCTGGCGGAAGGAGAGGCGGGTGGCTTCGCTCGCATCCTTGCCGGTCAGCGCATCGAGCAGGCGGGCCATGGCGGCTTCCGATGCGGCTTCGCGCACGGCTTCGCGGCGACGGTCCTTTTCCAGCCGCACCGCTTCCTCGACCAGATCACGGACGATCTGTTCGACGTCGCGGCCGACATAGCCGACCTCGGTGAACTTGGTGGCCTCGACCTTGACGAAAGGCGCGTCGGCCAGCTTCGCCAGGCGGCGGCTGATTTCGGTCTTGCCGCAGCCCGTCGGCCCGATCATCAGGATATTCTTGGGCGTCACCTCGTCGCGCAGGTCGGCGGGCAGGTGCTGGCGGCGCCAGCGGTTGCGTAGCGCGACGGCGACGGCGCGCTTGGCATCATGCTGGCCGATGATATGCGCGTCGAGCGCGGCGACGATGGCTTTGGGGGTCAGATTGTCGTTCATGGTCTTTTCTTGGGATCTCAGGCTGCGCTGTCGAGCGTTTCTATGGTGAGCTGGTCGTTGGTGTAGACGCAGATATCCGCCGCGACACCCATCGCCTTGCGGGCCAGGGTTTCGGCATCTTCCTCATATTCCACCAGCGCGCGGGCGGCCGCGAGGGCATAATTGCCGCCCGAACCGATCGCGGCCACGCCGCCGAGCGGCTCCAGCACGTCGCCATTGCCGGTCAGGATCAGGGTGACGTCCTTGTCCGCGACGATCATCATCGCTTCCAGGTTGCGCAGATATTTGTCGGTGCGCCAGTCCTTGGCGAGTTCGACAGCGGCGCGCATCAATTGGCCATTATGGCGTTCCAGCTTGGCTTCGAGCCGCTCGAACAGGGTGAAGGCGTCGGCGGTGGCGCCGGCAAAGCCGCCGATGACGCTGCCGTCATGCAGGCGGCGTACCTTGCGCGCATTGGGCTTCATCACCGTCTGGCCCATCGAAACCTGGCCATCGCCGGCGACGACGACCTTTCCATTCTTGCGGACCGACATGATGGTGGTGCCATGCCAGACCGGCATGGACGAGCGGTTATGGTCATTCATGACCGCGCATATGGGAGCGGCAATCAAGCGCTGCAAGCGTCTATGTAGAAACACGAGGCCGCCGCCGAAACGTGCGATTTGCGGGACGATTTCTGACTATCGGTTAAGGAACCAATGTCGATGAATTGACATTGTGCAACGCAGCAATCATTGTCAGTCGTCCCAAATGGAGGGAAGTTACTCATGACTCTCAAGGCCAGAGCACAAGAAAAGGTCGAGCGCGCGGGTATTGCCAACTATTCGTTCGACCAGGATGTTCTGGTAATGTGTGGCGTGCGCTATGCGATCGAGGCGTGCGAATGCGGCGAGCCGGATTGCGACGGTGTGCGTCTGCGCAAGAAGTCGGCCTTTCCGCGCATCCTGCAATGATGCAGGGCGGCAGGACGCCGCCCCGTCCCCGTTATCAGTGAATGACTTCCTTGCCGGCGGTGCCGACCGATTCGATGTCGCGGCCGACGCCCTGCACCGTGTTGCAGGCGGCGAGCGCGGACAGGAGCATGGAGGCAAGGACGAGAGCGACGGTCTGACGCATGGATGATGCACTTTCTGATCTATGTTGGTCGGGCCTGTATAATGCGGCCGAACGCGCTGGACAGAGATAATTTCCAAAAAGCTGCAAGGCGGCGCTTGACAGGTCAGGCATCGGATGCGAAAGGCCGCCTCCTCCTTACAGGGGGCGCGTAGCTCAGCGGTAGAGCACACCCTTCACACGGGTGGGGTCACAGGTTCAATCCCTGTCGCGCCCACCATGATTTCAACGATTTGCGTTGAAGCATGGCTGGAGATATCCAACATCAGTAGTTGACCGTTGCAGGCACAGACCAGCACCGGCGCTTCTATGTGCCCTCGGCAAGTCGATGGTTGCCGCCGAGGATGAAGCGAAGCGAGCAATTTCGCCCTCATCCCCGGCCATCACAGTCTCTCACATATCGCCGAAGCGCGGAGCGCCTTCGAAATCCGCCTGCCCGAACGGCTTGTCGGTGAAGAGATAGGCATAATAATAGGTGCGCAGCCGGGCGTGGAAGGCGCGGATGCGGTCCTGATAGGCCAGTTGCGCCTGCATGTCGGTGTCGGCGAGGCGGGCGAGCAGCGCCTGTACGCCGACCGAGGGCAGCAGCCAGCCGACCGAACGGGCGGCAGCATCGCGCGCCTCGATCCCGTGGCGGTAGGCGTTCGCCTTGGGCGCGACGCTTTCATCGCCGACCTGGTGGAAGGCGAAATACCATTTCCAGTGGAATGCGTGGCCTAGCGGCGGGCTGTCCTTCCATTCGGGATGGCCGGCATAGAAGGCCTGCATGGTCTGTTCGCGCGGAATGTCCCAGGCACGGTTGACCGCCTCGCGCTGGGCGAGCGTCAGTTCCACGCCCTGGCCGACCGGGATGGCACGGTTGATCGCGACATGGGCGATGGTCGGCAGCAGCAGGGTGAGCAGCAGCCACAGGCCGGCGAGCGTCGCGGCATTGGTGACCGAACTCCAGCGCAGCCGTCCTACCAGCAGCGTGACGCCGATCCAGAAGGCGAGATAGAGGGCGACGAGGCCCAGCACCGCCAGCAGCGGGAGAAGCTTCACATGCGAGAGGATTGCGCCGATGGTGACAGGCAGGGCGAGCGCGAGGAACAGCAGGCCACCACGCAGCAGCACACGCCGTGCCCAGAGATGCCGTCCCGACCCTGCGAGCGCATCGAGCATGCGCAGCCGCCCGGCTTCCCGCTCGCCCGAGACAAGGTCATGGGACAGGGCAATCACGAACAAAGGCGTCAGATAGACGAGCACGAAGGCGAAATCGAAGCGACCGTGGAGGGCGAGTTCGGGATTGAACGCCTCGCCATCGTAAAGCTGTGCTTCCAGCCCCAGCGCGCGGACACGCAAGATGTAAGGTGCGACGTCCCGCAGCCCGAGCGCCACGAAGGCGAGCGGCGCGGGGGCATCCCAGGTGGCATGGAAGCTGTAATAAGCCGCGTTGCCGGGATCCTGCGTCTTGCCGGCCCATTGCGCGACGGCGGCGATATCCTGTGCCTGTTTCGGCTGGATGCGGGCGATGACGGCGCGCTGCCGGCCGACTTCGGCCATGCCGGCAGCGACCGAGGCGATGGCGAGCAGGGCGACGAGCAGCAGCGCCAACAGCGCCATGCGCGAGCGCAGCAGCAGGCGCAGTTCATGGGTGAGGAGGATCATGGACGGGCTTTCTGAAGATGGCGGGCGACGGGCAGCAGCGCCAGCAGCGCGAGTACCAGCCAGGCGAGCAGCAGGCCCAGGCCGGGCAGGCTGGCCGTCACCAGGTCGCCGGCGGTCGGCGCGATGAAGCGGAATTGCGGGATCGCCTGCCAATGGTCGGCGGAGATGCGCTTGCGCTGATCGGCGCCGGCATCCTTGGCCTTGTCATCGGCATAGCTGACGGCATCGGCCTGCAATTGGTTCAGATGCTGGACCATGGCGTAGCGATAGGCTTCGGCCTGGGCGAGGAAGCGGCGATGGCCGGCCAGATCGGTGCCCGCGGCTGCCATCGACAATTGCCGCAGCGAGATAGCCGGGCTGATGATGCCGAAGCCGTCGGTCAGCCGGCTCTGCGCCTGCTGGATCGCGAAACTGCGATCGGCATAGGCGTCGAACAGACCCGATGTCAGCTTCTCGCCCTCGACCGCGAGCAGGCCGTTATAATTGACCGGCAGATCCTCCACCTTGTCGACGCCATAGCGGCGCAGCATCTTCTGCTTGAAGGCGTTGAAGAAGGGATCGTCAGGATTATGCGCGTCGCCAAGGCGATGCAGATCCTGCTGGATGGCGATGTCGGTTTCCAGGCGGGTGGGCAGGCCATGGGCCTGCGCCGCGATATCGGGCGCCACGCGCGGCAGCAGGATGACCAGCATCGCCCAGAGCGCGAGCAGTGCGAGCAGTGCGTCGCGGCCGCGCCTTACCAGCGCGGAGACGAGGATCACGATGATCGACCAGAGCGCCAGATAGGCGCCATAGCCAAGTGCGATCACCGCCATCGGCCCGGCCAGCGCGCCCGGTTGCCCAGCAATCAGCAGGAAGGCGATGAGCGCGGGCAGGCCGACCAGCGTGGCGACCATGGCCAGCGCCAGCAGCTTGCCCATGACGAGCGCGCGGGCGGACACGCCCTGCACCAGCATCTGGCGCAGTGTGCCGCGTTCGCGTTCGCGCGCGACCGTGCCATAGCCAAGGAAGATCAGCAGCAGCGGCGCAATCACCTGCAGCACGAAGGCCGGGGTCAACTGGCCGAAGCGGACCAGCAGCGAGGATTGGCGGACATCGCCGAAATTGGCGCTGTTCTGGCGATGCCCTTCCAGGAAGATGCTGTTGCCGGTGAACGCATCGACGCCGGGATCGAAGGCGGCGAGCGGTGGCAGCGGGCGGAAGATGAAATTGCCGAAATGGACCATGCGATGGGGGTGGCGGTCGGGCTGCGCCTCGAACGCCTCGGCGGCCTGGGCCTGGAACCGGGCGCGGGTTTCGGCGATGCCGCTCTGGTGCGACCAACTGATGAGGGCGGCGGCGAGCGTCAGCAGGACGAGCAGCGCGAAGGCGATGACGGCGACGCGGTTGCGCCGCATCAGCCGCAATTCGTCGCGCGCGATCAGGGTGATGGCGCTCATGCGGTGACAGCCTCCCGCGCGAACTTGCGGTGCAGGTCGCGCACGTCGAAGCGGTCCGTGCCTTGCGCCGATGCCTCGTCGACGATCCGGCCGGATTCGAGGAAGCCGATCCGGTCGGCAATGTCGGCCGCCGACAGCAGGTCATGGGTGACCATCAGCACGGCCGCGCCCTTGCGTGCGACATCATGGACCAGCCGGTTGAAGTCGGCGGTCGCGCGCGGATCAAGGCCGGAAGAGGGCTCATCGAGCAGCAGCACCGGCACTTCGCGCAGCAAGGCGATGGCGATCGCCACCTTCTGCCGCATCCCCTTGGAAAAGCCGCCGAGCCGCTTGTCCCAGGCCGATGCCTGCAGGCCCGTTGCGTCGAACGCGCCGTCAATCTCCTGCAAGGCCGGGTGGCGGCCGGCCAGTGCCAGCAGATAGGCGGCATTTTCGCGCGCTGTCAGATGCTCGTAAAGGGCGACATTTTCGGGGACATAGGCGATCTGCTCGCGCGCCTTGTCGGGCTGCTCCGCCGGGTCATGGCCCGCCACCAGCACGGTGCCGCTGTCGGGCTGGGCAAAGCCCAGCAGGGTCGACATGGTGGTCGACTTGCCGGCGCCATTGCCGCCGAGCAGCGCATAGATTTCGCCGGCATCGACATGCAGGGTCAGGCCGCGCAGCACATGATGGCTGCCATAGGACAGGTGGACGTCGGACAATATTATGGGCTGGCCGGTGGCGGTCAGGGACATGGGGGCAAGGCTCCTTGGCTGTTGCGCCGGACCATTTCGGCGATGCAGCAATCTGTCAATGAAATAATATAACATTTCCATTGACGGGTGCGGCGAGCCTACCCTAGGGGCAGCGGCGAATGAGATTTCGTCTCATTTCATTCAGGGGAAAATATGTCGATCCAGTTCCTGCCGAGCGCCTGCGCTGCGCCCGTCCGTTCCCGTCGCTTCTATCGCATCGCCCGCGCGCTGCCGCTGGCCGCTGTCCTGGCCTGGTTTCCAGCGCAGGCGCAGACCGGCGACGCGGTTCATCATGTGCCGGAGGGCGAGGGCGCCATCACGGTCGACGGCGTGCGCCAAGCCTATCGCGGCGATTTCTCCGTGAAGGAAATTCCCCAGGCCGTCACCGAGATCGATGCGGAGACGTTGCAGCAGAATAATATCCTGCGCCTGACCGACGCGCTGGACATGAATGCCTCGGTCGCGCGCCAGAATACGCTGGGCGGCCTGTGGGACAGTTTCGCCATTCGCGGCTTTGCCGGCGATGAAAATCTGCCGAGCGGCTATCTGGTCAACGGCTTCAACGCCGGACGCGGCTTTGGCGGCCAGCGCGACGTCGCCGGGATCGAGCGGGTCGAGGTGCTGAAAGGTCCGGCGGCGGCGCTGATCGGGCGCGGCGAACCGGGCGGCACGATCAACCTCGTCACCAAGCAGGCGGAAATCGGCCGGAGCTTCGGCACGGGCACGCTGCAATATGGCAGCTATGACCGGTTCCGCGCTGACGCCGACGCCAATCTGGCGCTGACCGACGGCATCACCGCACGGCTGATCGGCTATTATGAGAAGGGCGACACGTTCCGCGACTATGTGTCGCAGAAGCGCTGGGGCTTCCTGCCCTCGATCGGCGTTGCGCTGGGCGATCGGACGCGCCTGACCTATGATTTCGAATGGACCCGCGTGGAAGTGCCGTTCGATCGCGGCATCGTCGTGCTGAACAATGATTTCGACACCGTGCCGCGTTCGCGCTTTCTGGGCGAGCCGGGCGATGGCGACACGGTGGCGCGCGCCACCGGCCACCAGTTGCGGCTCGACCATCAGTTCTATGACGACTGGAGCCTGCTGGTCGGGGCCAGCCATCGCGACACGCTGCTGACCGGTTTCTCGTCCGACGCCGAGCAGACCGCGTCGCGCCAGAAACTCTATGTCGATGGCCGCTCCCTGTCGCGCCAGCGCCGCTCGCGCCGCTATGATGCGGAACATAGCGTGGTCCGCGCCGAGGTCGCCGGCAAGTTCGAGACCGGATCGCTGCGTCATCGGGTGCTGATCGGCGGCGATTTCGACCAGTTCGAATATGATAATTATTTCACCCGCTATCGCCCGCCGGCGCTGAGCAGCAATCCGAGCGGCCAGGCCGGCTATGTCATCGACATCGACAATCCGGTCTATGGCCAATATCCGCTGCCTGCGACGTCGGTGCTGACCAATCGTCTGGATACCCAGCGCAGCTTCGGCTTCTATGTGCAGGACCAGATCGAACTGACCGATCGACTGCAGATCCGCATCGGCGGCCGCTATGACAATCTGACGCTGAAGGTCGATAATCGCGTGCTTGCGGAGGCCAATCGTTACAATAGCCGCAAATATGAGCGGTTCAGTCCGCAGGCCGGCATCGTCTATGACCTCAGCGATCCGATCACCCTCTATGCCGCTTATGGCCAGGGCTATCGCGCCAATGTCGGCGCGGATTTCTTCAACAATATCTTCGACCCGGAAACGAGTGAGTCGATCGAGGCCGGCGTCAAGCTGACCGCGCTCGGCGGCGCCTTGACCGGCACCCTGTCTGTCTATCAGCTGACCAAGGACAATGTGCTGGCCAGCGACAATAATAATCCCGGCTTTTCCGTCGCGATCGGCAAGGCGCGGAGCCGCGGCGTCGAACTGGACGTGAACGGCCATCTGCCCGGCGACATCGATATCCTGCTGAGCTACGCCTATACCGATGCCGAAGCGCGGGAGGCGGTGAATGACCCCAATTTCGCCACCCAGATCCTGCCGGGCGACAGGCTGATCAACATTCCCGACCATGTTCTCAACATCCAGATCGCCAAGCATTTCGAACTGGCCGGGCGCGAGGCGCAACTGGGCGCGGGTATGCAATATGTCGGCGAACGGCTGGGCGAGACGGGCACGGACTTTACCCTGCCGTCGCACACCCTGTTCCGCCTGTTCGGCAGCGTCGATGTGATCGAGGGTGTCGAGCTGTTCGGGACGATCAGCAACCTGTTCGACGAGACATGGTATGCCAGCAGCTACAGCTCGGTCTGGGTGCAGCCGGGCACGCCGCGCACTGGCACTATCGGCGTGCGCGCCCGCTTCTGAGCCGGAAGGATAGAGACATGAGCAAGTTGATGTCACGCCTTATGGGCGCCGCCGCTTTGTGTGTCGCTGGCACCGCCATCGCACAGCAGCCGACCTCTGCGCCGCTGCCGGGCTTGCCCGCATCGGTGTTGCCGCCAGCTTTGCCCTGGTCAGGCGCCAGCGAGAAGCTGGTCGTCGGCAAGGATGATCCCTGGATCACGCCGGCCGAGCAGGCAGGCTTTGCCACCACGCCGCGCTATGATGAGGTTACGGCCTGGTTGAAGCGTCTGGATGCGGCCTCGCCCCTCATCAGCCTGGAAAGCTTCGGCCGCACGGGCGAAGGGCGCGATATGCTGCTCATCCGCGCCAGCAAGGGCGGGCCGGGCAAGCCGGTCGTGCTGGTGCAGGCGGGCATCCATGCGGGCGAGATCGACGGCAAGGATGCCGGCCTGATGCTGCTGCGTGACATCGCGCTGCGCGGCAAGGACGGGCTGCTCGACAAGGTCGATCTGGTGTTCGTGCCGGTCTATAATATCGACGGGCATGAAAAGATGAGCCGCTGGAACTTCCCGGCGCTGCGCGGCCCGGCGGAGAAGGGCTATGTCGGCAACAGCCGCAACATCAACCTGAACCGCGACTATTCCAAAGCGGATGCGCCGGAAAGCCGGGCGATGATCGGCCTGCTGCGCCGGCTGGACCCGATCCTCTATGTCGATTGCCATGTCAGCGACGGCTTCGACATGCAGTATGACATTACCTTCACCTATGCCGGCTGGGGCCGCTATGCCTATCATCGCGCCACCGCCGACTGGCTGCAGGGCCGTTTCGGGCCGAGCGTGACGGCCGCGCTGGAAAAGGCCGGGCATGTCCCCACCATCTATCCCAGCCCGATCGATACGCGCGAGCCGACAAAGGGCATCCGCCAGGCGCCCGAAGGACCGCGCTATTCGACCGGCTATGGCGATTTCATCGGCGTTCCGACCGTGCTGGTCGAAAACCATATGATGAAGCCCTATCGCCAACGGGTGCTGGGCACTTATGTCCTGCTGGAGGCGGCGCTGAAGCTGGCCGGGCAGGATGCCGGAGCGATTGCGCAGGCGAAGGCCAGCGACCGGGCATCGCGCCCCGCCGAAATGCTGACCCGGTGGAAGCCGGCCGCGCAGCCGATCGGCTGGGTCGAACGGTTCAAGGGCATCGCCTTCGACACCTATGTCTCGCCGGCGAGCGGGCGCAGGGAACAGAAATGGCTGGGTCGCCCGGTCGACTGGCGGATGCCGATCATCGGCCAGGAACCGGTCGAGACGGTGCGTCTGCCGAGGGCCTGGTGGATACCGGCCGGGCAGGTCGAGGTGATCGACCGGCTGACATTGCATGGCATCCGTTTTGAGGTGCTGGACGCGCCGCGCACGCTGACGCTCGATCGGGCGCGGCTGGTGGACCCGCAGTCGATGTCGGTGCGTGATGCGCGTATCCCGCTGGACACGAAGTTGCGGCACGAGACTGTGACCGAAACGCTGCCAGCCGGCACGGTGCGCGTGCCTGCCGACCAGCCGCTGGGCCTTTTGGCGGCGGCGTTGCTGGAACCGGAAAGCCAGGACAGTTTCCTGGCCTGGGGCTTCTTCCCGGAGATATTGGCGGCGCCTTCTGGGGCGGAGGATTTCGTCCGCGCGCCGATCGCCGAGGCGCTGCTGGCCGCCGATGCGCAGCTTCGCGCAGAGTTCGAGGCGAAATTGGCCGCTGATGCCACATTTGCGGCCGATGGCGATGCGCGGCTCGACTGGCTATCGGCCCGGCTGCCCGATCGCAGCCCCTATCATCATCTCTATCCTGTGCTCAGGGAGAACTGAGCCGGATGAACCGGGGCGGTCGACCCGCCCCGGTTCATCCAAATCAGAAGCTGACCCGCGCGGTCACGCGGATGTCGCGGCCGGTGAGCGGGGCATAGTCCTTGAGGAAGGACGAGGCCCGGCGGGCGACCACATCGAAGATGTTGTTGGCCGACAGGGCGAAGCTGAGCGGACGTTCCTTGCCCCAGGGGCGAACATTCAACTCGGCATTGACCATGGTGTAGCCGGGCGTCGTGGTCTCGAACTCTGCGACCCGGTCCTGCTTGCTGACACGCTCGACTTCGCCGCGCAGGTCGAACTTGGTCGCCTGATAGGCCAGGCCACCGAGCAGACGGAGCGGAGGAATGCGCGGCGCCGGCCCGACGCTCTTCACATTGGCATGGACATAGTCGGCCAGGCCATCAGCGACGATCTTGCCATCGCCCAGCTTGGCCAGGGTCAGCGATCCCTGCACCTCGAAGCCATAATAGCGGGCGTCCGCCTGGTTGAACGCATAGACGGGCAGGCCATCTTCTTCCTCGCCGGTCAGATCCTCATAGATGAAGTTCGAGAACCAGGTGTGATAGGCCGACGCCTCGAAGCTGTAATTGTCGCCGCTGCCGCGCAGGATCGCCTCGACGCTGTTGGCCTTTTCCAGATTGAAGTCGGGATTGCCGACCTCATAGGCCTGGGTGCCGGCATGGGGGCCGTTGGCGAACAATTCTTCAGCCGCCGGCGCGCGTTCGGTGTGCGACAGGTTGAGGCCGATGCGCCAGCTGTCGGTCAGGCCATAGGAGGCGCCGACCGAGCCGGAGAAGGCGTCGAAGCTGCGCTTGCCGGCGAAGAACTGCTCCTGATCCTCCAGCGGATTGGCGGTCAGGCTGGTATGTTCGTAGCGGCCGCCAAGCTCGAACTTGAGCGCGCCATAATCGAGCTGCTGCAAGGTGAAGACGCCGACCTGCGTGGTCGAGTTTTTCGGCAGGAAGGCTTCCTCGCCGATCACGTTGAAGTCGCGGTTGAACAGTTGCACGCCGGTCGCGCCGCGCCAGGCGCCATGCTTGGTCTGGGTCAGTTCCAGCCTGGCTTCCATGCCCTTGCTGAAGAAGGCGGTGCCGACCGAACCATCTTCCTCCAGCTCGGCATGGGTATAGTCCGCATAGCCCAGACGCAGCGAAACCTTGTCCAGCACATTGCCGTCGCCATTCACTTCGGCGCGCAGGTTGACGCTGTCCTGCTTCATGCTGAGGCGCGGGGCTTCCTGCTCGTCGCCCGGCTGGGTCGCGAAACGGATCGGCACGCCATAAAGGCTGTCATAATGGTCGTAGGAAATGCCGATATTACCAGTGTCGCCGATATAGGCGATGCCCCCGCCAGCGGTCCAGGTCTTGGCCGCCGAATTGGGCAGCTTGCCCTTGACCGCGGCATTGCTGGCAAAGTCGATCGCTTCCTCGCCTTCTTCCGCCGGTTCGGCGGGAAGCAGGCTCGACGCCAGCGCTTCGGCACGTAGTGCTGGCGTCAGCGCATGGCCGCCGATGCGGACATCGTCGCTCTTGAGATAGCTGCCATCGGCATGGGCAACCCAACCGCCCGACAGCGGGACATCGACCGAGGCTGCGCCTGAACGCTCGTCCGCGGCCGAACCATAGGTGCCGATCGCATCGACATGGACCGGCTCATCCGGAATTGCATTCGGAATGCGCTTGTCGATGACGTTGACGACGCCGCCGATCGCTGAAGATCCATAGAGCAGCGACTGCGGCCCACGCAGCACCTCGATCCGTTCGGCAAGCAGCGGATTGACGACCACGGCATGATCGACCGAGGTGTTGGACACGTCGACGGTCGACAGACTGTTGGTCAGCATCTTGACGCGTTCGCCCTGCAGGCCGCGCAACACCGGGCGCGATGCGCTGGGGCCGAAGGAGGTCGCAGACACGCCAGGCTGATGTTCCAGTGTCTCGCCGATCGAGGGGCGGATTGCCTGGGTCAGGTCCTTGCCTTCGACCACGGCGACGCTGGACAGCATGTCCTGGCGGCGGGTCGGCAATATGCCGGTGACGATGATGTCGGTGCGGGCCGCCTGATGATAGCCGTCGGCAGCGTCATCCGATGCGGTTTGCGCATGGGCGGCCGTCGAAACGCCGAGAACGGCAAGCGCACAGCCGGCGAGAAACTGGAATTGCATGGACTTGGATCCCCCGAGGTGGATGGAGCGACATTATTCTGACCTCCACGCCCTGCTCGGTCGCGCTGGAGGCTGCCCCGCCTCTGTAAAAACATGTCTATGATGTTACAACATATCAAGCATTACATTTCTGTCATGTGGCTGGCGTCCTATCCATCCAGCCCGCGCAGCTTCCGCAGGTCGATGCCCAGCCGCCGGACCCGATAATAGAAGGTCTTGCGCGGCAGGCCGAGGCGCTCGATCGCCTGGCCCATGTCGCCGCCGGTCGCGTGGATCGCCTCGATGATCGCCATGCGCTCGAACGCGTCCATGCGCGCGTCGAGCGGCAGCGTCGCGCCATCGGCAACGGGTTCCTGCTCCAGGCCCAGCGCCAGCCGTTCGGCCAGCCGCCCCAGTTCATGGACATTGCCGGGCCAGTCATGGTCCAGCAGATGGGCCAGCACCGCGCGGCTGACCGGCGGCACCGCGCGGCGAAAGCGACGGGCGGCGGCATCGAGCAGATGGGCGAAGATTAGCGGAATATCCTCGCGCCGTTCGCGCAGCGGCGGGATGTGCAGCCGCACCGCCGCCAGCCGATAGAGCAGGGCCGGCTGGATTGTCGCCGCCTGGCCCTGCTGCGTCATGCAGCCGATCACGCGCAGGTCCACCGGCTGGGGTTCGCGCGCGCCGACCGGGCGGACCAGTCGATCCTCCAGAAACTGGATCAGATGCGCCTGGAGCGCCGGGCCGGACTGGTCGACATCGTCCAGGAACAAGGTGCCCTGATGCGCGCGGGCCAGCCGCCCTTCGAGCGGGGCGCGTCCGGCCAGGCTTTCGCCATGCAGGCTGGTCTCGGCGATCGCATCCGGCACGGCGGCGCAGGCGATGCTGACGAACTGGGCGCTGGCGCGGCGGCTGCGCTGATGGATCATGCGCGCGACCAGTTCCTTGCCGGTGCCGGTCTCGCCCTCGACCAATATGTCGATATTGGTGTCGGCCAGGGTCGCCACCATGTCGCGCAGCCGCTCGATCGCCGGGGAATGGCCGATCAGCGGGGAGGCGACGGCGGTATCGACCATTGCGCGCAGTCGGCGATTCTCGATCACCAGCAGCCTCTTCTCGCTCGCCCGCGCGACCGATGCCAGCAACGCGTCGGGATTGAAGGGTTTGGTCAGGAAGTCCCAGGCGCCGGCCTTGAGCGCATCCACCGCCATCGGCACATCGCCATGGCCGGTGACCAGGATCACCGGCAGTTCCGCGTCGCGGGCATGGAGCATCCGGAACAGGTCGATGCCTGACATGTGCGGCATCCGCACGTCGCTGACCACCACGCCGGGAAAGTCCGCATCGATCGCCGCCAACGCGTCGGCGGCGCGGGCGAAGGCGCGCACCTCATGGCCCGCCAGTGTCAGCGTCTGCGCCATGGCGGCGCGCAAATCATCATCATCGTCGATCAGGGCGATCGGACGGGGGGGCATGTCGGTCATGCGCGTTTCAAGCTCAGCTGGAAATGGGCGCCGGCCTCACTGGGCAGCAGGCGCAGCGACCCGCCCATGTCGGCCATGATGTCGCTGGCGATGACGAGGCCGAGCCCCAGGCCCGACGGGCGGCTGGTGACGAAGGGGGTGAAAAGCTGGCCCTGCACCGACGGATCGATACCCGGCCCATTGTCGATCACCGACAGCAGCACCGTCTCCGCATCGAGCGCGACCGACAGGCGGATCGTCGGCGCGGCCACGCCCTCCAGCGCTTCGAGCGCATTTTGCAGCAGATTGACCAGCACCTGCTCCAGCCGGATCGTGTCGGCCATCACGCGCAGATCGTCGGGCAGGTCCGGCAGGTGCAGGTCGACCCGTGCCAGCCGCGATTTGAGGATCAGTACGCTGCCCTCGATCGGCCCGACGAGCGGGATGGCATCGATCGCGCCGGTCGCCTTGCGCGAGAAACCGCGCAGTTCGGCCGTGACCTTGCCGATCCGGTCGGTCAGCCGTTCGATCGCCGCCATATTCTCGGCGGCCGCCTCGCTATCGCCGCGCGCGATCAACAGCCGGCCATTGGCGGCATAGCTGCGGATTGCAGCGACCGGCTGGGCGGTTTCATGGGCGATGCCGGCGGTGATCTGGCCCAGCGAAGCTAGGCGATTGGCCTGGCGCAGCCCTTCGCGCAGCGTATCGGCGCGCGTTTCGCTGGCGGCACGTTCTTCCATCTCCCGGCGCAGTTCGCGGGTGCGGGCCGTCACCATCGCCTCCAGTTCGCTGGTGCGGGCGGCGACCATGGCGGCCCGTTCGGCGCGACGATGGCCGCGCTCGCGCAATATCCAGATGCCGCCGGCGAGCAGCAGCAGCAGCAACAGGGTCGCCAGCCGCACCGTGCGCACGAAGCTTTCCACGCCATGCAGCGGCGTCAGCATGTTGAGCTGCCAGCCCGGTTCGCCGGCCGCGACCGATTGCCACAGCAGGCGGCGGCGCGGTTCGTCGGCGGGGCTGACGATCTGCCGGCCATCGGCATCGCCCATGCCCCTGAGCGGCACTGGCAGCAGCGAGCCGCGGCCGGACTGCAATTCGGCGCGAAAGCGCTGCTTGGCCTGCGCCGACAGCGGATGGATGGTGGTGAAGCGCCAGTCGGGGCGGCTGGTGATCAGGATGATGCCCTCGCGACTGGTGATGAAGGTGATCTCACCAAGCCGCGCCCATTGCTGTTCGATCCCGTCAAATTCCAGCTTCACCACGACATAGCCGCCGCCGCGCGATCGCCGCGACAGATACATGCCGGGCCGTTCGCTGATCGTGCCGAGGGCGAATTGCGCGCCCGATCCATGGGCGGCGGCGAGCTTGAAATAGTTGCGGAAGGAATAGTCCTGGCCGACGAAGCTGCGCTCGCTGCCCCAGTTGCTCGATGCGACGGTGCGCCCGGATGCGTCGAGCACATAGATTTGCGCCGCGCCGGTGGTGCGGGCAAGCGCCTGCAGCTTGCGGTCCAGCGCGCGCAGCGCGGCCTGTGATCCGGTGAGGCCGGCGACCAGGTCGCTGTCATCGGACAGGGCGATGGGCAACAGCCGGAACCGCTCGATCTCGCTCTTGAGATAGGCCTGGCGCAGGATCGCGGCGCCGCGCGTCTCCGCGCTCAGCCGGGCAATGGCATTGCGCTCGGCAACCTCGCCCGACAGCCAGAGCAGGCTGCTAGCCACGCCCAGGAACAGGGCGATCCACAGGATGCGATTCGGGAAGCGGGCGCCGTCCATAGCCCTGCATATCGCGCCGGCGCGCCATGTGCAAATTCCTGCACATTATGCAAAAGTGATGGGCAGATATCTGCACTGATAAT
Source organism: Sphingobium sp. BHU LFT2 (assembly GCF_018604485.1). NCBI lineage: Bacteria > Pseudomonadati > Pseudomonadota > Alphaproteobacteria > Sphingomonadales > Sphingobiaceae > Sphingobium > Sphingobium sp. BHU LFT2. Next base: position 162,774 of record NZ_JAFCGW010000009.1, read on the forward strand.
GCTTTCTCGCCTGTGCCGGTGCATAATTAACATATTGAACTATAATGATTTAATTTCATTTCTCCTACAATTTGTCGCGCATGGCTGACAGCTCGATACTGGCCCCCTCAATTCCCGACCCGCCCAACCAAGAAGGCGGGAAGGCTTTTGGCGAGGGCCAGAAAGACAACTGTCATGCAGATTTCCGATTTCTCCGACACGCCGGTCGCCCGGCGTCCCTGGTATCTTCATCTCTATGCGCAGGTGCTGCTGGCGATCATCGCCGGCGTGGCGCTCGGCCATTTCGCGCCGCATCTGGGCGAGGCGATGAAGCCGGTCGGCGACGCCTTCATCAAGGCGGTGAAGATGGTCATCGCCCCGGTCATCTTCCTGACGATCGTCACCGGTATCGCCGGCATGCGCGACATCGCCAGCGTCGGCCGGGTCGCGGGCAAGGCCTTCGCCTATTTCCTCTTCTTCTCTACCCTGGCGCTGGTCGTCGGCATGATTGTCGCCAATGTGGTGCGACCGGGCGCGGGCCTCAACATCGATCCCGCCACGCTCGACGCCAGCAAGGTCAGTGAATATGCAGAAAAGGCGCATGACAGCACGCTGACCGGCTTTCTGACCGGCATCATCCCCGACAGTTTCCTGTCTGCCTTCGTCAGCGGCAATATCCTTCAGGTGCTATTCGTCGCGATCTTGTTCGGGGTCGCACTGGCACTGATCGGCGATCGCGGTGCGCGCGTGCTCGACCTGCTCGAAGATGTCTCGGCCGCCGTGTTCAAGCTGGTCGCCATCGTCATGAAGGCCGCGCCCATCGGTGCGTTCGGCGCCATGGCCTTCACCATCGGCAAATATGGCGTCGGCACGCTCGCCAATCTCGCCTTCCTGGTCGGCACCTTCTACCTCACTTCGGCGCTGTTCGTGGTCGTGATCCTGGGTCTGGTCGCCCGTGCCGCCGGTTTCTCGATCTTCGGCCTGATCCGCTACCTGAAGACCGAATTGCTGCTGGTGCTGGGCACTTCCTCATCGGAAAGCGCGCTGCCGGCCCTGATCGAGAAGATGGAGCGGGCGGGCTGCCCCAAGTCGATCGTCGGCCTGGTCGTGCCGACCGGCTACAGCTTCAACCTCGACGGCACCAATATCTACATGACGCTGGCCGCGCTGTTCATCGCGCAGGCTACCGGTGTCGACCTGTCGATCGGCGACCAGATCCTGTTGCTGGGCGTCGCGATGCTCTCGTCCAAGGGCGCAGCGGGCGTGACTGGTGCCGGCTTCATCACGCTGGCGGCGACCCTCTCCATCGTCCCCTCCGTGCCTGTCGCCGGCATGGCCCTGATCCTGGGCGTCGACCGCTTCATGAGCGAATGCCGTAGCCTCACCAACTTCATCGGCAATGCGGTGGCGACGGTCGTGGTCTCGCGCTGGGAAGGGAAGCTGGACCAGGCGCAGTTGCAGGCCGCGATGCGAGGCGAGGGCGGGGCGCCATCCCCGACGGCTCCCGCGCTCGCCAGCGCCGTCCCGGCGGAATGAGGCGCAGCCACCATGGTTCGTTTCTCCTGCGCGGCCGCGCGCCGCCCCATCGCCGTCTCCGCTCTCACTTTGACCACCCTGTTCGCCTGCCCCGCATGGGCCGACGACATGCCCGCTGAACCCGCTAGCCTCTATCCCGCCGATGCCGTCGGCGAAGGATCGGTATCAGGCGGTTATGCTCTGTCGCGCTGGGCGGAGGACTGGCGCAGCAAGGCCGATCCGCAGCAGCGCGACGACCTGTTCGATCGCCTCAAATATCTGCCGCTCGACGATGATGGCGACATCTATCTGACGCTCAGCGGCGAGGCGCGGGTGCGGGTCAATTACACGACCAACCTCAACCTGCGGAACGCCGGCAGCCAGCGGCAGGACATCAACCGGCTGGTCGGTGGCGCCGACCTGCATGTCGGGCCGCATCTGCGCTTCTATGGCGAAATCGCCCATGGCGGCATGTCCGGTGACAATATCGGCGCGCCGTCGGGATCACTGCGCAATGATCTGGTGCTGCTCCAGTCCTTCGCCGAACTGAAGGGCCGGGTCGCGGGCATGGACCTGGGCCTGCGCTATGGGCGGCAGGAATTTACCGACGGCCCCAATCTGCTGACGTCGCAGCGCGACAACAACACGATCCGCTATGCGCTGAACGGCGTGCGGGCCTGGGCACGGACGGGATCGCTGCGCATCGATGCCTTCGATTTCAAGCCGACCGCGCTGGGCAATGGCGGGACGGGCGACGACAAGGTCGAGCAGGGGCGGCGCTTCTCCGGCTTCACCGCCGGCATCCGCATTCCCGAAAAGGCGCTGGGCGGATCGGAGCTCTATCTCGATCCCTTTTTCTGGCGGTTGCGCACGAGCGAAGCGCTGTGGGGTGGCATCACCGGCCGGGTCGAGCGCTTCTACGCTGGCGCGCGCCTGTGGGGGGAGGTTGGCCCGGTCAATCTCGACTGGACCGTCAACCACCAGTTCGGCGATTTCGACGGGCGCGACATCAGCGCCTGGCAGCTTTTCTTCAACCAGAGCTACAAGCTGCCCGGCGACCTGCCGATGGCTCCGCGCATCGGCTTCCACGCCGATTATGCCAGCGGCGGCGGTACGTTCGAGGGCGGTACGCTGAAGGCCGCCTATGCCCCCTTCGGCAATAATATTTATTACAGCTACCAGCTGTGCATGACGCCGACCAACCTCAAGACGCTGGCGCCCAGCCTGACCTTGTCGCCGCTCAAGGGCGTGAAGGCGACGATGGAATATCAGTTCGCCTGGCGCGCCGATGAAAATGACGCGGTCTATCGCGCCAACAAGTCGATCTTCGCCGGCACCCAATCGGTCCCCGGCCACAAGATCGGTGAATCTATCCGCGCACAGATCACTTGGTCGATCACGCCGCGCCTGTCCTTTGTCGGGCGCTACGAGCATCTGGATGCAGGGCCGGTGCTTAGCCGTGCCGGTTATGGCAACAGCGATTATCTGGCCGGCTGGCTGAGCTTCCGTTTCTGAAGGTGGATGGGGTGGTGTGCATGACCTGACAAGCAAGATTGGCGAACGCGCATCCGGCCGCCCGGCCCCTTTCCACGCAGATTTGGAATCCACGATCATGACATCCTCCTCCAGTCCGGCGGCACCGCGCCGCCGGCCCCTGTTCAAGAAGATCCTCCTTACCCTCGCCATCCTCCTCCTGGTGCTGGCGATCGCCGCCACCGCCTTCCTGTTCCGCCCGATGGCCTCGCCGGCCGGCAAGGCGGCCGCCAATGACAAGCCGGTCGACGTGCTGGTGATCGGCGGCGGCATAATGGGCGTGACGCTGGCCACCTATCTCCAGGAAATGGAGCCGGACTGGCGGATCGACATCTATGAGCGGATGGACAAGGTGGCGCAGGAAAGCTCCAACGGCTGGAACAATGCCGGCACGGGCCATTCGGGCTTTGCCGAACTCAATTACACGCCGGAAAAGGACGACGGATCGATCGCGACCGAAAAGGCCGTCGATATCGCCGAGCAGTTCGAGATTTCGCGCCAGTTCTGGTCGCATGAGGTCAGGCAGGGTCGCCTGCCCAAGCCGACCGACTTCATCAATGCGACGCCGCATATGAGCTTCGTCTGGGGCGACGACAATATCGCCTATCTGCACAAGCGCCGCGATGCGCTGGTCAAGAACCCGCTTTTCTACGGCATGCAATATTCGCAGGATCCCGCGCAGATCCGCCGCTGGGCACCGCTGGTGATGGAAGGGCGCGACCCGCAGCAGAAGGTGGCGGCGACGTTCATGCCGCTCGGAACCGACGTCAATTTCGGTGTCATCACCACTCAGCTGACCCAGGCGCTGACCCGCAATCCCAATTTCAACCTGCAGCTTGGCCATGAGGTGCGCGGCCTGCATCAGAATGCGGACAAGACGTGGAACGTCACCGTCCATGACCTCAAGAAGAACAGCGACGCCGTGGTGAAGGCGAAGTTCGTCTTCATCGGCGCGGGCGGTGCCTCGCTCAAGCTGTTGCAGATGTCGGGCATTCCGGAATCGAAAAATTATGCCGGCTTCCCGGTCGGTGGCCAGTTCCTGGCGTTCGAGGGGGCGGCCGCGACCAGCCGCCACAATGTGAAGGTCTATGGCAAGGCCGAGGCCGGATCGCCGCCCATGTCGGTGCCGCATCTCGACGCGCGCAAACTGGATAGCAAGTCGGTGACCCTGTTCGGTCCCTTCGCGCTGCAGAGCACGAAGTTCCTCAAAAATGGTTCGTCGCTCGATCTGTTCGCTTCCATCTACAAGAATAATGTCGGCGGCATGATGAAGGTCGGCGCGGAAAATCTGGATCTGGTCCGCTATCTGGCGCAGCAGGCGACGCTGACCGATGCTCAGCGTCAGGCCGAATTGGTCAAATATTATCCCAATGCCAAGCGTGGCGACTGGAAGCTCATAACCGCCGGCCAGCGCGTGCAGGTCATCAAATATGATCCCAAGAAGGGGACCGTTCTGCAGTTCGGAACCGAAATCGTCACCGACAAGGATGCCAGCATCGCCGCGCTGCTGGGCGCGTCTCCCGGTGCTTCGACCTCGCCGGCGATCATGCTGGAAGTCATGCGCCGCGCCTTCCCGCAGCAGATGGCGACCAGCTGGAAGCCCAAGGTGGCGGCGATGGTGCCTTCCTATGGCCAGAAGCTCAACGCCAGCCCGGAGCTCACCAACCGCATCCGACGCATGACCAGCCAGACTTTGGGCCTGCCTTATGTCGAGGTGCCGGCGAGCCTGACTGGTGCGTCGCCTAATGCCGGTGCCAAACTGCCGGCGAAGCGCAACCTCAATTCGGAGCAGCAGGCGCTGTAACGACCGGACAGGGGAGAGGCTGGCGCGCGATCGCCAACCTGCTCCCTGTCCCTCAGCCTATCGGCGTGTGATGCCGGCGCCACCGTCCACCGGGAATACGCCACCGGTGATCCAGGCGGCTTCATCAGACGCCAGGAACAGCACCAGATTCGCGACATCCTCGACGGTGCCGAGCCGGCCGAGCGGATGGCGCAGGATATTGGCTGTCAGCGCGGCCGCCGGATCGGGCTGGCGGTCGAAGGAGGCGCGCAGCATTGCCGTGTCGATCGAGGCCGGGGCGACGCAATTGGCGCGAATACCGTCGGCTGCGACGTCCAGCGCAAAGCCCTTCATGAAGGTTTCGAGGCCGCCCTTCGATGCGGCATAGGCCGCCAGGCTGGGCGCGCCCATGCGGGCATTGATCGAGGAAATGAAGACGAAATTGCCGCGGCCTGCGCCCTGCATGGCGGGGGCGAAGGCCTGGACCAGGCGGACCGCGCCACCGACATTCACGTCATAGATCGCATTGAAGGCTTGCGGTGAGGAGGCGAAGATGTCCGCCTGTTCGGTTGCGGCGCCGGCATGGACGATGATGTCCGGCGGCCCAAGCCGTGCCAGCAGGTCGGCCGCGCCCTGCGCAATGCCGGCGTCGTCCGCCAGGTCGCAGACCCATGCCTCGTCCCCCGCATCGGGGGCGATCCGGTCCATCGCGACGACATGGGCGCCCTCCGCCTTGAAGCGGACGCAAACGGCCGCGCCGATGCCGCCGGCGGCACCGGTGACGAGAGCGATCTTACCGGACAGGCGGGGCATATTTTCTCCATTCGTATTTATAAAAGCAACATATCATCTAGGAATGCGCTCGCAATGGCATAATTCTGACAATGCCAGATTGACGTGTTGCTAAATGAGCGATAATTGAAGCGGAAACAGGAGAGGAAGGGGTTCCATGAAGGTCAGTGGCGTATATCCGGTTCTGCCCACGCCGTTCGATGCGTCGGGCGCTATCGACGATAGCGGCGTGGATGCGATTGTCGATTTCGTCGTCGATTGCGGTGTCGATGGCGCAGTCTTTCCAGGCCTCGCCAGCGAATATGACATGCTCTCGCTCGACGAGCGGATCGACCTGATCGGCCGGATCTCCGCGCGTATCGATGGCCGCATCGGCTTCATCATCGGCGGGTCCAGCCCGGACGTCGAAGAAAGCCTGGCGCTGATCCGTGCGGGCAAGGCGGCGGGTGCCGCCGGCGCGATGGTGATGACGCCGGGTGCGCTGGCCGGCGACAATGACGCGCTGGCCGCCCATTATCGCAAACTTGGCGAGGCTGGCCTGCCGTTGATGCTGCAAAATGCGCCCCGACCGATGGGGGCGGGCCTGAGCGCCGAGGATGTCATCGCCGTCGTCGGTGCCGTCCCCGCCATCCACTGGGTCAAGGAAGAGAATATGCCCTGCGGCCAGCGGATCAGTGCGATCCGCGCCGCCGCGCCCGATCATCTGCTGGGCGTGTTCGGCGGTGCCGGTGGACGTTACATCACCGACGAACTGGCGCGCGGCGCGATCGGCACCATGCCGGCGGCCGAACTGCCCGAGGCGCATGTCGCGCTGATGGCCGCCCATCTGGCCGGCGACGGCGACGCGGTGCGCACCCATTATGAACGGATGCTGCCGCTGTTGATGATGCAGGCGGTGTTCCGCTGGCGCCTGACCAAGGAAGTGCTGCGCCGACGCGGCCTGATCGCCAACGCTTTCACCCGCGCGCCCGGCCCGGAACTGGACGAGGGCGACCAGCGCGAGCTTGACCGCATCCTCGCGCGGATCGACGATTGGACCGGAATCGGCGTGGTGCAGGGCTGAAGGATATGGGCGCGATGGACGATGTGATCGAGCGGCTGGACGTCTTCACCGTCACCATTCCCCGCGACGTGCCCTATCTGGGCGCGCTGGGGCCGGGCGAGGAAGTCAACGCGGCCGGCTATATCGTCCGGCGCCGCAACGGCACCATCTATCCGACGGTTGACCGATCGGTGGTGGTGCGCGCCACCAGCCGGTCGGGACTGGTCGGCTGGGGCGAAACCTATGGCCTGGTCGCGCCGGGGGCGATCCACGAGCTGGTCGACGATGTCATCGCGCCAATCCTGGTCGGTCGATCGGCCCATGATGTCGAGGTGATCTGGGAAGATCTCTACGATCTGATGCGGGTGCGCGGCTATCAGGGCGGTTTCTGGCTGGATGCGATGGCGGCGGTCGACATCGCGCTGTGGGATATTCATGCCCGCGCCGTCGGCCTGCCGCTCTGCCGTGTCTTGGGCGGGCAGCGGCGCGAGACCATTCCGGCCTATGTCTCCGGACTGCCCGAACCGACATTGGAGGCGCGCTGTGTGCTGGCGAAGCGCTTCGTCGACCAGGGGTTCGACGCGATCAAGTTCGCCGGCGTGGTCAGCTTCGACGGGATCGAGGCGGAGGCGCGGGCCTTGCGTGCCGCGATCGGCCCCGATGTCAAGCTGATGGTCGACCTGCATTGGATGTATTCGGCGGCCGAGGCGGTGGCGCTCATCCGCCGGCTGGAACCGCATGACCTTTATTTCGCCGAGGCACCGGTCAAGCCCGAGGATGTGGCGGGGCTGGCCGATGTCGCCGCCCGCGTCGCGACGCCGATCGCGGCAGGCGAGGAATGGCGCAGCGTGTTCGATGCCCGCCCCCGGCTGGAAGCGCGGGCAGTGTCGATCGTGCAGCCCGAAATGGGCCATACCGGCATCACCCAGTTCATGCGCATCGCCCGGCTGGCAGAGGCGCATCATGTCCGGGTGATGCCGCATGCGACCATCGGCGTCGGTATCTTCGCGGCGGCCAGCCTGCATGCCGCCGCAGCGGTGCGCGACCTGCCCTATCATGAATATCAGCATTCGATCCTGCCGCGTTCGGCGCAATTGCTCGACGGGCGCCTGTCCTGCACGGCCGGCGCCTTTGCCTTGCCCGAAGGGCCGGGGTTGGGGGTGGCGCCGAACGCGGCCTTCTGGAACCATGTAACGCGGGGGCGGCAATGAAAGATCTGGGCTGGCTAAACGCCATGGTCGGACGCTAGAAACGGCCATGCGCACGAAAATCAACGCCCAGCCCAACCAGAGCCTGATCGATGGGATCACCACGCTTCAGGCGCTCGCTTCCTCGCCCGAGCCGATCGGCTGCCGCGAACTGGCGCGACAGCTGGATTCCGATCCGACCAAGATCAACCGCCTGCTCAAGACGCTGGCCTATCTGGGCATCGCGCGACAGACCGCGAACCGCAAATATACCGCCGGGCCGGGCATGCATGTGCTGGCGGCGCAGAGCCTGTTCGCGTCGGGCCTGATCCGTCGCGCCCTGCCGGAACTGGAGCAGCTGCGCCGCTACGGCCATACGGTGGCGATGGGCGTGCTGTGGAATGACAGTGTCTCCTATCTCTTCCACGCCCCGCCGGGGATCGAGGCGTCGCGCGGCCTGGGCCGGATCGGCCTGTTGCCCGCGACGACCAGCGGCATCGGCATCGCGCTGCTCGCGGAACTGGAGGATGTGGATGTGCGCGAGCTGTATGAAGGGCGCGACATTCCGATGTTCCCGGACGGCACCGACAGCCTGCTCGCCAAGCTGAGCGAGGTTCGTGCGCTGGGCTATGCGCGCGTCCATGTGGCGGATGAGCGCGACCATCATATCGTGTCCGTGTCGATGGGCGATCCGGTCCATGCCGGCATTGCCATGTCCGGCTGGATTCCCGAGGGGGCGACGGCGCCGCTCGTCGAGGCCCTGCGCGAGGCGGCGCAGCGCATCGGAGAGTAGGTGTTGCTTCATGTGATACAAATATGCCGCGATATCGATTTTATTCAGCAAAATTGGCCAATTAAATCGATATAGAAGCAACAAATTTCAGATTTCGGGATTGACACGTCGCTAATTGTGCAACAATTTCCCTCTCAGAAGCACAATGCTCGCACAGGAGGGGATGAAGATGCGCAAGGTAGCAAAATGCGCGAGCCTGTTGGTACTGGCCACCACGGCCGCGTTTCCGACGATCGTAGCCGCCCAGGAAACCGCAGAGCCGCAGCCCGCCCAGGCGGCGGACGGCGCGGTCGCAGATATCGTCGTCACCGGCATTCGTCAGAGCCTGAGCAAGGGCATCGAGACCAAGCGCCAGGCTGTCACCTTCGTTGACTCGATCGTGGCCGAGGATGTCGGCAAGCTGCCCGACCAGAATATCGCGGAATCGCTCCAGCGCGTATCGGGCGTGCAGATCCGCCGCTCGCTGGGCGATGGCACCAGCGTCTCGATCCGCGGCCTGCGCCAGAACCGGACCGAGGTGAATGGCCGCTCGCTGGTTAGCCCCTTTGGCCGTGGTCCCGGTGTGCCGGCCGATGCCGATTTCAATCCGCTGTCGCTTTATCCCGCCGAACTGATCAGCCGCCTGGAAGTCACCAAGCTGCTGTCGGCCGACCAGATTGACGGGTCGCTGGGCGGCACGGTCAACATCATCACCCGCAAGCCGCTCGACGCGCCGAGCACGATGGTCGCCGGCCGGATCGAAGGCAGCTATGCCGACATGCTCGACCGCAAGGGTGTCAGCGGTTCGCTGCTCTATTCGCGCAATTTCGATGATCGGTTCGGCGTGCTGGTGAATGTGACCGCATCCGATCGGCCGATCCAGGAAGACAGCTTCAACAGCTTCGCCGGCTTCCTGCCGCTGACCGGCGCGTTCGACCCCAATGGCGATGGCGTGGCCGACAATGATCCCAATGGCGACGGCCTGGCCGGCACCTATATTGCCGATCTGCGCTATCAGCGACTGCGCGAACGGCGCAAGCGACTGGGCGCCAATGTCGTGCTGCAATGGCGACCCACCGACGAACTGGAGCTGTCGCTGGACACCGTCTATGCCGCCGGCAAGGCCAAGCGCCGGCGCAACTGGTTCGCCGTCGCGCTGACCAGCAATGGCGCGGACTATGTCGACTACAGCTTCTCGCCCAATGAGGTGCTGGTCGCGGGCACGGTCCGCCGGCCGCTGCAGGGCAATGACGAGCGGCTGACGATCAAGGATGACTCGCTCTCCAGCGCGCTCAACCTGCGTTATGAGAAGGGGCCGTGGACGATCAAGGCAGAGGGCAGCTATTCGGACGCCCAGCTCAATTACAACCAGACCTATGTCCGCACCCAGACGCGGGCATCCTATCTGACCTCGTTCGATTTCACCGGCGGCGGTGTGCCGCAACTGACCCTGCCGTCGGGCGTCGACCTGCTCGATCCGTCGCTCTACAATTATTCCAACTTCTTCGATAACCGCTTTGAATCCAATGCGAAGGAATATGCCGGCCGGGTAGATCTGCGCTATGCGATCGAAAGCGGCGTGCTGGACTCCTTCGAGGTCGGCGGCCGTATCGCCAAGCTCAAGACCGCGCGCAATTCGCTGCTGTCACAGCTCACCTCCTCGGTCCGCCTGACCGATCGGGATGCGGCGCTCTATGAGGTCGGCAGCTTCCCCGATCTGCTGGGTGGCAAGGCGCCCTTCGCCCAATCCTATCTGGTCGGCAATCCGTTCGGCACCGGCGCGGACTTTGCCTGCGAGGCGATATTGGGCAGTTGCACGCCGCGCGTGCTGGACCCCACCGCCTCCTACAAGCTCGATGAAGTCACCAAGGCGGGCTATGTGAAGCTCAATCTGAAGGGCGATCTTGGCAGCATTCCCTTCTCCGGCAATATCGGCCTGCGTTACACCCGCACCGACCGTGATGCGGTGTCCGCGCTGCGCCGCGCCGACGGCACGTTCCAGCCGGTCACCGCCTCGCCCTCCTATGAGGACTGGCTGCCGAGCGCGGTGCTGAAATTCGACCTGACCGACAAGCTGGTGGCCCGTGTCGGTGCGGCCAAGGTCGTCAGCCTGCCGGACTCGCAGGATCTGAGCCCCGGCCTGCTGCTCAACCGCATCGTCTATACCGGGACCGGCGGCAATCCGAACCTCAAGCCCTTCCGTGCGGATCAGTATGACGTGTCGCTGGAATGGTATTTCCGCCAGGGATCGGCGCTGACGGTCGGCCTCTTCTACAAGGATATCGGCTCCTTCCTGACCACCCGCTCGACCTTCGAGGATGTGCCGGGCGAGACCCAGCAATTCCTGGTCACGCGCAAGGTCAATGGCGAGGGCGGCAAGCTCAAGGGCGCGGAAGTGATGTTGCAGCTGCCGTTCAACTTCCTGGATGGCTTTGCCAGCGGCTTCGGCATTCTGGCGAACTACAGCTATATCGACAGCAGCACGCCGTTCGTGAATGCCCGCACCGGCGCCACCCTGCCGCTGGAAGGGCTGTCCAAGCATAATGCCAATCTGGTCGGCTATTATGAGAAGGACGGGTTCGGCCTGCGCGTCGCCTATAATTATCGCTCGGGCTATCTCGACAGCGTGACGGCGGGTGGCGAAGGCTCCTTCTTCAAGCCCTATGAGACGATCGACGCATCGATCCGCTATGATTTCGGCGCCTTCGGTATCTATGCCGAGGCCGGCAACCTGACCAACGAGAAGCAGATCCGCTATACCGGCGCGCCCGAAGCGATCGCCCTCTATGCCGAGCAGGGCCGCCGCTTCGCCATCGGCGCCAACTTCAAGTTCTGAGGACGGGATGACTATGCTGATCGCGGGCGATTGGGGATCGAGCAACATGCGCCTCCACCTGTGCCGGGTGGAGGAGGGGCGGCTGATCCCGGTCGAGACGGTGCGTGGCAAGGGCGCCAAGGATGTGGCCGATCATGAAACCGCCTTCCGCGCGGCGGCAGGGGACTGGATCGACCGTCATGGTCCGATGCCGGTGCTGTTGTCGGGCATGATCGGGTCGACCATCGGCTGGCGTGAGGCGGCCTATCTGCCTTGCCCCGCCGGGCCAGAGGCGATGGCCGGCGCGCTGCTGCGGTTCGAGGCGGCGGGATGCCCGGTGGCGATCGTGCCGGGCCTGTCGTGCCGCAACATCTTCGGCCAGCCCGACGTGATGCGCGGCGAGGAAGTGCAACTGTTCGGCTGGCTTTCGGGCGTGGCAGATGATGATGCCGAACGGCTGATCTGCCTGCCGGGCACCCATGCCAAATGGGCGCGGACACAGGGACGGACGGTGCTGGATTTCGTTACCTCGATGCAGGGGGAAATGCGCGAGCTGCTGCTTGCCTATGGCCTGCTCGGTCGGTCGCTGGCAAAGCCCTATGATCCGGCCGCGCCGACCGACATCGCCGCCTTCGATGTCGGTGCCGGGCTGGTGGTCGATGATCCGACCTTGGCGATCGAGCATGGATTGTTCGCGCTGCGCAGCCGTATCCTGATGGGCGAACTGACCAGCGACGCCGCGCCTTCCTTCCTGTCCGGATTGATGATCGCTGCGGAGGTCCGCGACGCGGTCGCTGCCCATCGTGCGCGGGGCATGGCGGTGGACACCATCGTCCTGGTCGGCGCGGAACTGCTGGTCGATCTCTATGGCCGGGTCTGCGATCGCCTGGGGATCGCGACCGAGAAGGCGGCGGGCGACGGCACCGCGCTTGCCGGCCTGTCGGCGATCGCCGCGCGCATGGAGGCCGCCACCGCATGATCGAGGGGAAGGCCCGCAAGATCAGATGGGCGATCCTGGCGATGCTGTTCGCCTCGACCGTGATCAACTATCTCGACCGGCAGGCGCTTTCGATCCTGGCGACGACGGTGCAACAAGACCTGCATATGGACGACATTGCCTATGCGCGCGTCGTTCAGGCTTTCCTGATTGCCTATACCTTCGCCTATCTGATGGCCGGCCGGGTGACCGACTGGCTGGGCACGCGTCTGTCGTTAGCGCTGTTCGTGGGCTGGTGGTCGCTGGCGAACCTGCTGACCGGCTTCGTCCGGTCGGCAGGGGAGCTGGGCGCGGCGCGCTTCGCGCTGGGGCTGGGAGAGGCCGGCAATTATACCGCCGGGCCCAAGGCGGTTTCGGAACATTTTCCGCCCAAGGAACGGGGTATAGCGCTCGGCATCTATACGGCCGGCGCGATGATCGGCGCGACGCTGGCGCCGCCGCTGATCGCCGGCATCGCGCTGCATTTCGGCTGGCGCGCGGCGTTCATCGCCACCGGCGCGGCGGGGCTTGTCTGGCTGGTCGTCTGGCTGACAGTCTATCCACGCAGCACGCCGGAAGCCAAGGATGAGCGGATCAGCGAGGGCGCGCTATGGGCCCGTATCCTGCGCGACCGGTCGGTCTGGTTGCTCGCCGGCGCCCGCGCGGTCGCCGATCCGGTCTGGTATTTCTACCTCTTCTGGTTCCCCAAATATCTGACGGACATCTATGGCCTGACCCTGATCGCGGCCGCCTCCATGGCGTGGATCGTCTATCTCGCGGCCGACCTTGGCAGCATCGGCGGCGGCTTCTTCTCCAGCCGGTTGATCGCGCGCGGTGTGGCGCCGGCAACCAGCCGCATCATCGTGATGGGTGCGGCCGCGCTGGTGGCGCCGCTCGGCGCGATCGCGGCCAGCCATCCGGCCCTGCCGATCCTGTTCGCGCTCGCCTCGGCCGTGGCCTTCGCCCATCTGGTGTTCCAGATCAATATCAGCACGCTGATCGTCGATCTCTATCCCACCCGTATCGTCGCCACCGTGTTCGGCGTGGTCGCGGCGGGCAGCGGGCTTGGCGGCCTGCTCTCGACCCAATTGGTTGGCCAGCTTGTCGCGGGCGGCGCGTTCGAACGCAGCTTCCTCTTGATGGCGCTGCTCCATCCGATCGCCTTTCTGCTTGCCTTCCTGGCGCTGCGCAGTGCGCGCCGATCCAATGGGGAAGGCCAACTCGTCCACGCATAACAACAAGTGGGAGAGGAAGATGAAGCGTTTCTATGGACTGGCAGGGGGACTGGCCCTTGCCGGAACGGCGTCGGCCGCGCTGCTGCTGAGTGATGCGACAACGACCGGCACGGGTGCGGCGGCGACCAGCGCCATCGCCAACTGGGTCAGCCTGGGCAGCCCGCTCCAGGCGACGGCGGAAGAGCCGATGGCCGCTGCGCTCGCCGCCAGTATCAGCGTCGAGCGGGTACCGCGAGACGCGGATTCCTCCAACCAAGCCGCCTGGTGGGTGCCGATTGCGCTGGCGCCCGATGGCACGCTCTATGTCGCCTTCGACAGCCCGCCCGCGTCCGGCGCGGCCGGCAGCCACGAGGTGAAGATCGGCAAGCGCGACACGAGCGGCACCTGGACCTTCGCCGTGCTGCGCAATCCCGATGGCACGGTCTGGACCGAGGCGGACGATATCGGCCACAAGCAGCCGACCATCGCGGTCGATGGCGCGGGCATGCTGCATGTCTGGGCCGACATGCATAATCTGTCGGACGGCATGCGCTATTTCCGCGCCGATGCGCCCGGTGGCATGAGCTTCACCCGCCAGACCGATATCCCTGCCACCGGCCTCTATACCTATCCGGTGGCCAAGCGGGCGCCCAATGGCGACGTCTATCTGATGATCCGCAGCTATGATGCGGCGACCTATGATGGCGAAGGCGAACTGTATCGCTGGGCGATGTCTGGCAGCAGCGGCAGCTGGAGCCATGTCGGTACCTTTGCTGCCGCCAATGACGCGGTCGTCTATCCCGACGACATGACATTCGGCAGCGACGGCAGCGTCCATCTGCTGTGGGAATGGGCCAAGTCGCTGCCCCGGTCGCTGCGCCATTATGGCAGCTACCTGCGCTATTCGCCGACCGGCGGCGGCTGGAGCTATGCCGATGGCACGGCGGCGACGCTGCCGGTGGGCCTCGCCAATGCCAAGCTCTTCTTCCTGCCGCTCCAGTCGGGCGAGGTCTTCACCACCGACCAGACGCTCAAGGGGTTGCAGAGCGCCAAGCTGGCGCTTGACGATTATAATCAGCCGACCATCGCCTATCGCTATCGTCCGACCGACGGCAGCGGCGACGCCAATTTCGATGTGTGGCGCGTGCGCTGGAGCGGCTCCGGCTGGACCAGTCGGGAAAAAATCTACACGGCCAGCAACAATGTGCCCGCAGCGCTGGGCATATCGCGCACGGCGGCGGAGGTCCGCGTCTATTTCGCTACCACCGGCGAAGGGCTGCGACAGGGGCTCAAGACGTCGACGGCGTCCGGCTGGACGATCACCGACCTCGCGCCCGGCAAGGCCATAACCCGGCTTGCCACGGTGCCGCTGTCGGCCGACACCGACATCATCTATGGGGCCGCGCCGACCGATGTGAACAGCACCACCGGCAGCGTCTATCTGACGCAGGTCACGAACTGAAAGGGAGACGGGATGATCGGCAGTCGACGCGAATTTCTGGCGGCGGTGGCAAGTTCACCGTTGTTCGGCCGCTTTTCTGCGGCCACCGACGAGCCGACGCAGATCATCCCGCTCTGGCCCGATGGCGTGCCGGGCGGCAAGATACCGGCCATCACTGAAGTGGTGGACGACCAGATCGACACGCTGGGCTATCGCTATCGCGTTGGCATCCATGTGACGCGGCCGACCCTGTCCTGGTTCGCGGCGGCCAAGCCCACGGGGGCGGCGGTGCTGATCATACCGGGCGGCGGCTATTCGCGGGTCGGCATCGATCGGGAAGGCTATGAGTGTGCGCGCTGGATGGCCGACATGGGTATCCATGCCTTCGTCCTGCGCTATCGCCTGCCGGCCGATCGCTGGGCAGCGGGCGCCGATGTCGCGCTGCAGGATGCGCAGCGGGCGATGCGGCTGATCCGGGCCGGGCGCAGCGGCGGCTGGACCGTCGATCCGCAGAGGGTGCTGGTGCTGGGCGGATCGGCAGGCGGTCATCTGGCCGGGAGCCTGTGCATGCGGCCCAACGACCGCATCTATCCGATGGCGGAAAGTGCGGACCATCTGTCGGCCCGGCCGGACGGGGCGATCCTGCTCTATCCGGTGGTGACGATGGCCGGCGCCACCAATGGCGGCAGCCGAAGGTCGCTGATCGGCGACGATCCGACTGACGCCCAGATTACGGCCTATTCGCTGGACAAGATCGTGGCGTCGACCACGCCGCCGATGATCCTGTTCCATTCGGTCCATGACCGGACCGTCCCGGTCGACCAGTCGCTGACCTTGTTCGGCGCGGTGCGGGCCGCGCAGGGGGCGATCGACATGCATCTGTTCGACGAAGGTAGTCATGGCGTCGGCCTGCGCGGCGACCCGGCCCAGCCCTTCGCCGACTGGCCGGTGATTGCGCGCAAATGGCAGGTGCGGAATGGACTGGTCTGAGTGTCAGGGAGGCCGGTGGAAGGGGGACATATTCTTCCAACCGATTGATCTTTTCCGTCGCATCGCGCTAAGCCCGGCCGATATTGTGGTGCCCGATCGGGTGCTGCCCGGAAAGGATGAGCATGTCCCCATATCTGAAGGCCGGCGCTGCGTTGGGCGCCTTGCTGCTGCTTCCTGTCACCACCGCGCAGGCGCAGCAAAAGCTGACGCTGGAGCGGGTGTTCGCAAGCCCCGACCTTGCCGGTCCGCAGCCGCGTGCTCTCAAGCTCTCGCCCGACGGCAAGCTGGTGACCCTGCTCAAGCCGCGCGCCGATGAGAAGGAGCGGCTCGACCTGTGGGCGATCGACACCGCAACCGGCGCCGAACGCATGCTGGTGGATTCGAAGAAGACCGGCAGCGGCGCGGAACTGAGCGAAGCGGAAAAGATGCAGCGCGAACGCGACCGCTCGGTCGCTGGCAGTACCGGCATCACCAGCTATGACTGGTCGCCCGATGGCAAGACCATCCTGGTTCCGGTCGACGGCGATCTCTATCTTGCCGCGCTCGACGGCAAGGTCACCCGTCTCACCGACACGCCGGACGGCGAACTCAACGGCGTGGTCAGCCCCAAGGGCGGTTTCGTGTCCTTCGTGCGTGGCGGCAATTTGTTCGTGAAGCCGATGAACGGCGCCGAGAAGCAACTGACCCAAGGCGCCAGCGATACTGTCAGCTGGGGCGTGTCGGAATTCGTCGCGCAGGAGGAGATGGACCGGCGCACCGGCTATTGGTGGTCGCCTACCGATGCACAGATCGCCGTGGCGCGGGTCGATGAAAGCCCGGTCGGCATCGTCACCCGCACCGCGATTGGCGGGGAGGGCACCAAGGTCTATCAGCAGCGCTATCCCGCCGCCGGCACGCCCAACGCGATCGTCGACCTCTTCGTCATGAAGGCGGACGGCTCAGGCCAGGTGCAGGTCGACCTGGGTGCGGACAAGAATGTCTACCTCGCCCGCGTCGACTGGTCGAAGGATGGCAAGGCGCTCTATGTCCAGCGCGAAAGCCGGGATCAGCAGCGCCTCGACCTGCTCGCGGTCGATCCGGCGACCGGCAAGGCAAAGATCGTCCTGACCGAAACGTCGAAGAGCTGGATCAACCTCAGCAATAATTTCACGCCGCTGAGCGACGGCAGTTTTCTGTGGTGGTCGGAAAAGACCGGCCATGGCCATCTTTATCATGTGCGGGGCGGCAAATGGACTGCGCTGACCAGCGGCGAATGGGAAGTACGCGATATCGTTGGCGTGGATGAGGACAAGGGCCTGGTCTATTTCACCGGCAATCGCGACACGCCGCTGGAACAGCAGCTCTATGTCGCGTCGCTTGCCAAGGCCGGTCCACTCAAGGCGCTGACTGCCAAGGGCTGGTGGAACGATGCGGTGATGGATGGTGCGGCGAGCCGGATCGTCGTCTCGCGCCAGAATGCCGACCAGCCCAAGCAGGTCTATCTGGCTGATAGCAGCGGCAAGCAGCTGCAGTGGATTTCGGAAAATGCGCTGAAGGGCGATCATCCCTATGCGCCCTATCTGGCGAGCCATGCCAGGACCGTTTTCGGCACCGTCAAGGCGGCCGATGGCAGCACCCTCTACACCAAGATGCTGACCCCGCCGATGCAGCCGGGCAAGCGCTATCCTGTCTTCATGATCCATTATGGCGGTCCGGGTGCCGGGCGCCAGGTGACCAACACCTGGAGCGGTGCGCTCAACCAGTATCTGGTCGACCGGGGCTGGATCGTCTTCTCGATCGACAATCGCGGCACGCCCGATCGCGGCAAGGCGTTCGAGGATCAGATCCACCGGGCCATGGGCACGGTCGAGGTCGACGATCAGTTGAAGGGCGTCGAATGGCTGAAGGCCCAGCCCTTCGTCGATCCCAAGCGGATTGCCACCTATGGCTGGTCCTATGGCGGCTATATGTCGCTGAAGCTGGCGGAAAAGGCGCCGGGCACGTTCGCCGCGATCGTCTCGGGCGCGCCGGTGACGAAGTGGGAGTTTTACGACACCCATTATACCGAACGTTATCTGGGCCAGCCGCAGGACAAAGCGAGCGTCTATCCGGGCTCCGATGCGGTCGATGATGCGGTGAAGATCAAGGATCCGCTGCTGCTGATCCACGGCATGTCGGACGACAATGTCGTGTTCGACAATTCCACCGCGCTGATGGCCAAGATGCAGGGCGCGGCCGTGCCGTTCGAACTGATGGTCTATCCGGGGCAGACGCACCGCGTCGGCGGTCCCAAGATCAGCGTTCACCTCTGGACGACGATCGAGAATTTCCTGCGCGATCAAGGTGTCGATCCGGCCAAGTGAAGGCCGGGCGTGAGGAGTAAGGGATGGGTGGCGTCGGCCGTGCCGGCGCCACCTCCCACCCCGTGACTATCGCTGGCAATAGCCCTTCTTTCTGGACAAATCGCGCCACTGCGCTATGCGCCACCCCGCAATACTGCATGGAGTGGAGTGTTAAGTCATGGGTTACAAGGTCGTCGTCGTTGGTGCCACCGGTAATGTGGGCCGCGAGATGCTGACCATTCTCGCCGAACGCGAATTCCCGATTGACGAGATCGCGGCGGTTGCATCGCCCCGGTCGCAGGGCACCGAAATTGATTTCGGTGACACCGGCAAGACACTCAAATGCAAGAATATTGAACATTTCGACTTCACCGGCTGGGACATCGCCCTGTTCGCTGCGGGTTCCGGCCCGACCGCCGAATATGCGCCCAAGGCGGCGGCGGCCGGTTGCGTCGTGATCGACAATTCGTCGCTCTATCGCATGGACCCGGACGTGCCGCTGATCGTGCCCGAAGTGAACCCGGACGCGATCGATGGCTATGTGAAGAAGAACATCATTGCCAACCCCAACTGCTCGACCGCGCAGATGGTCGTGGCGCTCAAGCCCTTGCATGACGCCGCCAAGATCAAGCGCGTCGTCGTCGCCACCTACCAGTCGGTGTCGGGCGCCGGCAAGGAAGGCATGGACGAGCTGTTCGAGCAGTCGCGCAACATCTTCGTCGGCGATCCGGCCGAGCCGAAGAAGTTCACCAAGCAGATCGCCTTCAACGTGATCCCGCACATCGACGTCTTCCTGGACGATGGTTCGACCAAGGAAGAGTGGAAGATGGTCGCGGAAACCAAGAAGATCCTCGATCCCAAGATCAAGCTGACCGCGACCTGCGTGCGCGTGCCGGTGTTCGTCGGCCATTCCGAAGCGATTAACATCGAGTTCGAGAATGAGATCTCGGCCAAGGAAGCGCAGGACATCCTGCGTGAGGCGCCGGGCATCATGCTCGTCGATAAGCGCGAGGACGGTGGTTACATCACGCCGATCGAATGCGTCGGCGATTTCGCGACCTTCATCAGCCGCGTGCGTGAGGATTCGACCATCGAGAACGGCATCAACCTGTGGTGCGTCAGCGACAATCTGCGCAAGGGCGCGGCGCTGAACGCAGTGCAGATCGCCGAACTGCTGGGCCGTCGCCACCTCAAGAAGGGCTGAGCCTGCACATGATCTCCGGCGCTGTCGCGACATGGAAAGCCCTTCCTGTCGCGCAGCGCCGGATGATCGCCACCCTGCTGGTGGCGATCGGGCTGGCCAATGTCGCGCAGCCCTTTCCCGACCTTGCCCCGTTGCAGCATGGGCCGACGTTGCTACTGACGTTTGCCGCGCCCTGGCTGCTGCGGCGCTGGCCGCTCTCGACCGGATCGGTCGGCTGCATCTGGCTGTTCCTGCTGCTCCACACCTTCGGCGCGCGCTGGATCTATTCCTATGTGCCCTATGACGATTGGGCGCGGATGCTCAGCGGACATGATATTTCCAGCCTGCTTGGCCTCCATCGCAATGCCTATGACCGGCTCGTCCATTTCGCCTTTGGGGCATTGCTGACCGCACCGGTGGCGGAGATTGCGCGACGCAAGGGCAGCCTGCGCCATGGCTGGAGCCTGGCCTTCGCCTTTGCCGCGATCGGCCTTGGCAGTGCGCTTTACGAGATTTTCGAATGGCTGCTGACGGTGATCGCCGCCGGCGAGACCGCCGATTATTATAATGGCCAGCAGGGCGATGTGTGGGATCCGCAGAAGGACATGGCCGCCGCCCAGATCGGCAGCGCCCTTGCCCTGATCGCGCTCTTGCGCGGGCGCGGCGGAGATCCTATCGGCGAGGCCCCAAGCCCCGAAGGACCAGCACAATGACCGACCTGCAGATCGAACGCCATGATATCAAGGGCCTGGGCGGCCTGCCGATCGCGGTGCATGTCGTGGGACAGGGACGCGATTTGGTGCTGATCCACGGCTATTTCTCCAACGCCTGGACCAACTGGATCCGCTACGGTCATGCCGCCAAGCTGGTGGAGGCGGGTTTCCGCCTGATCATGCCGGACCTGCGCGGCCATGGCGAAAGCGGCAAGCCGCACGATCCAGCCGCCTATCCGGCCGATGCGCTGACCGACGACAATCTCGCGCTGGTCGAGCAGATGGGGCTCACCGACTATGATCTGGGCGGTTATTCGCTGGGCGCGCGCACGACCGTGCGGATGCTGGCCCGCGGCGCGACCCCGCGCCGGGTGATTCTGGCTGGCATGGGCCTGCGCGGGCTGACCAAGACGCTCGACAAGGGCGGCTATTACAAAAAGGTGCTGACCAATCTCGGCACGTTCGAGCGCGGCACGTCGGAATGGATGACCGAGGCGTTCCTCAAGACTACCAAGGGCGACCCGGTGGCAATGCTGCATATCCTCAATACCTTCGTCGATACCGACGAGGCGACCATTGCCGGCTTCCAGCAGCCGACCGAGGTGATCTGCGGCGCCGACGATCAGGATAATGGGATTGCGCAGGAACTGGTCGATGCACTGCCCAACGGCCGCTATGTCGAGATTCCGGGCAATCATATGAACGCCGTGACCCGCAAGGAACTGGGCCAGGCGATGGTCGATTTCCTGACCGCTTGACTGTCTCGTCCGCCTAATCCACCTTGGCGCCATAAGAAGACCTGAGGGGCCAAGTTCCATGAAAATCGCCATTTCGATCGCCGCGCTTGCGGCTGCCCTTGTTGCATCGCCGGTGCTGGCGCAGCAGGCGCCGACCACGCAGCAGCCGACCGCTGCCGAGGCCGAAGCCTTCCTGACCAAGGCGGAGAAGGCGCTGTTCGATCAGTCGCTGATCAGCAGCCGGGCCGCCTGGATCAATGCGACCTACATCACCGACGACACCGACGCGCTTGCATCCTATTTCGGCGCGATCGATACGACGATGCGCGTCGACTATGCGCTGGAAGCGGCCAAGTTCGCGACCGCGCCGGGCCTGACCGAAGAGACTAGGCGCCGCCTGACGCTGCTGCGCACCGCGCTGACTTTGCCCGCGCCAACCACGCCGGGCGCCTCGCAGGAACTCAACGATCTCGCGACCAAGCTCCAGTCCACCTATGGCAAGGGCAAGGGCACGCTGAACGGCCAGCCGATCAACGGCAGCGACATCGAAGAGAAGATGGGCACGGACCGCAACCCGGACGAGCTCAAGGAAATGTGGGTCAGCTGGCACGACAATGTCGGTGCGCCGATGCGCGGCGACTATGCCAAGCTGGTGACGATCGCCAACCAGGGCGCCAAGGAACTGGGCTTTGCCGACACCGGCGCGATGTGGCGGTCGAAATATGACATGCCGGCTGACGACTTCGCCAAGCTGACCGACAAGATCTGGGCCGAGGTGAAGCCGCTCTACGATGATCTGCACTGCTATACCCGGACCAAGCTCAACGAGAAATATGGCGATGCGGTCCAGGCCAAGACCGGGCCGATCCGCGCCGACCTGCTCGGAAACATGTGGGCACAGGAATGGGGCAATATCTATGACATCGTCGCGCCCGCCGGTGCCGGTGACCTGGGCTATGACATCACCGACCTGCTGACGGCCAAGAATTACGATCCGATCAAGATGGTGAAGACGGGCGAAGGCTTCTACAGCTCGCTCGGCTTTGCGCCGCTGCCGCAGACCTTCTGGGATCGTTCGCAGATTACCAAGCCTCGCGACCGCGAAGTTATCTGCCACGCTTCCGCCTGGGATCTGGATAACAAGGACGATATCCGGATCAAGATGTGTACCAAGGTGAATGGCGACGATTTCGTCACCATCCATCATGAGCTGGGCCATAATTATTATCAGCGCGCCTATAATATCCAGAAGCCGCTCTATCTCGACGGCGCCAATGACGGCTTCCATGAGGCGATCGGCGATTTCATCGCGCTGTCGATCACGCCCGACTATCTGGTGAAGATCGGCCTGCTCGATCCGGCCAAGGTGCCGGGCACCGACAAGGATCTGGGCCTGTTGCTGCGCCAGGCGATGGACAAGGTCGCCTTCCTGCCGTTCGGCCTGCTGATCGACAAATGGCGCTGGGGCGTGTTCGACGGATCGATCCCGGAATCCAAATATGAGTCGGCCTGGACCGACCTGCGCCGTCAGTATCAGGGCATCGTCCCGCCGGTGTCCCGTGACGAGACGAAGTTCGATGCAGGCGCGAAATTCCATATCCCCGGCAATACGCCCTATACCCGCTATTTCCTGGCGCGCGTGCTGCAGTTCCAATTCTATGAGGCGGCCTGCCGTCAGTCCGGCTGGAAGGGGCCGCTCCATCGCTGCTCCTTCTATGGAAACAAGGCGGTAGGCGAGAAACTTGATGCCATGTTGAAGATGGGCGCATCCAAGCCCTGGCCCGATGCGTTGCAGGCCTTCACCGGTAGCCGCGAGATGTCGGGCAAGGCGCTGGTCAATTATTTCGCGCCGCTTCAGACATGGTTGAAGACGCAGAATAAGGGCAAGTCCTGCGGCTGGTAAGTCGCCGTAAAAATTGGTAAATGGCCGGCGCATGAGCGCGCCGGCCGTTATTCTTTCCCTGCTTTTCGGTACTGCCCTGGTGATGACCATCGCCATGGGTGTTTCATGGCTGCATTTCGGCCGCCAGAGGCATGTGCTGACCTGGACCGCATCCTATGCGGTCGCCATCCTCCAATGGATCGCCAATGCAGGTGGCTATTTCCTGCACAGCCGCTGGCTGTTCATCCTGACCGGCATCGGCCTCATTGTCAGCGCGTCGCTACTGGCGATCGGCATCCGTCAGCGTTCGGGCCGCCCCTTGCAATTGCTCGCCTTTGCCGTCCCGGCTGTCCTGGTGAGCCTCGCAATGGCGATTGCGATCGGGCCGGTGGGTAGTCAGATCATGCAGGGGATGATCATTCCTGCCTATGTCGGTCTGCTCATGGCGGTCAGTGCGCTGTCGCTCTGGCCGCGCAATCGCTCCTTCACGCCGCCCGAGTTGGCCTTCTTCGCCGCGCTGTTCGCCTTTGCTCTGGGTCAGCTGGCGCTGGCCACATCGGCAGCCCTGATCCGTGGCCCGGAGGACGGCAAGGAACTCTATCGCGCGATCCTCGGGCTGTTCATGCCGACCGTCTATGTCGGCACGGCGGTTACGGCGGTACTGGTGGTGGCGGGCGACCTGGCCCAGCAGCTTCGGCAGCAGATGATGCATGATCCGCTGACCAATATCCTCAACCGTCGCGGTATCGAAGAAGCAGCCGAAAGGGCGATCGCCAACGCCAGGCGGCAGGGGCGACCGGTTGCGCTGGTCATCTGTGACCTGGATGGCTTCAAGGGGCTGAATGACGGCTATGGTCATATGGCGGGTGATGCCGCGCTGCGCGGCTTTGCCCATCTGCTGACCAACGCGGTGCGGCGCGGCGATGTGGTTGGCCGCCTGGGCGGCGACGAGTTCGGTTTGCTGATGGTCGACACCGGCGCGGAAGTCGCGGCCGATGCGATGGAGCGCGTGCGGGCGGAAATCAGCTGCCTGCGCCTTGGCGAGGCGCCTCAGGCGCTGTTGCGGGCGAGCTTTGGCGTTACCGATTTGCGGCCGGATGATCGGGAACTGGACGACCTTGTCGCGCGGGCCGATGCGGCGCTCTATGCGGCGAAGCGCGAGGGCAAGAACCGGGTCACGGTATCCCGCGCTGTCGCCTGATCCGTCGGATCGGGCGACAGCGCGGACATTCCGGCCTTACCGGAAGGGGGGCTCGTTGAAGGCACGCAGCTTGCGGCTGTGCAGCTTGGGGCCTTCCTGCCGCAGCAGTTCGCAGGCCATCAGGCCGACGCGCAGATGGCCGGCAATGGCTTCCTCATAGAAACGGTTGGCCTGGCCAGGCAGCTTCAGTTCGCCATGGATCGGCTTGTCCGATACGCAGAGCAACGTGCCATAGGGAACGCGGAAGCGATAACCTTGCGCCGCAATCGTCGCGGATTCCATGTCGATGCCGACCGCGCGCGACAGGCTGAAGCGCAGGGCGGAGCTGGAATAGCGCAATTCCCAGTTTCGATCGTCGGTGGTGACGACCGTGCCGGTGCGCAGGCGGCGCTTGAAATCTTCCGGATTGCCCCCGCCCAATATCGCCTCGGCGGCGCTTGCCATCGCGACCTGGACCTCGGCGATCGCCGGCACCGGGATTTCCGGCGGCAGCATTTCGTCGAGGACATGGTCGTCGCGCAGATAGGCGTGGGCCAGCACATAGTCGCCGATCCGCTGGCTGGGTCGCAAGCCACCGCAATGGCCGATCATCAGCCAGGCTTCGGGACGCACCACCGCCAGATGGTCGCAGATGGTCTTGGCGTTGGATGGACCGACACCGATGTTGACAAGGGTGATGCCACTGCGATCCGGTGCGATCAGATGATAGGCCGGCATCTGATGCTTGCGCCAGGCGCTGTCGGCGATCATCTGGGCCGGGTCCGCCGTTTCAGGCGTCACGAAGACGCCGCCGGCACCGGACAGCGCGGTGAAGCGGCTGTCAGGACGCTGCAGTTCCTTGCACGCCCAGTCCACGAACTCGTCGACATAACGATGATAGTTGGTGAACAGGATATAGCGCTGCACATGCTCGGCCGGGGTGCCGGTATAGTGCTTCAGGCGCGCCAGCGAGAAATCGGTGCGCAACCCGTCGAACAGGGCGAGCGGACGGTCCCCTTCGGCATCCGGCGTGAACAGTCCGTCGGCGATCTCGTCGCCAATCTCGGCCAGTTCCGTTGCCGGGAAGTGGCGCGCCAGTTCGGTCGGCGGTGTGCCGTCGAGCGCGTTGATGTCGAGTCCGTCGAGGACATAGGGGAAAGGAATCTGTTGATCCGACAGGCCGGTTTCGACCTCCACGCCATAGTCGCGGACCAGAAGGTCGATCTGTTCGGCGAGATAATCGGCGAACATGGCGGGCCGGGTGACCGTGGTCACATAGCGGCCGGGCTTCGACAGGCGGGCGAAGGAGCGGCCCGGCGGCGGCGCCTGGCTGTCATCCTGATAGGTGACCCGCAGTTCGGGATAGCAGAAGCGCCGGTCGGCCCGAGCCTCGGGCGGCGGGATGCTGCCGTCGCGGGCATAGGCACGCATGGCCTCCCGCAGATTTTCGATGGATGTCTGATAGATGGCGTCGAGTTGCGCGACGATCGCTGTGCCGATGCTCTGTGTCATCACCTCTTGCTACCGCACTTGTGTGACGGAAGGAAGATGCCAGCGAAACAATCGCGCGCCCGACCGATCCGGCCGGGCGCGCGACCGGAAAATTCAGAGCTGTTCGAGCATGAAGTCGGCCGAGGAGACCTTGAAGTCGCCCGGTGCTTCGACGTTCAGTTCCTCGACGACGCCGTCCTTGACGATCATCGAGAAGCGCTGGCCGCGCTCGCCAAGGCCGAACTTGCTGCCGTCCATGGTCAGGCCAACGGCCTGCGCGAAGCTGCCATTGCCGTCGGCCAGCATCGTCACCTTGTCATCGGCGCCGGCCGACTTGCCCCATGCGCCCATGACGAAGGCGTCGTTGACGGCGGTGCAGGCGATTTCATCGACTCCCTTGCCCTTGAGGGCCTCGGCCTTTTCGATGAAGCCCGGCAGATGCTTGGCCGAGCAGGTCGGCGTGAAGGCGCCGGGCACCGAGAAGAGGGCGACGGTGCGGCCCGCGAAATATTCGTCCGAAACAATCTGTTCGGGGCCGTTTTCGGTCATCTTCGTGAAGGTGGTGCTGGGAAGGCGATCACCCTTGGCGATGGTCATATCTTGTCTCCTGGCCTGTGGCGTCGCGGAGTTCGTTGCTCGCGCCTTCGCTGTCAAGGGTGCGGGCGCGGAATATGGCACGATGCCCCTTTGTCGCGACGGTCGCCGATTGGCATTGGCGCGTTTCTGCCTATATTCCGCAGCATGACCGATCCGCGCTTCTATGGCGGCCGCTTCCTACTGGCATTGCCGGGCATGGAAGATGAGCGCTTCGACCATTCCGTGATTGCGCTGTGCGTGCATGACGAGGATGGGGCGCTGGGTATTTCCCTGAGCGAGGAGGTCGAGGGGGTCGGCTTGCGCGATCTGCTCCAGAGTTTCGATATCGACGCTTCGGCTATTCCTGACCAGCCTGTTCTGAAGGGCGGGCCGGTGGAGCCGCGGCGCGGCTTCGTGCTGCATTCGCTCGACTGGGCCGGGCAGGATATGGTGCAGTCCGGGCCGGACTGGGGCCTTTCCGGCTCGCTCGACATATTGAAGGCGATTGCTGAAGGGCGCGGTCCAAGCCGCTATCTTGTCGCGCTGGGCTATGCGGGCTGGGGCGCAGGCCAGTTGGAACGGGAAATGGCCGGCGAAAGCTGGTTCCTGGCCGAGGGCGATGCCGCCCTGCTGTTCGACACGCCTGCGCACCGCAAATGGCGCGCCGCCTATGCCGCTGCGGGGGTCGATTCGGCCCATCTGGTGAGCGGCGGCGGGTCGGCCTGACTTTTCGATCCGTTGCGCTGTCGATTTTCGGCCGTTTCAGGGGCAGAACAACAACAGCCATTGGCCGCTTGTTCTGACATCGTAACTGAACCGTTTAGGGTAAATTCGCCTTAACCATAGCGCGATAGATTGCAGCAATTGGTTCCGCCCATTCTTCGTCTCTGGGGAATATGCGGGGTTTATTTCATGAAGAAGATTATCTGTGCGGCGCTTGCCGCAGCGATGCCACTCGCGCCGGCGTCGGCGGCGACCTGCTGGAAGAAGGATCATGTCGAGGCGGCCGAGGTCCGCAATTTCGAGATGATGCTGATGGTGTCGGCGCTTCGCTGCAACACCAGCGCCTATGATTTCCTGCCGGCCTATAACCAGTTCGTGCGTGAAAAGCGGACGGCCCTGGTCGAGGTGAATGACGCGCTGCGCAGCCACTTCGCGGACGTTGCGGGGCTGGAGGGCGGCCTCGACGCCTATGATGATTATGTCATCATGCTCGCGAACAGCTATGGTGCAGGAGCCGGCGGCCTCGAATGCCGGGATCTCCAGGCGATCCAGGCGGCGGCCAATGCGGTTCCGGCCAGTCGGGCAGCGATCTGGAAATTGTCGGAATCTGCCGGCATTGCGCCGCGGATCGATGCGCCCCAGTGCGACATGGCGATCGCCCTCGCCAATGATCTGCTGGCCGACGAAGGTGTAAGCGGCGGCTCTGTGGGTCGCTCCATCGCCCTGGCGGAAGGGGCTGCACGCCTGCCGTCTGCACAGGTTCGGGGTCCGGCCAATTAACACATAAAGAAAACTTTATATTGAGTTGCCATGCTTGGCGGCGATTGGTAAAGCCCGACCATCGCCGCCGCCTTCCTCATGCCGGCGGCCGGTCAATTTCTAATGATGGAGACAGGCTCGTGGCCACCGTACCCGCTGACAAGGCGCAGGATTATGTGATCGCCGATATCGGTCTTGCTGCCTTTGGTCGCAAGGAAATCGAGATCGCCGAAACCGAAATGCCCGGCCTGATGGCTCTGCGCGCCGAATTCGGTGCGTCGCAGCCGCTCAAGGGCGCGCGCATCACCGGCTCGCTGCACATGACGATCCAGACCGCCGTGCTGATCGAGACGCTGACCGCGCTGGGCGCGCAGGTCCGCTGGGCGACCTGCAACATCTATTCGACGCAGGACCATGCCGCCGCCGCCATCGCCGCGTCGGGCGTGCCGGTCTTCGCCGTCAAGGGTGAAAGCCTTCAGGAATATTGGGACTATGTCGAGCGCATCTTCGACTGGCACAATGACGACAGCGGCGTCTGCAACCTGATCCTCGACGATGGCGGCGACGCCACCATGTTCGCCCTGTGGGGCGCCCGCGTCGAAGCCGGCGAAGAGCTGTTCACGCCGTCGAACGAGGAAGAGGAAATCTTCTGCGCCGTGCTGAAGCGCGTGCTTGCCGAGCGCCCCGGTTTCCTGACCAAGACCGTCCAGTCGATCAAGGGCGTGTCGGAAGAAACCACCACCGGCGTCCATCGTCTGTATGAACTGTCGAAGAAGGGCAAGCTGCCCTTCCCGGCGATCAACGTGAACGACAGCGTCACCAAGTCGAAGTTCGACAACCTTTATGGCTGCAAGGAATCGCTGGTCGACGCCATCCGTCGCGGCACCGACGTCATGCTGGCCGGCAAGGTCGCCTGCGTCGCCGGTTTCGGCGACGTCGGCAAGGGTTCGGCCGCGTCGCTGCGCAACGGCGGCGCCCGCGTCCTCGTGACCGAAGTCGATCCGATCTGCGCGCTTCAGGCCGCGATGGAAGGCTATGAAGTCGTGACGATGGAAGAAGCCGCGCCGCGCGCCGACATCTTCGTCACCGCCACCGGCAACGAAGGCGTTCTGACCGTCGATCATATGCGCGCCATGAAGAATATGGCGATCGTGTCGAACATCGGTCACTTCGACAGCGAGATCGAAATCGCCGGCCTCGCCAACATGAAGTGGACCGAGATCAAGCCGCAGGTCGACGAAGTCGAATTCCCCGATGGCAAGAAGATCATCGTCCTGTCGAAGGGCCGCCTGGTCAACCTGGGCAACGCCACCGGCCACCCGAGCTTCGTGATGTCGGCCAGCTTCACCAACCAGACGCTGGCCCAGATCGAGCTGTGGACCAAGAGCGAGACCTACGGCAACGACGTCTACGTCCTGCCCAAGCATCTGGACGAGAAGGTCGCCGCGCTGCACCTGGAAAAGCTGGGCGTCAAGCTGACCCAGCTCAGCCAGCGTCAGGCCGACTATATCGGCGTGCCGGTCGAAGGCCCGTTCAAGCCGGACCACTACCGCTACTAAAAATTGGAAAGGGGGAGGGCCATCCTCCCCCTTTTGCCTTATCCGATGCCCGGACCATGCTGTGCCGGGCATTCATCATATCTGGGCGCTTTCCGCCGGCGCCAAGTTGCGTTAGGCCCGTGGCCATTGGTCTGTATGAACGATAAACAACTGGTCGCGAACGGGATGGGAATGGCGCAATGGGGTCTATGAGCCCGCTTGCCACTTTGTTGCTGGGCACGGTGATGGCCGGCTGGCTGGGGGCTGCGATATGGGCGCTGATCACGGGTCAGCGCATGCGCCGCGCGGGGATGCAGGCGCAGGGCAAGCTTGATCGGCTGACGACGCTGCTGGCGTCGGCGCCGGCTGCGCCCGTCATCATTCATCCTGACGGCCGGATGGAGGCCGCCGACCGGCTGGGCAAATGGCTGGGCCGGGACCGCGTGCCGACCTTCGTGTCCGAACTGACGGCGCCCGATGGTGGGCTTGAGCCGGCCGATGCCGCCGCATTGGGGCGCGAGATCGGCGCCGCACAGAAGGCCGGCAAGAGTTTTTCGCTGCCGATCCGGGGCAGCGGTTCGTCGCGCACGCTGCTGGTTCGCGGTGCGCCAGCCGGGCCGGCGCTGGCCGCCAATGGCGGCGTCGTGCTGTGGATCTTCGACGCGACCGACAGCCAGGCGGAAATCCAGGCGCTGAGCGCGACCGTCGGGCAATTGCGCGAGGCGCTGGAGGCGCTCGCCGGACTGGTCGAGGCCGCGCCCTTCCCGATGTGGCACCGCACGCCCGACCTGCGCCTGAGCCTGGTCAACAGCGCCTATGTCCGTGCTGTCGATGGCGCCGGCGCCCATGACGTGATCATGAACGGCACCGAACTGGTCGAGAATGTGAACGGCTTCAGCCCGCAGGACGCCGCGGCACAGGCGCTCGACGAAGGCAATTCGCTTGCCCGTATCGTTCCGGCAACGATCGATGGCGAACGGCGGACGATGCGCGTCGTCGACGTGCCGCTGGGCGCGGCCGGGGTCGCAGGTTTCGCGATGGACCAGCATGAACTGGAACAGGCGCGGGTCGAGCATCGTCGGTTGGAAGCGGCGCAGCGCGATCTGCTCGATCGGCTGTCGGCTGGCGTTGCGCGCTTCGGTCCGGATCGGGCGCTGCGCTTCTGGAACCAGCCCTTCATCAGCCTGTTCGGCCTGAAACAGGAAGCGCTGACCGATGCACCGCTGTTCGAGCGCGTGCTGGATCAGATGCGCGATGCCCGCCGCCTGCCGGAAAATCGCGACTTCCCGGCCTGGCGCGCGGAGCGGCGCGACTGGTTCCTGTCGCCGGATCCGCTGGAGGAAAACTGGCTGCTGGTCGATGGCACGCATTTGCGCGTCTATGCCCAGCCGCTGCCCGATGGTGGCCTGTTGCTGATCTTCGAGGATCGGACCGAACAGGTGCAATTGTCGAGTGCGCGCGATACGCTGCTGCGGGTGCGGACGGCGACCTTCGACAATCTGTTCGAGGCGATCGGCGTCTTCTCGTCGGATGGGCGCCTGCATCTGTGGAACAGCCGTTTCCGCACCATCTGGGACATCAGTGAAGAGGCGCTGGGCAAGCATCCCCGCATCGATGAGTTGATGCGCGCCGTGCAAAGTCGCCTTGCCAAGCCGCAGCAGAGCAATCTGGTGCGCGAACTGGTCCGCGCGGCAACGGTCGAGCGCAAGCAGCGTGTCGGCCATGTCGGCTTTGCCGATGGGCGCATCTTCGAATTTGCCGCCATTCCGCTACCGGATGGCAATGCGCTGTTCACCATGCTGGATGTCACCGACAGCCGGCGGGTCGAGCAGATGCTGCGCGACCGCAACGAGGCGCTGGAGCAGGCCGACAAGGTCAAGACCGCCTTCGTCACGAACATGAGCTATGAACTGCGCACGCCGCTGACGACCATCGCTGGCTTTGCCGAGATGATGAGCGCGGGCTATGCTGGCGAACTCAGCGACAGCGCGGTCGAGTATGTGAACGGTATCCTGCAGAGCACCGGGCGCCTGTCGATGCTGATCGACAATGTGCTCGACCTGACCCAGGGCGAGGCCGGCACCCTGCCGATCGAACGCAGCGAGGTCGATCTGGCGGCGCTGGTGCGCGCCAGCGTCGCGCGCATCGATGGCGAGGCTAAGGCCAAGGGGATCGATCTTGCCGTCACCCTGCAGGATACGCTGGGGGTGATCCAGGGCGATGCACGCCGGATCGGCCAGGCGGTCGATCATCTTTTGGAAAATGCAGTACGCTATTGCGGCTCGGGCGCACGGGTGCTGTTGCATGGCGATGGCGGCCCCGATCTCGCCCGCTTGGTCGTGTCGGACAATGGCCCCGGTATCGATGCCACCCGGCAGGCGACGATCTTCGATGCGATCAGCCGCGCCGAGCAGAACCGCAAGGGCGCGCGCGCGACGATTGGCCTGCCGCTGGTCAAGCAGTTGGCACAGGCCCATGGCGGCACCTTCGAACTGGTGTCGGAGCCGGGGCAGGGAACGATGGTCGTGATCGAGCTGCCCCGTGGCTGAACTGGATATGATCCTGGAGGGCGAGAGCGCCCAGCTCGATCTGGGCCGACGACTGGCGGGCCATGTCCGCATCGGTGACGTCATCGCGCTGGAAGGCGGCCTCGGCGCCGGCAAGACGACGTTGGCGCGCGGCCTGTTGGAGGGGCTTGGCCTGGAGGGGGAGGCGCCCAGCCCCAGCTTCGCGATCGTCCAGCCCTATGACATTCCCGATGTCCGCCTGCCGGTCGCCCATGTCGATCTCTACCGGCTTGATGATGCGGAGGAAGCGGCCGAGCTGGCGCTGGACGAATATCTGCAGGACAGCCTGCTGATCATCGAATGGCCCGACAGGCTGGGCGATGGGCTCTGGTCGCACGCCCTGTTTCTGACCATCATGATCGAGCCGGATGGCGCACGGCGCTTGACAGCGCGCGTGCCCGACGCTTGGACGGATCGATGGTCACAGATATGATCCCCCCCGCAACCGCCCCCGCTTTCCTCACACAGGCGGGTTGGGATGGCGCCGCCATCGTTCCGCTTGCCGGCGATGCGTCCTTCCGTCGCTATTTCCGCGTGGTCGACGGCGGTCGCCGTGCCGTGCTGATGGACGCGCCGCCGCCGCATGAAGATCCGCGCCCGTTCATTGCGATTGCGCAGCATCTGCTGGGTCAGGGCTTTGCCGCGCCGGCGATCCTGGCACAGGATCTGACGCAGGGGCTGGTCCTGATCGAGGATTTTGGCGACGAGCGCCTGAAGGAACATGTCGAGCAGGATCCGGCAGGCGAACTGGCGGTCTATCGCCGCGCGATCGATCTGCTGGCCGACCTGCACAAGCTGCCCGCAGCGGATGTCCCGCCTTACGACCGCGCGGTCTATCAGCGCGAGGTCGGGCTGCTGACCGAATGGTATTGCCCGGCGCTGGGGCTGGACGTCGATGCCGACGCCTATCATGCAGCCTGGGACGCGGTACTGCCGATCGCCGAACAGTCGGCAAGCCCGGTCGTCACCGTGCTGCGCGACTATCATGCCGAAAACATCATGCTGATCGACCGGCCCGAGGTACGCGGCCTGGGCCTGCTCGATTTCCAGGACGCGCTGGCCGGCCACCCGGCCTATGATCTCGTTTCGCTGTTGCAGGATGCCCGGCGCGACGTGTCGCCGGAACTGGAGGCGGCGATGCTGGCCCATTATCATGCGGTCGCCAATCCGCCGGCCGATTTCGACGCCGCCTATGCGGTGCTCGGCGCCCAGCGCAACGCCAAGATCATCGGCATCTTCACCCGCCTGTGGAAGCGCGACCACAAGCCACGCTACCTGTCCTATCTGCCGCGCATGTGGGGGCTGCTGGAACGCGATCTCGCCCATCCGGCGCTGGCGCCGGTCAAGGCCTGGTTCGACGCCAATATCCCTGCCGACAAGCGTCATCATGCGCTCGAGGAGTTTGCCCAGGCATGATCGATACCGCCATGCTCATGGCAGCAGGACTCGGCAAGCGGATGCGCCCGCTGACGGCGACCCGTCCCAAGCCGCTGGTGAAAGTCGCCGGCAAGGCGCTGATGGACCATGCGCTCGATCGCCTGGCCGCTGGTGGGATCAAGACGGTGGTGGTCAATGTCCATTATCTCGCTGATACAGTCGAGGCGCATCTCAGGACGCGCAAGGACATGGACTTCCGCATTTCCGACGAGCGGGCCAAGCTTCTGGAAACCGGCGGAGGGCTGATCCACGCCAAGCCACTGCTCGGCGACAAGCCGTTCATCTGCGCCAATAGCGACAATCTCTGGATTGATGGTCCGGCCGAGACGCTGGGCATGATGCAGCGGCTATGGGATCCCGAACGGATGGACGCGCTGCTGCTGCTGGTGCCGCTGGCGCGGGCCAATTGCCATAGCGGGCCGGGCGATTTCCATATGGATGCCAATGGCCGCCTGACCCGGCGCAAGACGGCTCATGTCGCGCCGTTCGTCTTCACCGGCGTGCAGATCCTGTCGCCCCGCCTCCTGGTCGATCCGCCAGCGGATGTCTTTTCAACGAACATCTTCTGGAACCGTGCGATCGAGGCCGGGCGCCTCTATGGCGCGGTGCATCAGGGGTTATGGTTCGACGTGGGCACGCCGCAGGCCATTCCCGTCGTGGAGTCGATGATCGCCCATGGGTGATCGAGCCAAGCCGGCGCTGTACACCATCCCGGCGCACCGCGCCTTCGCCGACGCGCTGGTCGCCGGCATATTGGCGCAGCAGGGGAGCGATCCCATCCGCCTGGCGCAGGGCATGATCCTGTTGCCTAGCAATCGCGCCGTCCGTGCCGTGAGCGACGCCTTTGTCCGTCGGGCTGAAGGCGGTTTGCTGCTGCCCCGTCTGGTCGCGCTGGGCGATCCGGAACTGGGCGAGGAAGTGGGGGGCGCGCTCGATCCGCTTTGGGAGGGCGATGCCGTTCCCGCGGCCATCCCGCCGATGCGACGACAGATGATCCTGGCGCGCATGGTCCAGGATGCTGGTGGCGCGGCCGATGCCGGCCAGGCGCTGCAACTGGGGCAGGCGCTCGGCGCCGTGCTCGACCAGATGCAGGTGGAGCGGGTGCCCCTCGATGCGCTGTCGAAGCTCGACCTGATCGAGGGGCTGTCGAGCCATTGGGAAAAATCGCTCGACCTCTTCTCCATCCTGATTGCCCGCTGGCCGGCCGAACTGGCGCGGCTTGGCCTCGTTGACCTGGCCGACCGGCGCAATCGGTTGTTCGACCGGGTCGCAGCGCGCTGGAGCGAAGCGCCACCACCGGGCTTCATCGTCGCGGCTGGCATCAGCGCCACCGCGCCGGCGATCGCGGGGCTGCTGCGGCGGATCGCCGAGTTGCCCAACGGCCAGGTGGTGTTCGCCGGGCTCGACCAGAATTTGGACGAGGACGCCTGGGCCGCGATCGGTCCGTTCCCGCCCGATCCCGTCACCGGCCGCAGCGCTGCGGGACATGAGACCCATCCCCAATATGCCTTGAAGCGCCTGCTCGACCGGATGAGCGCCAGCCGCGAGGATGTCGCCCAGTGGCGCTGGGGCAGTGAACATGATGCCCGCGCCGTGCGCGGCCGCAACATTTCCAACGCGATGCTGCCGCCGCGCCTGACCAGTCGCTGGCGCGACCTCAAGACCGCCGATCGCTCGCTTGCCGGGGTCGAGGCGCTGGAGGTGGCAACGCCGGGCGAGGAAGCGCAGGCCATCGCCATCGCATTGCGCGAGGCGCTGGAAACGCCCGAGCGGACCGCCACGCTGGTGACGCCCGACCGGCAACTGGCAGTGCGCGTCTCCGCCCATCTGCGCCGCTGGGGCATAGAGGCCGACGATTCCGCTGGTCAGCCGCTCTCCCGCCTCCCGCCCGGCACGCTGCTGATCGCGATGGCGGAGGCCGCAGCCGAGCGTTTTGCGCCGGTCGCGCTCCTGACCCTGCTCAAGCATCCGCTGGTGATGCGCGGCGAAATGCGCCTGCCCTGGCTGGAGGGGGTGCGTCAGCTCGATCTGCTGCTGCGGGGGCCGCGGCCGCAGGCGGGGCTGCGCGGCATCGACCTGCTGCTGGAAGCGCGTGAGGGCGAGGACCGGCAGAAGGAGCTACGTGCGCAGGCCCGCGCCTGGTGGCCCTGGGCGCGCGATCTGCTCGAACCGCTGGAGGCCGCCTTCGCGCTCGCGCCCGATCTGGCCGGGCAATTGGCGGCCGTGCGCGAACAGGCCGGGGCGCTGACCAACGACGCGCTCTGGGCCGGGCATCAGGGCCATGCCGCCGCCGACCTGTTCGCCGAGATGGAGGCCGCCGCGACCGAAGGGCCGCGCCAGGCCGATATCCGCTCCTTGCCCGCACTGCTCGACCATATGCTGGGCGGCGTGTCGGTGCGCCCGCCGCAGGGCGGCCATCCGCGCATCGCCATATTGGGTCTGGTCGAGGCCCAACTGGTGCAGGCAGACCTGATGATCCTGGGCGGCCTCAACGAAGGCAGCTGGCCAGGCCTGCCTTCGCCCGATCCCTGGCTGGCACCGCGCATTCGCCGCGAGCTGGGCTTGCCGGGCCTGGAAACCCGGATCGGCCTTGCCGCGCATGATTTTGCGAGCGCGCTCGGCGCCCCGCATGTCCTCATCACCCGTGCCCGGCGCGGCAGCGGCGGCCCGGCGATCGCCTCGCGCTTCTGGCTGCGGTTGAAGGCAATGGCGGGGCCACAATGGAAAGCCGCCGATCGCTATCGCCTGCTGGCCGATGCGCTGGACCTGCCGCCCAGCCACCGGCCGTCCGCGCGCCCCGCGCCGGTGCCGCCGCTCGCCGCCCGGCCGACCCGCATTCCGGTTACCGATGTCGACCGGCTGAAGGCCGACCCCTTCGCTTTCTATGCCCGGCGCATCCTGAAGCTCAATCGCCTCGATCCGGTCGATGCGGATGCCGGGCCGGCTTGGCGCGGCACGGTCGTGCATGAGATATTGGAGCATTGGGCGCAGGGTGGCAGCCGCGATCCGGCCGATCTGGAGGCGCGCGCCCGCGCCATGTTCGCCCGGCCTGATGTCCATCCGCTGCTGCGCGCGCTGTGGCAGCCGCGCCTGATCGAGGCGATCCGCTGGATCGCGGCCGAAGTGGCGAAGGATCAGGCCGCGGGTCGCCATATCCTGGCGGTCGAGACCGAGGGCAAGGCGGAGATTGCCGGCGTGCTGCTGACCGGCAAGGCAGACCGCATCGACCGGATGCCCGACGGCAGCATCGGCATCGTCGATTACAAGACCGGCAAGCCGCCCAGCGCGCGGCAGGTGCGCGGCGGTTATGCGTTGCAATTGGGCCTGCTCGGCCTGATCGCCGAATCCGCCGATGGCGCCTTTCCCGGCGTGGCCGGCGCGCGGGTGGCGGGCAGTTTCGAATATTGGTCGCTGGCCAAGAAGGGCGACGCTTTCGGCTATCGCGAGAGCCCGGTCGATCCGATGGGCAAGCGCGACAAGATCGTCACCGCCGATTTCACCGCCTTCGTCTATGACCAGTTTCGCGACGCGGCCGAAACCTGGCTGACCGGCACCGCGCCCTTCGCCGCGCAGGTCAATCCGGAAGTGGCCAATTATGGCGATTATGACCAGCTGATGCGGCTGGAGGAATGGTATGGGCGCGACGATGGCTAAAGGCTCCAGTCCGCTGCAACCGCTGGCCGGCGCGCAGGCGCTGGCCGCCGCGCCCGACGCCCATGTCTGGCTGTCGGCCTCCGCCGGCACCGGAAAGACCCATGTGCTGACCGCGCGCGTCTTCCGCCTGCTGCTGCAGGGGGTGCGCCCGGAAAATATCCTGTGTCTGACATTCACCAAGGCCGGCGCGGCGGAAATGGCCGACCGCATCCATGATCGGCTCGCCACTTGGGTGCAGGCCGAGGAACGCGACCTGTTCAACGATCTGGAGGCGCTCGGCGAAGAGAGCGGCCCGGAGGCGCGCGACCGCGCCCGGCGCCTGTTCGCCGAAGTGCTGGAATCGACCGGTGGCGGCCTGCGCATCCAGACTATTCATGGCTTCTGCCAGCAATTGCTCGCCTCCTTCCCGCTGGAGGCGGACCTCGCCCCCGGCTTCCGCCCGCTCGACGCGCGCGAACAGGGTGTGCTGGCCCGCCAGACATTGGCCGACATGGTCATCCGGGCCGAGGAACTGGGCGACGGTGACCTGATCGATGCCTTGCAGGCGCTCAGCCTGCGGCTGGGCGAGGGCGCAGCTGAGGCTTTCCTGCTGCGCTGTGCCGCACGCCTGCCGGCGCTGACCGCTTTGCCCGGCGACATCGGTCCCTGGCTGGCGCGCGAACTGGGCTTGCCCGAAGGTGATATCGATGCCTGGCTGGCGGACCAGTGCAGCGACGACATGTTCGACATGCGCAGCCTGGCCTGGGTGGCACAGGCTAATGCCGACTGGGGTACGGGCCGGGCGCTGGAACGCTGCGACCGGATCGCCGCGTGGCGCAGCCGCGATCCCGCAGCCCGCGCCGTGACCCTGACCGACCTGCACAGCGCCTGGGCGAAGGCGGATGGCGACCTCATTTCCGCCAAGGGCTGGGTGCCGCCGATCGACGGCTATGGCGAGGCCACGGCACGGCTCCATGCCCGCTGCGCCGAGCTGATCGGGGTCAAGCTTCAGGCCGATTATGCCGCGCTGCTGGCCCGCGCGCTCCATGCCGGCCGCGCCTATGCCCGCGCCTATGACGAAGCCAAGCGGCTCGCCGGCGCGGTCGATTTCGACGACCTGATCGCGCGCACGGCCTCCCTGCTCCAGAAGGAGGGGATCGCCGAATGGATCCGCTACAAGCTGGACCAGCGGATCGACCACATCCTGGTCGACGAGGCGCAGGACACCAATGTCCACCAATGGGCGATCGTCGGCGCGCTGGCCGCCGAGTTCTTCGCTGGTGACGGTGCCAAGGCCGACAAGGTCCGCACCATCTTCACCGTGGGCGATTTCAAGCAGGCGATCTTCGGCTTCCAGGGCACCAGCCCGCAGGCCTTCGCCGCCGCGCAGATGGTCTTTTCTCGCCATGCCGATATGGCTGGCCATGTCTTCCACGACCTGTCGCTCGATCGCAGCTTCCGCTCGACCCCGCCGGTGCTGGATCTGGTCGACCGGACGATTGCCACCTTGCGGGCGCAGTCGCTGGGCCTGTCCGATGGCGAGGTGCGCCATATCAGCGCCAATCGGCATCCGGGCGACGTGCTGCTGTGGAAACCGACGATCGCGGGGCTGGCCGACGAGGTCGAAGGCGAGGAGGATTGGGTCGCCGATCAGGAAAGGGAACTGGCCGGCAAGATCGCGCGCCAGATCCGGCAATGGATCGACGACAAGATGATGCTGGAGGCGCGGGGGCGCCCGGTCCGCCCCGGCGACATCATGATCCTGGTCCGCCGCCGCAGCGAGCTCGCGCGGCTAATCGTTGCGCGGCTTTATGAGGAAAAGGTCGCGGTCGCCGGGATCGACCGCCTGCGCCTCAATGCGCCGCTGGCGGTCCGTGACCTGCTGGCCGCGCTGCGCTTTGCCGTGCAGCCCGACGATGACCTGAACCTTGCCGCCCTGCTGGTGTCGCCGCTGATCGGCTGGACCCAGGACAAACTGATGGAGCGGGCGATCGGGCGCAAGGGCGGGTTGTGGCGTCATCTGCTCCAGCGGCTGGACGATGCGCAATTGCTGCCGCTGCGCCAATTGCTGGGGCAGGCGGACTTCACCACCCCCTATCGCTATCTGGAAGCGATCCTGTCCGGACCGATGGACGGCCGCCGCCGGCTGATCGAGCGGCTGGGCGCGGAAGCGGCCGACCCGATCGAGGAATTGCTGAACGCCGCGCTCGGCTTCGAGGCGGACGACCATCCCTCGCTCCAGCGCTTCATCGACTGGTTCGATCGCGGCGAAGTCGAAATCGTCCGCGACGCGGCGGCGCAGGGCGATGCGCTGCGGCTGCTGACCGTGCATGGCGCCAAGGGATTGCAGGCGCCGATCGTCATTCTCGCCGATGCCTGTCTCGATCCCGATGCCGGCAACCGCATGGATTCGCTCGAATGGAACGGCCTGCCGATCCTGGCCCCGCGCAAGGGCGAGCGACTGGGGCCGATCGGCGACGTCGCGGCCGATGCCGCCGCGGTCGAACGGGAGGAGCATTGGCGCCTTCTCTATGTCGCACTGACCCGCGCCGAGGAGAAACTGATCGTCGCCGGATCGCTCGGGCCAAGGGCCAAGGGCGAGGTGAAGCCGCAAAGCTGGTATGGCGCGGTCGATGCGGCGATGGTCGACATGGGTTGCGACTGGGAGGCCGATCCGCTCTGGGGTGCCCGCCGTCGCTGGCGCGGGACGGAAGCCCTGACGCCCAAGGCCACGCAGCTGGAAAGCGCCGAAGACAAGCCTGTGGTGGTCGAGCCGGACTGGCTGCGCGCGCAGGCGCCGGCGGAACAGCGTCCACCCCGGCCACTGGCGCCCTCCGCGCCGGTCGAGGATGACGTGCCCAATCCGCCGCCCACCGCCGCGATGCGCCAGGCGGCCGAGCGCGGTCGCTGGCTCCATGCCCTGTTCCAGCGCCTGCCCGACCTGCCGGTCGAGCGGCGTCGCGAGGGGGCGGAACGCTGGCTGGAGCAGCAGGGGGCAGGGGATGCCACTCTGCGCCGGGATGTGATCGATCATGCGCTGCGGGTGATCGAGGATCCACATTTCGCCGCGCTGTTCGCGCCGGGCGCGCTGGCCGAAGCGCCGATCGCCGCGGTGGTCGGCGAAGCGGTGATTGCCGGCACCGTCGACCGGCTGCGGGTCGAGGCGGACCGGGTCCAGCTGGTCGATTTCAAGACCGGGCGGATGACGCCGCGCGATGCGGAGGAGGTGCCGGTCGCCCATGTCCGGCAGATGGCCGCCTATGTCGCCGCGCTGGAAGTGATCTTCTCCGGCCGCAGGGTGGAGGCGGCTTTGCTCTACACCAGTGCAGCGAGGCTCATCCCGTTGCCGGCGGCGCAACTGGCGCCCTACAAGCCGGGCTTTTCGCCCACGCAGCAATATTTGCTGCTGTGACCCGTTGAGCAGCGGGCGCAGCCATCCTAGATATTGACCAACTTAAGGAGTTTGCAGTTATGGCCACCAAGGCAGTTACCGATGTCAGCTTCAAGCAGGACGTGATCGACGCCGACAAGCCCGTCCTTGTCGACTTCTGGGCCGAATGGTGCGGCCCGTGCAAGATGATCGGCCCGGCTCTGGAAGAGATTAGCGAGGAACTGGCCGACAAGGTCACGATCGCCAAGATCAACATCGACGAAAATCCCGATGCGCCGGGCCAGTATGGCGTGCGCGGCATCCCGACGATGATCCTGTTCAAGAATGGCGAAGTCGCCGCGACCAAGGTCGGCGCCGCACCCAAGAGCGCGCTCAAGGGCTGGATCGAAAGCGTCCTCTAAGTCGCTGGTAAATCTAAAAAAGGGACGGCAGCCGGGCTGCCGTCCCTTTTTATTAGCTGAGCGGGATCATTACCAGTTCGGCATAGGCCGGCTTTTCGCGCAGCCGGTCATACCAGGCGCGCAGATGCGGCAGGGTGGGCCGCGGCATGTCGAGCGTGAAATAGGTATGGGCGTAGACACCCATAGGCACATCCGCGACACCGAAATTGACACCCGAAAGCCATTCTTGATCCGCCAGCGCCCGGTCGAGGATCGTCATCGCCGCGCCGGACGCCTGCGCGGATGTCTCGACCACCTGTAAATTTCGCTGTCCACTTTGGCGTCGTACCAACTGGATGAAGGCGTCGCGCTGGGCGTCGGCAAAGCTGAATTGCCAGTCCATCCATTTGTCGCCCTGCGCCCGCAATGCCGGGTCGGCAGGATAGATCTCCTCCGGCGCATAGCGATGGGCAAGATAGCGCAGGATCGCGTTGGATTCCCACAGCACGACATCGCCATCCTCGATCGTCGGGATCAGGCGATTGGGGTTCATCGCCAGATAGGCGTCGGACATGCCATGTTCCATGCCGAC
Source organism: Sphingobium sp. BHU LFT2 (assembly GCF_018604485.1). Classification (NCBI taxonomy): domain Bacteria; kingdom Pseudomonadati; phylum Pseudomonadota; class Alphaproteobacteria; order Sphingomonadales; family Sphingobiaceae; genus Sphingobium; species Sphingobium sp. BHU LFT2. The sequence continues at coordinate 203,916 of NZ_JAFCGW010000009.1, forward strand.
ATCATGGCGAACGAAGGGCAGGCCGATTTCCTGTGCGAACCAGGCGACCTTCTTCACATTATGCGAATTGAGGCGGCCCCAGATCGTCAGCATGTTCGGTCTTCCTTCGGTCAGGCATAATAGGTCTTGGCCGCCAGATCCCACAGGCGCGGTGAGGATGCGCCCATCAGGCCCCGGCGCTGTTCACCGACCCGATAGGCGCTGCCGTCGAGCCGCTGGCAGCAGCCCCCCGCCTCATTGACAAACAGGGTGCCGGCAGCATGGTCCCAGGGCAGCACGCGCGCGAAGATCGACACGTCATTTTGGCCCAGCACCAGCCGGGGATATTGCTCGGCGGCGCAGCGGGGAATGTCCACCATGGTGAAAATGGCCTGCGACTTGCGCTCCATCTCGGCCCGTTCCGCCGCCTCCATGAAGATGGTGGAGATGGCCGCGATAGGCAGGGCGCCGTCGCTTTCCTTCGCCATGATCCGTTCGCCATCGACATGGCTGCCGCCGCCCAGCGTCGCATGGCACAACCGCCCGGTCAACGGATCGAGGATCCAGCCGGCCAGGGTCGCGCCATTGTCGGCGAGCGCGATCATGATGCCGAAGGGCGGCTTGCCCGACGCGAAATTGCCCGTGCCGTCGATCGGGTCGATGATCCAGTTTAGGCCGTCGCCGGCACGGTCGAGGATCGACGGGTCGGCGGCGCAGGCTTCCTCGCCGATGACCCCGGCTTCGGGCAGGATCGAGCCCAGCCCTTCGGCCAGCCGGATCTCGCTTTCCTTGTCGGCGATGGTGACGAAGTCGTTCGCTGCCTTCTCGCTAATCTCTTCCGCCGCCAGATTTTGGTAACGGGGCATGACGATGTCGCGCCCCACTTGCCGCATCAGCGCGACGACGGGATCATGCAGTTCCACCATCATGCGCCGGTCCCCTTAGCTGCGATAGTCCGCGTTGATCGAGATATAGCCATGGGTCAGGTCGCAGGTCCACACCGTGGCGCGGCCTTCGCCCAGGCCGATATCGACGCCGATGACGATGTCCTGCCCCTTGAGATGCGCCGTCACCGGTGCCTCGTCATAGCCGTCGAGCGCTAGGCCGCCGGCCGCCACCTGGGTCGCGCCGAAGCGGATGGCGAGCTTGTCGCGCTCGGCCGGTTCGCCGGCCTTGCCGACGGCCATGACGACGCGCCCCCAATTGGCGTCCTCGCCGGCGATCGCGGTCTTCACCAGCGGCGAATTGGCGATGGAGAGGGCAATGCGATGGGCGCTGGCGTCGCTTTCGGCGCCCTCGACCGTGATTTCGATGAACTTGCTCGCGCCTTCACCGTCGCGCACGACCAGATGGGCGAGTTGGCGGCAGAGGTCGGAGAGCGCGGCGGCGAAGGCGTCGGCGCCGGCATCTTCCATCGACGCGAGCGGGGCATTGCCGGCCTTACCGGTGGCGAAGGCTAGCACCGTGTCGCTGGTCGAGGTGTCGCTGTCGACGGTGATACAGGAGAAGGTCCGCTTGTTGGCAGCCGACAGCATCTGCTGCAGCAGCCCCGGATCGATCGCAGCGTCGGTGAAGATATAGCCGAGCATCGTCGCCATGTCGGGCGCGATCATGCCAGATCCCTTGATGATGCCGACCAGATCGACGCGTGTGTCGCCGATCATCGCCGAGACATGGGCGCCCTTGGCGTAGGTGTCGGTCGTGCCAATGGTCTTGGCCGCATCCTCCCAACCGCAGGGCGCGGCGACGAAGGCCGCTTCCAGGCCCGCCTCGGCCTTGTCGATCGGCAGCGGCACGCCGATCACGCCGGTCGAAGAGACGAAGACATTGGAGGGCTGGCACGAAAGGTGATTGGCCACCTTGGCCGCGATCGCCTCGACAGCGGCGCGGCCGCGATGGCCGGTGAAGGCGTTTGCGTTGCCGGCATTGACGACGACGGCGCGGGCCTGGCCCATCGGGATGGCGTCGCGGCACCATTCGACCTCTGGCGAGGGGCATTTGCTCTGCGTCGTCACGCCGGCGACCGCCGTGCCTGCGTCCAGCTCGACATAGGTGAGGTCGCACCGGTCCCAATTCTTGTATCGCGCCTTTGCGACACGCAATGTCACGCCGGCAATGGCGGGCAGGGCGGGGAAGGCGGCGGGGGCGAGCGGGGAACGGTCGGTCATGGGGCGCGGCATGAGCGAAATCCCCCCTTGCGTCAATGGCCCGATCGGGCGCTAGTCCCGCAGATAGAGGCGCCCGACGCCATCGGGCATCGGGACCATGCGATAGCCATGGCGGCGGGCGTAATTGTCCAGACCGTCGTCAGGGCGCAGCGGCAATTTGCGCGTGCCATTTTCATAGCCGGTAAGGATCGCTACCGGCATGGCGCGATCCAGGTCCGGCAGGGTGGCAGGCGTCAGCGCATGGAGCCGGCGCGCCTGCTCGGGGCGGAGCGTCCAGCCGGTGCGATAGACGAACGGGCCGGTCGCCAGGCGCGGATCGAGCGTCAGGCCGCTGTCGATCGCGAGATGCGGCGCGAGGGTCAGGATATCGGCGCCGCCCGCGGCGCGCACCGTCGTGCCCAGCCAATGGGCATTGGCCTGCGCGGCCAGCAGCGGAGAGGCGGCACGGGCGGCCGTCACCAGATCCCGGATCGAGGGGATGAGGCCGGGGATCGTTGCCAGGCAGAGCAGGGCCAGCATCGCCTTGCGCCGCAGCGGCCGCCAGTGACGGGCGTCGTCGAGCAGATAGCCGAGGGCAAGGGCGAGCGGCGGCAGCAGCGGCATCAGATATTGCAATTGCGTCGGGGTCGGCAGCGCGGCGCCGATCAGCGCGCCGGCACTCATCCAGATCGCCAGCCGGCGCCCGGATGAGCGCATGCGGCCACGGGTCGCGATCCAGTTGGCGATGAGCAACAGCAAAGCGGCAAGGGCTGGGCCCTTCCAGAGATATTTGACCAGGTCGCGCAGCTTTTCCGTCGTCGCCAGTTCCTGCGCTGCGCCGTTGGCGGCATACCAGGCGTGGGGCGCGGTCATGCCATAGGTCAGGACGCCGTACAGAAAGCTGTCGCGCCCTGATATCCAGGCGATGGCCATGGGCGCCATGCCCAGCAGCGCGCCGAGTGCCAGGAACAGGGCGGCGCGAATAGCGTGCCGGCCGCCGCTGGCGATGACGAACAGGCCGACGGTCGCGCCGAGCGGGGCGAAATTGAGCTTTGTCGCGATGGCAAGGCCGTAGAGGATCCCGGCTCCAAGCCAGTGGCGGTCCGAGCGATGACGCAGGCCAAGCAAGGTCAGCAGCATTGCGGCAGAGGCCAGCAGGGTCGCCAGCATATCGTTGCGGACCACGGAGCCGCTGAACTGGAACGCGGCTGTTGCTGCCATCAGTAGCATGGCCAGGGTAGCGCTGGAGCGGGATATGCCTGCCGCACGCTGGGCCGCCCAGATGAGCGCAAGCGTCGCGAGCGCCATGACGGCGGTGGCAAGGCGCATCGCCAGTACCATATGGCCCGATGCGATCAGGCTCAGCGGTGCCAGCCCCCAGGCGTGCAGCGGCGGCTGAAGATAAAGAAAATCGCGAAACATGACCGCATGCCCGCTGAAATAGGCACCGGCGACATATTGGCTTTCGTCATGATCGAAGGGCGCCGCAATCGCGGCGATCAGGAACCAGCCGATCAATGCGCTGACCAGCAGCGCCGCCAGAGGCAGGCGCAATCGGCGCGACGGCGCCATGGAAATGGAACGATACACCCTGTTTGCGACCCTTGTTGTCGTGGCGCTCTTGCGGCGGCGTGCGCCCAAACGCAAAATATTTTCGGCGGCGCGTCGCGCCTGCACGACGGCAGGACGGCGCGGCTACGGCAAAACCGCATCGGGCAAAGCCGTTACAGCCGTGCGACAGTCCGTCGCATTGATTGACTATCGGCTGTGCCGTGCCTAAATCGCGGCGCATATCTGCCCATGTGTCCGTTGGACCCATGGCCCCCTCATTGTCAGGAATTTGCATGTTCGGCGCACTCGCCAAGTCTATCTTCGGATCGTCCAACGAACGTTATGTGAAATCGCTGGGCAAGGTCATCGACCAGATCGCCGCCTTCGAACCGACGATCCAGGCGATGAGCGATGATGAACTGGTGAACCAGACGGCGCGCTTCCGTGAGCGCCTGGCCAATGGCGAGACGCTGGACGGCCTTCTGCCCGAAGCTTTTGCGACCGTCCGCGAAGCGTCGGTCCGCGTGCTGGGCATGCGTCACTTCGACGTCCAGATGATCGGCGGCATCGTCCTGCATCGCGGCGAAATCGCCGAAATGCGCACCGGCGAAGGCAAGACACTGGTGGCGACGCTCGCCACCTATCTGAACGCGCTTGAAGGCAAGGGCGTCCATGTCGTCACCGTGAACGACTATCTGGCCAGCCGCGACTGCGAATGGATGGGGCAGGTCTATCGTTTCCTGGGCCTCACCACTGGTGTGATCGTGCCCAACCTGTCGGAAGACCAGCGCCGCGAGGCCTATAATGCCGACATCACCTATGCGACCAACAACGAACTCGGCTTCGATTATCTGCGTGATAACATGAAGTTCGATCGCGGTGCGATGGTCCAGCGCCCGTTCAACCATGCGATCGTCGACGAAGTCGATTCGATCCTGATCGACGAAGCGCGCACGCCGCTGATCATTTCCGGTCCGACCGACGACAAGTCGGAGCTGTATGTCGCGGTCGACGCGATCGTGAAGCAGCTGGTCGAGGAGGATTATGAGAAGGACGAGAAGCAGCGCACGATCACGCTGACCGAAGACGGCACCGAGAAGATCGAGCGCCTGCTGGAGGCCGCCGGGCTGCTCCAGGGCAATAATCTCTACGATTTCGAGAACACCCAGGTCGTCCATCACGTCAACCAGGCGCTGCGCGCGGTGGTGATGTTCCGCCGCGACATCGACTATATCGTCAAGGACGGCAAGGTCGTCATCATCGACGAATTCACCGGTCGCATGATGGATGGTCGTCGCTGGTCGGACGGCCTGCACCAGGCGGTCGAAGCCAAGGAAGGCGTCCAGATCGAGCCGGAAAACCAGACGCTGGCGTCGATCACCTTCCAGAATTATTTCCGCATGTACCCCAAGATTTCGGGCATGACCGGCACCGCATCGACCGAAGCGACCGAATTCTACGAAATCTACAAGATGAACGTCGTCACCATCCCGACCAACCGGCCGGTGCAGCGCGTCGACGAGGAAGACACGTTCTACAAGAATCTGGAAGACAAGTTCCGGGGCATTGCGCGCACCATCAAGGAACATGCCGAAAAGGGTCAGCCGGTGCTGGTCGGCACCGTGTCGATCGAAAAGTCGGAAATGCTGTCGGAATTCCTCAATCAGGAAGGCGTCAAGCATGCGGTCCTGAACGCCCGCTTCCACGAGAGCGAAGCCCATATCGTGGCCCAGGCAGGCCGCAAGGGCGCAGTGACGATCGCCACCAACATGGCTGGCCGCGGCACCGACATCAAGCTGGGCGGCAATCTGGAGATGCGCGTCGAGGACGAACTGCGTGATATGCCGGAAGGCCCGGAGCGTGACGCGGCGATCGCCCGCATCGAAGTCGAGATCGAGGCGGAGAAGCAGGAAGTGCTGGCCGCCGGCGGCCTGTTCGTGCTGGCAACCGAGCGGCACGAAAGCCGCCGCATCGACAATCAGCTGCGCGGCCGTTCGGGCCGTCAGGGCGACCCCGGCCTGTCGCGCTTCTACCTCAGCCTCGACGATGACCTGATGCGCATCTTCGGCCCGGACACGATGTTCGCCAAGATGATCCGTTCCAACCTGGAGGATGGCGAGGCACTGCCCCCGTCCAAGTGGCTGAGCAAGGCGATCGAGACCGCCCAGCGCAAGGTCGAGGCCCGCAACTACGACATCCGCAAGCAGGTCGTCGAATATGACGATGTCATGAACGACCAGCGCAAGGTGATCTACGAGCAGCGCAGCGACATCATGGACGCCGAAACGGTGGACGATGTCGTCACCGACATGCGCCATGAGACGGTCAATGACCTGGTCGGCGCATCCTGTCCGCCGGGCACCTATCCCGAACAGTGGGATATGGAGCGGCTGAAGCTGCGCACCGCCGAAGTGCTGGGCCTGGAGCCCGATTTCGACGCCTGGCTGGCCGAGGATGCGGTCGATCCGGAAATGATCGAAGAACGGCTTGCAGGCTTGGCCGACGCGGCCATTGCCGAGAAGACGCAGGAAGTCGAAGCGGCCGACTGGCACATGATCGAGAAGAGCATCATGCTCCAGAGCCTCGACCATCACTGGAAGGAGCATCTCTCGACGCTCGACGCGCTGCGCCAGGTGGTCCATCTGCGCGCTTATGCGCAGAAGACGCCGATCAACGAATATAAGCAGGAAGCCTTCGCCCTGTTCGAGCGCATGCTGGAAAATATCCGCGAGGACGTGACCAGCTCGATCGCGCGGGTGCAGTTCCGCATGGAAGCGCCGCAGCCGCAGTTCGACCTGCCGGTGCTGCCGGACTTCATCACCACCCATATCGACCCCTTCTCGGGCGAGGATAACAGCGCGGATATCGATGGCAGCCAGCTGGCGGGGATCACCACCACCATTCCGCGCGCCCCGGTGGACAATGTCGCGGCGGGCGAGTTCGCCAATCTCGACATCAGCCGCAATGCGCTGTGCCCCTGCGGTTCGGGTCAGAAATACAAGCATTGCCATGGCGCGCTGAGCTGAGGCGCGACCACAGGCGAGAAACGGGGAAGGGCGTCGCCGATGGCAGCGCCCTTTTTTGTTTTGATCCTGCAATGAAAAGGCGGAACTCTCGTGCTCAAAGGCCGTTGCGCATTGCGCCTATGCGATGCGGACCGGATGTTCCGGCGGAAGGAGAAGGGCATGAGGAAACTTGCGATGCTATTGGCCTTGGCTGTGATCGCGGCCCCGATTGCGGCAACTGCTCAACATCCGCCCGGCCATGGGCAGAACAAGCCTTCGCACAATAATGGCAACGGTCCGGGCAACCGACCGCCGGGCCATAATAGCGGGCCGGGTCCTGGCGCATCCCACGGCAAGCCATCCCATAATAATGGACGCCCGCCGGCACCGGGCAAGCCATCGCATTCCGCCTCCCATGGCGGAAAATTTTATCCCGACCAGCATTATCGCCCCGGTTCCTCGCGCGATCGCTATCGCATCGATCGCAACACGCGGGTCTATCGGGGTGGTAATGGGCGCTATTATTGCCGCCGTAATGATGGCTCGACCGGCCTGATTGTGGGTGCCGCCGTCGGCGGCGTTCTGGGCAATGCGCTGGGTGACGGCGATTCCGGCGTGCTGAGCACGATCCTGGGCGCAGGCGTCGGCGGCGCGCTGGGCCGCGAGATCGATCGCGGCAACGTCTATTGCGAATGATCGATCACCAGAATGCGGAGTGCCGCCGATCGCGTGATCGGCGGCACTTTTCGCGGGAGGGGCCGGTGACGGGAGGCCATTTATTGAACGCCTGTGATGTCGGCGCGGCGCGGCGCTCCGCTGATGGGGTTCAAGCGGCTTGAGACGCTTCGATTAGTGATCCCTCACTTCGCAGATTTGTTCCTGCCATTTAGAGAAGTCACAATCTCTGCCATTTAGAAATGTCACACGCTCGTGGACAGCAGGGGCTGCGTGGAGCCATCCACACAGCGCAGCGCAGACCCTGCTGATGCGCTGACCTTGGGGTAGTGGACCATGGACCCGCTGCTCT